>DDTD01000057.1 GCA_002344005.1 Ignavibacteria bacterium UBA2373 | reverse complement strand
CAGTAGAAAAAACATCCTTTGGCTCTAATTGTCTTAGCCCTATAACACCATTTTGACATACTCTTAAAAATCCATAGGCAGTTTCAAAATTTTTCATCAACTCTTCCGGCTCAATTATACTGTCAGGAAATAAAACAGGATATATCTCATACAATCGTTTTATTTCCGGTAAATTTATCTGTATAAATCCGATTGTCGTATTCATTTTACTGAACTGATATACATAAGCGGTAAGATTAGAACCGCCAAATCGAAATGAAAGCATTGAAAAGATTTCTATCCATGTCGGTCTTTCCATTTGCATTTCACCCTTTTTGCTGACACTCACAGGCCTAAAAGAATCAGGAAATTGTGGATTATACGCAATCGAAAATCGGTTTTTTAACCAGACACCATTCCATGTTTCAATCTTATTATTAATACCGTCAGTCTGATTAACAAACTTTCGATATATAGTCCAACCTTCATAAATAGCCCACAAAATCTCTTCATGATCAATCAGAAGATTCTGACCGCCACCAATACCTATTCCAAGACCTGCACCTATCCACGAAGCATATACATCATCCGCATGCAAAGACATTTTAATACTTGTAATTTGTCCTGATGTTGTTCCCAAATCATCAGATGAACCATAACCAATAGCAAAACTCATATCCGGCTGTAAGGCATGGGAATTTGTGTAAGTTTCCGCCTTTTCCTTGATTTTGTTTCGTGCCGCAATTCTTTCTTCGGAAATATGGCTTTTTTTTGAAGCCATAAGCTGAAAAATCGGTGTATTTGCCGGGCTGAACAAAAATTTATCACTATCATAGAATAATTCATAATAGACCGTATCAAAAAATGATTCGGGCGTATGATGAGTATTCATTTTACGATTGTATATCTCAACAAATCGCTTGCCAATATACGATGTGTACATATAATGTAATCCTTTATAGTAAATTATCAATTTGTGTAATACGCAAACCATACTCATACGTATAGAGTTCATCGGAAACCACTAATGGAAACGAACCATACTCTAATGTTCCAAACTCAGTAATTTTTTTATATTTAATCGTCGCGGGTACTGGTATTTCGAGTGCTGTTCTTATTTCACCGTTCCCTTCTTTGTACGTCTGTGTATCATTATTCAACACAACAGTTCTTGATTCTATTGATAGTAATTCAGACAAACAATCATGTGAATAATGGCATAACATGAATAATTCAAACATATCATTTTTCCAAACAAAATAGACATCTTTTGCAGGATGCACTATTGTAGGATAGACAAAATTCAACTTCTCTTGTATAGTGTTTTCTTCCAATACAATGCCATCATCTAAAATCTCAAAGCTTTTTTCCAGAATTTCTTTTTGATATGGCTTACACTTACTTGCAGATTCCGGCGGAGCAATCACATATACCGGCTTATATGTTCCTATGGTCTCGTTTGTACGTTTTCTGTGTACTCTGCCAAATCGTTGAACAAGTGCATCAAGTGGCGCACATTCAGTAATCATAATATCGGCACTAATATCTAAAGAAACCTCAACAACTTGGGTCGAAACTACAATACAACTCTGATTGCTATTAAACAGCTCATGCAGTTCCCTTTCTTTTTTTGCTCGATCCTGTCTTTTAAAGCGGCTATGTAAAAGAAGCGTTGGAATTCCGGCATATTTGTCTTGAATATCTTGATAAACTTTTTGCGCTCTATCAACTCGATTACATACAATCAAACATTTTACTGATTTTTGACCTTCTTTGTATTTTTCAAATTCAACCAAACATTCTTCCAAACTATTTTTTTTATAGACAATATGTCTGTTAAAATTTTTCATTTCATCAAAAGTAAGCGACTCCTGATATATGTTTTCTTCACCAAGTATATCAATAATCTTATCTTCCAAAGAACGAGGTAACGTTGCTGTACCAATATGTATTCGACAATCTAATCTTACAAGTACACGCAATAGCTCCATTATCAATGACTGTGTTTCAGGATTATAACAATGCACTTCGTCTAAGATAATATCATTACCCATGAGATCAATAGATATTGCTTCAAAGCCTCTTCCCCCTGTTATTATTGATAATAACTGATGTGGAGTCAATATTTTCACGCTCGCACCTGCTTTACTTTGCAATGCTTTTTCTTCTTGCGTTTTCACTTTGAATACAGATGTTGCATGAAGAATTTGAATGCTCTCATTTGGTAAATCCGGCATTGCATTCTTAAAACGATCATACATGGCATTGATACTTGCTTGGAAAGGTAAAGTATAAAATATTCTGGCTTTGCAACGACGCATAAGAAAATCAGTTTTTCCTGCCCCTGTTGGTGCTTTTACCAATGTATGTTTTTTATCCTCTTTACATTTTTTCATCGAAAGTGGATACAATTCATGCTCTCGTCTAAAAGCTTTCAAATTAGGTAGTTGAAATAATTTTGTACATATATCAAATGTTTTTCCTTGAATTGCAGATGCAAGATGATCACCTGCGACCATAATTCCTTTGCGCTTAGACCACTGCCTATTCTGACTTATTATGATAGTTTCACAATACTCTAATGCTTTATCAAAATTTCTGCGTGCTTCATCTAATGAAATAGCACTGCATTCAATCCCGCATTGTTGCAAAATATCAATAGCTAATGGCATCCATTCTGACCACATATCACTATGGCGTTTAAATACCTTAGCACTTTGCAAAGAATGAGACAGATATACTATTCCTTTATCTCCGTAGCTATTA
Source organism: Ignavibacteria bacterium UBA2373 (assembly GCA_002344005.1). Taxonomy (GTDB): domain Bacteria; phylum Bacteroidota; class Ignavibacteria; order Kapaibacteriales; family UBA961; genus UBA2353. The sequence continues at coordinate 15,951 of DDTD01000057.1, read as the reverse complement.
TTGTCCTGAACACCTATTGACTTATGATGCGCAACAACATATTCAATTAGTGCTTCATGTTCTTCTGCTGGAAAAACGGAGAGAAAAAGCAATGAACTAATTTCATGACGTAATGGAATATATGAATCACTAAGATTATTTCCATACAACCGTCCTTGAAAATGCGGATGAACTTTCCCAATATCGTGCAAGTATCCTGCTTTTTTTGCAAGACTTATTTCATGACTATCACAACCTATGGCTTGAGCTATTGTTTCACATGCTATGGCAACATGCTGCAAATGATCTAAGAGTAAAGTTCCACCATACTCTACGCTTTTTGCTAAAATTGGTCTATTCATTATAGTGTTCCAAAGAATGGTATATTGGTTTACCAACTATATGAAGTTCCCCATACATAGGAGCGGGTTTATTATCAATATTTTCAAAGCGATTGTAACCAACCAAAAATGAATTATCGCCTTGCGTAAATCGTAACTCAAAACCATTAAACCCATTATCTTCTGTATCAAATTCTTCTTGACTACATTCACGAATATCACCGATAGGCAATAATACATCCTCATTTCTACACAAACATATATGTTGTACCATTGCTCTCTCTGCATATTCTTTAGTGCTGAATGCTAAAAATACAACGGGATCAATCATAACACCTCTCACCAAAATTGCACGTGGTCTTTCAATTTTGACTACTTGTGCACGACTCTGCATTTTTATTGAGCGCGGCTGCGTTTGTTCTTGCTGTCTATCAATTCCAGAATATGTCAATCTGTGTGCAACTATTGCACCGGATAGACCCACATTTTCTATTAATTCAGGAAAGAGTTTTTTTTCAATTCCTTCTATAATCGAAGGTGTCAGAAATTGTTGTGTAAATGTTTCCGCATCACGTACTGCTGTCCATGGTTTTATAAAACCAAAAGCACCTTTATATTTTACGATATATAATGTCATACTTTCTCCTTCAAAATAATATTAACAAACCGCACCAAAACCACTGCCTGTGCTATTGCCCAAGCCCACTGACCAAGCGAATTGTAATTGCTCGGGCGTACCTTCGGCAATCACGGGACAAAAACTTGCTTTATTCTTAATACCTTTAATTTCAACGAGTTTTGTTTTTGCCTTCGGGAAATAATCCTTATCAAAACTTAAACGAATATCATCCGGCAAATTCGCTTTTTTCAATTTACTTTTCATTGTTCCTGTCATCACCATATTCGCTTGCGGCTCGGAGTATATAACAAGGCGACCTTTTTTTTCTATGGCATCGTATTCTTTGAGTAAGATAGGGCTTTGCAAAATAAATTTGGTCTTTTCGCCAAATTCGGGCGGCTCCACAATCTGCACATCCGTGACTTTCATACCAAAGGCAATATTTTTATCCTTCAATATTCCCACAAGAAATTGCTTTGCCAAATGATCATCATAAAATGTCACATCCCACAATGCCCCTCGCGGAAAAATTAGACTATCATTGCGCATAGTGCCACCACGCAACCACCCCAAAGAATATAATGATATATCATCATGGACAGTATTGTCGGGGAGGTGTCGGTGAAATGCACGAATTAACTCATGCTGATATGAAAATGGTATATTGGGCTGCCCGCCTGATAATGTTAATGATAAACGCATAAAGCATTCTCCTGTAATTATTAATGATTAACTTCCCTTACGGGTTTGATTAAAAAAAACAATTTCTTAAAAAATTATTTTATATATTTCAATTCCTTTGTGCAAGTTTGATTAAGGTGCATAAGTGAGAAACAATTCTTCCCAATGTCGTAATCCATTGGCAATACGCCATACGAATTTTGCAATAGCCATAAACTTGCGCAAAGTTCTTGCAATGTTATGTGTCCCGTTCCACAGTAGGCAGTGAATCCACCTTCTTGTCTGCGGGTTGAGCAATCTGATTTCGGCTTGATGTGCCATAGTAAAAACTCCGGTTTAGTTAAAGATTGTTATGGTAACGAAGTGTTAAACTTGATATTGTATTTTTACACCAATATATAATAAGTTTTTCTTTATTCAACTTTCTTTTACAAAACTAACCGTTTTTAAGGTAACATCCAAATATTTACTTCTCTACCCTCCTTGTCAGAACAGGATTTGATGGATTGCAGGATGGACAGGATGATTTGCTGTCATGTCTATCCTTTCATCTTTTCTATCATGTGCTGACAATTCCCCCCAACACGGCATGGCAACCATTAAGCCACCATGCCGCGCAGAGAGTAAGGGGGATTTTTTTATCCGCCGAAATTATTACTGTCCAATGTCAGCGTGGGCGTATATGCCGAATAAACCGACCCATAACCCGCACGCAAACGATAATGCCACACGCCGCTTTTTACGGTATGCGGTATGCTCGTTGTGTTCTGATTCCAAATTAAATTCCACTCCGTTTGATTGTCCGATTCTTCCAAATGATAGCCATTTGCCCAATTCACCGAAGAGCAAACAAAATTGCCACTGATAAAATTGAAATCTTGCGGAGTGTCCAATGCAAATACCTTGGTTATGATGGTCGGTTGGCTATAACCGCCCGCATTGCGAGCTTCCACCCGACAATGAATGCCGCCCGTCAGGGGTTCCGGCACAGGCACTTGGGTATCGCTGCCCGAATATATTTCCGTCCAATTTGCTTGGTCGGCATCGGGAGTTATAGCCACGCGATAGCTTGTGGCATTGTCCACCGCCGCCCATGACAAAATGCCATTGAGCAAGACAAGATTCGTGACTGGTTCGGGCGGTGTGGTGCCGCCACCTTGACCTTGTTGCGAAGAGCGAACAAAACCAAGAAAATTGAGTTTGACATCATCATCACCCCATGTCATAATACACCAACGGTACAGAGTTCGCAAATTTTTGGTGTCTTCATTCCAACGGGTAATAAAATGCCGCCTTGCATTGATGGCATCGCGCTCTTCTTCGTCACGTGCATCGTCGGTTGTGGTCGCTTCGGCAAGAGCATTTTGCAATCGGGTAATCATAGCCGGAGGCAAGACGGGCGTTTCGTTTGCGGTTACTCGTTTTGTGTTTTCGGATAGCACCAATTCCACACGATGAAGTTGATCTTCTTGTCGTTCGGGATAGGGCAAATGAAAACCAAAAGCATTAAAACGCTCATCCATTTGGAACAAATCAAGGGCAATGGTCCTTGCCATTTGATACTCTTTGCGGAGAATATCTAATTTTTGCAAGAACAAAGCTGTGGCATCTTCGCTTTGCCCTTCTTCCATTGCTCTTTGTGTTCTGGCTGTGGTATAATCAGTGTAAGGCGAGCCATTCGCCCATGTAGCCACGGCAGCGGGCAAGCCGATAAGCTCCGCCGCATAGTTGCCGAAAACTTGTTGAATAAGGTCAAGCCGTTCGGCTCTGGTAGTAAGTGAATCATTAGCAAAATCATTGCTTCGTATCATAGCTTTTTCCTTCTAAAATGTGATAAAAATTAAATTATGGGTAAAAGGAAGGGGATGGAACCCCTAGCATTTTGAATGAAAAATGATGGATTTTGAGCCAAAAAGTGCCAAAATCGGCTGAAAAGCGTCCAAAAGTGAAAAAGTTGAGGTAAAAAGTCGGCTTTCTAGCACAACCGATCCGCTTTTCAGTACAACCGATCCGCTTTCCGGCGCAACCGATCCGCTTTTCAGTACAACCGATCCACTTTTCAGTACAACCGATCCGCTTTCTAGTACAACCGATCCGCTTTCTAGTACAACCGATCCGCTTTCTAGTACAACCGATCCGCTTTCTAGCACAACCGATCCGCTTTTCAGTACAACCGATCCGCTTTCCGGTGCAACCGATTGACACGTTTCGCAGCACGATGTCAGAACAGAATGGTATGGATTTCAAGATGGACAGGATGAATTGCTGTCATGTCTATCCATTCATCTTTTCCATCATGTGCTGACAGTCATCGCTTGAGCGTGGTTCATAGTTATGGCAGAGCTTCGGGCGGTGCGCGAAGCCGTCGTATAAAGAAAGCCATAATGCCTCCGTGTTAATGGTGGAACAGTGCCGATTGCTTCGGCGGAGTATGGTAATAGTGAGGTCATAGTATGATGGATTCTATGATGGAAAGGAATCTATAATGCGTTTGTATTGTTGAATGAGTATGGACAAGAACTATACTATCCTGCCCATCCTTCAATCCTGAAAACCGTATGCTGACAATGTGCAATGTTTGGTTTTACTGCTACTTCTTTAATGGCATATCCATCGCCAAATGACACAGAAAAAAGACCCCCATCCCGCAAGGAAGAACACAATGCGGCGTATAGTTCTGATCATTTCGCCCTTGTTGTCGCTTAGTAAAGGATCATCTGTAGGCTTAGTAAATTTTGTAGTATCATATTGTAAAGAAATTGTGGTTGATTTTTTATAGAACATCCATCCACATAAACGAAGAGCCATATAGATAAGAGTACGTGAAACAATATCCACATTAGAATTAATCATAATCTCACGCATAATCATATCAGCATGTTTACGAGAACACATCCCAGTGTAATAGAGATAATCGTGAATAATGGCGGCTTTTCCATAGCGTCCCCAAGGCGGAAACACAGACCAAATAAGTCTTGGTGTGGAAGCCAAATCCGTGACATAATCTCTGGGAACGCATATTTTTGCTCCGCTGCCACGAGAATATAATTCATAAGAAAAGTTATTCAGCAATAGCCAATGTTTACCATCTTCATGAGGAGTTAAATGTAATGATGGATTTTGACTTTTTATATGTTGTACGATTGTTTGATTTTGTATCATAGTATTGTTTTGAAAAAGTGAAGGAGGATTTAGAAAAGAACAACATTGTAATTTATGCCAACAGCACCCTGTCCACCAGTTAACCCAAGAACCCCACCTGTCAAATGTAGCCCTTGAAAAAAGACACTAAGATTATCATATTGCAATGTACATACGAAGTCAAATCTTGGCAGATAATTTCCTGTTTCAGTTCCCCACATAAATGCTCCCCAGTACACCCAATCATTTTTTTGATTGAGAGCCGTTTGTCTCATATACTTTTGTTTACCTTCATCAAACACAATATCATTATTTAGAAAACGAGCTGTAATTGGCATAAAATCAACAGTAATTGAGGCGATTTTTTTATTTGGCATTTCAGATAAAACTCTTACATACCCCCCTAAAGAAGCAGCCGAAACATTAGCATTTGCGGTCAAACGTTTCGTATTATTTGGTGAAATAAAACTATCTATTACCCATATATCATTTACTGTAACTCTATAATACCCTGTTAATCCAAATTCAATCCACCCATTTTTGAATGGTTCATATTCATGCAATACATATCTCAGGTCAATACCAAAACCGGATCTTAACCCCGGTCTTACAAGTGTTTTTGCATAATCACTAAAAATACTGTCTTTGCCTGTACCAATCGAAATATATGCACTTGATTTGAAACGGTCAATTTTTGTAAAGACACCAATACTTCCAACGCCGGCAGCAAGCTCTTTACTGAAAGCTGTTTCTAAAGATCCTGATGAAAAGACAACAAATCTATTTTCTTTATACGCTTGTAACCCCTGAATATTTGGGTCAGAGGTTGACAACTTATCAATTTGAGATTGACTTGGAATAGCAATAAAGAAAAACAAAAAACAGTACATTATTACATTCGATAAAATAGTAACTTTATTCATATCATAATCTCCAAAAAAAATAAAAAAATAAATTATAAAATCCTCGCAATTTCGAAATGCATGCCGTCGGGTCTGCTTTTAAAATGTCCGCCCCAATAAAATCCATACTCATGCGCTAAGGGTACTAATGCGCGGACGCTGCCGGGTTTTCCAATAAATGGCGGGATAATGCCGAGTCCATTCCATGCCACATTAATATCAAATGCAGTGCCCCATGCATGCGCACTGAGCGATGTTGTGCTGCCCCGCTTAAATCGCGGCACCCATGAACCGCCATAAGTTTTTATCAAGGGCAATAATCCCGCTTTTTCCCATGCTGCCCATAAACCAAGCAATTGATCTATCCCCTCACGATGGAAGCGTATTTCTCCATTTTTATGAAATCCTTCGATTTTTACAAGTTGTGGCACTGTCACGCGGACAATATTCTGTTTGTCCCATTGATTGGTAATGATTATTGCTTCGGGGTTTTGTTTTGTGGGCGCAGCACGATATTCGATTTTCCCGAACAGTGCATGGCGTTGAGCATCGGTTAATGCCTTAAAATCAGGGCGGGGAGGAAAATTAGGGGATAATATGGGATCATCGGGGGGATATGTAATCACCTCGAAACCGAGTGACATAGCAATGCCAAGCGTTTTATTGCCAACAATGCCATCAGCAAATAATTGATGTTTTTTTTGAAAAGCTTTTGAGGCTTTTTCTGTTGCTTCGCCGAATATGCCGTCGGCTTCACCGCGCAAATGTCCTTGACCTATGAGAAATAATTGCCATTTTTTGACATCATTCCCGCGGTCATTCCTCCTGAGAGTTTTCATGGAGTATCTCCATATAAGTAAGAAAAAAAGTGTAGCCGGCAGAATCATAGCCGACATACGTTAACTGAGTAAAAAAATAATCGTGCATAGTTATAGTTAAAATCGAATGTGTTTTTTTTTCTGACATTATTAATTTGACTTATTGTTCTGTGAATATTATTGTAATTTGTGCATCACTCGATGCAGAATAAAAAGCTGTGAAAAATTATTGTGTTTTTATGATGGTAATTTGCGAATATATTTCGGGCACTCCTGTAAATATCACGGGACTCCCCAGCGCATATTGACTATTATTGGCAATTTTACCTCTCATGCGCAATTCAAACGTTTTTGTTGCATTGATTGTTATTCTTCCAGTAATGACAGAGTGTGTTTGATATAATTCTCCGGCTGTATTCCATGCCGTCTGTCCGATGAGTGCATATTGATTGTCTGTCACATTATAGATTGCGGCAACAAATTCATTGACGCTGAGTGCAGGCATTTCAGCACGAATATGATATGTTCCTGCTGTGAGAGTAAATTGATTTGCATTCAATGTGACAATATTATCGGGATCATCTTCGGTATTTATTGTGCGCACCACCCATGTATCGGCATTAGGATATGCGCCACCCGCAGTGCCGCTTGTTTTGCTGTCATAGAGATAAGCATATTTGGGTGATGCAGACCATGCCACAGCCGAGCCATTAAAACTAAGAACATCGCCGCTATTTGCTCCCGTGGATGATATTTTAGCTGTCGTTACTGCATTATTCGCCAAGTCAATTGTTTGTATATCTCCATCTCTTATATCATTGCTCTGTATGGTATTGTCGGCTATTTTTCCTGTCGTCACGGCATTCGATTCTATTTTTGGTCCCGTCACCGAACCCGATGTCAAATCACCACTGACTATGCTATTTGTTAAATTTAATTTGCTATATGCGATGCCTGCACTTGAGGATATATCACTATTTACTATACTGTTTGTTAAATTTAATTTGCTGTATGCAATTCCCGCACTTGAGGATATATCACTATTTACTATGCTGTTTGACAAATTAACTTTACTGTATGCGATGCCCGCACTGGAGGATATATCACCATTCACTATGCTATTCGATAAATTAAGTTTGCTGTATGCAATTCCCGCACTTGAGGATATATCACCATTTACTATGCTATTCGACAAATTAATTTTGCTGTATGCAATTCCCGCACCTGAGGATATATCTGCATCAACAATAATTCCATCAGGGATTGTAGAAAGTGATTGCGGTGTCCATACAATAGCCGAGCCATTAAAACTAAGCACATCGCCGCTATTTGCTCCGGTGGATGATATTTTAGCTGTCGTTACTGCATTATTCGCCAAGTCAATTGTTTGTATATCTCCATCTTTTATATCATTGCTCTGTATAGTATTGTCGGCTATTTTTCCTGTCGTCACGGCATTCGATTCTATTTTTGGTCCCGTCACCGAACCCGATGTCAAATCACCACTGACTATGCTATTTGTTAAACTTAATTTGCTATATGCGATTCCTGCACTTGCAGAAATATCATTATTTACTATGCTATTCAACAAATTAATTTTGCTATATGCAATTCCCGCACTTGAGGATATATCACTATTCACTATGCTATTCGATAAATTAATTTTGCTATATGCAATTCCTGCACTTGGAGAAATATGGTTATTATGCACAACTCCGTTTGCAATACTCGGATTGGGATAATCACCTATTAAATCGCCGCCGGCATTGCCTGATGCTCCGGCAGATATACTCACCCATGATAATTGTCCTGCTGCATTGGCTTGTAATATTTGATTATTTTGCGGTAAAGTCGTCGGTAAAGTATAGACAATATTTTGGGGCATATTTCCGGCTCTGAATCCTGTATAATGATTCCCAAAACCTGTTTCATGCAAGCGTAATTCACCAGTATTCGTGCCGCTTTGCTTAATGAGAATATTTCCGCCGACTTCTAATTTTTGCGATGGTTCATCTTCATTAATGCCAATATTTCCCAAAGCTGTAATCCGCAAACGTTCATAATTGTTGGTGCGCAGAATTAATGGTTGCTGATTTTTTGTTCCGATAAAGTGATTCGCATTTACATTAGTATTTCCGTCAATATTCCATGTATTATTACTTTGCCATGATAAAACACCGCTGCCATTTGTCATTAATATATCGCCATTGTCACCATCATCGCTTGGCAGTGTATAGGTAATATCTTGGCTTTGTGTTGTGGTAATAAATCGCGTAAAATTATGCCCCGTTGCTTCTGCAATGCGTAATTCGGGTGTGCCGCCGCTATTGCTTATAAATATTTCTTTAGCCACACTTAATCTATGTGATGGGTTTTGTATGCCTATACCCACATTGCCTGTGGTTTGCACACGCATTTTTTCTGTATTATTTGTCCTGATAATCAATGGAAAATTATTTGCAGTGCCGAGCCAACTGTTCGCACTGATATTTGTATTGCCATTGAGCAACCATTCCGTTCCTTGATTCAATGGCGAATTATCATTATTTTTTGAATTTTCGGAGGCAATAATCCATCCATTATTGTTTTCGGTGATGTGTATGCCATTGCCGGAAGTCAATGTCAGATGCCCTTGTTTTCCATTGAGTGATACGACAGTCCCTTGTGTTAACTCATTTGCCGTTTGAGCATGGCGCGCCGATAGTGCATATCCCTGTGCGCTTATTTTTGTACGAGTAAATTCACTTTGCCCATGAAGTGCAATGCCAAGATATTCCTTGCCCGTCCATGCCTCGGGTAAATTGATGAGCGAGCCGAGTTCGACATGAAATAATCCGTCACGCACAATGACCGTATGATATTCGCGCCATATCACTGAATCTTCGGCTAATGCAGGATAGAGCGTAAATACCATCGTATAAGTGCCGTCGGCTTTCGTGCCATCAGCGGTCATCACCCCCTGATAGGATATGGTGGGTTTTGGGGCTTGCCCATAGAGTGGCAAAGTACAGAACAATACAATCAAGGCGGGGAGTAGTAGTTGCAATTTCATCGTGTATCCTCACAATATTGGTGTAAATGGGAATTATTCGGAAGAAATAAGTACTGACAATTACATACATTTTTCATCACCCACTGTATATGAGTGTATGATTGGCTTATTTATGCGGTTGAGTTCAATGGTATGGAGTGATTGCCCTGCGTACACCAAACACAACGCTTCGCTTTTTGCGCAAAAGGTAAAGAAAAAACCGTATTGAGGACTCTGCCCAAATGCTTGAGCAGAGCCATCAATTACAGAACGCTTGATATGCAAATCCCCCTTAATTGGATTTCATCATTATTCGCGTTTATCTGTCCTCGCTCACCTATCCTAAACTTGGTTCTGCATCCCTTTTCAGCAGCGTACAGAACCATTATTTAGGGCTATGCGTAGAAGAATATCCTTAACTTTTTCGGTCACATCGTCTAAAAATCACCGGAAAATCATGGCGATTTCTGTCTTTTTCAAAATTAAGCGAAGATTTCTTTCATCCATTACTACTTTAATACTACTTTTTTGCCTACTTTTCGGAGTCAAAAGTCCGAAATACCCCGTTTTTGGGGTTATTCACTGAGAAAGTCGCTTTTGTGCCGTTTACTTTAACATTGGTATGTTTATGAAGTCCATATTTTGGGTAGTACTACGTAGAAACAGGACTTATACACTTCGATTTGATTCTGTAATTTGCATTATGTGCAATCGAATTTTATCATCACTCAGAATTACTATGTATTCACGCTCCATACTCTTATTCTTATCGGTTCTTGTTGTCGGCTCCAATGCTGCAATCGGTGCCCATACGGTAAGTGAACGTTTAGTGTCACCTGCCACCAAATCGCCTCTTGTTCAGCGTCGTTCGGTAAGCATCACTTCAGCATTGCCAACCCATATATTGCGAGGACATAGGTCATTTGTCAATGATATAAGTTTTTCGGGAACGACAATGGCAAGTGCCGGAGGTGATTCGGTTATTATTCTTTGGGATTATCGCACAGGCGAAATACAACAAACTTTACGCGGTCACAAGGGTTATGTCTATGCTGTGGCTTTTAGCCCTGATGGTTCGGTCTTGGCTTCTACGGGATGGGACGGAGCAATTTGCCTATGGAATCCGACAACAGGCGCATTATTACAAACCATACCCGCGCATGCTTCTCCGGCTTATGATATAGGGTTCAGCCCCGACGGCTCGCAACTCATCACCGCAAGTTGGGATAATACAGCCATTGTCCGTCATGTCCACACCGGGGAAATTATCCATACTTTGCAAGGGCATACAGGATATGTATCGTCCGCTTGCTTTTCCCCTGACGGCACATTGATAGCAAGCTCAAGCGGTGATGGCACAGTAAAAATATGGGATGCACAAACGGGACAATGCCTCAATACTTTACAGGGTGAAAAAAATCTCCATTGGTTTATCACTCGCGTATGCTTTTCGCCTGATGGTGAATATATAGCAGCTTCGGCGGCAGGTAATATGAATCCGGTATATGTATGGACAAAACATGGTGTGGCTGTTCAAACACTTAAAGCCCATAGTAATTATGCCACATCAGTGGAATTTAGTAAAGACGGCACACGCTTGACATCCGCAAGTGCAGATAATTCATTGTCTTTTTGGAATACTGACTATTTATCCCTTAATGAGCGCATTAAAGACAGCCATTATTTTTTATCACATTCATTTAATGGAGACGGCACTGTGATGGCGGCGACGGCGCTTGATGGAACAATCACTGTATGGGATGTACAATCGGATACAAAATCTCCAATGGCAAAAAAAGGAAAAAGCGATATTGGAATTGCTGATATGTACAGTATTCAAGTCATACCTAATCCGGCATCCGATTTTATCACAATCTCATATTCTTTACCCAAATCTACATTTTGCTCAATTGAACTCATAAGCCAAGATGGTAAACAAAGCGCAATCATTCAAAAAGCCGAGATGCCTGCGGGAGAATCTACTCTTCGCTATGAAACCAATCATCTGCCCTCCGGTGCATACTTTATTATATTGTCCACCTCGTCCAAATCATTATCCCATCGAGTCGAGATAGTGAAGTAAGTGTATTAATAGGACAAAATATCGTGGAGCCGAATAAACCCTACAAGATGTGAGTCATCATCAATAGTAGGCAGTACATTAATATTACTTCGGCTATGCCCGATATGCAAAAAAGAATAAGCCCTCCGCATAACTATGAAAAGGGCTTTGATGAGAAGGAAAATTCTCTATCAATATGATGTAGCTATATTAATGAACAACAGATATAGTACCTGTCACGACTGTACCATTAGCTTCAATACGATAAATATATATTCCACTTGCTATTTCATTACCTGCTGACCATGATAATGTATGGAAGCCGGCATTTAACTCCTGATTATTCATTAATGTTGCAATGACATTACCTTGAATATCTTGAACTGTTACTTTGACATTAGCATTCTCGGTAAGATTAAATTGGATTGTTGTTTTGTCAATGACCGGATTCGGAACATTAGAAGCATTTACTATCAATTCATTAGCACCTATCGGGAATTCAAGGATGTCCGCAACTTGTTTACAATCTTCACCGCCATCAATGTCATATTGCATTAAGCGATACTGATATGTCGCACCCGCAACAACATCAGCATCTGTAAAATTATAGTCGCGTACTGTAGAGGAATTACCTGCACCCGGAATGAATGCAAGTTTTTCCCACTGAACAACCGAAACATCTTCTAATTTCAAACGACGCTCAACTTGGAAGCCCGCATTACGCTCTTCGGACGCTGTTTGCCAGAACAAATCAACGCTGTTAGCACGTGCTTGACCATCAAAGAAGGTAAGTTCTACAGGCATCAAACATTCAGGAGCAAATCTTATTTGCGAAACTGTTCGTTTCAGTCCAAAGAAGGGGCGCAACATAGGAATCCAGAAACCGCGTGAGAATGTTCCATAGCCACCGATTGGCGAACCGTTCTGATATGCTAAATGACCATAAGCAGGATTACCTGATCCCGGAGTAAATGCACCCCAAGAACCATTGATGGAGTTTTTGTACGCAAAAACATTATCATTAAGTGCTTTACCATCATTACCTAAGGTTCTGAAGAATGGTGAAATTTTGTCACGATCTACACGGAATGCTCTATCAAGGTTCAAGTGACCTCTACCTTGACCAAAGGTGCGGGCAGGTGTATCGGAATAGTTCGTCACAATTTGACCTGCACGGCTTTTTGAAGCACCCAAATTGAAGTTATCAATGGAAAGCTGGGCAACAGAAATCCAATATGTTCCCGGTAGCAATACCAAAGGTCGCTCGAGAGTATATGTTACATACTCATCAAAACGTGTTGTTTTTGCACCTCTTGGTAAACCACGATCTATGCCGACTAATCTGCCTGCGGAAATTGCCGCACCCGGCAATCCATTGGCATCTCTGTAAACATTAAACTCAATACGATCAGCCGCATTGTTCAAGCTACCGAAATATGCAGAAAAACCTTTGACTGAGTCTTGTAATTGCATAGTAAATTTCATGGCAATTTCACCGGTACTGCCACCATTGAGAGGTCCAAATTGAGCAGTATTGAGCCAAGTATTTGCACCTGCTAAACCAAGACCTCGACCGGGGAAAACTTCTCCTGATTGGGCTGAAAAATCCGGCACATCATTTTTTGAATTAGCCGAATCATAAGCAAAGACATCACCATAGGGAAGATCATATATACTGTATGTTGTGTCATTATTGGTTTGGAAATCGCCAATACCACCTTGCAAACGTACAATACCACGAATGATGTAGCGCCCCGGAGGAGCAGTTCTACTTGCATCCCACGCAGCCATATTGATTGATATTTCTTGACCTTCTTTGATGAGAGGTACCGTTTGGCTGCGGCAGTAAACCCAAATATTTGTGTCACTTATTGGCATGATTTCAACACGCACTTTAGCACCACCTGTTTGCAAACTTGTATTATTCACAACTTTTACACGGATAGGAACTTGCCGCATTTGTGATGCAGGTGTAATGGTATAGGGCCAGTTAACTTCAGCGACAGACATTTCAAGATCCGGTGTTTCTCTCGGGAAGAGCAAACGTACATTATCCACATAAAAATCATCTTTATCATCAATCGGCTGATTAGGTCCACCACCATTGAATTTACAATTTACACGTAAACGGAAACGGAAGTTTTTAGCACCATTTTTTGGAGCATTTACCACAGATTTAGGCAATTGGAATGCAAATTTGTAGAACTCTTTATCACGACCATCATCAGCAGTTGCTGAACGAAGTCCTTGCATCGCAGTTAATGCTGAATCAGCATCTGATTCTAAATAACCACGTGTTAAACCACCGGCTCCGTATAAAGTGAAGACAGGATTATTAGTAACTGTAGAAGCACCACGGCGCGGATGAACATTCCATTGAATGTCGGTAGGTGATTGACGTGCGATATTTTCGATTTCATTTGTACTTGGACGAGCATATTCAAGATAGAACTCATCAAGAGGATTAACTGCATTACCGGAACCATTAAACAGTGCTGTTGCCACACCATTATAGATTACACGCGGCTCCGGTCCGAGAAGTGTATTATCCGCCCAACCACGATCAAGAGGACCATCAGGAATGCCTGTACGTTGAATAGAAACAGAAAGCATACTTCCCACAGTCGGACGGCTGGGTAAGTTACGCACATCAATTGGGAATGAACGAAGCTGATCGCCACCGCGACCGTTTGTCATTACCGGCTCTGCATCAAATATTGTCCGACGATTCATTCTGATTGTCGGTGAATTTACTCTGAATGTAGGACGATTGGCGGCAGCTACTTGACCACGAGGTGGCACCGGATTATAGGTATTTTTTTCACCATCAACTACTTCTGCGTCAATATTAACCCATTTCAATACCGATGGCATCGGATTACCACCGATGATGTGATATTGATTCGCATCATCATTAAAACCGTCTGTTGTCAAGAAAGACAAACGACGCATAACGAAAAGGTCAACTTTCACTGTATCATCAAAGGGCCATTGTTCACCTAAGGGACGGAATAAGGTATCAAGTGGCTCTGCAATAACGAATGCTCTCAAGCGACCGATATTGAAGTCAATCAATTCATTCGGCTGGAAGGCAGGGAAAAGTACTTGTACCAAGCCATAAGGTGGAATACCATTCAATGGGCATGGACCTGTGCCCGGGAATAATCGTGTACCGACATAAGGAGTGAACACTGTTCCCGCTGCATTCAAGGTACCATTTTGAACAATATTCCCCGCACAATTGCCTCGCAAGCAACTTCTGCTGACAGGTACTGACTCTGAATATGCTGTTTGATCCGTTACTTGATTACGAATATGGAAACGTGTACGGAAATTTAAATCTTGTCGTGTATAATTGACACCTGCCGGACGTGGTGGATTAGCATTACCCGGTCCTTGGATATCATTGGTCATGTTCTGAAATGTTGCCTGCGGACGTATAGCTCCTAATTGAGGGTGACCTGCTAATAATTCAACGAAATCTCCCGAGATTAAACGAGGATACTCCGTCAATACGGCATTAGGGTCTAATGCTCTACCGCGATACGATACTGATGTCGGTACCACGCGCAACACATTACGCCATTGTTTGAAACGAATAGCAAGACCGCTTGAAGGGGCAGTACCGCCCGACCCGCCATTCTGATCACGCACATTCACATTAGAACCATTCCATGTACCATCAGCAAGATATTGTGTTGATTGAGGATAGGCAAGTGCATATTCCATTGGATTTGTATTGGTTAAGCAGTTCGGGCTGCGGAAAGCATAATGACGTGCCATACCGCTCACACCAATCGTAGAGTTCATCCGAGCAAATTCAGCAGCAGTAATAATATAATTGCCCTGCGGTACGATACCTGCTAAATCTTCGAAATAGACATAAACGGAACTGTCTGATTCATCTAAAGTTACTTGGAAACTCAAACGAATACGATTATCATCAGCAGGGAAGTTTACGCTACCGTGGCGATATGCTTGAGCATTACGTAAGTTGAAACTTTTGAAATAGATAATCAAACGGCGCGTACCGTTGGGATTATTGGTGCGTTTGTACCACACTTGACCACGCTCACTATCTAAACGCTTTGTGCTTTGTGATGCCTGCATATCATTCCACAATGGAGCAATAATCGGTGACCATTGAAGGTCAGCAGGCAGAACATGTAATTGAGTGTTTGTTGGATTACGAATACCACCCGTTGGTGTCATTGTATTACCATTGGCAATAAACTGATGACCATAATTATCAGGTGTCGGGTCGATAGAGGATGTGTTGCCATTCCCTATTTTGGGACGAGCACCACCATAGGTTGTGCCCGGCATATTGTCTTCACGATAGAAGTTATAGGTATCCTGTGAACCCGGAGGGATAAT
>DDTD01000062.1 GCA_002344005.1 Ignavibacteria bacterium UBA2373 | reverse complement strand
CACTGTTTTTACTTTATTATAAGGCATATAGCCATTAAAAAGTATTTCATATTTTCCATTGTTTTCTATAAATACTGTCGGGAAACTCATTGCTCCCAATTCCATTGCACGAGAAAAATCTGCAAATGCTTTTTCTTTATATATGGGATCAGACATTTTTTGTAAAAACTCTTCTTTATCATATCCTATTTTTGCGGCATATATGGCATATTTATCATAATCCTCGGGTTCAAAGCCATCAATATAGATCATTGTGTGGAGCAAGGCAGCAAATTCCAGAGCTTTGTCGGGATATTTTTCTTTGACAATGGATAATGCAATTGCCGGTGGAACAGAATTGAGTATCATTGTTCCTTTTTGCAATGTACCATTGACAAATGGCTCACCAAATGTCACCCCACATGTTTTTTCTACTGTTTTATAGGCAGTTTTAATATATGGTGCAATCACATTAAGCTGACCGGCAGACTCCCCTACTTTAAGCCCTCCGCTTATGACTTCAATATCGAGAACATCTTTGTATTCTTGTTGTATTTTTTGGATTGTCGGACTAAACCCGAAGCACCAACCGCATAAAGCATCATAGACATAGAGTAGTTTCTTTTTTTTCATGGGTGCGCCCTTCGTAATATGTGCAGTCGTGTGGGTAAAAGAAAAAAGTCCGAGACAAATGAGAGTAAGTAAAGTTTTCATGGAAGTATTGGAACATTATATGGGCAATAGCGCCCGACCATGCAGATTTTACTCTGCTGCTACACCGTGTGTTCGGTAGTGTACGATTAAGGTTTTTCAATATTTTTCATCGTGGTAAGAGCACAATTACACAAAAGTGAAGGATTGCTTCGCCGGAATGCTTTGTGAAAGTATGCTTCAACTTTCATCTGATAGAAGGTTTGAGATTCCATATTTATGATAAGGAAACATATCTTTTCCGACACAAAACAAAACGACTCTATGGATATTCTGTATTTTTGCAAAGCCGTTAGGAGTGAATCTCCGGCGATTTCTCACTCCCCATTGTGTAGAGAGTATTATGTTTGAATTAGAGATAGAACGCGAAAAAAAACGCTGCATGGATATAATGGTAGAGCGTGGCGATTATACCACATTGCAACGATTGTGTGCAATTGAGGGCATCCCCATGTTTTACAAGACTTTCTTTGCTGCTCATGCCGATTGGTGGATTTATGAATTGAATCAGGAACGTGCATCCGATCGCCGTTTTGATTATTCAGATAATTCCGTCGTGTCATTATTGCAGGAAATGGACAAAGTATTGCGGGAAACAGTGCGCTTCAATGCCGAAGAATTTCTTGGTTTATTGGACACTGCCGTAAAAGCGCGCCTTAACTTCCTTTGTCGCCCACGCACAACATTGCGATGGTTTGTTTTTAGGGGTGAACCGACGAAAACTATTCATGAAGTGTGGTTGCGCCTTAACTATTTCTATGATTATCAATATCTTACCAATGGTTTTCGTGAATGGGCAGAGAAAACATACTCCGATCACCCATCACCTGAGTTATTGACAATATCAGATTTTGAGAATCTGATTATGGAAATTGACAATGCCATGATATTGGAGCTTACCCCCTATCAATTTACTGATTTGCTCGCACCATTATATGATTTTTTTGCTCCCTCCGGACAAGCGGCTGATGATTATGCTTTGCCGATTGAAGCTCTGATTATCTTTTTGGATGATAAAGGCGTTGATCTTATTGCCAAAGAATTGGAAAGGATGTATTATGAAGAACATACCGACAAAATTAACCGAGAAGAATTTCTCAATGTTGTCACAACAATTTTAAGTTCTTTAGATGACGGTGAACCCCAACCAATAGCGGAAGAAACCGAGCAGCCCCAATCAATTGAAGAAGTTACAGAAGAAGATAATTTTGTGTTATCGCCCGAATTTGATGAGGCAAACTCGGGATTCCTCGGACTTATTCATTCCTATTCCCAAACCCGTGATTATGTGAGCGTTGATAAAGAAGAATCCGTCGCATTATATATGGCTGAGTTTATGCGCGATGATTCCTTCGTGCAAGACAACATAGATGCAATGCGAGAAAAACCGCAACTATTGAAATCTGATGTTCTTCATAATCACGATGAAGAATCTCCCACCGATGACTCGGAAGAAACTATTGAACAAGTCATGGATGAAGAAATACAATCACTTCAAGAAAATGAAGAAGAATTTGTTCAAATGCCTTCAATCGAAGAACTTGTATTCGATAACTCAGCCGAAGACACATATGATGGAATGGTGGAAGAAATACACTTACCCGATTCGCTCAATCTTGATAAGGAAGAAAGTACCGAAACAACTCAAAATGAACAACAAGATACAGAAATCGTGGACATCGCTGTCAATGACATCATAGCGGAAACAGTTGAGAATGCGGAGCAACAAACCACGACAGATGCGTTTCATAGTGATGCCGCCGAAGCAACAGAAACTGCTTCCATTCTTCCTGAAGATGAAGAAGCCGTCAATAGTGATGAGCGGACAGTTGAACCGGAACATACAACCGATAGCACCACTCACTCTGAATCACACACACATGCTGAGGTGTATTCTTTACAAGAACAGAATGCACGTGGTTATATACCATCTCTGTCCTCAAAAATAGATCCGGCAAAACGTGATACATTTATCAAAAAGGTATTCCACAAAGATCCCGAATTATTCGACACATTTGTCAAAGACATAGACAAAACATATTCATGGAAAGAAGCCGCCGCTGCTATTGACCGTTTTTATGTGCGCCATAATATTAAGGATAGCGGTGCAGTAGCAAAGGAGTTACGAACAATCATCCAAAAACGCTATGTCCGATAATATGCAGCTACGACTTGGGATTACCGTCGGCGACGCAGCAGGGATTGGGCTTGAAGTGCTCTATGGTGCTTTACATTCTTTACCGTTGAATACTTTTGATATACGTCTTTACGCTCATCCCGACACCGTATGCGAATACTATGACAGATTATTCGGTAAAAACCAATGGTCTTTGCCTTCATCATTAACTATTGTTCCCACCGGAGACTATGCTCCCATAGATTTTGGTAAACCCAATGCCATACATGCACAAGCCGCCATACGTTCTTTGGAGCAAACCGGATATGATGCTAAACAAGGTCTTCTTGACGCTATAGTGACTTTACCGATAGCGAAAAAGATATTACAAGAACAGGGCTGGAATTATCCCGGACAAACGGAATTTTATGCAGATATATGCAAGAGCGGTAATTCCTACATGATGATACTCTGCACAAGGACAGTACGTGTTGCACTTACGACAATTCACATCCCTTTGAGTATGGTTTCCGGTCATATCAACGCATCACATATTGACCATACGCTGCACCTGTTTACTCGGAGTTTAATCGAAGATTTTGGTATAGAAAAACCACGCATCGCCGTTCTTGGATTAAATCCTCATGCCGGTGAAGGCGGGACTATAGGCACAGAAGAAGCAACGATTATTGAGCCGGCACTCCGACAATTTTCCCACAGGACAGGACATCACATTGAAGGCTGTTTTCCTGCGGATGGTTTTTTTGCTCACGGCAGCTATGGTTACTTTGATGGCATTCTTGCCATGTACCACGATCAGGGTTTAATACCATTAAAAATGCTTGCCACAGGTGGCGGAGTGAATATGACGGCGGGGCTGCCCATAGTGCGTACCTCACCCGATCATGGCACTGCTTATGGCATTGCAGGGCAAAAAAAAACCGATAGTTCCTCAATGGCGGAAGCAGTTGTTATTGCGGCAGATATAGCTGTTCATCGCCGAAAGTACCGCTCTAAGGGTGTCTTGCAATCATAAAAAAAGCATTCTAATTCAGCCAATTTTCCTATTTTTGCGCTCGGTCAAGTTCCGTGCGGCTTTGACAAACCCAACCCCGCCAGGTCCGGAAGGAAGCAACGGTCAGTTTGCTTAAAGTGCGATACGGTCAGCTTGACCGTTTTTTTTTGTTTTCAACGGCGTGTTGAATTATTAGACCGCATGAAAAAAGAGATTTTTATCAGTACGTCCCTCAATGAGGCGCGTATTGCTATCACCGAAAATGGCGAATTAGCCGAATTATTCATCGAAACCCCTGACCAAGAGCGTATGGTCGGCAGTGTATTCATGGGCAAAGTACAAAAAATTGCTCAAGGGATGAATGCTGCTTTCGTGGATATTGGGCTTAAACAAGATGCCTTCTTACATTTTTCCGATGTGGATTCCACACTCGAAGAGTCCTTCGTTACCGACGAAGATGACGATGATGACACCGTGGCTTCCCAAAGCGATGAACCCGTGAGCGAAGCGGCGGCTATTGCGCTGCGTCTAAGAAAACCTGATGATACTCATGGAAAAACTTTACCTACATTTGCGACAAAACGGTCGGGTACAATTTCCATCAATTTGCAACCTCAGCAAACTGTTATTGTGCAGGTGGTGCGAGAAGCATATTCCACCAAAGGCGTGCGTGTGGCAACCAAAGTGGCATTACCCGGACGCTATGTGGTATTACTTCCCTTCGACAATCTTATCGGTGTTTCCCGTAAAATCAGTTCAATCAAAGAACGCAAACGGCTTCGTGCTTTAGCCAAATCCATCTTACCGCCGGGAGCGGGATGCATTATACGAACGGCATCCGATGGAAAAAGCGAAGAAGATTTGCGGCGCGATTGGGATTATTTGCTCGAACAATGGAATGAAATCGAAAGTAATGTCAAAAAAGCAAGTAAACCGCCGGCATTATTATTTCGTGATAAGAATATTACAGGCAGTGTCATACGAGACCTTTTCACCAGCGATGTGGTACGTGTGGTCGTGGACTCCAAAAAGTTGTTCAATGAGATTGTCACATACTTACAATGGTCTTCGCCCGAATTAAGCGATAAAGTATTTTTGTATGAAGGTAAAAAAGCGATATTTGAATATTTTAATATCGAAAAAACCATAGCAAGTACTTATGCTCGTAAAGTGCTTGTACCCGGTGGCGGCTCTATTGTTTTAGATCAGACAGAAGCATTATTTGTGGTGGATGTCAATAGCGGTCGTTCGACAAGTGAACAAGAGCAAGAAAAAGTTGTTACCCGCACCAATCTTGATGCAGTGCGTGTCATTGCACAACAATTACGCTTACGTGATGTGGGTGGTATTATTGTTGTGGATTTTATTGATATGCAACTTGAAGAAAACAGAAAAAGAGTGTGGAATGAAATGCGACGGGAATTAAGTAAAGATCGCGCAAAAACTGTGTGCTATCCCATTACTCAATTAGGGCTTATGCAAATAACTCGCCAGCGCATACGGCAAAATATTACGGAACGATTAAGTGATGCCTGCCCGACATGTAATGGTGTGGGACGTGTGCAATCACCATCGCTTATTGTTGCCTCAATCGAACGCTGGTTGCGTAATTTCCGCGCCGCCTCCCGCGAATTTGGTGTACAAATTATTGTTCACCCCACTGTGGCGGAATATTTACTTGAAGGTTCTGTGTCACGGCTCTCGCGTTTAATGATTAAACATTTTGTCCGTATCCGTTTACAACAAAGTGAGCATTGCCCGCCTGATAAATTCCATGTTTACTCATTACGCCATCAAAAAGAATTAACGCAAGATTTTGTGAGTTAAAAATAATAAGGATATTTGTTATTGTTTTTTTTTAATTGACATTTATTTTTATTGCATTGTATCATCGAATATATACTTGATATTTTTCCGGCATTTTTTTCGAATAATTCATAGAATAAAAAAAGCCACTTTACTTGGACTGTAAAGCGGCTTCCGACAGTACTTCAATGACTCTACCTCTCACCGGCAAAATGCTGTTGATACTTGTCGTGGAGAGTGTATGATTTTTTTTTTGCAATCAATTTCAAAAAATACCGCCCTGCATTTCTGTAGGGCGGGTTGGCTTTAAAAAAGAAAGTGAACTTCAGAACTTGAGTTATTTACTATAAGCTCGTTCACTTTGATAGATAATGTTATACTATCGCACTACGTTTAGCTTTGTAGTATGTACTTTACCATCAACTTCTATTTTTACTATATACACCCCGTTTGCTAATGACGACGTATCGAAATACATTGCCTGCGAGCCTGCATTAAGGGGAGAATCAGTCAGAATTGATTTTATAACGCTACCTTGAATATCACAAACCGATACTGTCACAACACGCGCATTGTTTTCAAGACTAAAATTTAATGTCGTTCCTTCATTTGCTGGATTTGGAGAAATACTACTTACCAAACCTTCAGTCCCACCATCTATATCTATTGAACTTATAACGTTCTTCAAGGTAATTCTACCCTTAGAAACAATTTTACCCTTAAAATCACGCGCTGCAAACTCAAGTGGAACTTCTAATCCTGCATTTGAAATGAAAAGAATCATAGGAGGATTTTTTTGACCTAACATGGCAGGACGCACAGTTGGAGTACCTATAAACTTAAATGAAGGATTCAATACATCAGGTATAGCAGGATCGCTTTCAGCTGGATCTGTTTCAACAAGATTTCTTATAAAATCAGTAAGTAAATCAGCTCTAATTTCGCTGCTTATATTTAATTCAGTGCCACACCATCCCCATCTTCCGGGTCCTTCTTTAATAACATCCCCTAAGTCACAATTGCATGGATCAAAAAGAGCTGGACCATAAGGATAGGTGCTCGTAGGAAGCGGATAGGGAGGGTTTTCCAACCAACTGGATGGTTTATTAAGACCATAGGATACTTGCACTACAGGCGGACTTGACAAAGGACTTAAACGTGTTCTGAACCAACATGGATTTACACAACCCGAAGGATCGTCTGGCGGAGGTACAGCCATTATAGCTTTTATTCCATTATTAGTATTATCAGATGTCTTCACATTGCCTATGCCAAGTATCTTAACTGACTTGTCGGTAGGAATTATATCAATTGAATATACACTACTATATGTTGGATTATCATTCACAAATGACAGCATAAAAGCTTTAATATCCTTGGGTTTGGGGTCAGTTGTATTTTCGCTTAATCCTTTATCGCCAATCTTGGAAGAACGGATAATGCGGTAATTTTCGTAGAGTGTTGAGAATGTCTTTTTACTGACATGGTTTGGTGTGTATTGAAAAGAGATAGTCGAATTAAGCGCATCCGGAGTTTCAGCCGTCCACTTCTCACATTGAAATTCTGTTGCAAAAGTACCAAATGTATTTGTGTCAATTTTTCTATCCCATGGACTAAGTTTTAGGTCATCAACTGGTATAGTAATCTTTCCTGTTGAATCCGGTATGTAATCCACAGCAATATTATTTTTCATCACAACTGCTTTTGTAACGTAGAGTTTAGGGTCGCCGAGTATTGTATTATCAATCACCATTTGATCTATCTTCATATCAGAAATACGCCATGCAAACTTCATCATGAACTTATTGTCGCTGTTTTCAAGAGGATTTAGCACAATGAGATTCTTCACAGCAGATGGAGGATTAGATCCGCTTTTTACTTTAACACCCTGCACGGGTTGCTCTATATATACTGAGTTAAAAGGTGCCTCTACATACACAGTGCTGACTGCATAACCAATGGTGGTATCACAACGATTTCCATCAATATCAGTGAATTCATAATTCAGCGAAAATCGGATATTCGAATACATACTATCAGTGGGTGAATCGAATTGTATATTCATATCTAAAGCAAAAGGGTTTTCATTCATAATTGGATTTCTACTTGCCGTATCCAATGAACCCCAACTGATGCTATAATCCGAGAACTTACTTCCTTTCTCATAAACATCATTATATCCATTACGGTTGAAACCGTTTTGTATTCTGCCTTCGGGCGACGCTGTATTATTAGGGTTTGGCGTTAAACTTCCATTAATAATTAACGCACTTGTCGTGCGCCACGTTGTATCACATTGCTTACACACTAATGAGTTCGTTGCATCTACCAACGTCACTTTTACCTTGGCAAGACGTTTCCCAATTCTACTGTACGCAGTGAAATCACCAAATACATTGACTAAGCCATTGCCCGTATAGAATTTCGATTCATCTATTGCAAAGGACTTTGTAAATAGAGCACATCCTGTTTGTGCGTGTATCTGAGCTGTGCTAAACCCACTTACTATGATTAGCACTAACATTGCTAATTGGTTAGCATTCCAGCGGAATGCTTTACGAAACCATAGAGGTAAAATGTCTTGTCTCATATTGAGACTCCTTTCCGATAACTGAAAAAAACAAATTTGAACTTTCCAATACAAACCTACAACAAGTTTTTAGGTATGGGGGGTACTGAACTATACTGAATTTTCAAACTTTTTTTCTTATGTTTGAATCCGAAATCAATCTCTTTGTCCGTTTTGCTCACTTTTGCTCTCATTGTGTATGACTATAAAAGAAATTGAAGAACTGCTGATTCACGCAAAAGAATCAATGAATGAATCTAAGTTTTCAGAAGCTGAACAACTTAGCCGGCAGTGTATTGAGAATCTCACATTGCATAATGATAATATACAATCACTTGTAATGGCATATAGAATTCTCTGCGAGTCCTATATTAAACGTGGAATATACCAACAAGCATATCTCATTGCGAAACAAGTTCTTGATTTATATGAACAATACCTGAGCCACGAAGATCAAGCACATATTCTACGCCTAATCGGGATAATTAAATTAGAAAACAGTGAATTTGAAATAGCTTTGCAATATCTTGAAGAATCGCTCTCTATTTTTAAATCTCTCGACCAAGATTATAATGGTGCTCTTTGTTTACATGATATGGCACGCATATATTACAACTACTCGAATTATTCGGTAGCACTTGAATATTTTGAAAAAGTACTGTTAGAATTTGAAAAAAACAATGATAAAATACGAATCGGGAAAATTAAAAACAATATTGCAATGATCTATCATGTACAAGCTGATTATCATCAGGCAATTAGTTTGTATTTAGAAGCAATTCTTATTTATAATGAGTATAATGTCAAATCTGATTTGGCTACAGTACTAAGTAATCTTGGAGTAGCATATAAGGGGATTTCAGATTATGAAAATTCTTTTCTTTCCTTTCAAAAAGCGATTACTATTTTTGAAGAATTGAATATGAATCATCATTTGGCTCAATGCCTTGGTAATATTGGTGTTAACTACCGTGATTTACATGATTATGAACGCTCAATAGAATATTTAAAAAAATCCATAACCATGCATCAAGAACTTGGCTTGATAAATGGCATGGCTATGTTTATCGGTAATCTTGGCATAACATATAGCCAAATGGGTAGCCATGTACAATCACTTGAATACTTGAAAGAAGCATATCAACTCTATAAATATTTGCATCAAGAAGTAGAATCGGCTCTGTTTGCTTGTAATATTGGTCATGGATACTATCTTTTTGGAAAGTATGAACAGGCACTTCAATATTCTCATGAGTCATTGCCGATTTTGCAAAAAAATGGCAGACAAGAAGAAGCAACAGGCGCATATAGAACTATTGGGCTTGTTTATGCATCTCCTAATTATATGGGATATAATTGTGAAAAAGCTGAAAAAATTCTTTTAGAGGTCATTGATTCTTATACTCATCTGGACACAAAACTATATCTCTACCAGACACATGAGTTTCTCGCCACTCTTTATAAGCAAGAGCATCGCTGGGAAGAATATGCAGAGCATATTGAAAAATACCATCAACTCTATATTGAAGTTCAAAATGAGGAAGTAAAGAAACAAGTGGACAGATTTGGTTGGGAACGTAAATTAATCGAAATGGAGAAAGAAAAAGAAATAGAAAAAATCAAAAATGAAACAGATAAAAAAATACTCGAAGAAACTATCAATTTTCAGAAACTCTCAATCGAGCAGCAGTCCCGTGAACTAAAAAATACTATCGAAGAACTTGTAAGAAAAAATACTTTATTACAGCATATTCAATCCGATATAAAAAAAATCGCACCCCACACTATTCGTGAAGGAGCAGAACATATCAAGCAACTTTTAGATCGTGTGGAGCGCAATATAACACCCCTTGAAAGTAATCAACAATTACATAATCAACTCAATGAAATCCATAAGGATTTTATGTACAATCTTCATGAAAAATTCCCTGATTTAACAATAATGGAATTGAAAATTGCAGCACTTTTGTCTATGAAACTTACTTCATCGAATATAGCAGCAGCATTGTTTTTATCAAAAAGAACAGTAGAATCACATCGTTTAAGTTTACGCAAAAAGTGCGGTATCGGTAAAGATGATAATATCTATGAGGAACTATCGAAGTATATGGTATAAAAATATGATACGGCTCACACATCGTAAGATAATGCCTTTGTATTTCACTGTGCTTGGTGTGTAAAGGTAATTATTGACAATATCGTATCCTTTCTATCTTATCAGGAATTTTTACTTAACGAATATCTATTCTTATAAACACTTTCCTTAAAAGCAAAGGAGCACCCGCAGACTGAATTTCCCCCGAAATGTTCTTCACTATTTTTACAAGTATATTTTCGCAAGAAGAAAGCGCTATTTTTTAATAGTATAAGGAATATAAAAATGATCCGGTCCAAAATTTCGTAAAACCTTTATACTCTCTCGATACTTCTTACCACATTTGTTTGTATCAACTGTTTGATACATATCTGATTTATGAACATTAGAAACAGCTTCTACATAAAATTTATTTTCAAAAATAACCGAATCTTTACTTTTTGTGGAATATGCAATTCTATTATAGAAAACGAAAGGACTATCATTACGTAAAAAATTTATCGTTATCATTGTTTTATCGGAAGGTGAAAATGAACAGTTCCGAAACAAATCTGTGACTATTTCATACCTCGATATATTAACCTGTGTCTGAGGTGGAACAACAATATCACGAGGTTCATCATAGGATTCTATATAACTGTGAGATTGTGTTTCAAAATTTACTTTTGAATTTACATTTTCCAGATTAGCTTTTGATTCTCCTAAAGTACCGGATAACTCTGTTGAAAATTTTCTCATTGTATAGTATGGATATGCTATGCCATTTTTGATAAAAAATGTTCTGGAAAGATCCACGACTATATCATCAGAAGTCTTATTATAGATGAAAAAACCTACATTACCATTTTCTCCCCACAAATCATAGGTAATTTTACAATTCTTATCTTCAAAAAGTAATTGATTATCAATCTTAATTCCATTTTCTACTTTTACTCTGTGAACTTGGTAATAATCTTTAACTGCACAAGATTGCGTCACGACCAAAAGAACAAGAAGAAAGTTTTTACTCACAATAGTAATCTCCATAGTAATAAAAAAACATATTATCAATTAAATCTGTATAATTTCAATACACATATACAAATATACAGATTTTTCACCTTAAAAGCAAAGGAGCACCCGCAGACTGAATTTCCCCCGAAATGTTCTTTTTCTGATGCTCCCGCTTCTACATTTTGTTCAAAATCTGTTCGTGCTATGCTTCATTTTCAAGAAATGCTCTACTATTGCTTTCCTATAAATTCAATAATATTACCGCTTGTATCTTTCGCTTGAAACCAATAATCCACCTCATTCATTGCAATCGGTTCATCATGGATAATCTCACACTGATGTTCTTTTAAATGCATAAACATAGCTTGAACAGAACTCACTTCCAGTGCAAGAGTACATCCGGTATGCCTCAATTGTCTGTCTAAAAAAGTACAACCTCCTATCAGATATATACCTTGAGCATCATTTAATGACAAATAACATGAGTGGTCATTCATGGGAGAAAAATTTCCCATTCCTATAATATCACGATAAAAATGTAATGCTTTTTCATAATTATCCACATATATAGATCCAATTGCTATTCCTTTTATCATCATGACATTAATCAAGAAACTGTGAGTAAATTTTTTGTTCGCATAAACAATGCAATAATTGCCGATAAAAAACCACCACCAAGAATAACACCGACAACTATTTGTACCGAATAAGAGAACAGACTAAAATAGTCTGATAATTCTTTTTCAGCACTTAGTTTATCAGCATGATTAGCAATATTTGACATACCATGTGCAATCATATCTAAATAAAACATCGGATTGATAAGCTTAACATAGATAATATGCCCTATAAGAGCAAGAGGTGCGCCTATAAGTGCCATCATAAAACCGGAAAAAAATGCAGTTTTATAGGAAATAATGCCGCCTTGTTCTTTTTTCTTCTCATGTATGGTCTTATACGTAAAATATATTGGTACCGGAAGAATTATATTGGTCAGATACGGATGCAAATCAATATAGACTGTATGCAATCCAATAATATATTCAGCCAAAGTCCATAAAAAAGCTATGAAACCCATAATGAGGGCATATCGAATTTCAATACGCATGCTATTCTTTTTATCATAATTGTAAGAAAAAAAAGTCCGAAACGGAGAGTTCCGGACTTAACTCCAAGTTCACTTATGCAGCATTGGGATCTGTTTGCCACAAACCGTGTGTATTACCTTCTGTATCGGTAAAATATGCTACCCACCCCATGGTAGGAACAGCCATTTTCGGAACGGTTATTGTACCACCCGCGGCAATTATTTTCTCACAATACTCATCAACAGAAGCAACATCAATGGCATTGATTACCGCTTGCGGATAATTTGTATCGCGCTTTGCAATGGCTCCGTCAATTCCCATATCGCCTTCGGATGCCGAAGTACTGCACATAAGATAAGCATCGCCTTCACCCCAACTATTGATTTGCCAACCAAAAACAGAACTGAAAAAATTTGCGGCACGCTGTGTGTCATCTGCAAAAATTTCGAAATGAACCGGACGAGACATACATAACTCCTTACAATGAAAATGAATAAAAAAAGTGTGTACCGGATTTGACGGCACTATGTTACAAAAATAATCAACCGAATTTTTCAATTTGGTAATGTTATGAAGAGTTCACTCACCACGTCATTAGCGCAGCAATATGTCCTCACCATACCAAATACTCTACGGAAGCATTAAAGCAACTTATGTTCACAAGAACTATTACAAATTTAACATATTGTCAAATACTTTCCAAATTGTCAAATAAAATTTAACATTTGTCTCTGCGATACAGTAGGTTTACAGTATGGTGATGGGTGTGAAAGGAAGCGTATCAGTGTCAGGTTTTTGTTGAATATCAGGAGTATCTGTATCAGAGGAATTTTCAAGATGCAATAGACCACAGAGGCGGCGATACTCATCTAAGGGCAAGACAATATAACGAATGTGATCGCTGTCGGTGATGATACAATGTTCATACTTCATAATTCAACCCTATTATTGTAAGCGCGAACTATGTTCTGAATACTGCAAATCCGCAAAGAAAACATCCCATACCAATAACTCGGTATGTCCAATTTCATTCATAGGGCTACCACTGCTTAACTCTATGGCATGTTCCGGTGAGTCGGCAGTGATAAGGGTAAGTCCGCCGCTGTGATTTTCAAAACCACCGCCACCGCAGGCAACAAGATGACCATCACGCCGGAGCGATTGTAACCACTCCATAAGTTGCGGAATACGCGATTGAAATGTCTCTTGGTCAAAAGTTTCATCACTCTCGAATGATTTCCAAATCAGTGCATATACAGTTTTCATATTTTTCCCTTAATTTATACATGCAATAACACTTTTTTTGTACGATTGTATCAAAACACCGAGATGTTTCAACAAAATTTAACATTTCAAGTGCCATTGTAGCATCAAGTTTCATTGTAGGCATAGAATAGTGTATTGTAATGTTTGCGATATGAAAAAAAAGTAGTAAGTTCGCCCTACGGATTGTTGATTCTCTTGTTTGTTAAAAAAACATGAGGGATGAAAATCACAAGTATATGCTTCCATTATTTGATTACAATGACAAATGAACTATGAGTGAAGAACTTAATAATACGTCGAATGAAGCAATACCCAAAGTAACAGGTATTGGCGGTATTTTCTTTTTTGCCGAAAATCCGGAAACCTTAAAGGAATGGTATGCACATAATCTGGGACTTGAAGTGAATCAGTGGGGTTCGACCTTTGAGTACCGCAATGCACATAAGCCCGATGAAATCAATTATGCACAATGGAGTCCTTTTAACCGAGACACTACATACTTTGCACCTTCAAAAAAAGAATTTATGATTAATTACAGGGTTCAACATATTGAATCCTTAGTACAGAAGTTAAAAGAAAATGGTGCTACTATTCTTGATGAAATCGAGGAATATGACTATGGGAAATTTGTTCATATAATGGATGCCGAAGGGAATAAGATAGAATTATGGGAACCCGTTGACAGTGTTTTTACTGCAATGGGTGGAAAAACAACTAAATAGCAATAAAAACAAAGACATACAACCTATGATTTTTTCTCAATCGTAAATGTTCAATCAGAATCTCATAGGTCAAATATATTTTCACAACAATATTCAAACAGAATATATTTTTATATCACAATAAATAAAAGATTGTAATGGTAAAAAACATTTTTAGTCAAGAAGTGACAGAGGAAATTATTACTCGCATTAACTCCTTGCAACCGCATAACACACCGCTTTGGGGTACAATGAGTGCCGATCAAATGTTGGCACATTGCAATGTGACCTATGAGTTTGTCTTTCATACAGAAAAGTTCAAGCGACCCAATCCTTTAATGCGTTTTATTCTAAAAACTTTTGTAAAAAACATTGTTGTAAACGAGAAACCATATTCAAAGAACAGCAGAACAGCTCCCGAATTTGTTATGGTTGGTCAAAAAAACTTTGAACAAGAAAAAATTAAACTTATTGAAAACATAAAAAAGTCTCAGCAACTTGGTTATCAATATTTTGATGGAAAAGAGAATTTTTCTTTTGGGACAATGTCAGGTACTGAATGGAATAATTTATTTTACAAACATCTTGACCATCATCTTTCACAATTTGGTCTATAATGTGACATCTATACCATCTATTTTACTATTCATATGTCTATGATTATAAGCATATGAGATTTACACTTACACAAACTCATTGTATATATAAGGAATAACGATGCTTACAGATATTCATCCTAAATTACCGATGCGTCGAAAAGAAATTACAAAAGATTTCTATATAAAATTATTATCATTTCAGGAATATGGCTACAGAGAGAATAATTCATATTTAATGGTGGCTAAGGATAATATTCAAATCCACTTTTTTGAACATCCTACATTAAATCCTTTGGAAAATGATGGGCAAGTCTATATACGTACTGATGATATTGATACTCTCTACGATGATTTTCTTCAAAACGGTATTCCTATACATCCTTCCGGTCACTTAGCGGTAAAACAGTGGGGTACTAAAGAATTTTCGATTCTTGATCCGGACAATAATCTCTTAACATTCGGACAAATGGTGTAAAAAATTGTTCATATAAGCATTGGCATAATGAATCGTATTCCCCTACAATTCACCGAATCCCTGCTGAAAAAATTCAATAATCTCTTTTTGTGCAGCCATTTCATCATTGCCTGAGATTCGTAATGTCAGTGTGGCACCTTGTTCTGCGGCAAGTGTCATAACACCGATAATACTTTTAGCATTAATATTCATGCCGTCACGTTCTAAATATATGTCTGAGCTGTATTTTGCTGATAATTTTACTAACATCGCGGCAGGTCTTGTGTGCAATCCTGCTCTATTTTTTACCGTTACCGTACATTCAATCATTCATCTGATTCCTTATTATGATAAATACCATGCATTGGCTTGGCGATGGCTGTTGCCGACAACATGCAATATTTTAAACATACCTTTGGTACGATCTTCATAGCGCATACGATTAGCTTTACTGTCACCGACAAACATTTCCGTCATTAATTCATCATAATCTTTATTACTTGTCACAAATACTCTGCCGCCACGCTCATGAGCATTGAGCACCACTTGTTTAAATAATCGAGAAGATAAATGATAACCGCTATTCATATCATCAATAATCCACACCTGACCGGGTTGTAAATTCGTGCTTGTGCTAAGTGTAAATCTGTCGGCAAATTGAAAATTGGATTGCAAGCCGCGTTTCATAAATTGTTTACTGACTCCAACTGAAATATGGCTTTTCCCTATGCCTGCTTCACCATAAATATATAAACCTGCGCCAACGCTGTCATCATTAAATGTAATTAACTTTTCTGCATATAATAACATCTCCTTTTGTGATTCATTCTTAGGAATATAATTATGGAGATTAGAACATAAATTTTCTAATGGCAATGTGGGATTACGATCATAAAATAATAAATCCAAACGAATACTATCAAGAATATCGGCTGGCAAGTCACGATTTTGAATGATAATAATTTTATCATGTTCACGGCAACGGATATCCGCTTCGGGATAATGCTTTGCAAGAGTTGTTATCACAGCTCCGGTCAAAGGTGCAACTTGAAGCGTATATGTAAATTGAGATTGATCTGCCATAGTATGAAAAAATCTGTCAAAATTTCTAAAATATTACTTGAAATCCAATTGCCAAATATGCATCTCTTTGTGTAAAAAACATACCATGAATACTCCGCCCGCTAAACCAATATGCATTGATTGCCGTAGCAGTACTATTATCATTGTAAAACAAAAATCCTGTTTGTCCCGAAATTTGTCCTTCATAGACACCATTCACGCCAACGGCTTTACAATCTATACCGCCATGGATGTACATTTTTGCCGTAATGGGATGCTCAAAATCAAAACCCGCTGACGGAATAAAACGTTCGGCTGAACGCGGCTGGGTTGCCCATACATAGTTAATACCGATATATGGTCGCCACCATCGCATACATAATGCTGCGGTAAAATCGGCAAATTCACGACTATATACAAATGGCTGTGGGTTTAACCTTCCCGTATTGTCTGCCAAACCATCCACAAGATGAGAAGAAATATGTGCCAACCGTAAACGAAAAGCGAAAGGATGCGGAATTTTACCAAACCGCAATGGAAGCGTCGAAGCATTTATCCCAAAGAAATAATCGGACGTTTCCACCGGAAATTTGAAATTGCCCTCACTGCGCAATCGTGTATAAGTATAGAAGTCCGCACCAATCCATACATCATCCGTAAGCCTGAATAAATCAATGCTATTGCCGATATCCAAACGCAATTTGTTGTCATCGGCTTGATACATAGTGCCGACACGTCCTTCAAAAGGATTCGCTGTCAAAGGTCGAAACACCAATCGCCCATCATGAAGTGAACGATGAAGAAATGTTGTGTCACTATTGCCTTTGTTCGTGAAAACTTCCTGTGAGAATAAAGCAGTTTCCGCTGTCATCAACACCACTATGACACATAGTATCAAATATCGCATAGGTAATCGTAAATCTGTTCTTCGCAAAAATAGGTCGAAATAGACAAAGAAATGAAATCTTAGAAGAAAAATTCGGCTATTCTTTGCCAAATACAGCGAATATCATTGGAATTTGTTAAAAAAAAGTGCAATTTTACCGTTCAATCTAACTTTACACGACGAATCTCTATGAAGTATATACTCGCCATTATAAGTGTCAGTTTCCTTTTTGTTGCATGCCGCAAGGACTCCACGACAATCCATCCCGAAATACGTTCTGTTGTTGAAGCTGTCTATGCTACCGGCTATATTGCGCCATACGATGAATATAAAGTCTATGCTCAACAAGACGGGATTATTACCGCAGTCCACAAAAATGAAGGCGATACTATCACCAAAGGTGATGTTCTTTGCGATTTGGATAATGATGTACAAAATGCTAAACTGGCTGCCAGCGAACAAAGCTATGCCTTAGCATTACTCAATGCCTCTCCGGCTTCACCCATTTTACAAGAACTACGCAATGCCATGAGCAATGCACGCACCAAAATGACTGATGATTCTGTGAATTATGCCCGATATTCGCGTCTGTTTGCCGAAAAAGTAATCTCAAGTGCCGAATATGAAAAAGTGTCTCTCAGATTCACAACATCAAAAAAAGAATATGAAATGTCAAAACAACGTTTTGAGCAAACACAACAACGCTTACGCAATGAAATGGATGCTGTCAAAGTACAAAAAATAACAGCACAAAAAGATAAATATAATGTCAGAATTATCAGCGATATTGATGGTATGATATATGAACTGTATAAAAAACGCGGCGAATCGGTACGAAAAAATGATGCTATTGCTTTACTCGGTTCTCGTTCCCATATTTATGCACAATTATATGTAGATGAAAATGATGTCGGGAAAATTGCCATAGGACAAAAAGTAGCAATCTCATTAGATTCCTATAATGGAAAAATATTCGATGCTGTCATCACAAAAATTTACCCGATACTCCAAAAACAAAATCAAACAATACGGGTAGATGCCGAATTTATCACATCGCCCCCCACAGGAATAGTGGCTCTCAGTGCAGAAGCCAATATTATTATTCGGTCTAATCCGAAAGCATTAACAATACCTCGATCGTATCTGCAAGGAAAAGATTCGGTTATTATTGATAATAATGGTGAAAAAGTAACAAAACATATAAAAATCGGCGCACAGAATTTTGATTATGTGGAAGTACTCTCCGGTATTCATTCATCAACGCTTATTGTAAAGCCATGACGCAATATACTTTAGCTTCTCAGATTGCTTTCGTGCATTTGATGTCAAGAAAAAAACAAACATTCATTGCCGCACTCGGCGTTACCTTTGGTATTTCTGTTTTTATTGCAATGATTGGTATGATGAATGGAATTAATAATTTACTCGAAGATTTGACGTTAAGTGCCACGCCACATATTCATATGTATCGTGATATTCAACGAAGAGAACCTTCGGTGATGCAGCGTTTATTGGGAAATACTCCTCTTATTGAAGTGCATCATGAACGACCGAAAAATGAACAAAAAAAATTACGTAATGCTCTCACAATGCTTGACTATATACGCAAAGATCCCGATGTGTATGGTGCATCGCCACTACTGACGGCGCAGGTTTTTTATCAATATGGACAGCATGAAATTGGTGGAACTATCGCAGGTGTTGATATTTTGGAAGAGCATAAATTATTCGGCATCGGCGATAAACTTATAGGCGGTAATCTCTATGATGTCTTAACAACGGATAATGGTATTATAATCGGTTCGGGTTTGGCTGAAACCATGCAAGTAAATGTTGGTGATAAAATTAATGTTACCACTGTTACCGGTACACGTGTTTTATTGCGCATTGTCGGTATTGTTCAAATGGGGATTGGTGCTATTGATAATAGCCGTTCATACTCTACACTTCATACTGCACAACGATTGCTGCAAAAAGATAAATCATTTATTACCGACATCAATATAAAATTACGCGATTTATATAAAGCAAAGGATAAGTCCCATTTATACAGCAATTTATTTGGTTACAAAGCAGAAGATTGGGAAACCGCCAATGCTTCTATTTTAGTGAGTTTTACTTTGCGTAATACCATCACATACTCTGTGTCTGTGGCACTGTTAATTGTTGCGGGTTTTGGAATTTACAATATTCTCAATATGACTATTTATGAAAAAATGCGTGATATTGCCATTTTAAAAGCAACAGGTTTTTCCGGCGGTGATGTGAAAGCAATTTTTATGATACAAGCATTATCGCTGGGTTTGGGTGGAGCAATTGCCGGATTACTTGTCGGCTTATTGATGTCGTATGGTATATCGAAAATACCCTTTGAAGCAAAAGGAGTTATTAATCTGACAAGCTTACCCATGAGTTTTTCTCCGCTGTACTATGCCATAGGATTAGTATTTGGATTATTGACCACAGCCGCTGCCGGATATTTACCTTCAAGAAAAGCCGGAAAAATTGATCCCGTAGAAATTATTCGAGGAAAATGATGAAAGAAGAGAATGATATTGTCTTACGATGTTCTTCTATTGTAAAATATTTTACCACTCCGGTAAAGTTCAAAGCATTGAATAATATTTCATTTACCATACAAAGAGGCGAATTTTTATCATTAATCGGTAAATCAGGTTCCGGAAAATCTACATTATTATATGTGCTTTCCACCATGGATACGGATTATGAAGGTACGCTCGAAATAAACAATACACTATTAACTGGAAAAACTCTCAATCAATTATCGGATTTCCGTAATGAGCATATTGGCTTTGTTTTTCAGTTCCATTTTTTATTACCTGAATTTTCTTGCCTAAAAAATGTGATGTTACCCGCATTAAAACTCGGTAAAAAATCCGAGAAGGAAGTGGAACATGATGCCTATGAGAAATTACGATTACTGGGTGTCGCTGACCAAGCATTGAAGACCGCGAATACTTTGTCCGGCGGGCAGCAACAACGGGTAGCCATAGCACGTGCATTAATCAATAATCCGACAATCATTATGGGCGATGAACCGACGGGTAATTTGGATAAAACCAATTCTGACATAGTCTTCGGCATTTTTCGCGAATTGACAGCAGACTATGGACAAACTATCATTGCTGTCACCCATGACCAAGACTTTGCTCAAAGAACTGACCGTATTATTGAACTTAGCGACGGTGAATTGCTGACAAGCAACCGCTAATCGGGAAATATTCGCTATTTTTGCAGGCCAAAGAATCATGCATCCGTAGCTCAATGGATAGAGCGTCTGATTCCGGTTCACAAGGTTGGGGGTTCGAGTCCCTCCGGGTGCGCATACTGAGTCCTTATTTTTGTAAGTAAGGACTTTTTTATTTAGGAACTTCTACGAGGGATTATTGCGTTTAATGAATTCGTATATTTTCTCACATAAAGACCATCCCTCATCAGAAATAATGTCAGCAAAAGTACTGCGATCAATGCCGGCTTTCGATTCTTCTGCAATCTGCTTTGCTTTGAGCCCTTTATCTCTAATAATTTTTGTTATCTTATTACAGAAATTTCCTTTATTCTTTATTGTTCCTGATTCTTCAGCATATTTCGTCATATCAAGAGCAATATCAAGACAGCTACCCAATGGAAGTGTCTTAATTCCTTCAGCAATCTTATCAACTACTTTATCATCAATATTTTCACCTTTCTCTTTCAAATAATCTACAATTACTTCAACTGCAAGTAAATTCTCTATTTCATACCCTTCGGTTAAATAAAAATTTTCAGTACCTATTCTTTTTTTGAGCTCCTTTATTCTTTTATTATTCTTACGATTATTTTTATCTCCCCTATCTGCAATCACAAATGATTTTCGAGATACTTTTTTCGAATTAAGTCTTTCCTTAGAGACACTTTTAAGCTCTTCTTTTTCGTCAGTATCACATTCAAGCTCTTCTGAAAACATCCAATGATCAATGAGCGAGCCACCATATTCAACAAAAGTATAATGTAAACCTTCTTTGAAACGATCTTTGGTTTTTTCTGTCAATAAGAACAACTCAAACCAAGAACGTATATATTTCCAGTCTGTATTACCCTCTACCCATATTGAGCAGTTTGCCAAAAATAATGACGATTGTGTTATTCCCAATGATTGTATTACTTCATCTTCACGAAAATTTCGGAGTACAAAGCAGGGTTTATCATCTTTTATTTTCTTTTTTATCATAAATACTGAACACAAATCAGGTTCATATTGGGCAATATCAACAATATGATTTGAATGCGTTGCAATAAAAAATAGAAATCGTTCGCTTCGCGGATGTCTTGTATAGATATTCATTAATTGTCTCTGAAGTCCCGGATGTATAAACAGTTCCGGTTCTTCAATAAAAATCACACCATAGTCAATCTCAAACAAACACCAAGTAAGAATAATTATCATTTGTAATCCTGTTCCTAATTCATGTATGAAGCGTGGTTCATCTTCACCTATTTGAATTTGGAATTCAGAGAAGGTAACATCTTTGAGGTTAGATGTTGAAGCATACGAAGGATGTAAGAGTACAGATTTCCCTAAAAAAACTTCTACCGACAAGAAATTTTCATATTCAGCAATTGTTTTTCTACCATTTAAAGTTCTATTTTTTTCAGAAAAATCATTATATAATTTTGCACCATTTTGCACAAAAATACTTGACAAAGAATCCTGCAACTCGGATTTTGGTATAAGTATATTTTCTTGTATAGATC
>DDTD01000039.1 GCA_002344005.1 Ignavibacteria bacterium UBA2373 | reverse complement strand
AATCGAAAGTAAGAATATACAGATAAAAGTAACAAATTTAGTTTTCATTTAACAACACTCTTTATTTTTTGGAATAATGCCTCTCTTAGTGGAAATGACTTTTTGTCATAATAATTAACTGTTTCACTCACGTTTTCAATATTGTATTTATTGTCCATTGTAAATAAATCTTTAATTTGAAAAAATATCAAAGCCGACCGCACTGCAATTAACAAGCCTTTTCTCTACCTTCTGTTTACTGCGGTTTTGTTTTTTCGAGTTTTTATGGAACATAACAATTACTATAAGGGAAAACAACGCTATTCCCATCGTCAATATTAGCTTTATCCAATTATTTTTTAGCATTCGATTTCTCCTTTTTTGCTTTGTTCCAAATAGCATCGCTTATCACCGCCTAAACCTACAGATACTTTACTTATGGTGATTTTTTTACCGTTTTATTGCCTCGTAACAAATCCATAACTATGCTTTTGCCAACAGTATCAGGATACGTAGAAGGAAAATTATAACGTACAACATTATTGATGAAAGCATACTCCCGAAACCTTAAATTGGAATCTAATAAGTCACAACCATATTCTACACTCGTGTGTTTAGACAACTTCCATTCAAGTCGAATATAGACACTGCTATCATATAAATGACCAAATATCTCATAATCTTCACCATAATATCGTTCTAATGTTTCCACAGTCTTCACAAAAAGTTTGGATTTTGGTAATTTCTGTGTATTATTCACCAATATTTCTATTGACAAGAGTTCATTACCACTATTAAAAAAAGCATTCTGAATATATTTAGTGTCAATTCCTTCATATCCCCCTTTAAGATATTGTTTTCGTCCCCAAAAATCCCGACCAGCTTCATAACGTAGTTCACGTAATTTTTCAACTTTTTCAACTTTTTCAAAGCTGTCGCCTATAGAAAGTGCCTTACCACCCAATAGCTCGGGGGGAATAACAACTCTGATATCAACCGCCTTTTTAGGAGTATTATCAGTGTTAAAATATAAAAAAATTACAGAAAGAAAAGTGTAAGCTATTATTATGGTTAATAGCAACTTTATCCAATTATTTTTTAGCATTCGATTTCTCCGTTTTTGCTTTGTTCCATTTCGCATCGCTTATCACCGCACGAAGATTGCCAAGATGATCGCTATGCTTGCGGAATATCTCGCGGGAACTATATCCTTGCGTATTATAGTGCGCCACATTATCTAATGGTACGATAGTGCCCGTTTGCGGATATATACGTAAGCCCATCCTTTGATTTGATTGGATAGTATGGTCTGACAATATAATAGGCATTGCCGTTTCAAAGCAACCTTTACGCTTATATGTTGCCACCACCGTACCTTTTTCGCTATAGATATAATAGGTCACGCTATTGTCCGCACAATTTGTTGAACCAAGATCCACCGTTTTTTTCACTCTATTGCCATGAGCATCATAGTCAAAACTAATGATTTTTGGCGGATTAGTGCTATTATCCTTTACTTGCGTCACTTTCCCTTTGGCATTCCAATGTATTTCCAATTGCTCTGCAATATCGCCAATCAAATTACCGGAATGGATGCTTTTTGTCAATGCCTCTCTGTTTTTATGATTCAACATTAAAGATAAAAGACAACTTTGTCTTAAATGTTGTATATTTGTATTATGTTTCACACTTTCCATACGGGAGTATCTCATGGCACGCAAGCATATTGTTATCGTTGGAACAAATTTCGGCGGCTATACCGCTGCTTTAGAGTTAAAGGAATTGGTGGGTGACAATCATGATATTACCGTGATTGCCAATACACATAAGTTCTTGTTTTTCCCATCACTTATATGGTATCCTTTTGGTTTGCGCGATGAAAAAGACATTACCTTTGATGTGCGCCATCAATACAGCAAACACTCGATTAAATTTATTGAAGACGAAGTAGATTTGTTCGATCCGCCCAATAATGGCGTTATCACTCGTCACAATGGCATTGTGAGTTATGATTACCTGATTATAGCCACAGGACCGAAAGTAGATTATGATTATATACCGGGTTTGCGCGAACATTCCTATTCTATTGTTGGTTTAAATCCGGCACAACGCACGCGTGAAGCATGGCAGCGTTTTCTTGCCGACCCGGGACCGGTTGTTATTGCATCGGCTCAAGGTGCGGCATGTTTTGGTGCAGCTTATGAATTTTTATTTAATGTGCGTTATCAGCTCGCCAAAAATTCTCTTGATAAAACTTGCTCATTAACATATTCCACAGCAGAACCATTTCTTGCGCATTTTGGAATAAATGGATTTGGTAATGCACAACAAATGTGTGAATGGTTTTTCAAACATTATCATATTCAAGCACATCTTAATGCTTCCATTAAAGAAGTACGGGCAGATGGCGTAGAATTAGAAAATGGTGAATTTTTACCGTCAAAATTCACGATGATTATGCCTCGTTTTCTTGGTATAGATGCTGTGCGAAATACGCCGCAATTAGCCAATGATAAAGGGTTTATCGTCACGGACAAAGGTTATCGGCATCATATATTCCCTAATATTTTTGCAGCAGGTGTTGCCGTGCATATTGCTCCACCGGGGGAAACTCCCGTTCCTTGCGGTGTGCCAAAAACAGGGTATCCGACAGAACAAATGGCAAAAACAGCCGTGAAAAATATTATAGCAGACATCAAAGGATTGCCGCAAGTAGAACAAGCATTTGAGGATATTAATGCTTATTGTATTATGGACACCGGAAATATGGGTATGATGATTGTAGGTGACCACATGGTGTCGCCTCGTGAACATGAATATATTATTCCCGGACCGGAAGCTCATTGGGCAAAAATTGCCTTTGAAAAGTATTTCCTCTTCTCGCGGAAACATGGAAAAGTATAAAATCTAAGTACTATATACTTCATCATAAAAAGTCCCTTGCGTTCCGACGTAAGGGACTTTTTTGTAGTGGGATTTCTTCAACTAAAATACTGAATTATAAGAGAAAAGTAAAAATCTCACATTAATATACAGCCACACATTATACAGGTACTTCCCTTGCTCCGAAGAGTGACACGGCAGCTTGTTCTAATGGATGATATTCTCTTTGTACTTTTTGCGGTTTTTCATTACTTTTATCTGCCAATAAAGAAGATAATTTTTCTGTGGCAGAAAGCGTAGGTTTAGGTTCGGCAACAAAAGTGGTATTTTTTGCAGTATCCGTATATATTGCACTATCAGGTATTGCAAACATTTCTTGTTCTTTATGAGCATCATTACTCATCAGAATTATTTTTATGCTTTGTTCATAAAAATCACGTACTTGTTCTTCGAGTGATGGCACATATTTTTCCAAAGTCGTATAAGCCAATCTTTGTTTAGGCACCAAAGTAATAGAATCATCGGCAAATGTCATCAAAATATCTTTATGCTGAAATTGAAATAACATTTTCACACCGGCATCTTTTATTGTATCAACAAATGTAGTCCATTGTTGTTGAATAGTTTCTGCCGTTACTTTTTTTAATATCGGAGTCGGCACAATTTCCTTTGCCGCGTTAATATGCCCTGTTTGGACGGGAGAAGCAATTGCAGCGGCACTATATTTCGGCGGTGTATGTTCTTTTACTGTTTGTCGCTCTGCTATTGGAACGGTGTCGGCATTATGATGAGTGTTTTTTTTTAATTCTTCAAGTAATTCAGAAAGTAATACCGTGCTGTCCATCATTGCCATTTGTGAGAGCATAAGTTCAAATCGGAAGCGCGGTTGTGTGGAAAACCTAATTTCTTGTTGTGTCGTAGTCACCAATGTCATTAATCGAATAATATCGGGCTGTGAAAAATGGACTGCTTCCCTTTCATATCGGTCTAAATATACCGTTGCCGATTCAATAAGTTTTGTGCTTCCGGTGGCTAACACAGACAACATATTACGCAAATGTTCCAATAAGCCATTCAAACATTCTTGCACTTCATACCCTTTTTCATTGACCATTTGTGCAAGCCGAAACATCGTTGCCACATCCCTATGATAAATAGCATGAGTAATGGAAAAGAAAAATTCTTCATCAATTAAATGCAAAGCATTATGCACGGCATCAGATCGCACATCTTTACCGCAAAATGCCACTACCTGATCAAAAATACTTTGCGAATCACGCATCGAACCGTCTGCTTTTTTCGCAATGGCAAGTAAGGATTCTTTATCAATAATAATTCCCTCACCGGCAGCAATTTTTTCTAATTGTTTGACGATGGTATCAATATCCATACGACGAAAATCGAAACGCTGACAACGGCTGAGAATGGTCGCCGGAACTTTATGTACTTCTGTGGTAGCAAAAATAAATAATAGATGCGGGGGCGGCTCTTCCAATGTTTTTAATAAAGCATTAAATGCCGAAGTGGACAGCATGTGGACTTCATCAATAATATAGACTTTGTATTTACCGTGAATAGGCGGATATTTGGCATTATCACGCAATTTTCTCACATCATCCACACTATTATTAGATGCGCCGTCAATTTCAACCACATCCAGAGATCTGCCATCAACAATATCTTTGCACGAATCACATATATTGCAGGGTTCGCCATCGGGTGCGGGCTGAAAACAATTCAATGATTTGGCAAGTAAGCGAGCCGTTGTCGTTTTACCGACACCGCGCGGTCCGGTAAAAAGATACGCATGGTGGACACGCCCGCCAGTCACGGCATTGCGTAAAGTAGTCGCAACATGGTCTTGCCCCACCATTTCATGAAATTGCATTGGTCGCCATTTCCGCGCCGTCACCACAAATTGTTCTTGTATGTCCGCCATGATATTCTCGTAATAGTATGTGCAAAATTCGGATATTTGGACGAATTGCAATCATTTTCTCATTATTTTCACCATAAAATGATGGATAAATGACCAACAATATGTAATTTTCCCTACATTTTTTCTTGAGGATGATACTTATGTCTGTTCTGATACGCTTTTTTCTGTGTTGTGCTCTTACTTTGGGCAGTATCGCTTGCGGTAGCGAACCATTAAGCGTTCCCGCACGCATCACCGATAAAACCACACAAACCATAACACTTATGGGAATTGTAACGGACAATAATGGCAAACCTCTCCACAATGTGACGGTAGTTATCGGCAAATCATTAGCATATACGGGACTTGACGGGTCATTTTCATTACAATCACAAAATGTCAAAACAAATGGCTTTACCGTTTCTTGTGTGAAAAATGGCTACTTTACTGTCACGAAAAGACTTATACCAAATTCATCTTTTATGACGGCGACCATTGCTCTGCCCATTGCAGAAACGGTGGACATCATTGACTTTATGGAAAAAGACACCGTCGAAATCAACAGATGCACCCTCTTATTCGATTCCAATTCATTTATGAACGGTACAAATCAGCATAAAGCCAATGCGCAATGCGCCATACATATTATGGATGGACAGAATGCCGGTTATACCTTTACTTCCGATGGCAATGGCATCAATGATGATCCGCAAAGCAGTGGTTTTAATCGTACAGCCTTTTCTTCGCTGGGTCACTACAGAATTGCTGTGTCCACTATGAATGGAACCCCTCTCAGCTTGCGCAGCAATCAAACCATCACAATGCTCACACCCGTTCCATCGGCTTTGGGGTCAGCACCTGTGGATTGCCCGCTCTGGTTTTTTGATAATGAATCACAAATGTGGGTGCGCAAAGGCAATGCCGTCTATGATCAATCGCAAAATGTCTATGTGTCTTCTCTTGATCGCTTAGGAACATGGATGCTTGCCTTTGAAGATGAAACGGGAATAATAAGCGGAGAAATCACCTGTGGCAATGCACCCGTCAAAGGTATTATCGTCAATGCGGGCATCAATGTGGCAATCACGGACTCCA
Organism: Ignavibacteria bacterium UBA2373; assembly: GCA_002344005.1. Lineage (GTDB taxonomy): Bacteria > Bacteroidota > Ignavibacteria > Kapaibacteriales > UBA961 > UBA2353. The sequence goes on along the minus strand of DDTD01000039.1, from coordinate 6,096 downwards.
TGGGAAAATATTCCGTTCCGGCAGCAGTAGGACAACATATTGTCGTCGTTGAAAGAGTATTCAACGGAGGGCTTACAGCACCCGCTCGCACAGTGACAATCGCAGAAAAAGGTAATCAACAAACCATGAATTTACAATTGCAACTATGCGGAGTCACACTCACGGCAGAAGTCGTGGACGCAAGCGATAAGCCCATTAATGCCTTGCTTATAGTGCAATCATCCGATAATTCTTTCATCACAACAAGACCTGTCATAAACGGTAAGTTATTTATTACTTTACCGCCATCGCTTGCATGCAGCGTGAAGATACAAACAGCCAATGGAAAATTTTACACGACCAATGTGCAATCGGCAGAGTCAGGCAGCTCTCTCTCTTTACCAAAAATCAAAATACAATAATGTTTTTTTCATGATTGGCGCTTCGTATGAAATATACAATCGTACAGGAAGATTTACCCGACGGTTCTACTCTCATATATATGCCCCAATTACACTATTGTCATATTCTTGCATCGCATCAAGACGAAATTAATATTCATATTCGTCATGCAATTACCTATTATACGCAGCGCGCTGCTTTTCGTAAACGTTTTCAATATTCATTATGGCTACAATCAGAAAATCAATCGAAACCGATGCGTCGGCGACGGAAATGAAATCCTATATCAATCTCAAAGTGCTTTCTCGCTCTGAATTACAAGCACTTTTTGATAATGCTGTCTGGCATGGCGACACACTCCATATTTCCTCCAAATTGGGCAATGGCACTATTGCACTCTTCGATAAAAGAGCAGATATTACTATTGAACTTTCACTGTTCGGCACTGCTGCAAAAAAGACTTTGGAAAATGTGCTGGATAAAGAATTAAAACAATTATCTCCCAAAAAATGACCTCCCTGCATAATGCCCTTCAAGGAATCAAAGTTATTGAACTTGCCAATATTCTGGCAGGTCCCTCGGTAGGTATGTTCTGTGCAGAGCTTGGCGCAGAAGTCATAAAAATAGAAAATCCGCATACAGGAGGTGACACCACACGGTCATGGAATATCACAGGCGAATATCACAATGATATTTCTGCTTATTTTTCCGCAGTAAATTGGGGAAAAAAATCAATAACTCTTGATTTAACCAATACCGAACAATGTGCTCTATGCCATACTCTTTGCAGCGAAGCTGATATTGTTATTGTAAGCTATAAACATGGCGATGCCGAAAAATACGGCGTGGACTATAAGACAATATCGGCAATTAATCCACGGATTATTTACGGCTCCATCACGGGTTTCGGTCATGACAATAATCGCGTAGGTTTCGATGCGGTATTGCAAGCAATGACAGGATTTATGAGCATGAACGGTTTACCCGAAACACCACCGATAAAAATGCCTGTCGCGCTCATAGATATTATGGCTGCTCATCAATTAAAACAAGCACTCTTACTTGCTTTATTACAACGCAATATCACCGGCAAAGGCACCGCTGTCACGGTATCGCTCTATGGCGCAGCAATTACCGCACTTGCCAATCAAGGAACGAATTATCTTATTGCACACCATACGCCGCAACGCTTGGGTTCAGACCATCCGAATATTGCCCCATATGGTCATATTTTTATCACAAAAGACAAAAAAGAATTTTTACTTGCTATAGGTTCTGATACTCAATTCAAAAAATTATGTGCCATTGTCAATATATCATTACATGAACACAAAGATTTTTCGACCAATAGTGCAAGAGTGCAGAATAGCGCTGCTCTATATTCCGCTTTAGAAAAAGTACTTGCCGAATGGGATGCCGATATAATAGAACAATACTGTATCGCTGCCGATATTCCCTGTGCTGTTATTCGCAGTGTGGCAGAAGCATTGGAATCACCCCTTGCTGCGCCATATATTCTGCATGATGGCACTATGCGAGGCATACGCACTATTGCTTTTCAAGAGCAATCAGATTCGGACAATACGCTACCGTCACTGCAAAGACCACCCCATCTTGGTGAACATAATGCTATAATACAAAAAGAATAAAGTAATGACAGAAACAGCGGTACTGTTCACTCTATAGTTTTCTATATAATGTTGCACTGCTATTCAACAACATATTTCTATTCACAAAAAACATATAATAATGGAAAAACATTTAACCGAATTGAGTGAGCAAGAACTTACAGCCAAACTAAAAGAAATAAAAAAAAACATGATGATTGATGCAACTCTTATTGGTTTTACCATTGGGATATCAATATACAGTGCTGTAAAAAACGGTTTTGGCTTTTTCACTTTTTTCCCTTTGATACTCACCTATCTTATAGTACGCAATTCTAAAAACACAAAATTATTACAAAGTGAAATTGAGAAAGAATTAGAATCGCGAATATCAAAACATCCATAACATTTAATAACAGTGCAATCACATATAACATAGTCTGAATATAATGTACATCAAAAATATGTTGCATTACAATATGTCACCGACAATAGTATTGTTATAAAAAAAAGCGGCATATCACTGCTATGATATACCGCTTACTTTGTCTATGATAATGGCATAATTAATTCTTTTGTCTTCGCGGCATTTCCATTGCCATCATTTGCTTCATAGTTTTGTCCATACCTTCGGGCGAACCGTCAAGGAAAATAACATTACCTTTACCATTTTCCGCCACATGTTTAAGAGCTTCCGTCCACATTTGGAATAAAATAAGTGAAGAATCCAAACCGGCATCGGTCATTTCTTTGGCTGCCACGCTGATACCTTTGGCTGCTTCTTCACGGAACAAAGTTATACCCTGACCACGTAATTGTTGTGCTTCACGTTCTGCGGCGGCGGCAATTTTAATAGCATTTCCTTCTGCTTCGGCTTGTTTGGTTTTTGTGATAAGTAATGCTTGACCTTCATTTTCTGCCGCAGCTTTCAAATTTTGCGAAGCCACAACTTTTGCCATAGACTCAATAATTGCTTTATCGAAGGTAATATCATTAATTTGCAAATCAATTAAATGAAAACCCCATGATTCTAAACTTGCATCCAAGTGCATTTTTACTTCAGAAACAATCTCATGACGTAAGGCAAGAATTTCTACTTGTTTTTTTGTGGCAACAAAAGAACGTACCGTCCCTTCTACCGTGCGAACAAGTGCCTGCATAAAATTCTTTTCATCAATAAACTTGAAAGCCACATTTTTAATAGTTTCTTCATTTTGTCCCAATACCGAATATAAAATCATCGCCTTAAAATACACATTGGCTTGATCGAAAGTAATTGCCTGAAATTCCAAATCCGAAGATCTGTTCTGAATGGATATACGTTTGTGAATAGCTTCAATAATCGGGATTTTAAAATTTAAGCCGGGCAACATAATACGACGATATTTGCCGAACATAGTCACCACCGCCACAGTTCCCTGCGCCACAGTCTTCACCGAAGCAAACACAATAAAAATCAATACGAGTAGAGGTATAATGTATCCCATACTATCACCTGTTAATATAAATGAGTAAACACTTGTCTTTACTGCAAAACTATCGGATTATTGCCATACGACATCACACCAAATCCAAAATCAGTATTTTTGACATTCAAGAACTATCCAATCAATCATTTTTTACCGACATAAATTTATGATACTCTCTTTGCTTTGTTTCCTTATTGATGCCATTACGGCTATGTATATTGCGGCAATAGGCACACGCTATGTATGGACTTATGCCATCTCCGGACAAGAAATAGCCCCACTAACATTCACAGAAACAATGGTTTACGGAGGCATTGGTCTCGCTTCGGCTCTTGCCGCATCCATCACGGGCATCTCATTCGGCAAACGTGTATTGCGCCAGCCCTTCAATCCCCCTCAGCAGCGGCGGCACACTGACCACATCATCTGGCTTTTGATTCTCACTTCTACTGTTGCCGCTTGGATTATTACCAAAGTTTCTATATTCGATTTGCTCTCAACAGACGGCTTAACGGGAGCAGCCCGCATATTTGCAGATATTATGTCACCATTAACTGTACTGTTTCATCCCATCACCTTACCACTGACAGGTCATGATTTTGACAGTGCACAATGGTTAGTAACCATACGTGCGCATTGGGCAATTTTCCCTGATGCTTTATCGGCAATTATCGAGACAATGTATTTTGCCTTTTTAGCAACAGCATTAGCCTTACCGCCCAGTTTTATTTTGGCATTTGCAGCAGCCCATAATGTCATGCGTCAGCATCCGGTGACACGCACCATCTATTCACTTGTGCGATTATTGGCAAATTTTTCACGGAGTATTGAGCCACTCATTTGGGCTATTATTTTTTCTGTGTGGGTGGGAATAGGACCCTTCGCCGGAATGTTGGCTTTATTTGTTCATACCATTTCATCATTGGTAAAACAATATTCCGAGCAAATAGAAACAATAAATCACGGACCTGTCGAAGCTATTGAAGCAACGGGTGCGCATCCATTACAAGTATTATGGTTTGCGATGGTTCCCCAAATAGTCATTCCTTTTCTCAGCTTCACTATTTACCGTTGGGATATTAATGTACGTATGGCAACAATTATCGGTATGGTCGGCGGAGGAGGTATCGGCACGCTCTTAATGCAATCACAAGGTCTTGCTCGCTGGCAGGAAGTCGGTGTTATGGTATTGATGATTGCTTTTGTTGTATGGATTATGGATATTGTTTCCGGCAAATTACGTCAAGCATTAGCATAAACTTTAGTGGTTTATGGAAATCGCCCATCATATCAAATGTTTTTTTCTATAAACGTGAATCCCTGCGGGATTTTCCGCTATTGTATTTCATCCCATCCGCCGGAGGAGTGTCCGCAGGACGGGGTGGTTCTCATTGAGGGGTGGCGCGAAGCGACGGGGTGGATGGTTTTTCATAGAACACAAATTCTATAAACGTGTCATCCCTACGGGATTAATGCGCTATCGCGCTTCAAAAATTCCCCTCATTGAGGGGTGGCGCGAAGCGACGGGGTGGATGGTTTTATTTCTATTATCATATCATCCCTGCGGGATTATATCAGAAAATTCCGCCGCTATTCTTTTTTCCTTTTGTTCTACGCATCCGAATATCTGTCTATGGCTGCTCTTGTGCTGTTAGTATTTGCTCTTCATCTTTGGTTCGCTTGTTCTGTTCTTTAGCTTTCTTGTTTTCATCTTTCCCTCGCTTGTTCTGTTCTTTTCCTCGTTTTTTAGCTTCTTTTGGTAGTTTTTTGGCATCTGTGGGCAAAAAATGCTCTTCTGGATGCTGCACTTCAACTTCTGGACGCTGCACTTCAACTTCTGGCATCATGGAAGATGAAAAGTAAGCCATAGAAGTTAAGCCGACGAGCATAGAAGTTAATCCAACGAGCATAGAAGTTAAGCCGACGAGCATAGAAGTTAATCCGACGAGCATAGAAGATAATCCGACGAGCATAGATACTGAGCCAAAGGATATAGAAAGTCAGCCGACGAGAACAGAAAATGAGCTAAAGAACAGAGAAGGTAATATTCAGTCCATAGCTATCAGAAAGAATAGCGTAGTTGTGGAGTAAAAACAGGCAGTAGCGAAGCAGAGCAAGGCAGTACGCTACGCTTTATTGTACGCTTATAAGCCGACCTTATCCATAAATGGAAAACTATAGGCAGTAAAGAAAAAAACAAGAAAAGCAACAGCAACTTGCATCATCGTGTATAATAAAAATCAAATCAATCAACAGATTACTTTATTTTTGTGTGTCAAAACTAATCAATAGACCTTGTAACGGTATGATGACAAAAAATCACAGCTACAATGTAGTTTTTTCTCTTCTTTATCCGACTCAATGTGTCGCCCACCTTAATACACATACTTTCTTCTTGATAAAAACACGATTCTCCTTTTTTTCATTATAAATCATGAGGTGTTCATGAAACCAATTCGTTATTATGTTCTCGGCGGACTTGCTGCCGGATTTTTCACTTGTTTGCCCATTCATTCCTATGCGCAAGTTGGTGGTGTGCCCCGCCAAATGTCCTATCAGGGAGTCCTCCGCGAAGGAGATAAAGTTCCGGCGGACGGTATGTATAGTGTCGTAATCAGCTTGTATGATAAAGCAACAGG
>DDTD01000076.1 GCA_002344005.1 Ignavibacteria bacterium UBA2373 | reverse complement strand
TTTGATTGCAACTTCACCTCATTTAATTGCTACTTCAATGCTCATGATTGCTACTTTACCACATTTGATTGCAACTTCACCTCATTTAATTGCTACTTCAATGCTCATGATTGCTACTTTACCACATTTGATTGCTACTTTACTTGTTATTTCTCCTGCTTTGATATTGTTTTGTCTTGGGAATAAGGATTTTTCTCTTTCTCTTGCATGTACAAATTCACCGATGATGACCAAAAGACTTTTCATGGTACATGAGAGCATTATTATGGTTTTATTATGTTTGATTATTGTTGTCGAATAGGTGTTGTATCTTGTCCCGATAATGTTTTTTAGAGAAGAGATGGTGATTATGGGGTAATTGCGATAGTGCTTGATATTGTTCTTCCGTCGGAGGGCCAGATTCCCGGACCGGGATAAAATTGAGGTCTTTTGGTAAAATAGTGAGTGTCGAACATATTATTCACATTACACAGTATTTTTATGTTTTTGCTGATTTTCCATCCTATTGACATATCCATGATATGATATGCAGGCACTAAACCGACAGAACCACTTTGATTAGGTATAACATTATTCAACGGGTCAGCGAAACTTTCTGCTGTATAATTGGAAAGCAGTGATAAGGAGAAATGTGAATATCTTAAAGTGCATCCATTTCTGCTAATCCATGCGGGCACACTTTCTACGGCATTGCCATCAAGAGAGATATTCGTATTGCCCGAACGTATTTTTGCATCGCTGTAGTAGGCATCCATGTATGATGTTGAGGTAAAGACTGAAAACAGCATATCGGAATTCAGTACAAAGTCAGCTTGTAAAAATACTTCCAATCCTGCCGTGACAGCATTGCCAATATTGGTGCGCAATAATGTCAGTGTGCCATCATTTGCTGTTTGTGCCAGAATGCCGAGACGATTATTATAGCGAAGATAAAAACCGGAAATATCCCATTGCAGAAAATCATTATGTCCTCTGAATCCTATTTCCGCATTAAATCCATCGGCATCACGTAAGTTTTTATCGGAGAATTCGAAGACTGAAGCGGGAATAATATCTTTGAGAATGACGGGACGATATGCGCGAGAATATCCACCATAGAATGTTATGGCATCTGTGAGAGAATAGAGAGCATTTATGCCAATTAAAGGAAATGAACGTTCTATAGTCGTTGGTAATTCCGATGGAGAATAATACGAAATAATGCCGGTCATTTCACTTTGCCCTGTCTCAAAGCGTATGCCCGTATTGAGTGAAAAGCGTTCGGTTATCATCCAGCGATTTTCTATAAATATGGCAATATTTTGAGTCGTAAAATGTAAATCTCTGCCCCACACGGGTGAAACAAGGGTAAGATCAAAGTCAGAACCCGTTGTGCCTTTGCCTTGCTGACGACGATGTAAGTCATTATTCAAATATTGCATTCCTGCTGTCAAGGTGTGGTCGGCAGCGAAAAGAGAATATGTTTGTAATAAGCGTATTTCGGCAGTATAGCTATTAAAGCGGTCAATATCCACTTGGCGATTATTGAATTGTAGGGTAGAAGCGACGATGGTATCGGCTATGGTTGCGGGTCTGTCGAACATCACACTATTTCTATCGCCAATAATACCGGAGAGCGTGCAATGAACTGTCGTTTGAGGGGCTATATTCCATAGCAGTGAGAGCGAAGGAACATGAATATCGGGATTATAGTAATTTCGTGAACGTGTTGCCATTTGAGGATTGACAGCGAACATACTGTCCGTCAGCGGACCAGCCAAATGAATGAGATAGTTGGAATGGGTCCATTCGGCTTTGAGTGTCATTGCGGGTGAGATATCGTAAAAAAGTGTGACCGCCTCAGCACCATATTCGGAATCAGCATTATTACGATAGCCACCGAGCCATTTTTTGTTCATCCATGCACTATAACGTATGGCGCCGATTTTTCCCGATGCGCCACTGTAGGTGCTGACCAATCCATACGAACCTACGGTATTGATACTTTCAAAAAATAATGATGTCGTGGTATCGGGTTGTTTGCTTATGTAATTGAGCATTCCGCCAAATTGTGCGCCATATTGTAATGAGCCGGTTCCACGAACAAGTTCAATACGTTCGACTGCTTCCATCGGGATATTATAATGACTTGCAGGGTAACCATACATATCGGAATTTGTGATGATACCATCTTTGCGGATATTAAATTCCCAACCGCGATGAGGATCTAATCCGCGTGTTGCAATATTTACCTGATTTCCCGTGCCGTCCATATCATAGACAAAGACTCCGGGTATTTTAGCAAATATTTGTCTCCCGTATTTTTCCGTAATTGCCGCTTCTTTGTCTTTTATAGTAATAACTTCCGTCTTTTTACCGGCATAGAGATATGTTCCCTTGGTCGCCTCAAGCCATGATCGGTCTTGGGGTAAGCGTACTGCTTCAATGGCAATGGTGTCGATAGTTTGAACTTTATCTGAAAATGCAGGTGCTCTATTCTCACCCGAAGTGGTATCAATAACCGATTTGGGGATTATTGTCTTTTGCGCATAAGTGGAAAAAAAAGAGACAAACATGAGAAAAATTGCGGTTCTAGATATCATATACATCATCATTAGTGAACTCAATAGCGCAAATATACAAAGTAAGTAAAACTAATTCATGAGAAAAATAGTGAACGTACCATGATTTTTCATAATAATGTAATGAACTGCCAAATACTTCTTTTTGTCCGCAGTGTGTAAAGCCCAAAGCATCAATGACATGTATAGAGCGTACATTATCGGGATATATAAGTGCGATGAGAGAACATAACGAGCGATGATGCTCCGCAAAAGAGGATAGATATGCTTTGCCTATTTCTTTCGCATAACCATTCCCCCAAAAATCAGGATGAAATGCATAAAGATATTCGATGGATTGCATAGGTTCACAATATAATGCACCTGCATAGCGCCAATACGATGACCTGTTGATTTGGCTATAATTGCAGAAACACCATATTCATGAATATCATACTGATGATTGAAGTAATTCATTAAAGTAAGGATGCGCTCGTGAGGAGGTAATGCTCTATTGCCAAGCCATGTGTGCACATCATGATGGGGCATCATCGCAATATAATGTTCTTTATCATCATCCACAAAGGGACGCATCAGCAAATGCTCCGTTTCCAAAATGATAGAAGGTGAAGACATAGAGTAATCCTTAAAAAAAATCCCCTTATATGCAATTTATACAAGGGGATATGCGATATTCAAATGCTGTGAATATTATGGGAAGAATAATGTTTCATATTCATAGACAATTTCTTTTTTTGCACCGGAAGCAACTGTTATTTCCCATGTTACATTGCTCATGGGATTATTGCCATAGTACTGACTTACTTTAGTGACTTTACCATCATTGGCAACGGTAATTGTACCATTAATATTTTTTTTCAATGTAATTGTTTTTGAGTCTTGATCATAATTGTTAATAGTGATGGTGCCACGTATTTTTACTTTATTTAGCGAAACTTTATTGATTTTTTTTACATTGTCATAGCGTTCAATTTCTTCTTCGCTGTTTTTGACGGAAATATTGATTTCTTTTGTGAGGCGAATGATACCTTTGGCATTTTTGGGTACATATTTTAATTGATCTTGGGCTGTGAAACGACCATCTTTATCGGTTACCATAATAGTGCCGGATGTTAAAGGATATTCTGTGGAATTAGTAATTTCGATAGAATGAAACACATCATGCACATTGTCATTGGGCTGAATATATTTCATGTTTTCAAAATTGGTAATATCTCCGATTACACATTCATGCAGGTCTTTATAGGAAAGGGTAGAGGCAAATACAGGAAAACTTGCTTTTGATTGTTTGGGAAGAGAAATTTTTCCCAATTTGTAGATAAATAAATCATCGCCGGTTTCTGTTGTTGCTGCAAAAGTAGAGGTAGGCGCAACGGATAAAGCATCCGCTGATTCTATCATATTCATTGATTTAGCCATTCTATTATTTGCATACATACTTTGTTGCATTACGGGATTATATCCACTTCCGGTATGAGTAAATCCTTGTGTTGTTGCCGGATCGGGGTTTAATCCCAACCCTAATTGAGGCATCCCGACAATTAATTCCGTATTGGTATTATTGAAGACTTCACCGCTATAATTTTCGATGAGTGATTTCATTTCCAATCGTGCCGATTTATCATCTTTTAAGGAAAGATAATAGGATGGAATCCACGAAATATTTGATTGCAATGATGTTTCGGTTACTTCTAATTGTGTGAGTTGTTTTGTGGGTATTATTTGCGCCATATAGACAATGCTGTCACGTAAAAAATAATCATTGATGCCTTCGAGAGAAATATCGGCAATATCATGAAATGAGACCAAACGAGTTTTGGAACCGTCGCTGATTTTTATTTTAGACATCGCTTCATAGAATCCTACAATGGTACCGGTGACGGTTTGTGTTTTTCCTTCTGTGGCTGGAATTGACACTGACACAGTCTTGCCTACATTGGCACGGAGTAATTCGCGGACATCACCGTCTTTGATTTTTGTCGTGATTTTTTTACTTTTATAGCTTATATTTTTGATAAGATTTTCTTTGGGTGTTGTGAGCCAATATGTGCCGATAACTGCATTGGGAACGGGAATGAATGCCGTATCATTGACAACGGGGACAGTGCCGTTTTTGGTAAAAAATGCCGATCCGTTTTTGTAGATAGATACATTGACGGCGGGTAATGATTGTTGGGCAGACAATGAAGAAAAAGCGGCGATAATACCGACAATCAACAAAGATGTTTTCATAGTAATGAACCTTATGTGTGAAATAAACACCGATATGATACATGAACCGCCATTGCGGTTACATTGTTTCATCGCTTGTGCTGTGAATCAGTATAGTTTGGCTTATACACGCACTCCGAATAAGGTTGCACTGGAACTTCGTTGGACGATGACATTGATGCAATCACCGATAACATAATCGCTTTGTTGTTGTTCATCAAGATCATGGGGGAAAATCACTACTTTATTGGTATCTGTTCTGCCTTGCCATTCCTGCGGATTACGTTTACTTGGACCTTCGACGAGGACAGAGAATGTTTTGCCGATTTCGGATTTATTTATTTCATCTGAGATTTTATTTTGCAAGGCAATAATTTCATTTAATCTGGCTGTTTTGATGTCAAGAGGCACATCATCGCCCATTTTCCATGCTTTGGTATTTTCGCGCGGTGAATAATTAAACATATAAGCACCGTCATAGCGTACTTGTTTCATTAATTCCATTGTAAGCGCATGGTCTTCATCGGTTTCAGTACAAAAACCGACAATAATATCGGTGGATAAAGCACAATTCGGCATATATTCACGAATTTTTGCTATACGCTCAAGATAATGTTCAACGCTATAATGGCGATTCATTAATTTCAAAATACGGTCGGAACCTGATTGAACTGGCAAATGAATATATTTGCAGATATTATCGTATGTCGCCATTGTTTCTATGAGTTTATCGCTCATATCATAGGGGTGCGATGTTGTGTAGCGAATACGCATGGCGGGGACGGCTTTTGCGCAGGCAGCTAATAAATCGGCAAAATCATAACCACTTTCTTCATCATTATATGAATTAACATTTTGCCCGAGTAAGGTCACTTCTTTGAATCCATTATCCCACAGTTGGCGAACTTCATCCACGACGGAATCCAAAGCACGGGAACGCTCTCTGCCACGAGTAAATGGCACCACGCAGAAAGTGCAGAATTTATCACAACCACGCATAATGGATACCCATGCGGCAATGCCTTCGGTACGTAATGGGATGATATCGTCATAGGTTTCCACGCGAGATAATTTGACGGCAATGCCTTGATCACCGGCAAGAGCATTCTCCACCAATTCGGGTACACGGCGGTACTCATCGGGTCCGACAACCAAGTCCACAAGATTTTTTTCGCCGAGAAGATCGCCGCGCAAGCGTTCCGCCATACAGCCCAAAAGCCCCACGACCAAATCTTTATTGCGTTTTTTGTAATACTTCAAATGGGTGAGTCTTTCGTGGATTTTGCGCTCGGCATTGTCACGTATGGCGCAGGTGTTTAAGAGTATAACATCCGCATCATCGGGCTTTTCTGTCATCTCATAGCCATGTTTGTGCATCACTCCTTGGACGATTTCGGAGTCATTGACATTCATCTGACAGCCGTATGTTTCCACATATAACTTTCTTCCAAGTTGTTGTTCTGCAATAGCTTGCTCTTGTGATTCATTGAGAATCGGTATTTCTATGTTCATAATGATATTGGTCGTTGATAATGATAATTGGGTGCAAAATTACGGAAAAGCCGCCGCTGCATAGGCTTAGTAACGCTGTTTTGGTCTTTTTCATTGCTTGTAAGCGGAGTTCCATGTATCGAATTTGATGGTGGATTATGGGACGATGCGCTCATTTCTCGTCATGGTGAACTAATCATATTCTTGCTTTCCCGTATTTTTGCTTTATGTTTGGAATCGTGAAATTCGGTTGAATGTATTGCCACAGGGTAACAAAGCAGCAAAAAAACGATATGAACATCAAGGAGTCATGATTATATTTACTCAAAGAATGCAATGGAAATTATACAATCACTTTTGGATATTATCTTACATTTAGACAAGCACCTGACCACTCTTTCTGCCACGTATGGCGTATGGATGTACACCATACTGTTTCTTATCATCTTTGCGGAAACAGGTCTTGTGGTCACGCCATTTTTGCCGGGTGATTCATTGCTATTTGCCGTTGGGGCATTGTGTGCTACGGGTTCACTCAATATTATCGTGATGATGATTCTGTTGATAATTGCGGCTATTGCGGGCGATACTGTTAATTATATGATTGGTCATCGGCTCGGATTAAAACCGTTTGAAAAAGGAAATTCTCGCATTTTCAAAAAGGAATATTTAGCGAAAACAGAACGTTTTTATGAAAAATATGGCGGAAAAACAATTATTATTGCACGTTTTGTACCCATCGTGCGAACATTTGCGCCATTTGTTGCCGGCGTAGGAAGCATGAAATATTCCACATTTTTGTATTATAATATTGTTGGTGCTTTATTGTGGATTATCTCTCTTTCTTTGGCAGGATATTTTTTCGGTAATATAGAAATAGTCAAAAAGAATTTTTCACTTGTCGTCATTGGAATTATTATACTTTCCATAGTTCCGGCAATTGTTGAATATATATCGCATAAGCGACAATCAAAACAATAATTATTTATTTTACAAAGGGTTTTTTCGTATGGCAATCAGTAATGTCGTCGTTATAGGCGCAGGAACAATGGGCAATGGTATTGTCCATGTTTTTGCACAAACAGGATATGCAGTAACAATGGTTGATGTCAGTGAGCAATCATTACAAAAAGGGCTTGCAACCATTGATGCAAATTTGTCGCGTCAAGTAAAAAAAGAGACTATCACAGAAGCACAAAAAAGTGATATTCTTGCTCGTATTTCGCTTTCAACCGATTTGTCGTCAGCCGCAAAAGAAGCAGATTTAATTGTAGAAGCAGCGACGGAAAATCAAGCAGTAAAAATATCATTATTCCAACAATGCGATGCGGTATGTAAAGATGAAACAATTTTTGCGAGCAATACCTCTTCCATTTCTATCACAACATTGGGTGCAGCAACAAAACGTGCGGATAAATTTATTGGAATGCACTTTTTCAACCCGGTTCCCGTGATGAAATTATGTGAAATTGTTCGTGGTATAGCGACCAGCGATGCAACATATACAATCATAGAAACTTTGGCAAAAGAATTAGGCAAAACACCGGTATCTGTCCAAGATTATCCCGGTTTTATTTCTAATAGAATATTGATGCCGATGATTAATGAAGCGGTATATTGTTTGATGGAAGGTGTGGCTTCCGCTGAAGATATTGACACGGTGATGAAATTAGGTATGGCGCATCCGATGGGACCATTACAACTTGCCGATTTTATTGGCTTGGATGTGTGTTTATTTATTATGGAAGTATTGCATGATGGTCTTGGTGACAGTAAGTATCGTCCATGTCCATTGTTGCGTCGTATGGTGGCAGCCGGATATCTTGGAAAAAAATCAGGTCGCGGTTTTTATCAATATTAAAAATTCAAAATTGTTCTCAGATGAAAATCCCCTTTATTTTCGGATAGAGGGGATTTTTTTTTAGTCTTAACTTCTTTGTGTGAGCAATACACCCGCTAAAATTATTGCGCCGCCAATAAGGAAAACCGTTGTGGGCATAATACCAAAAATAATCATCGTCAGAATGGTGGTCAGTACAGGTTGAATATTATTAAATACAGCGACTTTGCTTGCCGGTATTTTGGATAAAGACATATACCAGAGTGTATAACCAAGTCCACTGGTTATCCAACCCAAATAGGCAATCGAACCCCATGACATAAGGGAAATATCGGTAAACTGTGTGGAAACAGGTATAAAAACATAGAAAGGCAGATAGGTCACAAGTCCTGCGAACATTGCCATAGCCGTCATATTTAAAGCACCGTATTTGAGCACTAAGGGTCTGCCATAGGTTGTGAAGACAGCCCATGAAAAACTTGCTGACAAGACTAACAGATTGCCCGTAATATGTTCGGCATCGAAAGATAGTCCTTTTTCAAACAGAACCAAGAGTACACCCACAAAGGCAATGGCGATGCCAAAGAAACGCCTTGCTGTCGGCTTTTCATGTTTGGTGAAAGCAGCAAGCATAAACACAAAAGTGGGAGTGAGAGCATAGAGCAAAGCCGTATTGGCGGGTGTGGTATAGCTTAGACCTTTGAAAAAAGCTAATTGATTGAGAGGTATATTAATAAAGCCCAAAACAACGATGCGCCAAATGTCATTGCGTTCAATACGTATGAAGCGGCGGCGTTTCCACAATAACCACAAAGCAAACATAAAGCATGAAAACACAGCCCGCCACAGTACAGCAACAAAAGGGTCAACGTTTGTGACGGCATTTTTGGCTATAAGATGGGTGGAACTGGCTATCAGTTGCTGGAAAATCAGAGGTAAGTAATCAATCATCGTAGAAATTGGTGCATAAAATGTTGTACAAAAATACGCATTCGCAACATTGTGATTCGTTGGCACAGTAAAAATGTGTAAATTGCAGCGATTTCGTTCGACAATGTTGTGGACTTTGGGCAGAGTTATTTTCCGATAGTATTGAGTATGGAACAAGAAGAATTCAATCGAACAACAACCGAGATGCTTCATAAAGCAGCAGATTTGTCAAAAATAGATAAATATGAAGAAGCGTTGGCGGTGCTTGATGATTTGCAATTATTGTTGCGCTTTCCTGAACATTCATCACTGATTGCGCAATGTTTGAATATACGAGGAATTATTGCTAAAAACAAAAGTCTGTATCCCAATGCCTTAGAGTATTATCATAATGCTTTACGTATATTTAAGCGATTGAAAGATTTGCATCGTTATGCCATTGTATTGGGAAATATCGGGGTTGTCTATAAAAGTTTATCTGATTTTCAGCAGGCATTGCAATATTACCAAGAATCCTTAGAAATATATGAAAAAATAGAAAATACAACCAGTGTGGCTATTGTCCTTGGCAATATTGGCATATTGTACCGTAATTTAGAAAAATATGAAATTGCCCTTGAGTATTTATTAAAAGCACTGCATTATCATCAACAAAATAATGATATACATGCAATCGAACGAGAATATGGTAATATCGGGAATGTCTATAAAGATTTGGGTCAATATGATACTGCAAAGCACTATCATGTAATGGCATTGGAATTGTCCGAGAAAGTGGGGCGCCGCTCAGGTGTCATGAATCATTATGCTGGTATTGCGGATATAGAAATCCATCTTGGTCATTATGAAAATGCTTTGGCATTATTAGAAAATGCAATACAAATTGCTCGGGAATTAGATAAACGGCGCGATGAAGCATCGTGGCTTCAAATTAAAGGATTTTTGATTTCTCGACTGGATTTTTCTCACCATAATTTTTATGAAGCAGTTGCAATATTAACAAAAGCACTTGACATCAGTCATTCTCTTGCCGATAAAGTAACGGAGTATAAATGTCATCAAACATTGGCAGATGTGTATAAGCACTTACAAGAGTGGTACTTGTGTTCTTATCATTTTGAAAAATATCATTACTTGCAAAAAGAAGTTCAAAGCAAAGAAGCAAAAGAACTTGCCGAGCGTCTCCGATATCGCGATGAATTCGGAATGAAGAAGATAGA
Source organism: Ignavibacteria bacterium UBA2373 (assembly GCA_002344005.1). Lineage (GTDB taxonomy): Bacteria > Bacteroidota > Ignavibacteria > Kapaibacteriales > UBA961 > UBA2353. Next base: position 12,906 of record DDTD01000076.1, on the reverse strand, counting down.
ATCCGAATTATTGAAAAAAAAGAATGCGGAACTTCATGAACTGAATGAATTTAAAACGCAATTGCTCGGGATTGCTGCTCATGACTTGAAAAATCCTTTGTCGTCAATTATTGGTGCAAGCCGAATTGTGAAATCAGAATTATCGGAAAATGATTCCAATCATGAATGGGTGGACATTATTATTGATTCTGCTACTCGTATGCAGCATCTTATCGGTTCATTGCTTGAATCAACATCGGCATCGCTTGGTAAAATGGAATTGCAACTTGCGGAAGTAAATGTTGTGGAGTTAATACAAAACTCTATTGAAATGAATAAACAATCTTTGGAAAGTAAATCACAATATATCATGTTTCATACGCCGGCACAATGTGTTATTCTTGCTGATGAACGTAAATTATATCAGGTTACGGACAATATTATCAGTAATGCCATTAAATATTCGTACCCAAATACATTAATTGATATAACGCTGCGCAATAACAATGATGATACCATTACTTTGATGGTCAAGGATGAAGGACAAGGATTGGATGAGCAGGATTTATCAAAGGTTTTCGGACAATTTCAACGATTGTCGTCGCAACCCACGGCGGGCGAATCCTCCACAGGGCTGGGGTTGCATATTGTGAAGCATATCGTCGAATTACATGGCGGCACCATTGCGGTAGAAAGTGAAGGTAAAAATAAGGGATGCGTATTTACGGTGATTTTACCTGTACGAGCGCAATAGAACTTACCAGCGCAGAGTAAAATTTATGCCTGCAATTGCAGGATTCGGTGAGAGCGAGCCGGCGATTTTGTCACTGACATCAAAGTCGAATAAGTGCGCACCCGTATAAGCATCTATGCCGGCAATCACATAAACAGCCCCCAGACCTATCCATGCAAGATCGCGTCTGTCACGATATATCTCGCGTTCACGCTTCAGTAATGCTATGGCATTAGCATTTACGGAGCTGTTTGTTAGCTCTAACTGAGCAATCTCAGCTTCTACATCCGAAAATAATCCATTATTGGCAATGATTGCATACACCAGAAAACCCGTTGCACCTGTAAAAATGGGGATTTTCCAATATGATTCAACATAGTATTGTCCCAAACCGGGCAGCATACATGAGTAAAGAATTGCTGTGGTAGGCGACTTTGTCAGTGTGTATGGTTTGAATGTTGATGAATCCTTTTGTGTTGAGTCCGGAGTATATGCCGCCAAAGAGCCACAGGAAAAAACAATGAAAGCAAGGACGATGGAGCACTTACCAACCACATAGCGCATCTTAGTCATTCTCCACAATTGCAATGGCTTCAATTTCGACCAAAACATCTTTGGGTAAACGACTGACCTCTACCGTTGAACGTGCGGGCTTACTTTCGTTAAAATAGAGCGAATAGACCTCGTTCATTGCGGCAAAATCATTCATATCTTTCAAAAAAACCGTAGTCTTTACAATGTGAGAAAGTTGTGCATTGGCGTCTGCGAGCACTGCTTTCATATTGCTAATGACTTGATGTGTCTGTTCTTGAACAGAGCCGTTGAGTAATGTCCCATCAGCGGTTAAGGCAATTTGCCCACTCATAAACAGTAAACTGCCTTGGGTTTTAATTGCTTGTGAGTATGGACCTATGGGCTGGGGTGCATTGAGTGTATTGATGACCGTTGTTTTCATGGAATTTCCTTTCAATAATAAAAGCAAAACTACGATACTGCCTGCTATAATCGTATAAAAGTGGACAATTTTCCACTCTCTGTATTGTCTTGACGGGCACATGACAAATGTACATTGTATTTTTGTAGTCAGAAATATGACTATGTCATCATATTGAGGATAAAATTTATGAAGTCCTCAATATACTTACTTTGAATTATCACCAAGGTACTATGATTCGTTTTGGCTCTTTATTTTTTACATTGTTCTCGCAGTTCGCTCGAGTTGGGCTTGCTTTATCCGTTGTGGTATTGTTGCTTACCATACAAAGTACATCGCAGACAATCCTAAACGCATCATCGGCGACGGCTGATGTTAACAGCATTGTCCCGATAGTGATTACAGGTACAGTCACTACTACAGACTCCCCAATGATTTTGGTGCTGGAATTTGATCGCACTCTTTTGGAACCAAAGTCTGTGGAAGCCGGCAGCATTATGACTGATGGCTCGATGACAATACAATTCACACCTATTGTCGGCACGCGCCGCGGACGCTTGGAAATCGTATCGCAAACAGTTATGGCGGGTGACAATGCACCATTATGTACTCTGCGATTTCTTACCCTTTCGGGTGATTCTTTGATTGCAGCCATCGCGCCCTTATCTTTAATTCAAAATGGCGTGCCATTGTCGGTTACTCCACAAACAGGAACGATAACAATTAATGGCAATACACTCAAAAAATTAGGGGCAACCACATTGGGCTTGCCTACTCCGCATCCCGTGACTACATCATGTCGGATACCCTATACGCTTGGAGAAGATACACCCGTAATTTTTTCTTTATTCACGATATATGGAAAACTGGTGGAAGAATATCCGGAGGTACAGGGAAAAATAGGTCCTAACTTTTTTGACTTTAGCCCTGAGATAAATTTAATCGGTTCTTCACCCTATGTATTGCGCATGATAACACGAAGCAGCACAAATAACACTTTACTCTTAATTAATAAACAATAAATAATACGGCACAATGAAGAATATATGTCATAAGATAAAACAGTATTTGCCGTTATGGAGTATCGTCATTTTCTCGTCGCTTCTGTCTGTTACAGCGCAAACTACTGACTCATTAAAGAAAACAATTCCTGTTTCTGTGGTGAAAAAAAATTCCGAAGGCACAGAGTTTTGGTTATGTTTTACCCGTAATTATATGAATGAACGCCGCGATGGCATTGGTAATTCTAATCAATTAATTAATCTGGAATTATTTATTACTGCCAATACAACATCAAAAGTCACAGTGGAAATTGACGGTATTGGTTACAAAAAACAAGTAAAAGTTGAAGGGGGGACTGTCACAAATTTGGCTGTTGATCCTTCCGCTCAAGTTATGGGTGAAGAAGTTATACAAAGATTGGGCGTACATATTATTTCCGACAATCCTATTTCTGTGTATGGTTTAAGTCGTCGTTGGCAAACAACCGACACATATCTTGGATTGCCTGTTACGGTGCTCGGCACTGAATATCGCGCTATATGTTATTCATTTTCGGAAGGTATGATGTCACAATTTAGTGTGGTGGCTACCGAGGATTCCACAAAAGTGACAATTATTCCGACAGTAAAGACCCGCAAACATCCGGCAGATAAACCTTATACCGTGAATTTAAAGCGCGGCGATGTATTTCCCGTGGGTGCTGAAGTGGAAGGTGGGGGCACCGGCGATTTGACAGGCACACTTATTCGTTCCAATAAAAAAATTGCAGTGTTCAGCGGACATCAATGTGCGTATGTGCCGCGTGGTCTTATCGGCTGTAATCATTTAGTGGAGCAATTACCACCAATTAATGCATGGGGTAAACATTATTATGCGGGTAAATTAGAGCGCCGTTCACGTTCAACAATTCGTGTGGTGGCAAGTCAGCCGCAAACGAAAGTATTTGAAAATTCAAATTTGGTTTCGGTATTAGATGCCGGACAATTTTATGAAAATTCCAATGTACGTCAAAATTTACAAGTAACAGCTGATAAACCTATTTTATTAGCACAATATTCGCAAGGATTTACCAATGGCGATGATGTTGGCGATCCTATGATGCTGCTTGTCAGTCCCACACAACAATTTTTGAAGCAATACCGATTTGCCACACCAATTAATGGCGAATGGAAACATTATGTGAATATTGTGATTCCGTCACGGGCAATTCCTACTTTACGATTAAATAATAGAAAACTCGACACATCCCAATTTCAACGTATGGGATTGAGCCGTTATTCCATAGCGCAAGTGCAAGTGCCTTTTGGTACGCATACTATTATTGCCGATGAACCCTTCGGGCTGTCTTCCTATGGTTTTGGCTATGGAGGGCAAGCCTATGATGCCTATGGAAATATGGGCGGACAATCCTTTGATGAAATATTTGAAGAACCGGACACTTTAGCACCTACTGGCGATTCTCGCATTGTTGATTCGCGCATAAATGTCATTTTTCGTGATGATAGAACAATGGACAGAGGGTTGAAATCTATTCGTGTGGTATTTGCAAAGAATATGCAGGCAAGTATTCCCAAAATAGAAGCCGGAGTGCCGCAAATTAATTTTCTTGTCAAAACAATAGACCCTTCGGCAGCGGGCAGAATGGTTCTGGAAGCGGTGGATGTTGCCAATAATCGTTCTATTTATACCGTATGCCACACCTATGACCCAATTACTAATGATTTTACGTTTACTATGCGTGACGGTGAGCGCGATGATTGTGCTGAAGAACCCGGTTGGCAATATGGTGCAAGTTTCGGATGGCAGAGGAATTTTAATTTTGCCGATTTTTCGACAAGCGGGGGCATACCCACAAGAGGTAATTTCAGCACGGGCACTGCTGCCGGATGGATTTTTGGGATTACTGCCGGAAAAAGAATTTCAGGCACTCTTGGATTAACCGGAAAATTAAGTATAGAAAATCGCCCTGCAACAATTATTTCACCCGATTCTGTGGTTTCTTTTATTCGGGACAGAGAATCGAATATTCTTGTGCCATTGCAAGAAGGCACACAATGGAAAACGGGCTATCATGCTGCACTCAGTGTGGTGGCTGAATGGTATTTTACCCAATCACTGTATCTTATTGGTGGTGCGCGAACGGCAATACCCTTAGGAAAAAGTATAGAACAAGAACGTATTATTCTTCGTCCGTCCGATTATCGCTATGCTGAAACGGGTACTACAAATTTACCCACAGAAAAAAGTGATTTATCAAGTATGCGTACTTTACAATTCGGTGCCATCGGTGGAATCGGGGGGCAATATATGGTTAATTCAAATGTGACGATAAATATTGAAGCAACATATTTATATGGTCTTAATAGTATCTTGTCCGATGCTGACTGGAACACTAATTTCCTTACTGCTCATCTGGGCGTGAGATACCGTTGGTAAAAGTGAATAAAATATGACATCTGAATTACAACAAAAAATACTTGATGCACAAACCGTACATGGTAATAAACCGTCGGAAATCACATATTCTTTCCAATCTTTGGCAGATGTGATGCATCATCATCGTTCCTTCGATAAAAAAATATGGATGATTTATTATGATGAATATAATAATCGAACAGAAATCAGCTATAGTACATTTATCTATACCGTAGGACAATGTGCGGGTATATTGCAGCAATTAGGCATTTCACGTGGCGACAGAATTGCAACAATGTCCCATAATCATCCCGATACAATAGTAATATATTTTGCTGCTTGGGCTGTTGGCGCATGTGTGGTGCCATTAAATATGACCGAAGACACAGACCGTTTGGGATATGTTCTTGAAAATTGTGGCGCAAAAATTATTTTTTGCCGTGAGGAATATCGTCAAATTTGTGATGGAATTATTCCCGATTCTAAACCTACCGTCATCACTCTGTACCGTGACACTACAATCAAAAATGGTTTCCATGATAGAATAGCGCAATGCGGTGATTATACTTTTTCGCAAGAAAATATGATGGATTGCGAAGCATTAATTGTTTATACAAGCGGCACAACTGGCAATCCCAAAGGAGTTGTTTTAGTTCAAAGAAATCTTTTTGCCGATGCAGTCACTATTGCCGAATGGCATGGCATACATGAGCATCAACGTATGATGTGTGTATTACCTGTGCATCATGTAAATGGCTGCATTGTGACACATGTGACACCATTTATCGCAGGCGCATCATTAGTGCTGAATCGCAAATTCCAAACCGAATATTTTTTCCGTCGCATAGCTGATGAACAGGTCAATATTGTATCGGTTGTTCCTACATTACTTGCTTTTTTATTAGATGCTCGCATAGATGATCTCTCTGTAAAAAATAATGGATTCCGCCATATTATCTGTGGTGCCGGACCTCTAACGGTGGACTTAGCAAAGAATTTTTATGATTATTATGGCATTCCGATAATTCATGGCTACGGTTTATCGGAAACAACATGCTATTCTTGCTTTATTCCGGCAGATTTATCGGAACAAGACTATAAACGTTGGATGATTGACGAAGGATTTCCGAGCATAGGTATCCCTTTGCCATGTAATGAAATGGCAATTCATGATGAGAAAGGAAATGCAATGCAGGAACGCGAAAGAGGGGAAATTGTCATTCGCGGCACTAATGTGATGAAAGAATATTACAATAATATATCGGCGAATGAAGCGACATTTGCTTTTTCATGGTTTCGCTCCGGCGATGAAGGTTTTTTTGTTTATGATGAACAAAAACGTCCTTATTTCTTTATCACGGGCAGAATAAAAGAATTAATAATTCGCGGCGGCGTTAATCTTGCACCATTGGAAATTGATGAAATTATAAATTCTGCGCCCGGTGTTAAAGCCGGAATTTCCGTCGGATTTGAGAATGATTTCTATGGAGAAGAAGTCGGCGCGCTTATTATCCCCGAACATGACACTATAGACAAAGAGCATATTTTGGCATATTGCAGACAACATTTGCCATTCCATAAATCGCCCAAAGTCATCGTATATACAGATGCTTTACCGGTGACAAGTACAGGCAAATATCAGCGCAATAAAGTAAAACATATTTTTTCCGAATGGAAAGCTATACAATTCAAAAAATAAATATTTAACCACCTCATACATTTTTTTATGAAAAAAACACATTTTCATTCTCTTCACACCTCCAATGGTGCAAAAATGGTCAGTTTTGCCGGTTTTGAAATGCCTATTCAATATCCCAAAGGAATTATTCATGAACATAAAGTGGTACGCAATGCCGTTGGTGTTTTTGATGTTTCTCACATGGGCGAATTTGAAGTGCGTGGCAATGATGCACTGGCTTTTCTCCAAAAAATATCTCTTAATGATGTCTCTAAATTAGAAAAAGGCAAAGCACAATATTCTGCTATGTGCTATCCTGATGGCGGTATTGTGGATGATATGCTTGTCTATCATTGCGGTGATTATTATATGATGGTAGTCAATGGTGCTTGTGAGGAAAAAGATTGGGCATGGGTGCAAGAAAATGCTGCCGAGTTCAATGATTTGGCTGTGACAAATGTGAGTGATGAATTTAATTTGCTCGCTGTGCAAGGTCCCAAATCTTTGGAAGTGATTGCGAAATTAACCGATATAGCCATAGCCGATATTCCGTATTACAATTTTGCTTTCGGAAATTGCTGCGGTGAAGAAATGATTCTATCACGCACAGGTTATACGGGTGAAATAGGCATGGAATTATATTTCAAAGGCGGCGAAGAAAAAGCCACAAAAGTGTGGAATGCAATTTTTGAAGCAGGTGCTGAGTTTGGCATTGAACCTATCGGCTTGGGTGCTCGCGATACTCTGCGCTTAGAAAAAGGGTATTGTCTTTATGGTAATGATATTGATAATACCACCAATCCTATTGAAGCCGGCTTAGGGTGGATTACCAAATTGCAAAAAGGTGATTTTAATGGTAAAGAAAAAATTGCTGCCGTAAAAGCAGAAGGTGCAAAAAGAAAATTGGTAGGTTTTGTGATGCAAACGGAAAAGTTATTACCCCGTCAGAATTATAAAATTATGGCAAATGGTGCTGAAATCGGGGCAATTACAAGTGGAAATATTTCGCCGCTATTGGGCAAAGGTATTGGCTTAGGATATGTGGCTGCCGAATTTTCTGCTCCCGGAACAATAATAGAAATTGCTGCAAGAAATACAACATTTCCCGCTGAAGTGACAAAACTTCCTTTTTTGTAATTCTCTTTGCTCATTCCCTACATTCTTTCCCCCATAGTGCCGTTTTTTGACACTATGGGGGATTTTTTTTATCAAATGGTTGATGTGAGTCAAGTTAGTTTTCTATCATTTTTGTACTTTTCCCAGCCACCGCAATGACATACGATAAACATTTCCTCTGTTAAATTTTTTTGTCAATATGCTATGTATATTGCAAAAATTTGCTAAGTTGCAAATAGTATAGCGCTAAGCCACGGTTCGATGATGGAGTATGATATACACTGATTGGATATAAGATTGGATAGAAGAATAGTAAAGAGCCGCCGCCTACCGTGTACCAACATTTTTTCATTTATTCAAAGGAATTTGCCATGTATAAACAATTCTATGGCACACCTCGCGCGAGAAAAACTCGGGGGGGGGGTAAACGCTTTTCACACAATGCTTTTGTGTGTGATCATTATGGTTATGTCATTTAACCAGACTTATAGTCAATTATGGCAGGAATTGGCTCCCAATCAACCACCGAACTGCCCACCGATGCACAATTATGTGTTTAATCGGGCATTTTATGAAGGCAAAGTTGGCATCGGGGGATTAGTTCCGGGTTTTGATACAGCATTCTGCCAACGAGTGTATGAACCACAATCAATGCTCCATTTACATACAATCTATAATCCGGAACCACCACGTCATTTATCGGCAAATATGACATTCCAATCACATTTTCCCTCAATGTTACCAAATGAACGTTCGCGATTTGCGGGATCACAAATTACATTTCTCTCAGGAAGTCGTCAAAATGAGAGTCCTGAATGGGAAGTTGGAGCAATTTCTACTATTGCCTGTGGCAGAGGTATTAATCCAACAGACACTAATCCTTCATTGGCATTATATGAACCGTCGCAAAATACTGATTATAGAGGCGGTTTACTGTTTTTCAATAGCCAACCAAAAGGATCTACGGGCTTAGTTGAAGTAATGCGTATGGTGAATAATCGCGTTGGTATTGGATTTAATATGCCACAAGGTACTTCGCCTGTGCAGTTATTACCTTTTGCAAATCCCCTCGGTCGTTTCCAAGTTATTTCTCAAATTATCGCAGGTGGTGCAAGCGGGCAATCGGGCAATCAACCTGATTTACAAGGGGTTGTCACTTTATTACCCGGTAATAATGGCTCATGGTGGCATATCAAAAATGATAATAGCACCTTACGAATTATGATAGGTGGTAGTACACCAACAACCGATAGCGATGTTCCGGCACCAAATCCCGTCAGACATACCGCCATGACTTTTCAGAATTGGAACAACTCTGTTACCATAGGTTCGGATATTATTCCCCTCAATGCAACGTGTGCCGTTTATTCGGAACCCTTGTTCAATAATTTACCTCAGCCAATAACATTACGTATAGCACGAAAAAGAACAAATGGTATTGATGGAAGTATGAATATTCCGGGTGTGAGTGGCAATAAAGATTATAAACTGTTATCCGCAGGTCATGAAGATGAGGAGACCTTTGTTGTAAAAGGAAATGGCAAAGTTGAAATTGGTAATGGTACAGGCACAAATGGACGTAGAACACCGATTACTCCCCATAATGATTATCTCTTGTCCGTGGATGGTAAAATAGTTGCACGTGAGATAGTGGTAACGGCAGATAACAAATGGGCAGATTATGTTTTTGATGAAGAATATCCTCTTATGGCAATAGACAAATTAGACAGATATATTCAAGAAAATAAACATCTTCCTGATATTCCCACGACAAAAGATGTTGAAAAACAAGGCATCAATGTTGGCGATATACAAACACTTCTGCTCAAAAAAGTAGAAGAATTAACTCTCTATATGATTCAACTGAAAAAAGAAAATGATGAGCTGAAAAAGAAAGTTGATGAGATAAATACAAAATAAACGTTCAACTATACTCTCCGTTTGCATGAAATTACTCTTTAGCATATTCTTTTTTTGTGTAATGACATTGCCATGTTTTGCGCAGGATTCGCTGAAAACAGCATCAACTCTTTCGTTCAAACCATTAGTCGGTCTGGGTCTGCTTAATGGTGCAAGAGGAGGATTGCAAATTCAATACAATGATATTATTGCTATTGAAGGTGGGGCGGGGATATTTATTCTTTCATTTCATGCACTTCTTACTCATGATTTTAAGAATGTCTATTGGCAACCTTCACATGGAATAATTGTGACACCTTTGGAAGATAAAAGACTTTCATTTTATCAATACACTACGTATTATAAATTTAGCGTTTTTAGCACTATAGAAAAATTTAGACCATTTATTCAGGTTGGATTGGGTTGGTCAATATCCATAGGGAAAAGCTCAAATCTTCGTATTTCTAGTGGAGTCGGTGGTAATGATTTATTGCCAATCTCACCAATTCTAACTTTAGATTTTACTGTAATCTTCGATGGTGTTAATATTCGTTTATAAAAAACAATCATATTACTTACTATTTAAAGTACTACAATGAAAAAAATATATTTTACGATCATATTACTATTCTTATGCAATGTAAGAGTATATGCCCATCAAGAATGGGTGCATCAATATATTGTCCAAGAAGCATACCGCTATTTGGAAAGGCATGTCGGACCAATCCCTGCTTTAAAAAGCTATGTTGGTCTTGATGCTATGGGTAATCCCTTTTTTGGTGCAGGACAAATAAATAGACCATTCGAACATCAACATCCACTTGCAGTAGGTATATGGCAGGAAGATAAAATTGATGCTGTGTGGCGTTATTATGGGGTGGATGGGGCAACTAGAACAACGACGCACTTCTGGTCTGCACAAGGTGGTGATGATGTAATGACTGATTTTCCTGCTTTAACTATTGGGGATAGAGAAAATGCATACTTAAAAGCTCGAATTTATATGTTCAATGGTGAACATTTTTACGATATTCATGGAATTACTGTAAATGGAGATTATTCAGTAGAAGGACGCTTCCCTTCTAGTTGGAAAATTATTAGGAAAAATGTTTATGCAGTTCAACTTGAATATAATAGTCTTTGCAATTTAATAAATACTGGTATTCATAATGTACCATACGGGATTATTCTAACTTCGGTTCCATCACTTCAAGGTGATAAAATATACCTTACTGCTAACAGTAGTAATTTTTTTTCGACCGATAAAGCCAAAACTATAGGATGGAATATCTTTGGACGCATATTACATTTATTGACAGATATGGGAGTACCGGCACATACTCATGCTGATACTCACCCTTGTCCAACAATAGGTGATGAGGATTACTATGAAGTTTTCATGGGATGGCGTTTAGGTAAACCTAATCTTGACTGTGATGATCAAAATCAATCCCATCATGCAACACTCTGGACATCTACGGATGCCTCTAAACATGGTGGACTTCTTTATGAAGTGTTTTCGATGAATGATAAAGATGCATTACGTTATTTGTTCTATACCATGAATAGACTTTCTGCTCATTTTGCTACCCGCGATGAAAATGGTAATGATTGGCTTTGGAATGGGAGCAGTATGTTAGTGAGTCATCGCTATGAAGCATTAGGTAGCCAAGCAACAAATAAAAGTATCTGGAACAATACTAATTGGTCGCATTTATCTGCGACAAACACTTATATCGGAAATGAACTTATGAATTATGCAATACGAGCAACAGCAACTGCTATGTATTGGATGGCAATAAAAACGGGCTTGGTAGGATGCCCGGAAACTGTATATCAGCAAAGTCATACCTATTATGGGATGCGTAGTTACAATGAAGAATGTGTTATCAAAGCGGCTTCGAATATTATTGCAGGATCGAATGTTAATAGCAATTTATCTGATGCACAAGGTTCCGTTATTGTTGAAGATGGCACCTTGACATATAAAGCAGGACAGGAAATACAACTTAAATCGGGCTTTCATGCCAAAGAGGGCAGTACATTTAGAGCTATGATTGACAATGCCTGTCCCTTAACAAATCAAGTATGTTCCTATTCTTCTACACCGAAAGAACAAAATGATAATATATTGAAAAATATGAGGGAAAAGACAGTTCTTACTTTATTGCCCGATACTATGTCTTTAACAGCAATTGCATCTCTCAGAAATACATCTATTAGGCAAGTAGGAGATACAATTATAGTTGATTCCTTTTTAAAAGTGATTGAATATCATCGTCCTACTTATACAGACACCACGACCGGTAATTATCTGTTTGACTACCCTGTAATCTATTATACGGATAGTGTGGAACTCTATAGTGAGCAGGATTCTCTGTATTTTGAGGGTGATGATTCATTATTAGTTTCCATTCCATGTTTTTCTAAGGTAATTCTTACGGATTCTGTTGCATATATTATTCCATATTGTACGGGGATTTCTATAAAACCCAATAATGAAGCACCTTCCATTCGTGCTATTTATCCTAATCCGAATTCTTCCTATATTGACGTAGCTTTAGACAATAAAGGTGCTCAAACCAAAGTAATGATTTACTCACCCGAAGGTATAAAGTTATCAGAAACTATGGTAGGAAATTTACAAAACCAAGTACGAATGAGTACTCAATCATTAGCAGCGGGTACATATATTATTATTGTCCAATCGGAAAAAGGCACAACAAGTAAAACTTTTGTTATCCAGCGATAATAGATTGTTTATCGAATATTTTCACAGGCAAATGTACAATTCATTTGCCTGAATTTTTATTAAGCATAGATTAAAAGGCATACTTCGAAAAAATGATGAGCTGAAAAAATGATACAATCACACAATAATCCAAAGGAATAATACTATGAAAAACATTAGTGCAATACTCATTGTGTTCATCAGTATTCTTGCTCTGAACGCTTGTAATAATACCCCCGCATCCGTGATGGAAGATACATGGGTTGAAATCAAAGACACGACACATTTGCCCGACATAGACACTTTAGATGGATATTGGGAAGAATTTAGAGGTCTTATTGTTCGTAACAGTGAAGAATATAGCACCATACCGAAACGAATTATAGATACAACATATAGAACTTGTTTAAAGATTGGTC
>DDTD01000016.1 GCA_002344005.1 Ignavibacteria bacterium UBA2373 | reverse complement strand
AATGTACGCTGTTAGTGGCATCATTAACAACTGTTTGATATTTTTTACTCCAGAGTAATTTCTGAGCAATCTTCTTTTTTTTATGATAAACATTAATACTTATACCATCATAATAATATCCTCTTTTTTTTGGCGATAGTGTTCTCTCTTTGATACATTCTGGTAACATGGGAATATCACGAAATATTATAAGGACAACAGCAAACTCTGAATCCTCAGAAACACAATCATAATACCACCATTCATAGCCACACTCTCCTATATCGTGTAAACCATCGTACTCCGCACCAAATGCAATATTCATCATCTTAAGACCGTTATGAAAAGAAATTGTAATATGACTATATGAATTATTGAAGCAAAATTACTTCATTTCTTTTATTTACAGATACTCTCAATGGAAATTTTATCAATCATACCTTACATAATATATACAATCTTTGCGGTTCTTATCGTATTGTTAGGAGTAGCGATGAGAAACATATTTCGCTTTTCAAAGCTCATACCTCAAAGCAAAGAAGATTATTCTCAACTTTTAGCTATTCATGGATTAACACAATCTCCATTTGTCTCAATATTGGTTCCTGCCCGCAATGAAGAACGCCTCATAAGACAATGTCTTGAATCATTAGCAAAGCAAGACTATGACAATTATGAAGTAATTGTGCTCGATGACAGATCAACGGATAGAACCGCTAAAATACTCGATGAACTGTCTCTGCAATTCCCACATGTCCGTATCATAAAAGGAAAGGAGTTACCGGAAGGATGGGTCGGTAAGAACTTTGCTTGTCATACCTTGTCTTTAGAGGCAAATGGCGATTATCTGCTGTTCACAGATGCTGATACAATTCATAATCCACAGACACTGACTTCATCAATGAGTTTATTTTTAAGACAAAAACTTGATTTTATCACTCTCATTCCTTATGAAGAAATGGTGTCATGGGGCGAACGAATAATCATTCCAATGATACACTTCCTTTATTTTGCTTATCTGCCTAATGACATCATTACAAAATCAAAAAAAGCATCAGTTTCAGCCGCTAATGGACAATTTATGTTTTTTACACGTGAAGGATACCAAAAAATCGGCGGTCATATCACAGTGAAAAACAATATAGTAGAGGATGTTTTTTTGGCAAAAGAAATTAAAAGACATGGACTCCGTATGGCATTAGTTGATGGAACAGATATGGTTTTTTGTCGAATGTACACATCATTTATTGAGACATTTAATGGATTTTCCAAAAATTTATTTGCAGGTTTTGGATTTGATTTACCACTTTTTATTTTTTTCTTGGTACATTTGTTCGTTCTGTATATAGTTCCTTATTTTACTGCTATTTTTCTCGTCATCTATAATAATGAAATCCCCCAAGCTCTCATAATTCTCGGAGTAATAAATGTAGTTATTCCGATTATTATTCGCTTAACAATGTCTCTTCGGTTTCGACTATCATATTCAGCTGCATTTCTTCATATTCTTACGGCATTGTACTCTATTGCCATCGGTATAAACTCTCTACGTTGGACTTACTCAAAACGTGGAATTCAATGGAAAGGTCGTGAATACAATAAACAATCCTTACAATAAATAAAAAGGCATATCAATAATGATATGCCTTTCATAATTATTTTTGGTAAAATTAATTATCTCATTACAGTAAAAGCACATCTATACTCACCTTGCGCTGTTATGATATATGCATAGTATAATCCTGTAGGTAATGAGCTTACCGAAAATTGTGAATTATCTATCAATCTTGAATCTATAATTTCACCGATATAACTTATGATGAGTACTTTAGTGTTTTCGGTAACATTAAATGGCAAGGATACGGATGTGTTTGCCGGATTGGGGTGAAGACTAATACTTGTAAGCTCATCATTAAATACATGAGCTACTGTTCCAAAATCATCATTATTTCTCGGGACAATAGAATATGTTTGATTATTACTGGATAGAATACCACGTACCCAAGAAATATTATGTCCAATTATGGGTTTTTCACGTTTGAGAACTTGACGTAATGTATCAAATGTCGTATATCTAATCATTCCAATATTTGTTTCAATATTAAAAGCATTTTGCCTTAATGGATTAAAAAATGACGCTACGGCAAATGCACCGGTATTACGACCATTTTTAGCATTAGTATCCAGAATCGTTAAATCTTTAACTTCTACAAGCATACCGCGCCATTGTTCGATTGATGAGTTCCAAACATTAGCTTTGCCTAATGAATCAGCATGGAGAATAATAGGTTCTAAAGGATTGTTCTCAGAAAGTACTTCATATTCTGTTGGTGCTGTTATAGACCAACCATTATTTGTGTTGGAAAATTTTCCACTGATTTTTACTTTATCACCACGCTTAAACTCATAAATTGGATGTAAGGGATTAAATGCTGATATTTGTAGTGCAGAATAAGGATTTTTGGAATCTTGAATTGTAATATAACGTCCGACTATACCGAAACGAATATCATTTGAATCTGTTGTTACAACTCCTTCAACCGAAACCCCATAATTATTTCGTGCCATTTGACTATTGGGTACTTGCGACGGATTTAGAATTTCTGCAATAGATGCTGTACCATCTTTAACCAGATAATGTAATGTACCGGAAAGTGGAAAACGTGAAGATACTCCCATTTTATCTGTTGCAATAGCATAGTAACGCACAAGTGTATTATTAGGCATTGCGGGAATTTCGGCAGTATAACCGGCGCCATCCGCATTAAATTTTGTTGAGACAAAAGGTTCATTGTCTTTACTATAATACACTAAAAGACTATCAGGATTTAAAGGATTTTTTGTAGTATTGATAACAGCACTTAAACTTACTGAGGATTCGGATGAAGGAAATAGTCTATCAAAACTTCGGCTTAATCCCAATATTTCAGGTGGTACGGGACCTGCTTCAACATCAGAAGGAAATATTGGCACAAGAGTAAAGAGTTGTAATTGATTTAAGGCAAATGATGGTAAGATAAAACCGCGAATTTTCTTAATTTTCTGACCATTTGTAAATACTTCATATTCAGAATCAGAAAAACGGTGGGGTTTTTCAGTAAAATAACCCGATAAATCAGCCATTGCTATAAATGTTGAACTTGTTTCGTCCCATAGCAACACATCACCTCCATTACGAAATACAGTAAGATTCTCGAATGTTACCGGCATTCGTAAATATGGTGCGCCTTGAACAATATTATATTGCTGACCAAATTGAGTATTTTGATAAAATTGTGGGGATGTCACAGTAGGATATTCATAAGACATTGGCTTATTTTCTAAGACGGTTAAAGCTGACTCCGTACCTGAAAGAACCAAACAAGTTGGGGTGCGATACCGAGCAGGAAAATTATTTCCCCCGCCGCCGCCGCCATTAATTGGCGCAACCACTACAGTTATTTTAACAATGTCTCCCATTTTGAGTGTATGAAACATTGATTCTTTAGCATTGGTATCCATTTGAAGTATTGAGACACCTGCAAATGTTGTTAATTTCTGATTTGTGTCACGCAGCACACATACATAGGTTCCATTCAGACCGGCTAACAGTGGACGAAAGTCATTTTTTGATGCATCCACACATGGCGGTACAGCGACCATACCGACAAGTGTTATCGTATCATTTTCAAAAGGACTTCGCAATGATTCTACTTTTAATGAATCATCAGAAATTTGTGCAAATTGGGCTACACTCAATGTCGGATAATCAGCTTTCGCTGTAGTGATTATCCCAAAAACTATTGTCAACACAAGGAGAAAAGTTTTCATACTACCTCTAAAAATATAGAAACTGTTATTGTATCGTGAATCAGACGTAGTTTTGTACTTATAGTTACTTTTTAATATGTTAAACTTTGTGAAAATGAAACTTGATACTTTAGTTCAAGGAATAATCCATAAAAATCGGAGATACTTATCAAGAGCAATTACTCTTGTTGAGAGCACACATACGGCTCATAAGCAAATGGCAGGCGAGCTTAATAGTACTTTAACCGGAATGAAAAAGCTAAGCCATTCAAAAAGAATCGGTATTACCGGTCCACCGGGAGTAGGAAAAAGTTCTTTTATTGAAGCATTCGGTTTATTTCTTCTGAAACAAAATTACACCGTAGCAGTTGTAGCTATTGATCCGAGCAGCAAAATCAGTCATGGCAGTATTTTAGGTGATAAAGTCAGAATGTATAACTTATCAATCCATCCACATGCATTTGTTCGACCTGTACCAAGTGGTTCAATGCTTGGCGGTGTTAGTCTCAATACATCACATATTCTCACAATTTTGGATTATGCCGGATTTGACTTTATTTTTGTTGAAACAGTCGGTGTGGGGCAATCCGAAACAATGGTCTATGATTTAACTGATATGTTTATTCATCTCTACAATCCATTATCCGGTGATGAGATCCAAGGTATAAAACGTGGAATTATGGAATTATCTGATGTTTTTCTCATTACAAAATGTGATGGTAATTTTATTCATGAGGCATTGCTAACAGAGAACAAACTTCGAAATGCTCTTTCATTTTTGCGTCCGACATATAAAGAATGGACAACAAAAATTCTCCGTACAAGTTCAGTGGAGAATATAAATTTCGATACATTACTTGAAACCATCCATCATTTTTTTTCCATCGAATCTATTCTTATTCAATCAAAAGAGCGACGACACAAACTGTTGGAGCAACAAGCTGTTGATGGAATAAAAAATACACTCATGGACATACTTATCTCCGATGAGTGTACAAGAAAAGAATATACAGAAATATTAACGAATCTTAAAAACGGTAAAATCTCTGATTATAAAGCCGCACGAAATTTACTTGATTCTTATTTTAAGCACTCTATTCCGCCCAAGGACATGCAACAAAATGAGAAGGCGTAATTTCCGATAAGACAGGAATATCCTGTGCACAAGATGGTTTTGCTATCGGACAGCGTGTTCGGAAGCCGCAACCACTCGGTTTATTTAAAGGTGTGGGTATATCCCCATGGAGAACAACTCTTTGCTTGTTTTGTTTTGCTCTTGGATCTGCCAAAGGCACAGCCGACAATAATGCTTTACTATATGGGTGCGATGGCTCAAAATATACTTTATCAGCATTACCTAATTCTACCATATTCCCCAAATACATTACAGCGATTCTATTCGAAATATGATGAACAACAGATAAGTCATGCGCAATAAATAAATATGACATACCAAATTCTTTTTGAAGATCTTGCATCAAATTAATAACTTGTGCTTGCACTGAAACATCAAGTGCTGACACGGGTTCATCACAAATTATTAACTCCGGATTTGTTGCCAAAGCTCTTGCTATACCTATTCTTTGTCTTTGTCCGCCCGAAAATTCATGTGGGAATCGTTGGGCATATTCTGGTTGTAATCCAACTTTTTCAAGTAACCAAGCAACTTTTTCTTCAATCTGTTTTTTGGATAAATCTTGCTTATGTATCTCTAATGGTTCAGCAACTATCTGTTGGACGGTTAAACGTGCATTAAGAGAAGAATATGGATCTTGGAAAATCATCTGAATTTTAGATCTGAAGGGTTGCATTTTTGATTTAGATAAAGGTAAAATATTCGTTTTATTACCTTTTTCATCAATATAATTGACTTCACCATCTAAAATAACATCCGGATTTACAAATCGTAAAATATTAATAAGAGCTCGTCCAACTGTTGTTTTTCCACAGCCTGACTCTCCAACAAGCCCCACTGTTTCACCACGATTAAGTGTAAAAGAAACACCATCAACGGCTTTAACCTCCGCAACTTTAGTTTGTAATACGCCGCCATAGACAGGAAAATGTACTTTAAGATTTTTTACTTCCAATAATGCTGTACTCATTGTGTTACCTCATCCAATGAACCGGGTTTTACTAAATGACAACGCACGAAATGTTCGGGAGCAATTTCAATTAACGGTGGTTCTGTTGTTTCACAAATATCTACTTTTTCAGCACATCGCGTGCAGAATTTACAACCTACCGGAAAATTGAGAATACTGGGTACATTCCCGGGAATTGCTTCTAATCGTTCAAGTTTACTACCTTTGGATGTATGAGGTATAGACTTCATCAATCCGCGGGTATATGGATGTAATGGTCTATCAAACAAGTCCATAACTTCCGCAATTTCTTGGATTACGCCACCGTACATTACTATCACACGATGGCACATTTCTGCGACTACTGCCAAATCATGTGTAATGAGTAATATAGCCGCTTCTTTACGCTTTTCCTTTAATTCAAGCATCAACTCTAAAATCTGTGCTTGGATAGTAACATCTAATGCTGTTGTCGGTTCATCGGCAATAAGAAGAGAAGGATTACAAGCTAAGGCAATCGCAATCATCACACGTTGCCTCATACCTCCCGAGAATTGATGCGGATAATCATCCAAACGTTTTTCTGGATCGGGAATACCGACAAGTTGCAACATTTCAATAGCTTTTTTACGAGCATCAGCTTCGCCTAATTTTTCATGTACCATAATCACTTCTGCTATCTGCATTCCTATAGGAAATACCGGATTAAGCGAAGTCATAGGCTCTTGAAAAATCATAGCTATTTCTTTACCGCGTATTGTGTACATGTCTTCGTAGCTCATTTTCACAATGTCACGATTTTTAAACCAAATCTCTCCATCAACAATTCGCCCCGGAGGGTCTGGAATAAGCTTCATCAATGAAAGCGATGTCACGGACTTACCGGAACCCGATTCACCAACTAATCCCAGCACTTCACCTTTGTAAATATCAAAAGAAACACCATTAACGGCTTTTGCCCATTTTCCTTCGATATTAAAATGTGTATGGAGGTTTTTTACCTCAACCAATTTCTCTTTTTTTTCAGAAATCACGATAATTTACAACTCTTTAATGATAGAATTAACGAAGACGAGAAAATACTTTCGGATCAAATGCCTCTCGGATTGCTTCTCCGATAAACACCACTGCAATAAGAGTTAAGAACATAGCGCTTAAAGGAACAAGAATTAGCCACCAATAACCATTCGTTAAATTTGCCAATCCAACACTCACCATTTGCCCCCAGCTTGGTGTGGGAGGCATCAGACCAAAACCCAAAAAATCCAAACTTAGGAGTGATGTAATCCCACTGACAACGGCAAAAGGCAATGATGTAACAATGGGAACTAAAGAATTTGGCAGAATATGCTTAAATAATATTTTGTGGGTTGGTACTCCAATAGAAATAGCTGCCGCGACATAATCTCTTGAACGTTCACGATAAAATTGCGCACGCATCTGACTTGCCGGACCTAACCAAGCGAATATAGCACTTAACACCAATAACAATGTAAACTGAAATATTGTACTTGTCGGATTTAACAATGCAACTAAAATAATTATCAAAAAAAGACCGGGTAAGGTTCCCCAAATTTCCATAAATCTTTGCATAAGGATATCAAATTTTCCTCCCCAATACCCCATTGCTGCCCCAATAGGAATACCAATCAGAAATTCAATAATCGTAAGTATTAAAGCAAATGTTATAGAAACTTGAAAACCATAGAGCATTCTTGCAAAAACATCTCGCCCTCGATCATCTGTTCCAAATATCCTACCACTTGCGCCATCTTTATCTTCCAG
Organism: Ignavibacteria bacterium UBA2373; assembly: GCA_002344005.1. GTDB lineage: Bacteria > Bacteroidota > Ignavibacteria > Kapaibacteriales > UBA961 > UBA2353. Next base: position 34,371 of record DDTD01000016.1, on the reverse strand, counting down.
TGGAGCAGCGAATGCTGGATTACCTGCAGTAATATCTTCCAATGGACCATAGGGATACATAGGCATAATTACATAGTTCTCAGAGCCGGCATCTTGCTCGTATTGTTCTTGTAATTGCCTATAATTACATTCGCCTTCATTACCGATTTGGCCCAAACTTACACCGGAAATAAATGGAGGACTGGTTAATAATTTCAAACCGGGTACATCCATTAAATCACGAAAAGCCGGAAAATAAGTCTCCCCTTTATAATGGACTATCAATGCACGATTATTAATAATCAAAGGTAGAAAAAACGAAATTATATAGCAAATAGAAAGAATGACAAGAGAATAATAACCACGACGTAATGTTTTGAATTTCCGCCATCGTCGTTGATTTACGGTCAATGGTTTTTGAGATGATTGCTGATTTTTATTTTTCATACTTTGTTGAAATTATAAAATTACTTAAATCTTATGCGAGGATCAACCAATGCAATCGCTAAGTCGGAAATTATTGATGCTATAAGAAGAATAACCACATTTATTACCGTAAAAGAAAACAAAATGGGATAATCTCTTGAAAGGATGGCTTCAAATGATAACTTACCAATCCCTTCAATATTGAATGCTAATTCAATAAGATAGCTGCCGCCGAGAAATATACCGATAATTCCCCCAATGTGAGCTGCAATTGGAATAATCGAATTTCTCATTGCATGCAACCAAATTACACGAGTTTCTCGAATACCTTTTGCAAAAGCAGTGCGTATATAATCCTGCCCGAGTGTATCAAGTAATGAGTTTTTCATTAACATAGTCAAGGAAGCAAAGCCAGCCATCGTATAAGCAATTGTAGGCAATACAAAATGCCATGCCCTATCGCCAATTTGCTCCCACAAAGTCAAATCATAGTAATCATCAGATTGGAAACTACCTAACGGAAATACAGGCAAGCCACTATCGGAAGCGAAAAACACCAAAAGAACAGCACCGAATGCCCATCCGGGAACGGAATAAGCAACAAAAATGAGGGTTGAACTTACAAAATCAAATGTGCTGTTATGATTTATTGCTTTTAAAATACCGAGATATAAACAAACGGAATAGCTTAATATAAAACCAATAAGTCCAAATTGCATACTGACAGGTAATCTGTCCGCAACAAGTTCAATCACGGGTTTTTTAAATTTATAGGATGTTCCAAAATCCAGTGTAAAAATACCGGAAACTTCCTTGCGTACAATGCGAACTAATGGTTCTCCTTCATCCGATTTAGCATCTTCAAATTCCCAACCATCTAAAACGATGGAAGGATTTGAAGCATCAACTACTTGATAACCGGTAGCGTTTTTTTCGACCTTCACGAAACGTCCGCCACCGATAAGTCGAGTTTCCCCTAGTTTAAACTTGAAGGATTCTACCTCGCCGGGATATAAGCCGAGCCATATTACATAGCGCTCATACCATGGTCGGTCGAAATGATATTGCCTTTTTAGCTCATCAATAGCACTTTGAGGTATAGTCTGATTTGCAGTAGCACTGCCGGCACCTGACTCTTGACCGGCAGCGCGAATTTGCATCATCTTTTGCTCAATTGGTCCACCGGGGGCTAATTGTACAATCGTAAAGACAACTAAAGTACATCCGAAAAATGTCGGTATTGTCAAAAGTAGTCTGCGTAAAAAATATTGAAACATACTAGTAATTTATACAAAGGAAAAAAGAATTTAGATTGATTTTTTAATATCTTTCCAGAATCTCACCACACGAATATCAGTTGAACCTTCAATTGGTTTTTTCGCTTTACGTGCTTCTTCTAATTTTTTTGCTTTTTCTACATCATACCACCATAATCCCATTGGATATGACTCAATGTAGCTTAAACTACCTGTGCGCGGTAAAATATATTCCGGCATTCCGAATTTATCCCAATAAACAATTCTTATTCCCTTAGGATTCCATTGCATTATATCAAATACCATAGAATGAGTGATAGAATCAATTTCATGGATAATTTTTATCTGATTACGTGTATCGAAAGTTGTGTCATAAATTTTACATAATTCATCAATTCGAGGGTTTTTTACACCTTGTATATTGTTATTGTTTTTCTTATCTGCTAATGTAGATAACAATGATGTTTCCGGATTAGGAGTTGAAAGTCCACTATATCCGAAAGAAAACACATTAAAATTACGTTCATCAATATTACGAATTGTAGTTGCCCAATCTTCAAATTTTAACTGCATATCAATTCCGGCTTTTTTCAATTCTTGCTGATATGGGGTTACAAATCGCTCACTGGATTTTTGAATAGCGAGAGTAAATGACAATGGTTTTCCGCCCTTTGTTCGGATGCCCTCAGCATTACGTTTTGACCATCCCGCTTCATCCAATAATTGCGATGCTAATTCAGGATCATATTCTATTGGAGCATTACTGGGATTTGCCCATTCAGTATTCGGATAATGTGTATCATACGGTTCATATTCATTATAGAGTAATTTCTCAATAATTTGCTTTCTTGGCAGTAAATGCGCCATCGCTTTACGAAGACGTATATCATCAAATGGCGGTTTTCTCATATTGAATGCATATCCGGCAGTTCCCATCGGACCATCTGTGAATACGCGAGCACGTTTGATCCAGCCATTTTTGAGTGCATCATATTCTGTGTCATTAATCCATTTTTCCGTCGTCATCATATTAAAACGGAAAATATCAGCATCGCCATTTTTGAATTTTTCATACTCTAAGCTTGGATTATCTGCTACAATTTGATAGCTGTATTTGTCAAAGTTTCCTGCATATCTGGCTAATTCCGTATCTTTTGCCCAATAATCATTTCTGCGTGTCAAAGTGATTTTAACCCCTTCTTTTACATCTTTTTTCAAGACAATATACTCACCCGAACCTACAGGCATATTGTACTGATATTTGTCAAGAAATTCTTTTCCCGTTAAGTTTCCAATCTCTTTTGCGGACATAATAAGCATGGCTCGAGAAATATACAGAAAATTACGGAAATTAAGAACTTTACTCTTTACTTGTACTAAATATTTACTCAATGCAACCGGTTGTTCATATTTACCATAAACTATGATATTCGATGGCTCATTAAGCCCTTCATCCATAAGTAATTTCCAAGAAGCAACAACATCTTCAGCCGTTACTGGATTACCATCAGAAAAACGTGCATTGGGGTCTATTCTGAACGTATAGGTCATTTTATCAGGTGAAATTTTCCAATGGGAAGCTAATGCGGGAATATCTCTATTATCAAGCGGATGTTGGGATAGTAATGCTTCATAAACTGCACCTTTAATCATGGTATTATAAACACTATTACTATTTTCGCCTTCAGGTCTTAGTGTTGCGGGGAATTGCCCCATTATCACATTAAACTCACCACCGGTCGTTGCACGCGGATCACCAAAATATTGTTTCTCATCTTCGGTGGGTGTATAAGTTAAAAAGCCCATAGACTCGGCAAGTTTTTCAAAGCCATTACCACCTAAAGAGTCAGGAACGGATGGATCTGCTCCGGGCGGGGTCTCCACTTTTTTCCATAAAGCCGTGTTTAAACAATCCGGATGATTAAAGTTTTTACTTTCTGTTGCACTTTTTTTATTACGACAAGCAGGCAGTAAAGCAACTCCGGCTAGGAGAGCAAGAAAAACAACAATTTTACTGGTTGAAAAACCTGTTGAGAATTTCATGGATTTAACCTAAAAAAATTTATAAATTATACATACTAAAATATTAGACTTGTAAAACACCCGATTTCCATTCGGGTATAGAATCTTGATGAGATGCACATGCAAGTCCAATAGAAACTATTGAACGAGTATCTGTCGGCGAAATGATACCGTCAATCCACAACTGTGATGCTGCATATAACGGTGTTGTTGTTTCATCGTACTTATCTTTGATCTCTTTTAACATTGCTTTCTCCTCGTTTTCAGAAAGTGTCTTACCTTCTTTACGCAAATTGGATGTCTTTAAAGTGAGAAGGGTCTTTGATGCTTGTGCACCACCCATCACTGCAATCTGACCTGAAGGATATGCAAAAATAAGTCTTGGATCGTAAGCTTTGCCACACATTGCATAATTTCCTGCTCCATAGCTGTTACCAACGATAAATGTAAACTTAGGAACTACGGAGTTTGCGACAGCATTAACCATTTTTGCACCATCTTTTATAATACCTCCTTGCTCAGCCCTTGTACCAACCATAAATCCGGTAACATCTTGGAAAAAAACTAAAGGAATACCTCTTTGATTACAGTTGTTGATAAACCTCGCAGCTTTGTCAGCACTTTCAGAGTAAATAACTCCGCCAATTTGAATCTCGCCTTTACCATTTTTCACAACTTCACGATTATTTGCAACGATTCCGACAGCCCAACCGTCAATTCGAGCATAGCCACATATTATAGTTTTACCATAATCTGCCTTATATTCATCAAGTTCACTGTTATCAATAATGCGAGCCAAAAAGTCATACGTACTATATGGTTTTGCTCTATCAGTAGGCAAAATACCGAAAATTTCTTCGCTATCAAAAAGTGGGGGGTAAGATTGGGATCTTTCGAAGAGATTTTTCTTGCCTTTCAGAGGAGAAAACTTTGAAACTAAGGAGCGGATTGTCTTTATTGCTTCACTGTCATCCTTCACCTTATAATCAATCACACCACTTACTGTTGAGTGCATCATCGCGCCACCCAATGGATCAATATCTGTTTTTTCACCTATGGCTGCTTCTACTAATGCCGGTCCGGCAAGAAACAGACTACCATTTCCTTCCACAATTAATGCCTCATCAGACATAATCGGTAGATATGCACCGCCTGCAACACAAGGTCCCATAATCGCAGCAATTTGAGGAACCCCCATTGCGCTAAGAACAGCATTATTACGGAATTGACGACCGAAATGCTCCTTATCTGGGAAAATTTCATCTTGCATTGGCAAAAATACCCCCGCAGAATCAACCAAATAAATTATTGGTACCTTGTTCTCAATTGCAATCTCTTGGATACGCATATTTTTCTTTGCTGTCATTGGGAACCATGCACCTGCTTTCACTGTAGGGTCATTAGCAACGATGAGACATTCACGACCATGAATTAACCCGATTCCTGTGACAACTCCGGCAGATGGGGCACCGCCTTCTTGAACATACATACCATCAGCAACAAATAACCCTATTTCAAGGAAATTACTGCCCTCATCAATGAGAGCAGTAATTCTTTCACGTACAGGCATTTTATTTTTTTCCTTGAGCTTTTCTTGTGCTTTTGTTCCGCCACCTTGTTTCGTTTTGGCAGCTCTTTCATTAATTATTCGGAGCAATTCTTTATTGCCATCTACATTTTTTTCGAACGCTAACGTTCTTTCAATTGGCTTACCAATCGTCTTTGCCATGCTATCCTTATGATGATTACTGTATGATTACCTTTAATACTTTTGTCATACCGCAACCTTCAATATGCATAACATAATGACCTGCCGGTAAACCATTCACACTCAATGTCGTTTTTGTATCACCATTATGCTCAAAACTCATAGTTCTTACTTGTATTCCAAGCGTGTTGTACAAGGTAGCATTCAATGTTCTTGCACCATCACATTCACTTTGAATATAAATGTCATTCGTTGCAGGATTCGGCATAATCGTCACGGAAGTACCATCATTCGATTCTACAACATCTGTTCCATCAGCAGTAAATTCTTGCACTGAAGAAGTCACCACACAACCGGTAAAAGTAGTAATACGAACACTAATTTTTTTCTTGTTATACTGTGGACCACCCTTAAATGTCGGCGCAGTTTGTCCGGGCATTGCTTGTCCATCTTGTAACCATTGATAGTACATTCCCTGAAGAGGTGTTGTAAACACTTCTTTGTCTTGGGGAGCTAATTCCAGTGAATCACCGGGAATCACATATACAAAAATGGTATCAGATTCTTTAATGCACCCTTCTGATGTTGTTCCTTTCACAGTTAATTTAGCAGTTGATTTGAATACACCGGAGCGCTCATTTAATCCATTTGACCATTCCCAAGTATCGAAGCCGGTAGTAGCTCGAATTCTCACACTATCCACGCCACAGAACACATTTGCTACTGGACTTGTTGTCGTGGAATTGGGCGTTACACTTACAGACATATCAGGTACCTCTGTTACCGACACTTTGACGCTTCTTGAGCCAAATGGACATCCTTTGTCATCAAGTGCCGCAACGCTGTAATTACCGGATTTAGTGATTGTGATTGATTGTCCTTGTTCACCATTTGACCAAGAATACGATGCATAACCGGGTTGAGCTTCAAGAACAACACTCTTACCTTCACAGAAGGAAGTATCACCTTTTATACTAATAGATAAAACACCACCTTGACAAGCTGGAAGATTTGCTTCCCATACTCCTCTACCCCATGTTCCAACGATTAATTTGCCGCGGCTATTACTGATTTCTAAGTCATTAACAAATACAGCAGGGAAACCATTGTTATAATCATTAAAACTACCTGCAACTTCATCCTTGTAATAAACACCAATATCAGTACCTACAAAAATTCGATTATTGGATTTTTCATAAATACATGTATTGGCAGGTACTCTCGGCATACCGGCAGAAACATCTTTCCATGTTTCTCCGCCATTTAGTGATTCATACACATTTGCAGCTCCGAATCGGCTTAAAGTAACACAAACTCTTTGATGGTTTTGTTTACTTATTGCAATAGACGATATATTTCCTGCTCCGAAAGGTAAACCGGTTCTTTGTGCCCACGTTACTCCGGCATCTGTTGTATAAAACAATCCGGCACCACTGGATGCATAAATCCATGAATTGTTTGATTCTGAAACTGCTATACAATTAACTAAGGCACTGGGGTTATTGGGAAAATTACCGGTGGCTCTCCAGGTGGATCCTTTGTCGGTTGATTTCCAGACTCTGCGATACCCTGCATATAAATTGTCCGGTTTTGCCATATCAATAACGAAAGGTGTTACCCATTGACCACTTTCCCCGGTTGTGTTATCTGTAAGCATTGGACCAAAATTTTGTCCTCCGTTGGATGATTTCCGTAAATCCCCCTGCGGGTTAGAACAATACATAATTTGTGAGTTGGTAGGATCTATGCCATTGTCCATACCATCCCCACCATTGGCTTCTCTCCACTCATTCGATGAAAAACGATTCGTCCCATTATCTTGAGAACCGCCTAAAATTATGTTTGACTGCTCGGTAATCGAAATTTTGTAAAATTGCATAATTGCTTTAGTACCATTAATTTCTGTCCATGTCGTTCCATTGTTCGTTGTTACATACAAACCACCATCTGTCGCTGCATAGATTTTACCACTCACCGATGAATAATCAATATCATGAATATCTGCATGCACATACGATTTACCTGAGCGACCGAGCCAATCACTTACTATAGTCCATGTTTGCCCATTTGTTGCAGATCGCCATATATTTATTCCACCTACAAACACAGATTTCGCATCAGTTGGCGATGCTAATATTGCTAAATCGTACCATCCTTGTCCTTGACGTCCCGTATTGACAGTACCATCAATGTTATCTTCGAGTATGGAAGGTGTTGTAGAACGACGAGTCCACGTGTCACCACCATCAGTTGAATGGAACAATCCGGCGAAACGACCATCTCCATTTGCAGCAACAAGGTAAATAAAATCGGAATTAGCTTCAGAGGATGATATGGCTAAGCGTCTTGTGCCACTCATTCCTGAAACAGTTTTTGATGACCATTTTACACCACCGTCAGTAGAAAGAAAAAACTGTGTGTTACTGCATGCATACCAACGGTCAGGGTCTTCTTTATGAAAATCCAAATCTCTGAACCAACCCGTTTGTACACGAGTCCATGTGGCAGCCGCATCAGTTGAACGGTAAATACCATCAGTTGTAGTAGCAAGAAGAATAGAAGAATTTTGTGGATGAACCAATATTTTTGAAATAGTTATTCCTTGAGCAATATTCCATTTCAATCCTGTTTCTTGCCAAGTATTTCCTCCATCAGTTGACTTCATAACACCGGCACTATTCACATTACGATAGATAGCCCCTTGCCCCCAATCGTCCCCCGTTCCTAAATACACAATATTATCATTTTTAGGATCAAGAGCAACATCATTGATTGCTAAAACGGCAATCTTATCTGTTGTGGTAGTCCATGATTTTCCGGCATCAGTTGATTTCCATGCACCACCGCCTGCTGCTGCAACCCATATTAAATTCTCGTTATTTGATGATAAAGTAACTCCGTTCAAACGTCCATTGCCGGACATATTCCCTAAGGGTGACCCCAAAGGACCCACTAATCTCCATTCCGGATTATTTTGAGTTGAGCCAAGCAAAGACTCTGATTTACGATTTCGATGGTATTGGTCAATATATATTTTTTCTGTTCGCCACACATCAGGCCTTGGGAAATTACCCTCATCATCAACACGTGATTTCCAAAAGTGCTTCCACCTTTCAAATTGTTTATTTACTTTACTTTTCATGAAAGTTTTCGAATTTTCATTCGAACTTTTTTCTTGCTCTTCGACCATCTGAAAAAAGTTTTTCTCACTCGGTGGAGTTTTAAGATAATATGGATTTTGTTGTGCATTTGCAAACACCGATAAGCTAATTCCGGTTGCAACAAAAATTGATGAAAAATACAATTTTCTCATAATTATTTTGTAAGTATAAATGGGATAATAATTTCTTTATTTTGTAACTGTATTTTTATATAATACATTCCGGCTGAGAACTGTTCCATTGTTAGTGAGAATAGATGTGTATTTTCTGGGATTGAACCTTGATAAAGTTCGAGGCCACACAAGTCCATAATTCTAAAATATGCCATTTCTCCAACTGTTTTTTGGATATATAAAATATCTTGCACCGGATTAGGGTACACTTTTATAATTTCGTCTTCGCTCACTATATTATCAATAGATGAAATTTGATATACAATTTCATCCGAAACCACTTTACAATCATTCACCGTTGTGATTTCCACCGATATTTTTTTACCCACAAGAGATGAGTTCGGAGTAAACGTTTTACTATTTGCACCGGATATGGCTACTCCATCCAGGCGCCACTGAAACTTAGCTGCGTCAGGGGCTGTAAATTGACCATCTATTAATTGCAAAATTGGTTTTGGTGTTGTTTCAACAGTAACTTCACTTGATACACTATTACAGCCGTCAACGGTTGTACCAATAACAGAAAATTTACCGGAAGTTTTGACAAAAACAGACCTACCTTTTGCTCCATTCGACCATAAATAATCTGCAAAACCCAAACTTGCAGTCAGTCTTGTACTATCTGTGCCACAAATAACTGCATTACTGCTATTTTGTATTGATATCGTTCGTTTTTCAAATACTTGTACATTAACAATTGATGAGTTAAAAGGACAGCCTTTTGCATCAGTAGCGGAAACACTGTAGCTACCACTTGATTTTACAATAATGGAACGAGTCTTTGCTCCGTTCGACCATGTATATCCATTATAACCTGTTGGTGCTTCCAATACCAAACTGTCACCCTCACAAAATGTTGTATCTCCTTTTCGGGTAACAGTCAATGTTCCTGCTGTACAATCGGGTAATTGTGCTTCCCAGATACCTCTTCCGAATGTAGCGACAATAAGTTTAAATGATTTATAGTTGATTTCAATATCTTGAATACTGACATTAGGTAATCCTTCGTTAAAATCAACAAATTTAGGTGCGCTTTTCTCTTTATAGTAAACACCAATATCTGTTCCAACAAAAAGTCTGTCTGTTGGTGTTCCTTTCTGATATTTGGCAATAACAGCGGGCGACTTAGGCATACCATTAGAGATATCATTCCAAGACTGTCCACCATTGGTGGTTTCATATACAGTTGAACCGCCATAACGCGCGAACGTAATACAAGCGCGTAAATGATTTGTTGGATGGACTGCAATGGAAGTTAAGCTATTTGCAGGCACAGGTAGTGTTCTTGCAGTCCAAGTATTGCCTCCATTGGAAGAAACATTAAACACTTGTTTATTACAGACATATATCCATGATGGATTAGACTCAGCAACTTCTAATGCATGAATTGGGCTGCTGGGAGATGTAAGAGCACTCAATCGAGTCCAATCTTGTCCAGCATCATTTGAAACCCATACATTGAGGTATCCAGCGTAAATTTTGTCAGGATTTTTAGGATCTAATCGAATTGGTGCAATCCAATCACCATACTCTTGTGCTCCCTTATTAAAAAATAAAAATGATTGATTAATCATGGATTGCATCGTATTTCCTCCATCTGTTGACCTTTGGAAATTACCCCCTTGCCATGAAACATACACTTTATTCTTATTAGTAGGATTGATTGCATTATCCATTCCGTCGCCACCAAAAATCTGTGACCAGTTTCCATTAGATAATCTATTTGATCCATTGTCTTGAGCACCGCAGATAAGAAAACCGGGATCACTTTCAATAATCGAAAGTCTATAGGGTTGAAGTACCTCCATGTTCCCTGATATATCTACCCATGAGTTACCATTATTTGTACTTTTGAACAAACCACCATCTGTTGCAGCAAACACTTCATTTGTTAATGTTGAATAATCAAGATCATGGATATCTGCATGAACATAAGGAGTATTATTTTCACCGGTCCAGTGAGCTTTTATAAGCCATGATGTTCCGGTATTTGTAGATTGCCAAATATTAATTCCACCAATGGTTACATGATTTTGATTCGTAGGATTGGAAGCAATAGCCAAATCGTACCACCCCTGTCCGCCCTGTCCACTACCCGCAACACTACCACTAAGGATATTAGGTGTAGTACTTCTGCTTACCCATGTAACCCCTGCATCTGTTGAGCGAAATAGTCCTGCAAATGAACCATCGTTTCGTGAGCCGATTAAATAAAGAGTGGATGGTTCAAGTGTTGATGCAGTAATTGCAGTTCTTCTACAATTACTTAAACCTGAAACAGTGACATTTGTCCACGTTTCACCACCGTCAGTCGATCTCATAAAAGCATTATTAGTACCGGCATACCAGATTTTTCGGTTGATTGGATGGATTTCTAAGTCTCTACATCTTGTAGAATTTTTCTTTTGCCATGTTTTGCCGGCATCATTTGTTTTATAAATGCCATCACTCGTTGCAGCAATAACAACATTAGAATTTGAAGGATCTACCAATAGTTTCGCAACACTTTCCATCTGATTGGTTTGCCAAACCAATCCTGTACTTGCCCAAGTTACACCACCATCTGTTGATTTCATTATGCCAATACTGAAACTTACTCTGTAAAGCTCACGAGCACTACTTTCAGCTATCCCTGACCCCCAATCATCACCGGTACCCGCATAAACGATATTGTCGTTATTGGGGTCCAGCGCTATATCATTAATCGCCAAGGACGCAAAATTATCTGTCATTGGTTTCCAATTTTTTCCTCCATCAGTGGTTTTCCATGCACCACCGCCTGCTGCTCCTACCCAAATCAAATCTTTATTCTTAGTAGATAGTGTTACACAATTTAAACGTCCGGCACCACCACCTGAAGATGGTACAACTTTAGGTCCTATTGCTTTCCAATTAGGCGTTGCCGATACATTGAGCTGGTTTTCTAGTTTGTCTTTGATTGCTAAGTTTCTCATTCTTTGATATTCGAGAAACAAAGCGTCAGCTCTTGGAAATTCGCCTTTCTCATTGACTCTTTTTTCCCAATAATGCTCCCAACGTTTGAACTGTTTCCAACCGGGAACCTTCATTTCTGTCTTGAGTAAAGACTCATATTCCTTATTATAGCGTTCAACTATATCAAAAAAATTTGCACTTTTATCTGTGGTCTTACTATAGTAATCAATTGATTCTTGTGCACTCATAACTGAAAGAAAGACACAAGAAAGACAAAGAAAGAGGAAAGATTTGGATAGAACTTTCATTAAAAACTCCACGATTAGATGATTGGTAGCAATGCAAGTTACCTTACGTTGATGAAATACACAAACAATCGGTTACATTTTTTCGATTTTTGCGTAAAATTTTTCATATGACATGCATTTGCACGGTTAATTATGCCCAATTGTGTATTTTTGCAAATATTTGTTTCACTTACTATATACATCAATGTTTACAGTTATTGTAATTCTCACTTCTCTTCTGGCTATTCTTCTCATCGCAGTCGTCTTAATCCAACCGGGTAAAGGTGACATGGCAGCAGGTTTTGGTGGTGTCGGGATGGGACTTGGTTCCATGTTCGGCAACCGACGTGCAACCGATTTACTTACAAAAATTACTATAGGTTTGGCAGCATCCATTTTGATTTTATCTGTCGTATCCAATAAGTTTCTCTCAAATGAATCAGGTGAAGAAATTAATCCGGTAACACAAGGTGTTGAAGCAGTACCTTCTGCTGCCCCTAATGTTCCCGTCCAACAAACTCCGGCTCAACAGAACCAACAGCAAAACCAACAGCAACAGCAAAATCAAACCCAGCCAAAACCATAGTTATTCTCGTTTACGATAAGCGTACACCTCATGATGATTCATATCATGAGGTGTATTGTTTTGATTCACAATTATGATGTTTATTTAGTTTGTGGGGCGTTAAAGACACCTTTACCACTTTCATCAATAAGCCATAATGATGATTCGGGGTACATTTCAATTCCACCAATTCTACCCTTCACAGCTATTGATCCTAAAACAGCTCTCTGATTGCCATTACTATCATTAATTTCAAGAGCAGGTTGTCCTGTCTCATCATTAAATCCAAGTTTCATACGTGATGTTCTATTCTTCATATAGTAGAATTTACTGTTATCAAGTGCTGTAACTAAAGTTGCCTCCATTACTCCTTTTTGAAGAGCATCTCTGCGAATTGTACTAAATGTCACATCATCCTTTGAGCAATTCAGAAATGCACTTGAAGCCCGACCTGCATTCTCCATCGTGCAGTCTATATACGTACCGGGAGTAGTATGGGCATTGGCTTTTATTGATATTGTAGAAACAACTTCTCCACTTGAAGGATTATTTGACTTTGCTGACATCATCAAACCAACATCTCCACCATAATTTGCCCATTCGCCGGCTTTTTGTCCATTTTCATTGAGTAAAGTAAACTTTTTCGCTCGTATTTCTGCCGGATCATCAGCAAACCAGCTTACTAATAGCGCGGAAGTGAACAATGCGAGAGTAACCATGAAGGTATTACGGTAAAAGAGAGATTTCCGACGAAGTAGCATTACTTCGTTCTCCAATGAAGCTAATCTGGATTCTAACATCTTTTTTATCCTTGTAGATTGTGAAACATTTACTAAGTTACGGACTAAATTTGAAACAAAGCAAGTTTAGGTGTCATCATTTTCTATAATCAACCCACTCATTATCATGATTATGAGAACATTGTCTCTTACAATATTGGTCATCGTAATGACCACATGTATATCAACTCGTCTATCTGCCCAGAAACAAATAGATTGGACTCTTGTGCATACCAAAACAATGGAAAGTATTAATGCTCTTTACAATCTTGACTTTCAGATTGCAGAGAAAAGATGTTCGGAAACAATAAGTATTGCTCCCAATGATCCACGTGGACATTTCTTCAAAGCTATGGTGTACTATTATCGCTACACTCTTGTATCTAATACAGAATCGGACTATAAAAAATTTGTCATGCTTTCACAAAAAACGTCTGAGGTATGCGACAGACTGCTAAATCAAAATGAAAACAATGCGCAAGCATATTTTTACAAAGGTGGAATATTGGGCTATAGAGGGCTGACTAAATTCAATAGAAAAGATATAACGGGTGCATTCTGGGACGGCAAAGAAGCTCTTTCGGCATTAGAAGATGCGCTAAAATTAGACCCCAAGAATGCAGATATTCAAATGGGGTTCGGACTTTTTAACTATCTCATAACACAAGCACCCTCCTCTATTCAACCAATGTTAAGAGCAATTGGTTTAAAAGGTGATAAAATTGCGGGGCTTAAGCAATTAGAAAATGCTGCTCAAAATGGTATATATTGCAAGTATGAAGCAAAACGTTGGTTAAGTATATTCTATAATTGGGAGGAAATGTATAATAGATCTGCTTTACAATACAAATCTCTCATCGCAGATTTTCCGGCAAACTCATGGATTCGAGTAGCGTACATTTCAACCTTAGTCAATGGAATACGTAATCCTGCTGAAGCATTACAGCAAACAAAGGATTTAGAAAAAAACAATCATTCTACTCAACAGAAACCGCTAAGTCAAGCATATCTATTGTCCGGGATTGCCTCTTTTAACTTATGTGATTTTGAACAAGCTAAACTTTGGTGCAATAAAACCATTACATTAGATGTTGACTCGCAACATGTAGAAAATGCACACTGGCTCTTAGGAAGATGCTATGAAATTACTGGAAATCGAAATGAGGCATGGAATAATTATGTGAAATCACAACGCAATAAATCAGAATACCTGCAGCCACTCACTTCAAGCGAGATTACGCTTATTAAAATTGAGAATCATATCAAATCAAAAAAATTTCAATCAATTGTTGATCTTGAAGACTTAATAAATGATACAAAATGGAATAACGACGATAATGTATTAGCTAACTATTACTTAGGTAGAGCTTACTTTGAAACAAATCAGTATGAAAAAGCAGAAAAAGTATTATCGCAAATCTCTCAAATGAAAACACAGAACAAACACTGGATTAAGCCCTATACCCTCTACCGTCTCGGTCAAGTTTATATTGCTAGAAAAAAAAGAGATGATGCAAAAGCAATATTTGACAAACTATTGGATGACGATAAAGTTTCATCCGATGAAAATCTCAAAAAATTAATTTCTAAAGAACTGTATAATATGTCCAAAAAATAATAACAATGATTATTCTTGATGACTTTTATGTGACGTAGTATTATTGTGAAATGAGTAATACTCCTGCGTATATTCATTCATATACTTTCTTAAAAGCGTTGTTTCTGTATCCATCAAATCAACAACAACAAGCGCATCTATACAATTATTAAAATTTTTGTCAGTCGAAAATGTAGCGAACCTTCCCCCTATTTTAATATAATGTTTGACCAAAGGTGGTATTCCTTTTCCGTCATACTCCAAATTTGTAATAATATCATGCAGGTCATCTAATGAATCATGTGTGTATTCTATAATCTGACTACGAAATTGCTCCTGAAGAGAATACAACTCACTAGTATTTTTACCTTTAATATCTACATACTGATAAGCACATGAATAAAACTTTTCTAAATAGTTCAAAATAAGTACTTTAGAAAAATCAGAATATTCATTACTTATACTTACAGCTCCGAACAAATATCTGTATCGTGGATTTTTTGCAATAAAAACCGCTATACCTTTCCAAAGTAATAGTAGTGGTAAATATGATTTTTGGTATTCAGGATGTACGAAAGATCTACCCAACTCTAAAGAATTATTCAATATATTATTTCCTAAATTAAACAATGTTGATGTATATAATCCTTCTATTCCGTATGAAGAAACTATATCATTCGTTTTCCCTATTCTGTATGCTCCAACAATTTCACTACGTATCTTATCCCAGATAAACACATGAATATAATATTGATCATACGTATCACTGTCTGATGGTTGTCCTGTTCCTTCACCTGCTAATCGAAAACTTAACTCTCGTAAACGGCAAATTTCTAAAATACAATATGGTATCTCTTCATAGTTGGCAGAGTAAACAACAAAATCACCGTGTGTCAATAACAGATTCTCATGTATCCGATCAATATTTGCTTGTAAAAGATGTTTTGAGACCGGGTCTGCTATACAATCTCCTGCTGATAAGTAATAGGCTGCATCGGCAAGAACTTCGGATGTTTTATACTGAAGCATATACACTCTTTTCCTCATCAATTCTTTGATTTCATTCATTGATTTACCGAGTAAAGTTCTTTCGGGTATTGGTTTACCAAATGTTATTTTCAACAATCTATTTCTCATTCTTAGAAATTCGTGCAAAAGAAACAGCAACTTCAACTTACTATGAATTAAACCAATAATCTGAAAAAAATATGAGTTTGAACCATGAATAAACGCCGGAACGACTGCGCAACGCAATTTTAGAGCAAGTGATATATATGTTGAATGCCATTCTTTATCTTGTATTGATTTATCTTTAAATGAGAAAAGTGAAACTTCACCGGCTGGAAAAACGACAAGCATTCCACCGGAACGTAGCCAATCAACACTGGTTTTCAATGCTTTGATATTGATAGCTTTACTTTGTTCACTTTCATTAGGATCCACGAAAATCATGGAATCACCAAACTCAGGAACAGATTTAAGTAAATGTGTTGCGACTATCTTTACATCGCTTCTTATTGCAAACAAGGTCCTCATGATTGCAATTCCCTCAATGCAACCATACGGATGATTAGCAATAACCATACATGCACCGTTTTGGGGAATCTTGAGTATCTCCCGACGATTTGTTTGAATCTCAAAATTCAAAGCTTCAATTATGCCATTATAAATATTATTCTTATCGGATATTGCTTGACGATATATCTTTCGAATTAAAGTAATACCCAAAAGATATTCCAGCGGAAGACGCAAGAGCGATGGCAAACTCAATGTAAAGATCTCAGAATTTTTCATAGTATTCTTTATTAGTCTTGTCAAAATTCATAAAATGGTATTACACATATGTAAACTCAATATTACTTTTTCGCAATAGTTATGAAAGAAGTGTATTGTTGGTATGATTCTATTTTGTAATTTCGCAGTCAACAAATACAGAAACAATGCAAATTACATCTTTACATATGGCGACGAGTTCAATGCACATGACAATGTGTATGATGCGTTATTTTGTGTAAGATCGGTTTCAAGTATCTATAAATCATATATTTATCGAGCCGTTCTCTAAATAGAACGGCTTTTTTTTTGTGGAGGTAGAATGATAGTAACAGTAAAAAGGCAGAACGAACCTTTTCATTTTATTGCATCTAATGAAGAAGGTCAAACTCTATCAATGGATGGTGTTCATGAGAATGCCAAAGGATTACGACCAATGCAATTATTGCTCGCAGCACTCGGGGGGTGCAGTGGTATTGATATTGTTTCTATTCTTGAAAAGCAGCATTATTTTCCAACGGATATCACTATTACAGTGAATGGTACTCGTGAACGTGAGATTATTCCTTCACTATTTAAAGAGATATTTATCACATTTTCGATTGAAGGTGATATACCACTTGATAAAGTTCTTCGAGCCGTACAATTATCACTCGAAAAATACTGTTCCGTGGCGAAAACATTAGAACCAACAGCAGTTATATGGTCTGAGATAGTGTTAAATGGTATTAATATTACGGATGGAGAAAAAAGTGATTTTACATAAACCCGAAACCCTTGCCATAAGAACACAAATAGAAAGAACTTCACATAAGGAACATTCAGCTCCATTATTTCTTACATCAAGTTTCACTTTCGATGATGCAGAGTCTATGCGATCAATATTTGCCGAAGAGCTTGAAGGAAATATTTACAGTCGCTTTTCTAATCCGAACTGCCAAGAGTTTATTGATAAATTATGTGTCTTGGAACATACTGAAGACGGAATAGCAACTGCAACCGGAATGTCAGCTGTATTTGCAACATTTATGGGATTATTGCATTCGGGTGATCATATTGTTTCATCAGCTTCTGTCTTTGGTTCTACTCATACACTCTTCACAAAAATATTTCCTAAATGGGGTATATCTCATACCTATTTTTCATCTGACTCAATTGATTCGATAGAACAGCTTTTACAAGAAAATACAAAAATTCTTTATTGTGAAACTCCTTCAAATCCCGGTCTGGAAATTTTAGATTTAGCACTTCTTTCCGATTTATGTCGTAAACACTCAATTTTGCTGATAGTTGATAACTGTTTTGCTACACCATATTTACAAAATCCGAAATTACTTGGCGCAGATATTATTATTCACTCCGCTACTAAATACATAGATGGGCAAGGACGTGTTCTGGGTGGAGCAATACTTGGTTCTAAGGAAATAATTGAGAAAATCCGTTTTTTTGCCCGTCATTCTGGACCATCTATGTCACCATTTAATGCTTGGCTTCTATCAAAAAGTTTAGAAACCCTATCAATTAGAATGGAACGACATTGTCAGAATGCAGAAAAAGTTGTTGAATATCTTGAAAAACATCCGAGTATTGAGAGGGTGATTTATCCATTTTCTTTATCACATCCGCAATATAATCTTGCAAAAAAACAAATGAAATTAGGCGGCGGGATTGTCACCTGTATCATCAAAGGCTGGATTGATAAAGGCAAAAGATTTATTGATGAATTACAAATGTGCTCGCTTTCTGCGAACTTGGGTGATACTCGAACAATCATAACGCATCCCGCTTCAACAACTCATTCGAAGCTCACCGAAGAAGAACGACAGCACGTTGGAATATTACCGGGATTAATAAGAATTTCAGTTGGCTTGGAGCATTATGAAGATATTAACAACGATATTCAACAAGCATTGGAGAAATGTCAATGACACCGCCTGAAAATGCACAGTTTTATCATCACAAAAAACAGTTTATCCTTGAAAATGGAGGAATTTTACTTGAGTTAACCATTGCGTATAATACATATGGTACGCTTGCTGAAGATGGTTCTAATGTTATATGGGTTTGTCATGCCTTAACTGCCAATTCTCATTGTGTAGATTGGTGGCATGGTCTGATTGGTACAGATACATTGTTTAATCCTGAAAAATATTTTATCGTATGCGCTAACATTATCGGCTCTTGTTATGGCACGACATCTCCCTGTAGCATTAAAGACAGTATTTTGATTCCATCTCATACATCATTTCCACTTATTACTATTCGTGATATAGTCAAAGCACATATTCTTTTGCGTAAGCATTTAGCGATACGTTCAATTTATTGTCTCATTGGCGGATCATTAGGTGGACAACAAGTCCTTGAGTGGGCAATTATGGAAAGTGATATTATTCGCAATATTATTCCTATTGCTACAAACGCACAGCATTCACCTTGGGGCATTGCATGGAATACTGCCCAACGTATGGCATTAGAGTCAGATCCGGATTTTCATTCAGCTAAATGCGGTAAGTGTAAAAACGGTTTAAAAGTTGCAAGAGCGATTGCAATGCTTTCCTATCGTCATTATAACACATTTGAAGTAACCCAAAAAGATTTTGATAATAAGATTGAGCATTTCAATGCAGATTCATATCAACGCTATCAAGGTGATAAATTGGTGCAACGATTCGATGCGCATTGTTATTATTCTTTAACAAAATCAATGGATTCACACAATGTAGGAAGGAATAGAATTTCCTGCGAATCAGCTCTTGGAGGCATTACTGCAAGAGCATGTGTTATTGGTATTGATTCTGATCTCCTTTTTCCAATTCGAGAACAAGAGTTTATTGCTAAATATATTCCTTCGTCGAGATTTCATATAATTTCTTCTGTCTATGGTCACGATGGGTTTCTTATCGAATATTCACAATTAACAACAATTATTTCACAATTTTTATCAGAGAATTATTAGAATGAACAAACGATTGAATATAGGTGTTTTTGGATTTGGCTGTGTAGGGCAAGGTTTATATGATGTTTTACATAAAACACACGGAATGAAAGCAGATATATCCAAAATTTGTGTAAAAAACAGAAACAAACAACGTTCTCTTCCCATGGAACACTTTACTTATGATAAAAACGATATTCTCAGCAATCCCGACATTGACTTAGTGGTTGAACTTATTGATGATGCAGACGAAGCATACAATATAGTAAAACAAGCAATTACAAATGGTAAGTCAGTTGTCACAGCTAATAAAAAGATGGTAGCAGAGCATTTTGAAGAATTGTTTACTCTTCAAAAAAAGCATAATGTTTCTTTTCTTTATGAAGCATCTTGCTGCGCAAGTATTCCAATTATTCGTAATCTCGAAGAATATTATGACAATGATTTAATGTCCGCTGTTGAAGGAATTATTAATGGGACAACAAACTATATACTTTCCAATATGTTAAAAAATAATCTTTCTTATGCAACAGCATTACTTCAAGCTCAAGAATTAGGTTTCGCCGAGAGCAATCCATTTCTTGATGTCGAGGCATACGATGCAAAATATAAAATTTCCATTATTGCAGCCCATGCCTTTGGCGTTTACGTACACCCCGATAATATATTCAATTATGGTATTTCGCATGTTTCGCTTCATGATGTACAATATGCAAAAGAAAAAAATCTTGATATCAAACTCATTGCTCACTGTCGTAGAATTGGCGATATATTAGGTATATGGGTAATGCCACAATTTATACATAATGACCATAAACTGTCACATGTCACCAATGAATATAATGGCGTAATAGTGGAAGGTGCATTCTCTGATAAACAGTTTTTTATGGGTAAAGGTGCCGGTGCATATCCTACAGGTTCTGCTGTTTTATCTGATATTTCGGCTGTCACAT
Organism: Ignavibacteria bacterium UBA2373; assembly: GCA_002344005.1. Taxonomy (GTDB): domain Bacteria; phylum Bacteroidota; class Ignavibacteria; order Kapaibacteriales; family UBA961; genus UBA2353. Next base: position 13,823 of record DDTD01000016.1, on the reverse strand, counting down.
ACAAATATCAGTATGAATATAAAAAATTCTCGCAATCCGAACGTCCCCTTTATTCACTCAATCATGAAATTGATGTATATTGTAGGTATCATAATCCATCTGACATAGAGAAAATTCCTTTGCATTCAATCCATGAGCAATATATAGGACGTGAATATAACTATATTATAGGTTCATCAACTATTGAAGCATTAAAAAATTCTACAATCAATGAACTGAAAAATACTTTTGTTGCCCTAATGCCTGAACGATAAAACAAAGCCCGCTTTTGCGGGCTTATTTTTTAGATATCATCATCAAGAAAATCATCCTCATCATCGAAGAAATCCTCTTCGATGAATTCTTCTTCGATTATTTCATCCACATCTCCGAATTCATCGTCGAATTCATCTTCTTCATCAATTCCATATTCTTCATTGTAGTCCATTTCGTTGTCGTCATCATCGTCATCATCGTCATCATCTGACTCAAAGACAACATTTGAACATAGACTGTTTATTTCTTCGGCTAAAGGGATGACAGCATCATACCACGCTTCATTCTGCGTTTCAAGCTTGTCATAATTAAGCATGAAAAAACTCCTCAAATACCCCATATAACGTTGGGATGTACGCCGTTTTCTTTGGAGAAACGGAAACCAAACCATAATTTGACCGCAAAAATGCAGTATTTTATGATTCTATGCATATATTTTGCAAATCTAAAGTATTTTTGTAACAGAATCAATGGAGAGCAGTATGGAAGAATCAGAGCAGCAACTACCAAGAAAATTAGGGCTTATGCAAGCAGTGGCTCTCAATATGATTGATATGGTCGGTATTGGACCTTTTGTTGTATTGGCATCTGTCATCGGTTACATGAATGGACCTCAGGCAATACTCGCTTGGATTGCCGGCGCAACACTGTCCTTACTTGATGCAACTGTATGGTCTGAATTGGGTGCAAAGATGCCCCAAGCTGGGGGAAGCTATGTTTTTCTTCGTGAACTTTACGGTAAACATACTACCATCGGAAAACTGCTTTCTTTCTTGTTAATCTGGCAAACAATGTTTCAAGCACCACTTGTTCTTGCTTCAGGGGCAATTGGGTTTTCTGAGTATGCTTTGTATCTTTATGATTTTTCCTTTTGGGAACAAAAAGCGATTGCCGGTTCTGTAGTCCTTATTATTGTCGCATTGCTTTATCGTCGCATCGAAAGTATCGGGAAGCTCTCCGTCATTTTATGGGTATGTGTCATTGGAACAATTGTATGGTTAATAGGAAGTGGTATTAATAATTTTTCACCAAATCTGGCTTTCACATTCAATCAAGAGTCAATGGACATTTTTTCACTGGTTTTCTGGGCTGGCTTAGGACAAGCAACAGTTAAAACCATGTACAGCTATCTTGGCTATTACAATGTTTGTCATTTAGGCGCTGAAATTAGAAGTCCGGAATCAAATATTCCTCGTAGTATGTTCATTTCAATTATTGGTATAGCATTTTTATATTCCTTGATGCATCTCAGCATTGTCGGAGTCATACCTTGGCAAGAAGCAAAAGAATCAAAATTTGTTGCAAGTTTATTTTTTGAGAAAATCTATGGACACGATATTGCTCTCATTGCCACGGGGCTTATTTTAATTATTGCTTTTTCTTCACTCTATGCAGTATTATTAGGTTATTCGCGTATTCCTTATGCTGCCGCACTTGATGGTAACTTTTTCAAAATATTTGCAAAACTTCATCCAACAAAAAAATTTCCTTATATATCACTTATCTCAATAGGAGTAATAGGTTTTATTTTTAGTCTGTTGTTCAAGTTAAAAGATGTGATTTCTGCAATTTTAGCAATGAGGATTATTGTACAATTTATTGGACAAGCTGTGGGGTTGATTTTATGGAAGAAACAACATGGCTCAGAAACATTTCCTTGGAAAATGTGGCTTTATCCCTTACCGGTAATTATTGCAATACTCGCTTGGATTGGAGTTTTCTTCTCTACCGGAACTCAGTTTATGTACGGTGGATTAATTGCTATAAGTCTTGGCATTATCGTATATTATAGTTTTCTTCACAATAAATCTTAAATAGCACTATGAAATCATACTTATTTTTTTTCTTTTTCCTATTCAATACGATACTTATTGCATCTGACTCACCCAAGGTTTTATTGATAAATGCGCATCCTGATGATGAATCCGGTTGCGCTGCAACAGTATATAAAATTACTAAAGAATTGAATGGGACTGTTGATCTAGCCGTGATTACCAATGGCGAAGCCGGATATAAATACTCTACTTTAGCAGAATCAATTTATGGTGTCGAACTCACAGAGGAAAAAATAGGAAGGAAATATTTACCCGATATTCGTAAAAAAGAACTCAAAGCCGGCGGTTCGTGGGTAGGTATTAGAAACTACATCTTTTTTGATCAATTAGATACTTATTATACATTAGATGCAGATACCGTACTTCGTTTAGTATGGGATACAGCATCTGTAACTAAGTCGCTTCGCTTATTAATTCAGAATGAACATTATGATTATATCTTTTGTTTATTGCCAACTCCACAAACTCACGGACATCACAAAGCAGCAACAATATTAGCTATAGAAACCGTACGTCAACTCCCGCTAGCTTTGCGCCCTACTATATTAGGAGTATCAGGCGCAATGAATAAAGATACGTTAACGAATTCATTCTTGGGATTACCTTCGTATCCAATAACAAAGATTGAGAAGGATGCTCCGATTTTTACCTTTAACAGGAAAACACCTTTTGGGTATAATGGTAAACTTAACTATAACATTGTTGTCAATTGGTTAATTGCAGAGCATAAATCTCAAGGCACAATGCAAACATTCATGAATCAAGGAGATAAAGAAGTCTTTTACTTTTTCGCAATCAATAATGATGCAAAAAAAGAAACAACAAAAGACTTCTTTTCTCGCATGACTACACCCGTATTTAGAAAAAGAACATATAGATAATGATGCTGTTTACCCAATTTGCAATTCTTCTTCCAGTTTTTGTCGTTCAAACATATCAGCGTACAGACCATTCATGGAAATTAGGGCTTCATGTGAACCATGTTCTATTATACGCCCTTCATCAAGAACAATTATTTCATCACAATTCTTAACACTTGTTAGGCGATGTGCTATAATAATCGTTGTTCTATTTTTCATAACCTCTTTCATAGATTGAAGAATTTTACTTTCTGTCACAGTATCAACTGCACTAAAGCTGTCATCAAGTATGAGTATTTGTGGTTGCCGAACAATAGCTCGAGCCAATGCTGTTCTTTGTTTTTGACCGCCACTTAATGTAATACCTCGTTCACCGACAAAAGTATCATATTTCTTGTCAAAAGCCATGACATCATCATGCAACTGTGCTGATTTTGAAGCTGAAACAATATCTTCTTCGCTGCAATTGTAAACAGAAAAAGCAATATTTTCCCGAATTGACATAGAAAACAAAAAGGGTTCTTGGTTTACGAATGAAATTGCATTTCGCAATTGAGACAGCGGTAGTTCTTGCAAAGATTTTCCACCAATCAATATTTGACCTTCTGTCACATCATATAATCGCGGAATTAATGATACGAGTGAAGATTTACCACTTCCTGTTGTGCCGACTATACCAAGTGATTTACCTTCTTGTAATACAAAAGAAATATTGTATAATACAGGTATTGAACCGGGATACGAAAAACTAACATTTTTGAATTCGATTGATGGCGTTAATGATTCCGAAGATTGTAGGAAATCTGGATGATATACCGGTTCACGATAAATAACCGAACGTAAACGTATGGCAGAGGCTGCTGCTCTTTGTACAAGATTTGTAACCCAACCAATGGCTGCAACAGGCCAAATCAATCTATTGACATACAATAAGAACTGTACCAAGATTCCTTCAGTTAAACCTCCATGAATGACGAGATATCCTCCATAACCTAAAACAATAACATTCGATAATCCAATAAGTGCCATCATGGCGGGCATACTTAAAGATTGAATCCTAGATAATGCTATATTCTTTTGGGCGTATTGTTTACTGACAAGTTCAAATTCTTTTTGTTCATATTTTTCTGTACTATATGCTCTTACAACACGGATACCACTCATAGATTCTTGAGATCGAACAGTCAGCTCACCGTAGGTTTCCTGAACTGATTTAAATGCTGCATGTACTTTTTGCCCTACTCGATACGTGACATAAGCCATAAAGGGTAAAGGGATTAACGCAGATAATGCCAATCCCCAATGCAAAGAAAACATTGCTGAAAAGACAAATGTAAAAGAAGTAAGTGTATTAGCAGAATACATAATTGCAGGACCCAAAAACTCTCGCACCGAAGACACATCATTTGTACATAATGCCATTAGAGAACCTGTTGGATATTCTTGAAAAAAAGCTGCTTCTTGCTTTTGGATTGCGGCTAAGAGATCATTACGAATATCATATTCAATCAATCGAGAACTAACAATTATTGTTCGTCGTGTAAGAAAAAGAAATGTTCCAGCAATTGCTGTTAATCCAAGTAATATTGTCAAATCTAAAAGTATATTTTCAGTATCGGGAGGTGATTTGCGTAATTTATCAATAATTCCACTTACAACAAAAGGTACAGTAGTAATAAGAACATTAAATAAAGTAATAAAAACAAGACCTAAAATGAGCTTTTTTTTATATGGACGTAAATATGGAAATAATAAACGTAATGCTTTCATGAAAATACTGGTTATCGTTGTAAAAATTGTTGTTCGGCTGCATATTCTATTAATTGTTGCGCAAAATCCCAAAGTTCTTGTGAACCTTCGGCTATATGTTTATTATGATTATAGACCTGTTGAACAGAAATAGAATGATCAATCCATGTTTTTCCATCAGAATACACGTTCATCAGCATTGGGTTGAGTCTGTCCAATGCAGCCGCAAAACGCGATTCTGTCGTTTCTCTTTGCTCAAACTCTTGCCAAAGTTCCTGCATTTGATTCTTTTGATCTTCGGGTAAAAGCCCGAATATTCTCTCGGCAGCAGCCTGTTCACGTTGAGCTTTATCACGTGCTCCAATAGTATCATACACAAAAGTATCACCCGCGTCGATTTCCACAATATCATGAATAAGGAGCATCTTCAAAACTTTGAGAATGTCAATATCATGATTGGAGTACTCGGCAAGTATCAAAGCAAACAAAGTTATATGCCAGCTATGCTCTGCGGTATTCTCTCGCCTATGTGATGTAATATGGTTACGGCGAAGTATTGTTTTAAGTTTATCCACCTCCATGATAAACCGAATTTGCTTGTTCAAGCGTTCTGAAATTGTCACAGATTCTAAGAGTTTGCTCATTGCCTATAAATAAATATTACTATAAATCGTTTCATGCGACACTAAAGTACAATTTTTATTTCACAATCACGAAAGGGGGTGAGTGGATGTCGCTTGCAATAGGACAACTCGCACCGGAATTTGAACTGGTAGATCATCAGAGTACAAAACACAAGTTATCGGATTATCGTGGCAAGAATGTGATTTTAGCATTCTATCCCGCAGCATTCACAGGCGTATGCCAAAAGCAACTCTGCACAATGCGCGATTCGATGGATACATTGAATTCAGCTTCGGCACAAGTGTTCGGCATTAGTGCCGACATTCCTTTTTCCAATGCTGTTTTTGCTCAACAAAACAATATCAATTATCCACTCTTGTCGGATTATACTCTCTCGACAATACAAGCATACGGCTTGGAACTTCCTAATTTTGCCGGATTAGAAGGGCTGACACGTTCTCATCGTGCCACCGTGCTTATCAATAAAGAAGGAGTTATCAGCTATATGGAAGTAACTGCTAATCCGGGGCTTGAACCCGATTACAATGCTCTCATGAATGCTGTTCAATCTTTGGCGTAATTGTCTCAACATCAATATTCAAGCAATGCCCGATGCCTCTATACTGCATCGGGCTTTTTTTCATTATTTACTAACTACTTATGAAAAAACTTACTCTTTTAGTCGCAATTATCGCATTCACTTTTGCTTCATGTTCACAACAAAAAGAGCAAGAGTCGCTTCCACAATCCTCTGCTGAGTCAAATGCTCAAAATACGGATACTCAACAAAGCGCACCAGAGCAAAATGTCGGTATTGAAGTTGGTAATGCTGCACCGAATTTTACGATGAACAATACGGAAGGTAAACCCGTATCACTTTCTCAGTTCAAAGGCAAAACAGTCGTTATTGATTTTTGGGCAACATGGTGTCCTCCTTGCCGTCGCTCCATACCGTATGTCAAAGAGTCCTATGAAAAGTTTAAGAATAACAATGTGGAGTTTATAGGCATTTCTCTTGATAAACAAGACGGCTTAGATGGTTGGAAAGAATATATTAAAGAAAATCAGATGAACTGGGTGCAAGTTGCCGACGGGAAATTCTGGGATAATGATGTTGCAGTTCGTTATGGCATTGAATCAATTCCAAGTATGTGGGTCATAAACAGAGACGGCATAATTATCGGTAAAAACATTGCTCATGATGAGTTAGACGCAACGATCACTAAAGCTATACAGCAGTAATCACTTAAAAATTCGACATCCACTTTGGCTGAATTGCCGGCTTGTCTTCAATGTAAAGTATTTCATTTTCAACATGATACTCATAGACTTTAATGTCGGCTCCACCGGTAAGACAAGCTCCCGATTCCAAAGAATATTCATAGTGATGAAGCGGGCATATCACCACACCATCTTCAACATACCCTTGCGCTAATACAGATGCATGATGATGGGGACATATATTCGATGTGATATAATAGCGTCCATTGTGATGGAATACTGCTAAGTCCCCTTCTTGTTCATCATTGACAGTCAATGCCTTACCGCTGGGTATCTCTTGTATTGAAAGTAATGCACGATATGGTTTACCATTAAATTCCATAGTTACTCCTAAAGGGTGATGCAAAAATACCTCATGAATCTATTGTTGCGCAACTTGACTTCCTTTACGCTTCTCACTACCCCTGTTGATTATTAGCCATATTGTCAATGAAAGCCAAGTGATTCACATTGCGTACTATGCGTTATATGATTGCATTACTTATAGTTAATGCTAATATTTACACTGAATCGTATTCTGCTGTTCTGAATGGCACTGTTCTTGAAGATACCTTGTTTAACTATACACTCTCATGAGGATTATCATGAAATTCATCACATATTGTTCCATCTTTCTTCTCAGCATAGCCGTATCGTTTACTATGCTTGCGCAAGATCCTTGTGATAAAATGCCCGTACCTGACTCGACTTTGTTGATTTCTCCTGCCAATAATACCGAAGACTTCTCATCTCGTGAAGAGCTTTTGAAATGGGAACCAACAGGATGGGCTATGAAATATGAGCTGGAAGTTCGCAGAGATTCAATACTCTCCGACACAGTAACCTTTGATGATAAATTAGAACTCTATGCCGATTGGCTTTGTGGAGTGTGCAATCGTTATCAACTGCATCCGCTTGAAGGTAAGAATACCTATTTCTGGCGTGTGCGTGCCGTCAATTCATGCGGGGTTGGTCCTTGGTCTGAAATTCGCAGCTTCAAAACAGGATATAAAGGCGAGCAAGGGATAAGATTACACTTCGTCAATGTGCCGGACAGTGTCCGCTATGCAGTGATTAGCCCCAGAGCACGATGGAACAATAATTACTTCAACTCTGTACTCAAACCCATTGATAATGCTACTGTTGACTTCACAGAAGAAGATTACCCCTATCTCCATATCAATGACGTTACTATCTTGCGCATTGATTTCTTAGCAAAAGAAAGTAACAAGATTTACGGGCATCTCGAATACACCTATAAGTTCGCTGCCGGATTTGATAAATCGAAGCGGATTGATATCTATGTTTACTTCCATCCTACTCTAAAGTCCGATATGCAGTATTTTCCCGGATGGGATTATTATGCTGATAAGGGCGAAATGCCGGTATCGGGGCTTATTCCGCCATCAGGTTTAGATCGCTTCATCAACCCAAATAACACTCCTGTTTTACTTATGAGAGGTGCCGGTGGCGGTAACTTCATGCTCACCTCCGATTCTTTGCGCTCCTCCGGCATTGATGCATGGCAATTGCTTTATCCCTTCGATGGGCGCATTGACACAAATGCTGTGATTCTTCGCAAAATGGTGGACACTCTTTCTCAACGCTGGTATAATGGTAAACGCATAGGCATTGCGGCTCATGGCACTGCCGGGCTTATTGCTCGTTATGCCGTTACGGATACGAATTATAAAGGAACTTTCAGCAAGATTGCCACTCTCGGCACTCCCCACTTCGGCTCTTTCTTAGCTAATAAGCTCCTCAATTCCAATACATTCGAGGCAACGGTTCATCCTTTCTTACGTGCCTTCGACACACAATCTCCGGTGATTGCTCAAAGTCAATTGGGAAGTGATTTCCTTCGACGGCTTAATGAAAAAGGGTTGCCGCCGCTCTATTCCGGTAATGAACCGAAGCAATCATATCTTGCCATAGCCGGAACAAAGCCCATCGTCTTTGATATTCCTCATGATGAAATTCCTGATGCTTCCGACGGCTATGTTGCTGCGGCTGCCGCTTCCTTACTCAATTTCGATGCACCCTTTGTTACGCTCAATATCTCCCATAATGCGCTTGCCAATTCTCGTTCTTATTTTGACGGCTGCTCCGAATTATTAGCCGGATTCTTTTCTGATACATACTCGCCCGATGCTCCTTCCCGGCAATTCTCTGCTGCGGCTGATGGCGTATGGGCTGGGGCTAACAATATCATAAAACCTGATAACCGTATCCTCATCAAAAATCAATCGCTGCTCTGGTTTGCCATTGATAATCTTGATGCAGCACGATGCGCTCTTCGTCAAGAAGCCTCGACAATCACTATTATTCCCGATGACAAAATACCGCCGTCCAACACCTTATATTTACAAAGACAAAGCGGAACGGCTAATTTCACCAGCCGATTCTCTGCTACCAACCAGCATATTGGAGCAAGCATAGCGAATGATGTCTATACTATGCGGTTGGCTGATTACATTACCGTGCTTCCTGAACCGTATGAAACGAAGCTTACGCCGCTGACAAAAGCTATACCTGTACTTGCCAATGTCTCCCCTGCTGCTTTAGGTGGCGGACGCACTAATTTCTATGTCGTGGATGCTGATGACTCCATCACATCACGTTGGGTAAAAGCACGCAACAATAGACAAAACCAGCCAATCTTCGCATCCTTGAATAAGAGAATATTAAGTGGGTTTCCGCGTATTGATACTGTGCCGGTGACTATTGATCCTTTCATGGATACTGTTATGTTTATACTCACTGCTAAAGATAATATAACGCCTGCCCAATTTCTGAAGCATGGCTTTCGACTTAAAGCACCCGATGGAGCAATCATTACCCCAACAACTCCTCAACCTGACGGTTACAAACCTTATGCTCGCTTCGGTTTCAGAGAATTTCCCAATGACCGCGTAGCATATTACTATATAGCCCAACCCAAAGAAGGAACTTGGGGACTCATCTATGACACGTCCAATGTACGTTCTTGGTTTACGCTTAGTTATCTTTCCGAAGCTACTCTTACCGTCACAGTACCCGATTCCATTTTCAAAGTGAATGATAAAGTACCTGTCACGGTCAAAGTCTTGCGCAGATTCTTTAGTGAACCTAATGTCACTGTCAAAATCACCGATGATGGCGGGGCAATAGCAAGTAATCTGCAACTCACAAGAATAAGTCAAGGACTCTATCAAGGATTCTTCACGGCAAATGCTAATGGTACATATCGCGCTGAAGCACGTGTGATTATTGATGCTTCCAATGGCAGAATTGATCGGCTGGGCTATGCAACATTTGAAGTGTATGACGCGATTCCTGACAAACCTTCGCTGATTGCTCCACTCAATACTGCTTTTGATGTCCCAAGAGCAACAAAGCTTGTATGGAAAAGGGATAACAAAGCTCGTTCTTATCTCCTCCAATTCACCGATGACAAAAAATTTTCAACATTTCTTATCAATGAAGATGCCCTTACCGACACTTCCTATACTGTGTCCGGTCTCGACCCTAAAAAGACATATTACTGGAGAGTACGTGGGCGCAATGTGCGTGGCTTCGGACAATGGAGCGAATACTTTGACTTCACGACCGGTTTAGATATCTTGGTAACTCCTCGATTACTGTCGCCGCCGGATAATATGAGGACATTCAGCGCAGATACTACCCTACGTTGGACGACAGTCAATGGTGCCCAACGCTATAATGTACAAATAGCAACGGATTCACTATTCACAAAAGCGACTCTACGACTCGACACCGTTCTCTCACGTGATTCATACCGATTCGCCATGCAAGCCAATCAAAGTTTTTACTGGAGAATACGCGCCATCAGCGATGTTGGCAATAGCGCATGGACAGACAAAAGAACCTTCATGAGAGTGCTGACTGCTCCCACACTTATTGCCCCTGCAAATCAATCAATCAATATGCCCTTAACAGTACAGTTACGTTGGTCATTACCTGTGAAAGGGTTGCGCTATGAAATCCAGCTCTCGCGCTCACTCAACTTTGCAACGATACTTGCCGAAGTCAAAGACCTGCAAGACACAAGCTACACGACGATTCTTCCACAAAATGGTGCGGGTTACTATTGGCGAGTGCGTTGGGTAATGAACAATAATGTCGGCGATTGGTCTGCACCCTACTTCTTTACTACTATTCTTGCCGCCCCACGATTAGACAGCCCCGGCGATGGTATGACAGGTGTGAATATCAGACCAACGCTCACATGGCGCATCACTCCTGATGTCGGCTACTATCACTTACAAGTCGGCGTCAACAGAGAAATGACGAATCTTGTCTATCAAGACTCGCTGCTTACTGTAGTCTCTGTACCGCTTCAACAACTCCAGCCCGAAACGCAATACTATTGGCGGGTCAGAGCAAAAAGTGCCATCGGCACAAGCACATGGTCACAAGTTTGGAGATTCAGAACAGGTGCCAACCCCAATACATCCGTCAGCGACATTATACCCGGAGTGCGCTCCACCATCTACCCCAACCCGAATCATGGGCATTTTACGCTATCGTTTACGCAAACCCTTACGCAGGACATACAACTTACCATTGCTAATCTTTACGGTGACATAGTGGAAAGAGTGTATTGCCTTGCGGGAGCAAATAATATAGACATCAATGTACAACATCTGCCGGCGGGTATTTATTATATCAATGGCAACCCATTTGTGGTGCAACCCTGATACACATAATCCAATGATTTCTCATCATAAGCCCTCCTGCTTGGGAGGGTTTATCGGTGACGCATCATCATAAGTCGCCTATCAACTCACCGACTCTATATGCTTCACGGTTCTATAATAATTGTGCAAAGTCAAAAAGAAACGGATTACTCTCCCTAAACAGAATTGCCAGCATGCTCCTTCAAGACCATACAATGGTACAAGCACCAGCGCAAGAGCTAAATCAGTCACCGAACCCATAATCAGTTGATGCTTCATCCACTCACCTTTACCTCTTGCTAAAGCAAATTGATGGAAGGGTTGCCAAAGTCCCTGAAAGAAACCGCCAAGTACCAATGGTAACATATAAGGTACTGCCTGCTGATATGTTTCATTTGCCGACAATGTTATCAAAAACGGTGCAAACACATAAATACTTCCCCCGATAATCATCAACACCATGACATTAATCAATATCAGCCGATCTTTCAACTTCTTCTGCTGGGAGAAATTCTTAAACATTGTCATACTGATTGATTGCGTTGCCTGAACCATAGGCGTCACCAAATTGCTTCCTACGCCATAGATAGCCGATGATGTCAATGTTGAAAAGTATGGTATCATGATTGGAGCTAACTGGAATGTAGGGACGGACACCAGCTTACCAATATAGATATGCCAACCATACTCCTTATTCTCGCTTCTCAATTCCGGCAGCAAATCCCTCCACTGCGTGAACCGAGGCGACAATCGCCACAACACGAATACTCCGCTGCAAGCCATAGCTCCCATACTAAGTAAAAGCGATGCCTCGACAGATAAACGCCCCAAATATATCCATAAGCCCAGCGAAGCCATTGTCAAAAAACGCGACATTACCGTAAACATTGACAAATGATTAACATCACCCGCTCCCTGCACCACACTTTGCAGAAAAAATTGCAAGACATACGCCCACGATAAAGATGAAGCCACCAACATTGCATTGCGCGTCAGTTCATCATTGAATAATGACGGAAACAATACCGTGACTGCCAGCAAACTCACAGACATCAGCAGCCCCATTACGCCCATCACCAGAATCAACACACCATACCATTGACGCACTTTCTCTTTCTCATGCGCACGTGTCAATGCTCGCGTACCCGACAAAAAGTAACCAAACTCGAACAATGGATGCAACATGATGAACAACTGTGTGCACCACGTTACTGCTCCGAATTCCTCTTTGGATAAATAGTTTGTATTCAGTTTCTGGGTCAAGAACGCAAACAAGATTCCCAAGATTTGCGAAGCGAACAATACCATAGCCCGACGGGTTTCGGGGGAAGTCAGCAAATGCTTCGCTGTCTTTGCATCTGCCCTTCGTAAAGGCGCGCTCATACGTTTCAAAAAGCCGATCACTGTCTGTTTTTACCTCCTATTCACTTCAAAACTATGGTTTTTCATCACAAGCCACTGCATACGGCACTGCATTGCCCTACTGCACTGCATTGTTCATCAATTCCTCAACTGTCCGTAACTTTGCTTTAAATACATGACATGGAATCTGTAATACATTCACAAGTTAACCCTATTATGAAACTGATAACTTTCCAAGAATTTGACAATATCTTTCAAAAGAATGTGGCAAATGTATTTACATTTTACAATGACACAATGCAATTGGAAACCGGACAACATAATGCCGGATGGCTGCCCGGTCGTATTGACTTACATCAATATGTAAAATCCTCAGCAATTAGATATTATAAGATTTATTGTCATTTAGTTGAGAACAATGTCCAATCAGTGTGCGATGTTGGTGGTTTCTTTAGCGCATTTCCTTTAACACTTCATCAGCTTGGTTTTTCCGTGACCATGACAGAAGCACTAAAATATTATAGCGAATCATTTACACCACTCTTTAACTATGTAAGAAGCAATGGTGTTACTATTGTTGATTATGATCCGTTTGAAGAGCCATTTCACGGGAATACTACTTATGATGCCGTCTTTGCGTTGGCTGTCATCGAACATTACCCACATAGTCTGTCGTTTTTTCTCAATAACCTGAAAGCTATGATGCACCACAATGGGATTATTGTGATTGATGTGCCTAATATTGCTTATTTACGCAAACGATTGCGCTTTTTATTTGGAAAGACACCACTAACTCATGCCGCCACTATCTATGATTCCAAGATTCCATTCATAGGACATCATCACGAATATACAATGGAGGAACTTCTTGAAGTAATGAATAAAGCAAATCTTAATGTTGTAACAAAGTTTTATCTGAATTACTCGCCTTCTCGTATTATTTCTGTGAAGAATTTCTTAAAAAATCCTGTTTCTTCCCTACTCTTTATGATTTTTCCAAATCTTCGCGAGACAATTGGTGTTATATCAAAGAAGCGATAATAACATTATAGTTGCTGTTATAAAACATAAACATATTGCTTAATATTATTATGAAAATGCTGAACTGATTGTAGTAGTTTTATTGTTTCTTTATCCTGATTATAATTTACTGTAAGCTGCGGAAGTATTACTCTGTTGCGCGAAAGTATTACTCCGTT
>DDTD01000019.1 GCA_002344005.1 Ignavibacteria bacterium UBA2373 | reverse complement strand
CTTATACTCTTCTCCGGCATTATTGGATTGTGTGGATGTCCGTCGAATGAAGAGAACCCAATTGTGACTCCGCCACCGATTGATTCTTGTAATAATGCTAATGAAAATTTATATTATGCATCGCGATTTCCTATAGGCACTGCCGTAAACTATGATGCATGGAAATCTGATCCGGAGTATGCCCAGTTACTGTCGAAACATTTTAATAGTGTGACGGCAGAAAATATCATGAAACCGGCGTATTTACATCCTGATGAGAATATTTATCGTTGGGAACTTGCTGATGAATTAGCAGAATATTGTAAAAATAAGTCTATTCGTTTACATGGACATACTTTATTGTGGCATAATCAATTACCGTCATGGATGCAATTTTTTCAAGGTGATGAAGCTGCATGGGATGCAATGATGAAAAATCATATACAAACAATTGTGCGTCATTTTAAGGGTAAAGTCGCTGCTTGGGATATTGTTAATGAAGCTTTCGAGGAAGATGGGTCATTTCGTCGCAGTGTTTGGTATGTGCAACTTGGTGAAAGTTATATAGAAAAAGCTATACGATATGCCAAAGAAGCTGATCCGAATGTACTCCTCTTTTACAATGACTACAACTTGGAATTTAATGCATTAAAACGCAGTGCTGTTCTTGCCCATTTTGGAAAATTACGTGCTAAAGGAATTACGATTGATGGCATTGGTGTGCAAATGCACATTTTCCATGTTTATCCCTCGCCACTTATGATTCGTGAATGTCTCAATGAAATTGCAAAAGAAAATTATAAAATTCATATATCAGAAATGGATGTGTCCGTTAATCCTTTGAGTGTTGATATTGAATATACAGACTCGGTACAAACATTACAAATGCAACAATATGAGACTGTGTTAAATGCTTATGAACAAATACCGGCAGAATTACAATATGGATGTACATTCTGGGGAATTACCGACAAATATACGTGGATTCGTTCCTCTTTTTTGAGAGAGGATTACCCTTTACTATTTGATGACAACTACAAAAAAAAGAAATTGTTCAATGCAGTGAAATTTGCATTGTGTAAATAAATTACTATCAGGAGATACAATTATGAAAAAAATACTTGTTCTAAGTACATTCATCTGCTTACAAATCTTCTTTATCGGCTGTAAAGCAACTATCGGTGAATTTACTGCAATTTCTACGAAAAAAGTAGATATTGGTATGAAATATGTAAAAACACAAACAATTGAAACCAAGCAATCAATGTGGTTTGTTTTGGGGTTCCCACTTGATAAAATGACATTAATGACTGTTGTCAGTCAATGTTTGGAAGAGGGGGGAGGCGAATATGCTACTGATGTTACTATTACTTCGGAAACATTGCCATTAGTGTTAGCAACTCAGTTAACATATTCCATAAAAGCTGATGTTTGGAAGCGTGCAAGCAGCAGCGATATCCTTCTCAAAAAACAGGATATATATGAATTAAAAATTATGGATGATGGTAAAAAGTATATGGTTGCAACACATAATTCCGAAAATGTAATACCCATATTTCAATAATTTTCTTATCTTTTCATGAACCCATAGAAATATGGGTTCTTTTTTTAGTGAAGTTATGAATTCTGTTGTTATAGACAAAATCAATATTGCTCTCATACTTCTGTCATTAATCATAGCAATATATCTTCCTTTCGAACTATTTCTTTTTGCGTATGCTGTGCTTGGTCCACTGCATTACGTTACAGAAATTCGATGGCTTCGAGAAAAAGAATATTTTCTCCAACAAAAGAAGAATATTTGGTTTTTTGTCATTGCATCTATTTATATGTCTTTACATACATTATTGGCTTTGCCATTTGTACAAGCATTGATGGATCAAGAAACATTAATGACTATTGAGAACTTTTGCAACAGAACAAATTTCCCTCTGCCTTTTGTGATGTTCCTTTTTGCAATTATTCATCCTTATAGTACCAAAATCTCCCATTCCTTCCTCGCCTTGTTTGCGTGTATTGCAACTAGTGTGTTCTTCACGTATTATGTACCATCAGTTATTATTTTTATGGGTATGCTTTTACCGACCATACTCCATGTGTATGTATTTACTCTTTTATTCATGGTATTCGGCATTAAGAGCACGCATAAAACTCCGGCAAGAATTGCAGTTGGATTGATGTGCTTAGTGCCCTTATTTATTGTTATTGTACCCATTGCACCACAAGATTATGCACTTTCATCATCTATTATCAGTACATATTTGGAAAGCAATTTCCCGTATGTTAATGCCCATATTGCCAAAATCTTTGGACAAGAACTACAAGATACAACAATGTTGTTATATTCGCCATTGGGCTTAAAAATACAGATTTTTGTTGCATTTGCATATACATATCATTATCTTAATTGGTTTTCGAAAACCTCGATTATCGGTTGGTCAAAGTCCATCACACGACAATCGTTAATTGCAATCATTGTTATCTGGATTTTCTCTATAGGTTTGTATGCTTATGATTATAAAACGGGCTTAACGGCATTGTTCTTTTTAAGCTATCTGCACGTTTTTCTTGAGCTACCTTTGAATGCAAAGTCACTTAATCATCTTTTCTTTTCGCAACGATACACACAAAAGACACCATCGCGATAATGTACTTTTATTTCATGGGTTTAAGTAAATGATGACAACTGAATTACATTTTTCTGAAATTGTATTGTTTTCTGAAGAATATTTTGTATATTCGCTGAAGAAAAGAGCACCGCACCCGACCGTGATGCTCTTTCGTGTTCATTGTTCACGATTACGATATAATGACGATGGAAAGTTTTGTAACCATCTTATCTTGTCTTATCTTTGCGGGGATAGGACTACACTTCCTTTGCGTGAACGCCCACCGCCATATCTTTCTTTCTGCTTACCTCATGTTCAAACCTTTTATATTTAAATACTTACATTAATTTTTACTTAAAGAAAGATATTTCGATGAAAACTATAAATTTTTTAGTACTTATTATGACGCTGTTCTTTACAGCAATTCAACTCAATGCGCAATGGGAAGTAAATTGTGAGTCCGATTGTGATGTTGCTCCTGCTCTGAGAGATACGACGTTCTATCATCCCAATTTCCCTAATTGCCCCATATTTGTTGAGTATTATTACCGCAAATGTCCTAATGGGAAGGTTGAAATAATTACAAATAGAATTGCTTGGGGGACAGGGTCTGGCTGTTCCGGATTAGAAGCATGGCTTCAAACACCCGGTTCAGAATTTACAAATAGTGATTTACTTTGGGTAATGGCATATCGGGCTGCCTCAGAGCATGATTTTATGACACGATATAAACGTCAACTATCTATAAATGAAGGGTTTCTATTGGAATGTCCAAATGGATCTCTGTCTTATGAATTTCATAGGGCGCAATGCGTAAAGTTCTGCGCTTATGATGATAGTTTCGCACAACTGTCTTGGTTACAACAAATTGTATGTAATGCTACTGCTTGTTGCAAGATAGAAAGAAGAATATGTTTTAATACTACAACGCAACAAATGGATATAACGGAAACTAGGACTCAAGAAAACCAAGGTACAAATTGCGAAACAACGATTGTATTATGTCCTGCTTCAATTGTAGTTGGGCAAGGTTCACCAACAGGTCCTCGGACAATTCCGCTTAATCCTAATTTTAGTACGGAATGTGGTGTTCCATGCGATTAAATCTGTTAATAGGAGTAATTATGAAAGCAACATGCAAAATTTGTATATTTCTCATTTCGTTGATTTACTTTTCTTCTACAAATCTGTATTCTCAGTCTATGGACATTCAAACGATATGGGAACATAGATTAGATACGAATTCATTTAAATCTATGATAATGACAGATGATGGAGGAATTATTGCATCGGCAACTTTGCCCGGCGGAGATTTAGATTATGCATTTAAGCTTAATTCCCAAGGGCAAAAAGAATGGACATTTATGCCATTCGATAATAAATCGTTTCATATACAGTCAATACAAAAAACGGAGTCAAATCTTATTTCAATTTCCGGTTTGGAAGCAAACTTACCATATAGGTTTAATTATTTTTGTTATGGGTATTCAGTATTGTTGAATCAGAGTGGGGAAATTGTATCACAAAAACCTCGTAACACAAAAGACCTTGTTACGCAATTTCATTCTCCGTATATTCGTACAAAAAATAATGAATTTGTGAACTTCTTTATTCCATCATTGGTGACCGATGATCCATTTCGTTTCTATTTCCGTCGTATGAATACTGAAGGGATAAAAGGAGAAGATAAACTTTTTGATTCAATCCCTAAAAAAAATGGTTTTGTCGTTATACCTAAACTTTTTGAAACGAAAGATAATGGTATTCTGACAATGTATTATTATACGGAAAATTGGTCAAGACCGGATTTTTGGCGCTTAACAAAATTAGATGCACAAGGGAATATAGTATTTCAACGTGAATGGAGTGAGTTACCAGGTAATGAACCTTCTTTAGATATCTTAGAGTTACCTGATGGTTCCTTTTTGGTTTTAACCTCATCGCGAGAAAATATTGGTTCCAAAGGAGTCGGTTTTTTGCGTAAATATTCTGCCGATGGTACATTGCTTGCTAAAAAGACAATTACCGGCTCGGAATTATTATGGTTAGAGTCGCTTGCTCTTATGCCGAATGGAAATATCCTTGCAGCAGGACATACGACAACATATAAAGAATATGAAGAAGCAATCAAGCAAACTCAACTGTATAGTTATCTCGCATTTGATGGTTTTGTCGCTGTCTTTAATCAAAATTTAGATATACAATGGCAAACAACATTTGGTAAAAAAGGTATTGGAGAAAAAATTAATACAATCATTCCGATTACTAATGAAGAATTTTATATCGGTGGGTTTTTAAATAATGAAAGAGCCATAGCACGTGTTAAATTTACGCCTGTGACTTCTGTTGCAGAAGAAGTTCAACACCCTGCAATAAGTTCTTCTATTGTATTGGATTATGCTCAAGGTAAAGTACATGCCTCCGATGCAGAAGATTTGGGTATTTATGATGTTTTGGGACAGCGATTATTAGGTATGAGCGGAGAAAGAGGTAATCTTGCACTTGATACACAAGGATTGCCTGCGGGTTTATATTATGCCCATGCTCAAGACAAACACGGCAATCGCTCAACGTTACCATTGATTGTTCGATAAAAATTTCTGTGAAATAAATAAAATAAGCCCATAGAAATATGGGCTTTGTTATCGCGAAACAGTTGTTTTGTATTGTGTTTGCATTTAATTGAAATGTTTTGTATGTTTGCACTTGAATACCGCACCGTACCCGACCGTGATGCTCTGTGGTGTTCGATAACATACATTAAAACAAATAACTTTTTATGGAGTAAGTGATGAAAACTTTTTTTCTCTTTGTTCTTCTGTATTCGTTGGCATTGTTCTTATGTGCTTCTACAAATCTCTATTCCCAGTCTATGGACATTCAAACGATATGGGAATATAGATTAGATACGAACACATTTAAATCTATGATAATGACAGATGATGGAGGAATTATTGCTTCAATCACAATGCCGGGTGGAGATTTAGATTATGTTTTAAAACTAAATAGTGAGGGAAAAAAAGAATGGTCATTTGTACCATTTAATAATAAATCATTTTTTATAAAATCGTTACAAAAAACTGATTCGGGAAAAATCGCAGTGTCGGCTTTAGAGGCAATTGGTGATTTACGGATGTTTGATATTTGTTGGGGTTATTCTGTGTTGTTAGATAAGAACGGTGAAATTACGTGGCAAAAGCCACGCGATACAAAAGATATTGTTTCACAATATCACTCCCCCTATATCCGTACAAAAAATAATGAATTTGTGAATTTCTTTATTCCGTCCTTAGTCACTGATGATCCCTATCGGTTTTATTTTCGACGTATGAATAAAGATGGTATCAAAGGAGATGATAAACTTTTTGATTCAGTCGAAAAAGGTGAGGCAATGTTGGTCGTCCCAAAACTCATTGAGACGAAAGATAATGGCTTTCTGACTATGTATTATACGACAGAAAAATTTTCTTATCATCCTTCATGGTATTTACTTAAATTGGATGATAAAGGTAATGTTGTTTTTAAAAAGAATTGGACGGAACTTCCGGCAAATGAAACTGCTTTAGATATATTAGAGTTACCCGATGGTTCCTTTTTGGTTTTAACCTCATCACGAGAAAATCTTGGTTCTAAAGGAGTCGGTTTTTTACGTAAATTTTCGGCTGATGGTACATTGCTTACTAAAAAAACATTTACCGGCTCTGAATTATTATGGTTAAAATCACTTGCTCTTATGCCTAATGGAAATATCATTGCTGCCGGTCAAACAACGACTTATAAAGAATATGAAGAGGCAATTGATCAGACGCTTTTGTATAGTTATCCTGCATTTGATGGTTTCGTAACTGTCTTTAATCAAAATTTAGATATACAATGGCAAACGACATTTGGTAAAAAAGGTATTGGAGAAATTATAACTACCATTATTCCTATAACTAATGAAGAATTTTATATTGGTGGTTTTTACAATAATGAAAGAGCCATAGCACGTGTTAAATTTACGCCTGTGACTTCTGTTGCAGAAGAAGTTCAACACCCTGCAATAAGTTCTTCTATTGTCTTGGATTATACTCAAGGTAAAGTACAAGCGTTCGATGCAGAAGATTTGGGTATTTATGATGTTTTGGGACAGCGATTATTAGGTATGAGCGGAGAAAGAGGTAATCTTGCACTTGATACACAAGGATTGCCTGCGGGATTATATTATGCCCATGCACAAGACAAACACGGCAATCGCTCAACGTTGCCATTGATTGTTCGATAAATATTTCTGTGAAATAAAAAAAATAAGCCCATAGAAATATGGGCTTATTTTATTACTGCACTATTATCTACATTGCTTAATAGCGCTTACTTTTAATTAACACATTTTGGTATTCACTGAGATTTTCAAGAACTCTTCCCGTTCCTCTTACAACAGCCGTTAAGGGATCTTCAGCAATATGCACAGGTAATGAAGTTTCTTCTTGCAATCGTCTGTCTAAACCTTTGAGCAAAGCACCACCGCCGGATAAAAGGATGCCACGATCGAAAATATCTGCTGAAAGTTCGGGCGGTGTACGTTCTAAAAGATTTCTTACTGCTTCGACAATCGTAGTCACACATTCCGACAATGCCTCACGAATATCTGAAGAACTGATAGTGATAAGTTCGGGTATTCCTGTAAGAAGATTTCGCCCTTTTACTTCAATTTCAATTTCTTCTTCTAAAGGATAAGCAGAGCCAACTTCGCACTTGATAGTTTCGGCAGTTCTTTCACCGATAAGAATATTGTGATTACGTTTAAAATACTGGACAATAGCGGAGGTCATTTCTGTTCCGGCTATGCGCAGTGATTCATGATTGACAATACCGGAGAGAGCGATGACAGCCACATCGGTTGTGCCACCACCAATATCAACAATCATATTGCCAACGGGTTCATGCACATGTAAATCAAGCCCTATAGCGGCAGCCATAGGTTCGGCGATGAGATATACCTCTTTAGCTCCGGCATGCTCGCAACTGTCGCGCACAGCACGTTTTTCCACTTCGGTAATACCTGTGGGAACGCAGACAACAACACGACGAGCGGGTTGCCATGAAAGAGATACTTTACGGATAAAAGCGCGCAACATACCTTCGGCAATCTCAAAATCGGCGATAACACCGTCCTTCAAAGGGCGTATTGTGCTGATATCTTTGTGGGTTCTGCCGAGCATTTCTTGTGCTTCATGCCCAATGGCAATAATGTGTTTTGTGTTTCGATCAAAGGCAACGATGGATGGTTCATTAAGGACTATCCCTTTGCCCTTCATCCAGATAAGGGTGTTTGCCGTACCGAGATCAATCGCAACATCGGTTGAGAGTAAATTAAAACGCATGTGTTTATTGTTAACAACGAAAGAAGTTATTCTGTAGAAATCGAATACAAAAATCGTTAAATAAAACGAATAATATATCCTCTTAGTTGAAAATTTGTCCCGCAATCATTATACCGAATCATTTTTTCTTTTGCAATAATGCTTCAAGATTGCCCCCAAAGCGTCTAATCATTGCTCGAAGCACATCATAATCACTATCAGAAACAGGGGAGAGTCCTTCAGCAGAGTTTGTTTCAAAGAGAGCTTTTTTGCCTTTAGGCGTTGCTTGAAATTTGATAAGTGCATCGCATATCTTCTTTTGAATATCTTGCGGCATATCATGTCTAAACACCCATGGGTCATTGGGTATTTCTTGCGTATAGCCAATAATTTTTACCGTTTTCTCAATATCAGGATATTGACTTTTGACACGAACGCGCGCATCAAGATTTTCTCCGGTCTTTGGGTCGGGTGGAGAATAGTATGTGGCTCCGACATCAACTTGCTTCTGATAAACCATAGTGACAACATTGTCATGGCGCATCCCGAAAACTTCATCAGACGGTTTAATCTTCTTCGCTGCTAAGAGCGATTTCGGGAGAATATACCCCGAAGTGGAAGCAGCATCCACGTATGCAATCCGTTTACCGATGATGTCCGACAAAGAATCAATCCCACTATCAGAACGAGCAATGAATTGCCCTTTGTAGGTAAGTTCACCATTTCTTCTGATGATACGCATTGCTGCTTTAACACCATATTTTTCATGGGCTAAGACATAACTAAAAGTATTCATACAGGCAAAGTCGGCTTTATTGTTACCGAATGCTTCCACCACAGCAATATAGCTTGTTGGAAATGTTGCTTGAAAGTGCAAACCGGTTTCATTATGAAGAAAACGCGTTAACTCATCGGCGCTTGTTGCAATCTTTTCTGCATCCACCGATGGGGTCAGCAAAAAGGTAATCGGTGTATCTTTCGATCCCAGTTCCTTGCTCTTAAAGTATGGTACTAATGACAGCTTTATGAGCAGTACAAATATGATGATAAAGTAGTATTTTCCATATTTCATGTGAGTTAATCCCCTCAAACGGCTTCGATTTCGTATTTTTGTAACTTGTTTTTGAAAAATTTATGCCATATCAATCGGCAGAATCAAGTTCAAACTTAGAAAATTATTCACTATTTATAGTTTTTCAAGGAATATTTTACATGAAAAT
Organism: Ignavibacteria bacterium UBA2373; assembly: GCA_002344005.1. Taxonomy (GTDB): domain Bacteria; phylum Bacteroidota; class Ignavibacteria; order Kapaibacteriales; family UBA961; genus UBA2353. The sequence continues at coordinate 19,182 of DDTD01000019.1, read as the reverse complement.
TCATGAATACCAAGCGAAGGAACTCTTAAAAAAGTATGATGTTCCTGTCTTGTTCGGTAAAGCAATTTTTAACTCGGATGAGGCAGGTAAAGTTGCCTATCACGATTTTGCGGTTAAGGGAATAGAGACTATTGTTCTCAAATCGCAAATTCATGCAGGAGGACGTGGTAAGGGAACTGTGTTGAACCGTTTCTCCGATGAACCTATGCAGGCATTCGGCAAAGATGTCCGTGGTGTTACAGTCATCCGTGAAGGCAATATCGCCGATAAAGCTTTTCAAATTGCTAATGCTACATTCGGAAATAAATTAGTTACAATTCAGACCGGTGAAGAAGGTAAAATTGTTAACCGTATGTATATTGAAGAAGGGTGTTCCATTGCTAAAGAATATTATTGCAGTATCTTGCTTGACCGTGAGAACTCACGCAATCTTATTATGGTTTCGACCGAAGGCGGTATGGAAATAGAAACAGTTGCCGAAGAAGCACCTGAAAAAATATTAAAAGAGCATGTTGATCCCAAAATCGGTTTCCAACAATATCAGGCACGCAGACTGGCTTTTGGTTTGGGCTTAACCGGAGCAGCATTTAAGAATTTCTGCTCATTTATTGCAATATTGTACAAAGCGTATGATGAGATGGATTGCAGTATGTTGGAGATAAATCCATTAGTGCTGACCACAGAAAATCAATTTGTTGCTTTAGATGCTAAAGTTGATTTCGATGATAATGCCCTTTACCGTCACAGTGATTATACTGCATTGCGCGATTTATCCGAAGAAGAAGATTTGGAAGTTGAAGCATCCAAGTATAATCTTAACTATATCAAGTTGGATGGCAATGTCGGTTGTATGGTCAATGGTGCCGGATTAGCAATGGCTACGATGGACATTATACAATTAGCTGGCGGAAAACCTGCTAATTTCTTGGATGTAGGCGGTGGAGCAAATGTAGAACGTATTGCAAATGCTTTCCGCATTATGATGTCAGATCCGAATGTGCAAGCTGTGCTCATCAATATCTTTGGTGGTATTGTTCGTTGCGATCGTGTTGCAAATGGTATTTTACAAGCCTTAGAAAAAGTAACAGTGTCTATGCCTGTTATCGTGCGTTTAGAAGGTACAAATGCTATTGAAGCACGTCAAATATTGGAAAATTCAGGAATGAAATTCTTAGTTGCCGGAACATTAAAAGATGCAGCCGATAAAGTAACGGAAGCATTGGAATCTGTAAAATAATTAGTAAATCTCGCAGTGTTAAGCCGTTCTTGAAGAGGACGGCTTTTTTTTTGCTTTTTGCATAATCGTGTTGCTTGGTCAGTGTCTTTCATAATGTTGGTGGAGAAGATCTATGAAATTAATATTCAATGTATCGAAAGAACAGAAAGCAGTATCAATACTATTTTTGTTTTTTGCCCTGAGCATTACATTTTTCATGACGCGAAGTCAATATATGCCAAATATTAATGAAAAATATCATCGTCATTATGCTGTAATTCATCATAATGCTGATAATCTTTATAATTATCGCATATTGCCATCTTTGGCTACGGAACTCTTACGACAACCACTTTCAATTTTTATTCACAATACAACTCAGTCATTTTTGATAGCCACAATTGTGTGGAGCATTCTTGTGTACTTTTGTACGCAATGGGCGATGTTCTGTTTTTTTCGACAAACCGGCTTAGATTATATTTCTGCATTCGTCGGAGTAATGTTGTGGGTGATAATATTACCGCAATCATTAACAGGATGGGATGAAAGCGGTGATATACTTAATCTTTGTTTTTTTGCTTTAGTTTCTAAAAATTTTCTTGAAGGCAATATTGTAAGAAGTATTGTTCCATTATTCTTAAGCGCATGGAATAAAGAGCAAACATTATTATTGCCTGTCTTTTATTTCATTGGTACAGTATTCGCTGAAAAAAATACAAAAAAAGTTTTTCTCAATACGCTCTATATTGCTTTCGTGATTGTGAGTTCTACAGTTTTGCTGCATATATTTGTTGGAAGTCATTCATCAAGTACATTATCATCTTCATACTTAGGCACAGATTATTTGTACAATATTCAGCATCCTGAATGGATACTAACATGGTTATTATCCCTTGGAGTTTTTGTGTTTTTTGCAATACCGTCATTAGAACAATCTTTGCCTTTTTTACGATATAATCTCATGTTTACTTTACCTGTATTTTATGTGATGATATTTTTTGTAAGAGCACGTATGAGAGAAATAGACAAAGCATTTATACTTCATCTATTTCTCATACCGTTAGCGATGCAAACATTAAGTCAGATATATCTTGCATTTCTTACAAAGAAGACTAAACATTAACGAGCAATCATCATCATCTTAGTTTGTCTAAAAATTCCTGTTTGAATTTCATAAAAATAGACACCGCTTTCAAGCTCATTAGCACTAAAATTAATAGTATATGTTCCCGATGAATATATTTTTGAACCATCAAGTATTGTTTTTACAATTTTTCCTTGCGTATCAAAAATATGCAAGACAACGGGAGATTTTTCTTGTACAGTAAAGGATATCACTGATGATTCGCTGAATGGGTTGGGAGCATTTTGTTGTAATGATGGCTGTAATCCAATAAATTTTAAGGTTGTAATGCCACATTGTCCTCCCACTTTACAATGTGATGCCGTACCGATTGGGGAAATATCAAGAAATTGGAGTGAATCAGAACGAAAATCATAAGTCTTTATACTCATTGATGATATTACAGTATCCGGTACAACTACTTTAAAATATAATTCACCTAATTTTCCTGCGGCGAGTGTATCTAATTGTGTAAATTGCATTGTAATAGAATCCGGCGTTGCCGAAACATTGCTTGCTTGTGGAATGGAGTAGCCAAGGAATTTCAAAGCCGTAGGATTATGGAATAATGTCGTTGTAAATGACAGTGCTTTCATCCAATATGTTGTGCCAAGATATGTTGCCGCAATATCTTTTTCAACATAAATAGGCACAGATACTGTGTCATTAAATGAGCCGTATATGGTATCCGTTTGTGTGAAATTAGGATGAACGCCAAAAGCCACAGTCATATCGGGTGCATATCCACGTCCTTGTGCCGGTACTGTATCAAGAATAGTACATGGGTCAATAGAACGGGCTTGAATACTATGTGATAAAGAATCTGAGCGTTGTGGACAATAGCGAACTGTAAATATGATGGAATCACCTTTTTGAATAGGGATATTGGATGGGGGATTGCTGCTTATTATTTTGACTGTTTGTGGTAAATTCGGCAAAGAATCAATAATAAGAGGAACAATACCCGTATTCACTACAGTGAGAGTTGTGTCTTTACAGTCAAGAACGCGAACACTGTCGAAATTGATAAGTAAATCCCTTATGGCAATATCTGCTTTTTCTATGGTAATATGACCATTATCATTTCCGGCAATAATATTAAATCTAATACTTTCTTCTGTATCAAATCTTATACTATCCACTGTAATTGAAGTAGAGGAATTTTGTCCTGTTTTTGAAATAAATTTTGCAAACATAAATGGCTGAGTAGAATCCACTCCACAGAAGTTTTTGCAAATTAATGATACCCCGCTATGTGGTCCCGGAGTGTTGATAATTTGCGGTAAAAATGAAGGATTGCATATCGAAGACATATAGTACGATTCAGCGCCAACAAATTGTAACTCAGATGTGTCGTGACCAATACGTAAAAATATATCCACCAAATTAGCGGGTATATTTCTTGAAGACCAAATCGGTATTCTCACTGTGTCGCATGACGGTGCTTTGAAAGAATCAATGACTACCATAGCTGTATCAAATGCAAAATTTAATCCGAAAGCAGGGGCAAAAGCATCGCCTTTGATTAAAACGGTAGTATCAGTATCTATACATGGTTTTGATGTGTGTAATCGCATTCGCGCTTCATAATTACGTGGCGCACGAGGTTTATAATCAACTCGTACGGACAATGTATCTCCCGGTATAAGTGTTAAAGGAAAAGGTTTATTATTAATTTCCCTATATGAAAAAACTCTTTCTTCGGGTGCGAAAGTCACAGAGTCTATGGTAATTGTTTCTTGATTTGGATTAAGTGTGCGAGGAGGTATTAATACACGTACAATTCGCGGTGTAGAGAGTGTATCAACGCGTGTTGGTGCAAACCCTACACTATTTGGTAGCGGTTTATATAATAATGCGCGTTTTCCGAGTAAATATGTTGAATATTTTTCTTGCCATCCGGCTCCTTCGGCATCAAATTTTAGCCAGGTTGCACAATCAACATATTTATCTTCGGCGGGAGTACGAGGACAAAAGACTAATCGTAATGTATCGCGTGTGTCCGGCGGAATAATAATTGGTAATGTACCGGAAGGTGAAAAGGAAGAAGTCCATTTCCAAAAATCCGGTGTTCCATTGGGAACATTTGTGGTGTCAAATTGTAAGGATGTGACCCTCATTTCATGTACTTCCGATTCATTAATGAACGGAATTTCCCGTGTTATACAATCACATGGTCTAACATAACCCCAATTGACAATCGAAATAGGAGCTTGCAATTTATACATAATACCTTTTGCTTCTAATTTACCTGTTCGTGATGTTTTACATATTGAATCGGAGCTGACAATAAATGTGTTGGAATAATTTTGTTCGGAGAGCGGTGCAAAGAGTAATGCAACAACAATTGAATCACGTGGTTGCAATACAGTTCCCCAAGGTTTATTTTGTGAAATAATAGTAAATCCATTTGGTACCGACATTCTATCAACACGCACAGGAACAGCCGACACATTTTCAATGGTTATTGTATCAATTCTGGTGTCATTAACTTCCACAGAACCGAAAACGGAAAGGGGAGTAACATATAAGCGAGGATTCGCCGATGTTCCGAGCATTGGAGCTGACCATTCATAACTATTACTTACAAATCGCAAAAATGCCGGATCTGTTCTGTCTGCAATGGTATCATTTGGAATATATTGAAAAATAAATGCGGTATCTGCATTGGCACCTAATTCAATAGTTGTTGGTAATGGATTGGGAGATATTATTGTATAACGACCTGTAGGACTGCTTAAATTAATTGTCTGCATTGTTTGTTTGTCCGAAGTAATATTCTTAACACGAAGAGTATCAAAAGCAAAACCGCAGCCAATTACATTTTCTGTGCGCATGACGGGTGGTTCAAATTTAAAAGTTTCCAATATGCCTTTACCTGTGAGGGGAATACACGATGTTGAAAAACATTTTTGCTCAAATAAGCATAATTTATCCGTATAAAGACTGTCTAAATAGGGACGAAATGTTACAGTTAATGTAATAGATCTGCCTGATGGAATATTTGCACTTTTTGGCGTAATATCAAAAAACGCTTCACCTTTTTCAAAATAAAATGATGCACGAATTACATCGGGGGCTTTATTCTCTACTATAACATTGAATGTTTTATCTTGACCTACTATACATGTTCCCGCATCGGCACTCTGCGTAATAAAGTTTACATCTGCCTCATAACCGTAGCCGGAAACATAAATTTTTCTTTCAATTGTACATGGTGAACCGTCTAAACGACATCGGAAAACAATAGAATCACGGTAATTACCTTGACGTTTAGGAAAAAAGCGCACTACATTAAATTGATAACCTCTATCCGGTTCAATGACAAAAGGAAAACGAATACGTGTATGTTGAAATCCGTCGGGAACAATAATACTATCAATAAAAATTTTTCGCTTTGTGCTATTGCGCCAAACATAGTAGGATGGATTACTTAATACTTCCAAGCAATAAGAGCCAAATTTCATCGAATCAATAATTTTTTTGGCATCATTGGGATTAGTCAGAACAATGGTTTCTCTCACTACACCGCGCAATGGAATACTCAAACCTCCCGGACAGCGATCATCTGAAACAACCTTGACAGTATCTCTATATTCACCGGCTTTTGAACCTACGGAATAAAATCGAACAGTCACATCGCGACATTCACCCGGAGGAATTTGCAATGGTAATGCAGTATTTACGACAAAAAATCTTGTTACAGAATCGGTTTCAAATGCTGAAATAGTCACAGTACGCGGTGTGCCTATTTTATCACTTGAATTACATATTTTTACTACTTCATCTTTAAATAATTGATTAACACAGCCGGCAAATAATGTATCGTAATTGATGCGTTGTCTATTTGTATTTAACTCTGTTGTCCTATTGAGACGAATGGGAATTGTAATTTCTTTTCCACAGGCATTAGTGGAACGAATTTTTAAATCAGCTATAATATTACCAACGATAACAGATGAAAAACTTACTGTAAATGTGATAGGAGTTTTTGATAGTAACTGAGCAGAGTTGCGACTTAAAGTAAAAGAGCTGTTGTCTCGACCGACTATCCGGATTGATACATTATTTCCGCAAATGGAAGTGTCTTCTACGGTAATGTTCCATGTACGTTTATCATCGCACTGCACATCTTCCTCAATTTTTTGCACAGAAGTAACAATTGTTAAAGGAATATCTCTGTCTGTTTTATCACAGACGGCACCGCTGCGCATATTACCCGTATAATTTTTTCCCGTGGCATCGCATAGAGTAAATGTCGAATTATTTTCATTACAACGATAATAAAAAATCAGACCTGCTTCATTTCCTGCACGACTCTTAAATCGTTCACATTCTAATTCAGGTTGCGGCACAATTCGTCGCCAATAGCGTATTTCGTCCATTTCACCTTTAAAAGTACGGAATAAGTTTTCATTATCCGATAAGCCGTTAGTGCTGCCGATTTGCATTGGGAGACTTTGATTTTCGGGTGGCCGTAAATATTGCGCAGGGTATGTATTATTTCTTCCCGTTGCCACCTGTTGACCATTGATATACAGAAAAACGAAACCTGTATTTCCATCAAATTGTGCAGCAACATGGTTCCATGATGCATATAATCCATTAGCGGGAAAACGAGCTATTGTGTTATCATTAGCCCCAAGTTTTGTGCCGTCGCCATTTACTTCTATGACAAGATTATCGGTTTGATCAAAATATAAACGCCAAACATCATTATTGTCATTAGCCGGACCCCATAAACCCGCTATGAATTGTATTTTTCCGACTTGCCTTTGAGGTTTTATCCATGCTTCAAATGTCATCATGGTTTGTAATTTATCTTTTATTCTGTAACCGTTCACATCAACATAATGTGCACCTTTTCCATTGGATACCGTTAATTGTAATGAATTTCCGATACATCCTCTTGCGCTTTGGGGGTCACAAGAAGCAGGGAATTGTCCATACACATACAATGTGGAATACATTGCGATAAATATAAGAGATAGAGTATATTTCATGATGAGAGCAAAAGTAATTTATCGAATAATTGTCAGCGGCATAACTTTACGGTATTCACCGGATGATAGTTCTAAAAGATAGACTCCCGGTTGTAAAGCAGTACTGAGATGCAATACTTGTTCGCCCGGATGCATTCCATTGAAATATTGTGTGAACACTGCTTTACCTCGCATTTCATAAATTGATACTTCGATATCACAGTATCTGGAAATTTCACAAGTCAAAGAAAAAGTTCCATTATTCGGATGAGGATAGAGAGAGGTATTCTGACGAATATCATTAAATGGAGAAATTCCAGCTAATGGGCTATCCAAAATTCCTAAAGGAACAAAACGACCTTTTAATACTATTTCTGCAGCATCTTTACTACCGCCAAACCATGTCTGAATAATTTCGGAATATACCTTTCTATAATCATAAGTATAAACTAAATCACGGTTTTCATCTAAACTTTGTAAATTTGGATTCGTGCCATAAACACCGCCTTTAACGCGATGCCCCCATACGAATTGAACAGAAGAAGCACCGTGATCTGTTCCGCGTGAACCATTCTCATACGGTCTTCGTCCAAATTCCGATACTGTCATTCCAATAACTTTATTGTGAAAATTTTGTGCTAAACAATCATCGGAAAAGCGACTGACCGCATCGGCAATTGTATTTAATAAATTCGGATGAAGTCCTCCATTACCAATATCTTGTTGTTGAACATGGGTATCAAAACCGCCCATATTGCACACAAAAACTCTACTTTTCAGCCCTCCGCTTATTAAACGCGCTATGAGCTTTAATTGTAATGATAAACTGTTGCCACGATACTCGATGCTGTTTTTTCCTTTATCAAATGCATCTTTGACAACTTGGGAATAACGATCACTTTGTTGAGCTAATGTCCTGACAAAATTGTATTCATCAGCATAGGATGAGTTATCTGAAATAGATTCTTCATCAGGCGATAAACCTACTCCCAATTCAAAGAATTTTTGCGGGTCTGTTAATGCGATACCCATATCACCTTTTTCACTTTGGAGCAAAAGAGAAACTGCTGCACCAATTTGGATACAGAGCGGATGATCTGGAATTTCTGTAGGAAAATTCGGTAAAGTATCAGCAAAAAATCTTCCAATCCAACCGTCAGATAATCTTATATTCGGGTCAGAACTATTAATGCCACTGAGCCAAATATCTGTTGAACGGAAATGCGATAAATTAGGATTTTCATAACCTATGCCTTGAATTATAGCTAATCGTCCTTCATTAAACATTCCCATAAATCCTTCTTTGTGGGCATTATTTACCAAAGCAGGGTGCATATATGTATTGGAGGACAATATTCTTTTTGCATCTTTTTTGGGTACACCTATACCATTTTGCGGATTGCGTAAATTATAATATTCATCATCATCGCATGGGATAATTGTATTTAGCCCGTCATTTCCGCCAAATAATTGTATAATCACAAGCACGGAGTCATTTTCGGCTTCAATCCCAAGAGGAATAGCAGGGTCGCCTGCAACTAAGGGCATACCACCAATAATAATCGGTGCTACTGCTGCCGCTGTTGCGCTATATTGTAAAAATTCTCTGCGTTTCATAGTAAATATTCCTAATATTGATAGTTTAACACAATTGAAAATCCGGTGCTTTGCTGATAACTGTGAGTAATGCTTTGATGCCTCGTGCAGCAGGACTTACATTGTTGACCATTTCAGGCCATTCATAATCCGGTTGTTTTTGCAATAGATAATCATTTCTGTAACGAATATGTCGCTCGTCTGTAATTGATTTCGGTAAAAGAAAATGTTCAATATGTCGAGTTAGTTTTTCTGCATTATCATAATCGGGAAATTGTTTTGCAAAACTAAGTAATTGCTGGTCTGTCATTGCATTAATTGTATCTAAGGCAAATTTTCGCCGTAATGGATATGTCTTTGTACTTATCCATGTGCGATACCCTTCCCAGCCCGCAACATTGGGAGGATCCATGATGGATTGCTCAAAGTTTCTGATTTGGGTTACAGGGGAGTTTATTGTGACGGATAATTGCCTTGCTAAACCCACGACAAATTCAAGAGGTGTTTTGATTTGAGTTCCGCGATTTGCTTCATCAAAGAAGTGTTCGCTTGCAAATAATGCCATTAATGTAGGTTTGATTGCAAAATTATTTTTGATAAATATTTCTGCCAATTCATTAACTGCGGTTGATTCAATATTGGGATTACTATAGACAAAGAAGAGATAAATTTTTCTTGCCATGAATTTAGCAATCGCTTGCGTTCGCCGTTCAAATAATATATCAATTAATTTTTGTACTTCTTCATTTTTTACTAAGTATTCAGTATTGGAATCATTGTCTCTTGCCGGTATAGTGACACCCATAAATTGTTTGGCTTCTTGGTCATGAGCAGTAGGGGAAAAATAGGAAGCAAAATAACCGTTTAATGCGGGTTCATCATTAAACATTCCTACTTTCCACCCTGTGAGTACTCTTGCTGCTTCTTGCACATCACCTTCGGTATATTGTCCAATACCGGTCGAGTAAAGTTCCATCAATTCGCGAGCATAATTTTCATTGGGCTTACCTTTAGAATTAAGATTGCCGCCAAGATAAACCAACATTGCACCATCTAATGTTATATCGAACACTAATTTTTTGAAATCAGATAGTTTATCGGCATGAAAGATGAGAAATTGTCTGAACAATTGTTGCGGTGGTATCAATGATTCGTCAAATGCGAATTCTGTTGTGAAATGACCACTCCAAAACACTGTCAGTTTTTCCATAGTGCCAAAGGTGTCTTTGATCATTCGGTCTATCCACCATTGCTGAAAATTTGCAAATTGACTTGACCATTTGCCGTAAATGGAATTTTGGGTAAATATATCTGCTCCTCTTGGGTTTTCCGTTACTTCGTCTATCCAATTTGGCTTTGTGGTAATCTCTTGTATCGTATCACCCAAAAGCAGGTTCACAGCTTCGGTAGAGGTTTTTCCCACAAGTGCTTGAGCCATGGAAACAGTAGGGGCAAAACTGATACGTCGCAACAAATGATACGCATCTTCCAATGTTAATGGCAAGTTGTATGGAGCTAATGTTGTTGTGCTTATCTGTTGTGTCGGCTCTATGCCATCGGTATTTCCTTGGCGAAAATTGACACTGAGAAACTGTCGTCTGTTCATATTTATTCCTCAATTAAGGATACATGAAGGTTTTTTACTGCGAAAAACTACGTATTTTTCGGCATCTGTCAAACAAAAATGTGAATGTTTAGCTTTTGTTACAATTCTTCATTACATATAGAGAAAATTACAGTTTGGGCTATCATCCCACTATCAGTATGATATTTTTACTGTTAGTAGTTTCTGTTCATACTACTGTTGCCCAAGTGAGCAAATTACAAAATTCGGAAAGTCGGCAAAGTGAGAATAAAGAGATTGTCTTCTCAACGAACAAAATTGCCAATACTCTGGTTTCCAATATCTCGGTGCGTGGCTTATGGGAAACATCATTAGGCAGCTTGCGATTGGATGAGCAATATCGTGCAACATCCATCATCAGCACCAATGCAGCTACGCGCGATGACCAAATGCTTATGCTAGAACATTCTTTGCCATATGATTCATCTTTTTCGCTGCTTTCTCGCGGATTACTCTTTGTAACACAAGACTCACGTGATATTGGTTTATCAAGTTTACAACGATATTCTTTCATATCCGGCTTTCGTTGGAAGCCCGAACACAACATGGATATGACGGTATTGGGTGGGATAGAAAATAACATTCAATTGGGTATTGAAGCTACGGGCAGCGTGGGATTGGTCGAAGCAACGATAACCGAAATTGATTGGGAAGATTATACTATCTCCGGTACTTCTATGTTTGATATTCGCCAATTGGATGCTCGAAGAACAAATTCCGATTTTTTAACTCAGTTTTCCATGATTTCTTTAGGGGACGGTACACAAAACTCTTTGCAAATTCATGGATATTATCGCCGCCTCGGGAGGGATTTCTTCACATTTGTTAATGCTGAGCAAACACAAGAAGTTGAGCAACGTCTTGAAAATCGCTATGGCATTAATGGACAAATAAGAACTGTTCTACACAAAGCATTGTCGGCGAGTGTAGAGTATAATGTTGAACAAGGTACTATAGACAGAAGATATGCAGGACGTGTTCCCGGCACATTACAAACCTATGTCAATAGGGGGCTTGAGGAAATACAATTGCAGATAACGGCATCTTTGCTTTATGGCACTTCCATTGGTGAATATAGGATTGGAATGCATTATTTTTCAAGAAATGAGCGTAATGATATTAGGCGTGTTTTCGATATCAATGCCATAGATGAAGCGACATTGCGAAGTCAGGAACAACAAAGAGATAATACAGCCCAAAGAGCGCGTCTTTTTGGTAATGCAACGATTGCAGCATCAAAAATGGACACTTTTTATCTCAATGGTTTATACTCACTTCTCCGTTATGACACTCCAAGCACATTAAACTTTGATGATAGAGATGAATTACAAGCAATCAGTGAAATACGCTATAAGCGCACAATAAGCTCAACACTTACATTTGACATTACAGCGAGGGCGCAATTGCTTCATCTGATTTTTATTAAAGAGCAAAGAAGTTCATTAAACAATTGGAATAGAATATTTACGCTAAGCCCATCTATTACAATACAATCAAAGAAATTCATTGCCCATCCTCAATTTGAAGTACTGGCTAATTATACCGTCTATGATTATGAACAACAAGCATCGGAAACACGCAGTTTTTCATTTAGGCAAATTTCAATACGCGATTCCATACAAATCAATCTTTCCAATGAGTACCATATAGAAGCCCGATTGTATGGCAGACACTTTGAAAGAGGACGATTGTATTGGAGTGATTTCGCTGAAACCCCGATAAGTCGAAATGATGAATATTTCATTAAAATTCTCGGTTTTCGTCGTTATCTTGACAAATGGTCGGTAGGAGTTGGGGCAAGATATTATGCACTTATCCAAAAATCGCTAATTTTGACACCGAGTATTGGAATTTCAGCTGATGCTGTTCAGCGATTTTATGGTCCTGAAGTCCAATGTGATTATCGTCTTGGCAGTGGTTCAACGATTGTTCTCAATGGTTGGTACGAACGTCAAACGGTTAATGGAGTGGCAATTCGCTATGTGCCGAACTTGTTTCTCAATACGAATATTGTCTTATAAATTCACAAGGTGATTATGTCGGATTCATATATTTCACAGAATGATGCCACAGAGGAGAATGTGTTAATCTTACCAAGTGACACACGAAGGATAGTAGAAATAGAGCCATTTCTTACTTCAATAGATTGTTGTCGTTTTTTAACCAAGACCCAACGCTTTAATATGTTCATTGCGGTAACCGAGGCAGTAAGCAATGCTATGACCCATGCACACAAATCCGATTATTCCAAAAATGTGACAATTCGTGTTCGATGCTTGCATGAAGGCATGGCTGTGTCAGTGAAAGACAGCGGCAAAGGTTTTCCGATTGCGGATGTTCCCGACCCGCGTGATGGTGATAATATATTAAGAACTCATGGACGAGGCGTTTTTCTTATCAAGGAACTGGCAACGGATGTTGATTTTTCCATTACGCCGCATGGAACTACTGTGACAATGTTTTTTTCACGTTCTTGAGTGCATTGAGTGTCCTTATTATCTGAATCCTTCGCCATCACCGTCAAAGATATTCGCAGTGAGTTACGCACACGTTATAATTTGATTGCGATAGTATTATTTGTTGTGACTTCTGTGACCACCGTTGTTTTTAGTATTGGTGATGAAAAATTTACACCGGAACTTTCAGCTGGATTATTGTGGATTTTGTTAATTTTTGGCAGCATGACCGGGCTTGCTCGTTGTTTTGTTGTAGAAGAGGAGCGAGGGACACGAATATTATTGCAGATAAGCTCACGCTCATTATCGGTATATTACGGTAAATTATTCTTCAACATAATAATAGGTATTTTTCTTAATGGCATAACATTTTTGTTGTTTTTGCTATTTTTACCCATAGAAATATCATCATGGTGGTATGCTTTACTTTCAATGTCGGCATCTATTCTTGGATTGGCATCTGCCAGTACAATTATCGCAGCAATTATAGCCCAAGCGCAAGGCAGAGCAATACTGTTTCCTGTCTTAATGTTCCCAATTCTATTACCCATTATTTTAGTGGGATTAGAAACATCGGTGATTATGTTCAGTGCCACATTACTTGACCCCCAATATAATATGGTTATCGTTGAGTTAAGCTATGCGGTAATACTCATCACGGTATCAACATTTCTTTTTGATTATGTTTGGACAGAATAATGGTTGTTAAGGAAAAAAATGCCTTTTTTTGACAAATTTCCCAATATTGTTAAAAAAAATTTGGAGTATAATAAACTATCTCGTATTTTAGCTTTGTAATTGTTGATGGATGTATGTGATTCTGTGGTATGTGGCGATAAAGCAATAGATAATACCCTAAAAAATCTATTGTCTGTGTATCTGCCATATCTATTGAATCGGCGTAGATTTCGCGAACAATGTGAGCACTATAGATTCATAATACCATAAAAAGAAAGGATTGTTTTTATGCTGTACTAAGCGTCGGAATGATAAATAAAACGCGTTCGTAACCATTTGTAAAAGTCCCGGTTATGTATTTTTCTCTTCTGATGCCACACGGTAACTCTATATCACTAAAGAACTCTTATATCCTCATATCCCTTGACATTGCCATGATGAAGTTGTATTGCTTGTGGTCGTGAATAATCGTTGTATGATATAAGTAATTTTAGGGAATTAAGAAAGGTATTCACCCGATAGAAATGTATGCGATGGCTTCATAGATAATCTATACATCGTTTACCCAAGTCGAATGAGATATTGCTTTTTTTCTTTCCATTAGCTCACTATGTTTGAACAATTATGTTATTAATACATAATTTTTAATTAATTAAGATAGGTGTTGCGATGAAAAATTTGAACAAGCGCAACAAAAACGGAGGCTTCTCAACGGAGGCTTCTCAACGGAGGCTTCTCAACGGAGGCTTCTCAACGGAGGCTTCTCAACGGAGGCTTCTCAACGGAGGCTTCTCAACGGAAAATTTTTATTACTACTCTTATGTAGTATATTCTTTATGAGTCGTCCCTCTGCCCTCATGGCTCAGCCGCAAGTTATATCTACGACACCCGCACACCAAGCAACGGGTGTTTCCTTGACGACAACAAATATTGATGTTAGTGTGAATTACCCTATCGTGTTGTCAAAACTAGACACGATTGTTCCGAGTAAAAATCACCTTAACCAGCAATATTCAGCAGTTTATCTGGTCGATAAAATCTTTTTTGATACTCTTCAAGGAAATATTAATAAATTGAGACGTGTTGCGAAATCGGGAACTATTGCGATTACTAATGATAGTACAGTGCGACTAACACTCAATTCGTCAATGCTGCAACCTGGTAAAAAATATGTTGTTTTGGTTGATAGTTTGTACGTTAGAACTCCTAATGGGAGTGGATTTGATACAGTAGTCGTTTCACAACACACATTCACCTTCTCAACAGTTCCACCTCCTTATCAAGTATCATGGTCTAATTTTGAAGACAAAAACTACATAAATTGTAGGGATACATTAAAAGTTTTTTTTAATAGAAAACTACAATCCCATACTACAGATAGTGGTTCAATAGTTACATTAAAAAAGATTCAATCCAGAACATATCAACAAGATTCTATTTTGTTTACTAATAACTATGTTTCATCAAGTTGTACATCATGGTTATCACCGGATAGTATGGCTATCTATGCAATACCATCACATCTTAATGATGATACTTCATATTATGTTGTCGTTAATACCCATTATCTAACTGGTAATACTGATGATGATGTAAGTTATGGCTATCGCAAGGCAACACATGCTACTGTTTATCCATCTGTCAGTAGTGATAACTTGTCAATAACGATACCTGAAGATCTAAAAATTATAATTGGTGACAGGGCAAGTTCCATACAACAAAATGAAATATTATCGCTAAATGCACCACCTATTTATGAAAATTTATATTTTAAAAGATGGGAGTCTCAAACGATTCCTGCGATTAATAATGTAACATCAAATGTCGTAAGTACAATAATAAATTGTGGAATGCTCAAAAGTCTTGATTATAAAGCAGTTTATAGTAAAATGACTTTAGATACAGTAGAATTATCATCACTTTCTAATTTTAACCCTACAAGTAGTAATGGAAATGCAAAACTAACTGTGACGGGTTTTGCAGATTCATTGGGAAATGGGGTTTATACTGTTGTTAGAAGACCTAATTCTTTTCTCACAATTACTGTCGTTCATGATTCAGGATTCGTTTTTAATGGCTGGACAAGTACAAACTATCCTCCTGTAAATGGTATAACATCCACTATTATATATTTTATCCCTGGAACAAATTATTTATTAGTTGGCAACCGTTTTAATATTGGAAATATTGGAATAAGTCCGTGGGGACCTGTTCAACTGTCTCCGTGTGATAATTACAGTCTTACTGTTAAGGCTGATGGAAGATACACAGGAGGGGGTGTACAACCCGCTGATTTAGACATAATGGTCTCAAATCCAGTAATAGCTCCAACCGGACCATATTCGGCTCAAGCAATCATTAATAATAGTCAGCCATTTACCCAAAATGTTACTTTTAGCGTCACAAGTCCTTGTCATGAAATTAAACAAGTTTACGTTGATGGTCGTCCTGCCGGTGTCGGCGATGGGATTACATGGTCACAAGATATTCGTGTTGAAAATCCTTGTGATCGTGTAGTTAGTGTTATTTTACAGCCAATCAAATATAATTTAACAATTGAACATCAATCGTCTGATCAAAGCAAAGTAAAAAGACTAATTCAAACTGTAGAACGAAGTTTATCAGGCAAACACCTTGGTACTACTGTTGATCCTAATACGGGATTTTATACATCAGTTTTTGAATATAATTGTGGCGATGTTGTTGATTTAACGCCGAAAATTACATCTGATTTAGTTGGAGAAATTCAGTTTGATGAGTGGTTCTGCTCAAACGAACACACTTGTGATCCTATAGTTGATCAACTAAAGCATACATTAAGAGTAACTATGGATGAAGATAAAAAAGTAAGATTTCTATGGAAACAAGAATTCTTTCTTACAGAAATTCATGTTTATGCTGAAATTGGAGACGGCGACGGATTTAGAAAGTTTGAAGTGAATAAACATGGAAACGTAATTGAACCAGATACTTTAGCTAAAGAAATAGCTGCAATAAAAGAGTTTTCTCCTGATGCTCCTGTTTTTCGATTCCAATTCTCACATGACGCAGATGAAAGTACCTTAGGAGGTGATAACCCGAACAATGCCGGATTGTATATTACAGAGGATGAAGGAGTACTTGGAACAGGTAAAAGCACAAATTGCCACGATCTTGCAACGTACTATTATGTACCGAATAGTCAACACACGAGAAAAATGGGTACTGGTTTATACGAAATGGATTTGGTTACCGCAAATGGTAGTATTAGAGGCTGGAAGGCACAGAAGTTTGAAATGTTCTGGAATACGCGAATCAAAAAATCGCAAACTAATGCGAGTTTAAGAAATCCAGGTAGATCAGTTACACAGACGATATTACCTGAGGTGAAAGTTGAGGTTGTTAGTTTTACGCTTCTTAACTGCAATGGAAATTGTGCTAGTGACAAACCTGCAGTTTATGCCTCTGCCGCATTTGTTAAAGTAACTCCAAATGGTATTACCACCTTAGATGGTGGAGATATTAAAGCGACTAAGGTCGGTGGATGGAGTGATGCGAGTGTAAATAATCCGAGATCAATAAACTCAGAATTTGATCAATATAAACCAAAGTCTCGTAGAGATAGATTTGTCATAGGATTTGTCGGCATGGATGTATATTGCGGAGATGACACAGATGGTACATCCGTTTTCTCGGAATTTACGGATGCAATATTAGACAGAATAAAAAACACAAAGTACGAAAACTTAGAAGATAAATTGTCAGATTATGCTGCATATCTTCTTACAAGAATAATTGATAAAGGTCCTGGGTGGGGGTGTAGTGATGAATCTTATGGTTCTATTCAAAAAATTGCCAATTTTGGTGATCAGATGTGGATGGGTAGAAATTGTAGTAATACACCATATAATGAATCAGAGCATAAAGTAGAAAATAATCACTTCAAAGTAAAGTATAAAATAAAATTAAAATAATTCACTTTTCGTAATAGAGGCAGTGTGAAACCTGCCTCTATTACTGATGTTTTTAACAATTTCTCAATTCTTCATCAATAATATTATGAAAATTTATATCTATCTAGTTGCACTATGGATATGTGGTATCGGTAGTGCCACAGCCCAAACAATTTACTGGACAAAATTTCAAACGTATGCTGATCACACATTTGATATGTACATTGTTCCGCAAACATCCTTGATATATGTCAATGCTATTTATTCCTCAATTGCTTCAATCGATACTAAGACAGGAGAAATTGTGAATCAATATAAAAATATTTATAAACCACATAATGATTGGTGGAGATCAGGCAATGTAGTTGCTGTAAATTCTAAGAATACTTCTATGATTTCACAACAATGGGATACTTTGATTATGTGGAGCATTAAAGGAAGTGATTCTATAATTCAAAGAAAAAAAATTACAGGAGTAGCAATATCAAGTGGTGATGGAGAAAAAATCTTCTACAACTCGCCTAAAAATGATAATCAAGATGAAATAGTTGTATTAAAATCCGATAATTTACAAGAGATTATGCGTTTTCCTGTTCCTAAAGATATACAAAAAATAATAGCGAATAAAAATGGTTCATTCATTGCATATATCTCAAAAACCGATGAGAGAAAACTTGTTGTTGTTTCTACCGAAACAGGTAAAGTTGTCAATACAATTACTATTGATTATGAATTACATTCTTTACGCTTCAGCATTGATAATGAATCAATTATCGCTTATCATAATAGTAAATTAGTCAAGCATAAAATAATAGGTACAGGAACTACAGAAGAAATATTTCCTTATAAAAATTACGGCGACTTGTCACCTGATGAAAAGTATATTGCATATAATGCTAATGCAGGTATTGTTCTCTATAATTTGCAAACCAAATCTAATGAAATTATCCCGATGGGGTATAGTGAAAATTACGATATATTTCCTCCTATCCGTTTCACAGGGGATGGTACGTCGGTTTTGATTGGAGATTTCAACATTATTGTTGTTGATGTAATAAATAAAAAGCTTAGTCATACATTAACAATACCAGAAGTATTTAGTATTCAAATATTTAACAGAAATAAAAATCTTCATGTTAACTGTTTGGGGTCTCTTCCTGGATATGTCCTTGATACTAAAAACGGTAATTATATCACTCGGGGGAATGGTGTCGGTTCACGTAATAGTCCAATATCAGTAATTCCTATTGCTAAGTCTTCGAATGACGAAAAAAATGAACTATTCTATAGAAATGTCGAAACAGGATATTACTTTTCAAAAGAACTTGATTATAAACCTCATGAACAAAGAACAGCCGTGAGTGATAATGGAAAACTCATTGCTGCCGCATCAAGTGATTCACAGACAGTGATTATATATAATACTGAGAATCTTGAAGAAGTATTTCGTATAAAATTAGACCTAAAGGAACAAGATGATATGAAATTAGAAATGGTGAGGTATATTCAGTTTTTTAATAATGATAATTCGTTAGGTGTAATAACGGATGATAATTATTTTGTACTCTCTATGAA
>DDTD01000054.1 GCA_002344005.1 Ignavibacteria bacterium UBA2373 | reverse complement strand
GTTATATCTGGAAAATTATCATAAATAGCACTAGTATTTGATACTGATAATTTTATAGACCATAAACCACTATACTCTACAGAATATACATTTGATTCATTTAGTATTTTATTAAGGTTTATCATTTAATTAATGTTGATTTATATGATTATCTGCTTTATTTGTTGTAGTTCTCCCACTTGCGTCTTCGGGCTGTTTGTATTTGGGTGTGTAATTACCGCTCTTTTTGCATGACCGGTTGAACCTTCCATGTAATGATAAACATTCCAAGGTCTTTGCTCTTCCCACAGCGGATCAACGCTTAGAAATCTGCCTGTCTCTGCTTCATATTTACTGACACCATGATCAGCAATCACTTTCGCTATTCCTCATCTAATAGATATATATTAGGTTCAACGAGTGTGAGTATGTCAATGGCAGATAAATTTGAAAAGAACAAATAATGTTTAACAGTTTCAAATTCTTCATACATACTATTAGCAATCGAATAAAAATATTTTAAGTAATTCGAGTCTCTCAATTCAAAAAAAGCACCCTGTTTATTACGATTATATTTAATTTTTGTCCTGACTATTTCATCAATATCTTGAATTGCTAATACTGTATCAAAACGAATCACTATTTTTGGTGCTTCTTTTGAGTCTAAATCTCGAAACACTATTTTAAAACCTTCGTCATCATAAGTCGAGTATATAATCCCCGCTCTTAATGGTAAGAGCGGATGCTCAATAAGTATCATTTGGTCTGTCGTTGTGTATTGCATTTTTTTATCTAATAAATTAACAACTAATTTTCGGATTTTTTATCACCTTCCTTGTTTTTTTCTTTTTTACTTTTTTCGCCTACTTCACGATAACGTATTTTTGTAAAAGCTTTGTCTGGATGCTGAACTTGCAAAGTAGGCACACCTTCTGATGAGCTTTCAGGTATTACGATTGCTTTGCTTCCGTCGGGTAATTCTTTAGGCGGTTGTCCCTCTTTTGTTTTGCCTTCCTAACCTGTTAATTTCTCAAAATCTTCTTCTGCTGTTTCTTCTGTTCCTATTTTTGTCCAAATATTCGAACGTCCTCTGGTTTTACTTTCTGGTCTTGCGTCCTTCAGTATGTCATCTACAGTTGTAACTGTACTATTATCTGCATAATGAACACCTCCATAAAGCAATGATCCTATTGCTGCTACTGTAAAAGCAGCACCCTCCCAAGCAGCTGCAATGGCGTAAACTAAAACGGCTATGGGATTTTTTTCCGTATGATCTTTTAAAATTAATGGATTATTAGCGAGTAATGATAGACATTCCACGGTCTTTGCTCTTCCCACAGCGGATCAACGCTTAGAAAGCTGCCGAGTCATCTGTATATGATTCCCAATTGTTGGATTCGTCTGTGAAAAAGAAAACCTCACCAATTTGGGATCTATTTAATGGGCAATGTATATAATCACTGTCAAAGTTTATGGTAATGCCTACTGCTTTAATTATTGAAATTGATGTAACATTGTTACCTAATAATCGGCAGAGTGAATCTCTATATCCTGTCTCCGGAAAATGAAGTAATTTCGAGTTGATATGGACATCCGGAAAAATGTAACAGGATAGCTTTTTCCCATCAAAATCCAATTGCACATAGTCAAGTACAAATATTACAGCACTTAATTTTTCGCCTTTAATTTGATAGAGAATAGAATCACTTTCCATGCGATATTGTTGGAATAATATTTTTATTCTATTATTTTTATAAAATGTAGAGTGATTATATTACAGATTAATCGTACACACCACTAAGAAATTCATGGAATGCTAATGATGCTATGGATTTTTCTTCCAAAATATCAATAATTTCTTCGGTAAAAAGCACCGATTCATCGAATGTTTCCCATACATACCATTGTTTTTTGCGTATATATTCAGACGCAGCATGGTTGAGCTCATAACCGCGAGGCATAGTTTTGAGCGATTCACCATGTATTCCGGTAGCAAATATTGTTGTAAATTGTCGAGAATGAATAATTTCATACCATTCCTCATGGTGACTGTAAATGCGTGCACGTATGGCTTTTAATTGGTCGGAGGTTGGCATATAGATTCCTCCGCCGATTGCGCAATTGCCGGGCTCAATATGACAGTAGATTCCCGGTCTTTCCACAGGTTTCCCAGCTGTGGTATTTGTGCCTATAAATGGAAAAAAAACCCCGACATTAGTTTTATATGGTGATTTATCTTTACTGAAACGTGTGTCCCGATGAATACGGAACATTGATGTTTTATCATCGGCTTTATAATGAATATGTAATTCATCAAAACGATCCGCCATCGTAGCAATAAGTTGTTTTGCGGGGAGGCGTACATTACTGTCATAGCGGTCACGATGTTCAGCAAACCAATCACGGGTATTATTGGCAGAAAGTTCTTGCAAAAATTTAAGTATATCGGGTGAAAATCCCTTAAAATATGAATGTATCATAATTGCATATCAGAACAATGTATAAGGAAATGTACAGAATTTATTATTTTTTTACCGATAGAATAATTTTTTTTGTGATATGATTACCCATTATTTTTCCTAAACGATTACCTTCATTGCAGGCAAGCGGATAATGAATGCCACCCCATATACGACTAACGGATGCTTCAAGTGCTGCATCGAGGAATGAAGGAAAACTGCGAACGGGATAACCAAAGCGCACTTCAGTATCATCATCAAATGAAACATTTTTACCATAGAGATTTGTCAGTATTTGCGCAGATATGGCAGAAATTGTGCTGTGTCCGCTTGTATGTTCCGGAAATGGCGGTGTTTGTAATAATGGCTCCCAGTCAGGATCAATAAATTTATGGATAAAAGTAATAGGGCGTACTAAATTGTAATCGTATTTTTCATTCCAGCAAGATAAAAAACCATCATAAAGTCCAATGGATACCAATGTATATGCTTCCAAAGATTCCATCATGGATTTTTGTAATTTTTGGCTTGCTATGCCGACAATGTTAAGCCAGTGCCCGCCGGGCGAAATCATTTGTGTATTAAAAACAAAATGTCCTTGATGCCATGTTTTTATTGGGTTACAATCCCAAAAAAGTGAAATTTCCTTTTGTTCTTTTGTAAGGGTTTTTGCAAAAATATAGACTTCAATATTTTGTTGATAAAATGAGGATTTGGGGTCTTCACTGTATGGAAATGGCGGCGCGGCACGGAACTGACTTGCAGAGTCCATAGTAAAAGGTCGCATGGTATTAAAAAAAGGATCTAATGGATCGGCAAAAGCGGGTGGTGTTGGCTCCCATTTTCCGGCACCACGCGGAAACACATACCGTGAACGCCCTTGATTGCGAATATGTCCGTCATTTTTATACCAAATACGTAATTCTTTAGCAATATCTTGAGCATATTTTTTTGATCTGTCCACGATTTCGGGATTAGTCTGTGCACTTAATTGGGCAATATGTGCGGCATATAAACTGTCGGAATAATTCGCGCGGTATAATAAATTATTGACAACGGCACGATATGCTTCCACTGCACAAATTTCCCATTTATATTCTTTTCCTGATTCCGGCTGAGGCATAGTAGGGAAACCATTAATTTGTCCTTCCAAAGAACGGTAGCCCGAAAAGCCATGATACGCTGCTTGATATGCAGCCATATTACAATAGCTGTAAATTCGGCTTATGACAGGTGGCGAAAAACCGTCTTTCATGATGATATCGGTAATCATTCTATTCCAATCATGAATATATTGTGCTCCATTGTCAGATTTCTGTCCATAACTTATAGCTGAAAAAGCCATGATGCACCATACAAATACCACCGTCACACGAAACGTTTTCATGAAATTTCCTTTCACATACTCTAAATAATCACAATAAACAATTAAACAAAATTTTATTCTTCAATTTTCCGAAAAAATGATTCATTCAAAAAGAACAAAGGTAAACCACTGATATCTTTACGTAAATCTGTTCGCAGTTCAGGATGGATATGGATAGCTTTTCGCAATAAATCTATGGGAGTCTGTTTATCACCGAGCAATAATAAACACTTTGCTAAAAAATAATATCCTTCATAATTATCAGGGCGTAATTCAATGAATTTTTCAAACCATAATGCGGCTTCCCCATACATTGCTTCATCAAATAATGTGGCGGCATAATCGAATATTCCATCAGGATCACGTGGATTTGTTCTTAATGCTTTTTCATAATATGCTAAAGCTTGTTCCACGTTTTTTGCCGAATAATAGACATCGGCAATAGCATAAAGTAAATCGCTATCGTGTGGTTGCAACAATTCTGCTTGCAAATAATATTCAATGGCTTTTTCCGATTTTCCTATACCATCATAGGAGGCAGCAAGACCATAGAGCGATTCAAAATGATGTGGTTCTATGGCTAAAGCATTATGAAATGCTTCTACAGCTTTCTGCGATTGATTGGTTTCATGATATGCTGATCCCAAATTATGCCAGAAGGCAAAATCGGTTCTTTCAAATTCCAATGCTTGTTCATACGCATAAATAGCTTCAATCAATCTGCCGAGTGTACCATAGGAATTACCCAAATTATACCATGCTGCCGAAAATTCCGGCTTGAGCGTAACAGCCATATCATAATAGTCAATGGCTTTGTAAAATTGTTGCTGATGGCACAGCACTACGCCGGCATTGAACCAATGCGTCGCATCGAAGGGGTCTTCATCTATACACTGTTGGTATAGAGCAAAGGCATTGTCATAGTCGTGCTTTTGGTCATAGCAATAGGCAAGTTCGGCGGTAGCGTCCAAGCTGCGTTCCTCCGATTTTTGCAGATATTTCAAAAGAACTATTGCTTCATCTATACGGTTCATGCGCCCCAATAAAAGAGCTTTGCCATAAAGTGCTTCTTCATCGTCT
The DNA here is from genome assembly GCA_002344005.1 of Ignavibacteria bacterium UBA2373. Classification (GTDB taxonomy): domain Bacteria; phylum Bacteroidota; class Ignavibacteria; order Kapaibacteriales; family UBA961; genus UBA2353. Next base: position 12,247 of record DDTD01000054.1, on the reverse strand, counting down.
GCGTGAGTACTCAGAATTTCTTCATAGATATGCCAAGCACGTTCATATTCTCCGCGCTCAGCAAAGACATCCGCACGATGCAATTGTATATCATTATCCGTTGGGTCAAGCGACATTGCGCGGTCAAAGGATTCCATTGCTTCATCGAAGCGTTCCAAATTGGAAAGAGCAACACCGCGCCAAAGCCAAGCATCTGCCGAAAAGGGCTGATACTCAATTAAAACGGTGCTAAAGGTCAGAGCATCATTGAATAATTGTTTGTCAAGACAATAAGGGATAAGTGTTTCAAGTGCTTGAGCATTATGAAAACCATCGAAGTTTTTGCTGCCACCGCTAAGTTCATGGCGGAAGCGGCGTAATTGCTCATCCATATCGCGAGGTGAGGGCTCGTCCTCGCCTTCATCAAATCCATAGCTGTTCATGTATTGTCTTTCTCTATATGAAATGTTCTCTATACAATATAAGCACAGAGGTATCAAGTCAAAATTGGTGATAAGTAAAGATATATTTACTCGATTATGTGTATCTGAATGTACAAATTTACACATCATTGGCACAAATAGACGATGACATTTGTCCGATAGTACTTAAAAGCGGCTGTTTTTTTGTCCGGTGCAAGCCATTCCTGATTCGAGACCGAAGTGATATGGGTCAGAAAATTTAAGACTTTGTTGGGATAACAATAATTGATGGAAAGACTTGAACACCAATAAAAAATCCTATGCCGTCGCCTTTCACGGTAAATTGGGGGTTTGTGCCGGATGAGCCGAAAATACCGTCATTGCCCGACTCATTACCTCGTAAATTCAGTGCATGGAACGGCGCATCGTATGCAGCAAAAAGCATCATGATATAAGAAATATCGTATGATGGATCTGCCCAATAGTCATAATCCTTTCTTTGATATACAATCCTATCTGACGATGGATTGTATATCGTTTGCACATAGTCAGGATAGTATGAACCATCATATAAATTGCGCAAGTTTGCGGTGTCGCGTAGAGTTGCTCCCCAACGGGACCTTATCAACCCTATACATGCACGAGGGTTATTTACAAACTCGATGGTTGATCTATATTCGTATTGATAGGATAATCTGTTGAAGTTGCGTTGCGTTGCAGTAGAAAGAACAGAGGGTATTTCAGGGACACGTGTGGATGCCGTGACTTTTTTATTGCGCCATTCAATGACCAAAGAATATTGCTCTCCCGATTGTATAATGTTCACCGGTGTTTCATATCTCGTGGTTCGCGGGTTATATACTAATTTTTTTTGTCCATAAGGTGTTGTGATACTAACATCGGCATCCTGAATTACTGCTGCCTCTCTTGTGTATATCTGTTGTAAAGGCAATGTTTTCGTAATATCCACAGAAATTGTGGTGTCGCCTGCGGTCACATAGCTTGCAACAACAATTTTCTCTACATAGAGTAAATCGGTATTGTCCACAACTTGTTCACAACTTAAGAACACAACCGATACAATTCCCAGACATATCCTCAGAAAAGAATGTGAAATGGCTGTTATATTGAATATTGTCATTTTCATGGATAATACAAGACTTTAGCGTGCGGCAAATATGATTATTTCTCAAAAATACTAAGAGAAACGGATAAAATGTGTTCACAGTAAGTGAGGGCAATATATTTTTTCGGTATTTTTGTTCATCAGCTTAGAGAAGAATGACTGTGAGATATGCGCATTGCTTCATTGTTCTATACTTTGCTCTATATGCTCTTACTTGGTTCAACTGAATCACATACAAATAGTTACAATCATGTTTTCTTTCATTATACACTTTTTACAGTATGATTGTTTTTGGAACAGATGGCTGGCGCGGCATCATAGCGCGAGATTATACTTTCGATAATTTGCGTCTTGTGGCAACTGCAACGGCGCGTTATGTTTTATCATTATTCAAAGAGAGCCCTTCAGTTGTGATTGGCTATGACACACGTTTTCTGTCAAAAGAATTTGCGGAGGAAACTGCAAGAATTTGTGCCTGTATGGGCATTACGGTGCATTTATCGCAATCAGTCTCTTCTACTCCACAGGTGTCATTTCATACAAAACAAAAAGGCTGTTCCTTGGGAATTGTGATAACGGCAAGCCATAATCCACCCATTTATAATGGGTTTAAGGTCAAAGGAAATTTTGGCGGACCGGCATATCCCGAACAGATAGCGGACATAGAAAAACAATTGGCGGCATTGTACGCTTCGCCTATGGAATTATCACTCAAATCACTTGATGAATATATTGAAGAGCGTACCATTCGATTATTCGATGCTCAAGAACCATATTTGCGTTATATCCGCAAAAAAATTGATTTGACAGCCATCCAACAAGCCGGCTTGCGAATTGTCTATGATCCGATGCACGGCGCAGGTATTGATACAATGCACCATATTTTACCGGATGTCAAAGAAATTCACGGCGACTATAATCCATCGTTCGGCGAAGTACATCATCCCGAACCTATTCAGCAGAATTTACGACCATTAATCGAAACTGTACGCGACGGCAAGTATGATGTGGGGCTTGCCACCGACGGTGATGCCGACCGTTTGGGAGCTGTGGACGAAGATGGAAATTTCGTGGATTCACATCGGATTTTTATGTTGCTGATGCAATATCTCTTTGAAGATAAAAAGAAAAAAGGCTCTGTGGTAAAAACGGTATCTTTAACCTCGATGGTGGCGAAATATTGCGAAAAACATGGCATTGAAGTTATTGAAACTCCTGTGGGCTTTAAGCATACAGCTAAACTTATGAATGAAACAAAAGTGCTTATCGGCGGTGAAGAATCCGGCGGATTAGGCACTTGTGTACATATTCCTGAACGTGACGGTATCTTTAATGGACTACTGTTGCTTGAAATGATAGCTACTCGCAAAAAATCATTGAAGCAATTATGTGATGATTTGGATAAAGAATTTGGAAATCATCGCTATGCACGCCGTGATGTGACGGTCTCCGAAAAGCAAAAACAGGCAATTCTGGCGGCTTGTCGTACAAACCCAACACATATAGGACGCTTTGAAGTACGTGAAACCAATACACTCGACGGATTTAAATTCATTTTCGATAATGGCTGGCTGCTTATTCGTGCATCCGGCACTGAACCTCTTATCCGTTTTTATGCCGAAGCAGAATCCATGAGTAAAGTAAATGAAATACTCGATGAAGCACTAAAAATGCAATAATTACAATCAAAACATTGTGTTATTCGACATTACACAGGCAGAGCAGTATATTTTTACTGTTCTGCCTGTTTTTTTTGGTGACATATTGTTTGAGAATAGTGTCACCAATTTGTTCAAACGTAAAAATATAGTAGTATCGTGATTGACCGTTTCAACATATATGGCATGCAGACCGCACGCAGAGCAATGCTGACTGTTCTGACGCTGATGTCATTTGTGATGGCTATAACGGTTGATGCATGGCATACCCACGATGCAAAGGTGAACGCTGCCGAATGGCATAAACACCATTCCGAATCACAGGATGATAGCGGTGCATCTCACAGCGATGAAAATTGTCCTCTGTGTTATCATCATTTTACCAAAGATATTCTTGTTGCCGATACTCTCACTGTTGCGACTGAAGAGTATTGTTTCGATTTTCCTTTTTTCCTTTTCTCAGCCGAGTTCACAAATTACTGCCACATCATTGCTGTGCGCGGTCCCCCCTCTTTTTCATAATGTTCCTCCAATAATGTAGCTCTAAGATATGACACCCATTGCCTTTGGATGCGGTATTGTCATGCAGCAACTGTCACACAGCATTAAACAATGCCGTTGGTGACTTATGTATATCTGACACTTTACCATAGATTGGTTTTTATGGTAAAAAATATTATTTTCTCACTTTATTTTTACTATTCATTATGAAAAAGAAATTTTCTCTACAATCAGTATTCATTTTTGCTTTCTTTGCAGTATCTGTTTTGTTTTTACATTCATGTTCCGAAGATCATACCCATGCACCCGGCGAGCATTTTGAAGCCGAAGGTGCGGTGTTTTTAGATGGTTCGCGTGCCACATATTTACAAATATTCCGCGGGCAAGTTGATGCTGCATTCAAACCCAAGTTTATTGCTCCTTTGAATAATCTTTCCGATGCATTTATTGTCAAATTTCTTGATGCCGATAAAAAAGAGAAAAATCCCCCGACCGATCCTTCCATCAAATTGACATGGAAAATTGCCAATAGCGATATTGTTGAAGTCTATCAGCATGCAGGCGAAGAGGGTGGTTATGAGTTCCATTTGCGCGGAAAAAAAACAGGCACTACGACTATTGAGTTCTTTTTAACACACGGTGATCATTCCGATTACAGAACCGGCAGCATTCCCGTAGAAGTGATAAAAGATTCTACGACCATTGAAGATCCTATAATTACATATATTGATGAAGAATCGGCTGTCGAATATGCGAGTGCTGATACAAAAGGTGAAGCAAACGGAGGAGTTACTGTAGCACTAAATGACACAACAGATCATATCGAAGCAGAAATTACAAATCGTGATGGCACTACTCCCAAACTTGATGCTGCGGAATATTTTATCTCTATTGTTACGGAAGATGCTACTATTGCTGCAATAGTTCCTCCAAGTCAAGATGAACCATTTGCCTTTAATATTGTCGGGAAAAAACAAGGAACAACAAAATTCATTACCAAATTATATAGAAAAATTGAAGGCAAAGATGTTGAAATAGCATCTTTCGCCGGAATAAGTATTGTCGTAAACTAAGAGAAATTAGCCGCAAATTTGATTATTTCGGTACAGCAGTGAATAATCTGCACAAAAAAAAGGCGGGGATAAAATCCTCGCCTTTTTTTATAGATATTTATTTTAAGGAACAATTCTGTAAATCATTCTTGGAAATGGAATAACTTCACGAATATGTTCAGCGCCCGAAATCCATTTTACTGTTCTTTCTACGCCCAGACCAAAACCGCTGTGAGGCACCGAGCCGAATTTTCGTAAATCCAGATACCATTGGAATGCTTCTTCGGGCAAATTCTCATGGTGAACACGTTCCAATAATACATCATAATTATCTTCACGCTGACTGCCGCCTATAATTTCGCCCGCACCTTCGGGAGCTAACATATCCATAGCCAAAGCAACTTTCATATTCTCGGGGTCGCGTTTCATATAAAATGCTTTTACTTCTGCCGGATAACGGTGAATAATACATGGTTTGTCAAATTGCTCCATAATGGCTTCTTCTTGCGGCGCACCAAAATCTTCACCCCAAGGAAAATCTGTTTGGGATTCTGTGCCATCTGCATTTTTCTTTATTAATTTGACATTATTTTTATTAAGCCATTCGACCGCTTCAGAATAGCTCATACGGTGGAAAGGTCTGCGTACTTTTTCTAATTTGGAAATATCGCGCCCTAAAGTTGCCAATTCTTGCTGACATGTTTTCAAGCAATATTGTACTATATATTCGACTAAATCTTCGGCTAAATCCATGTCATCATTTAAATCGAAATATGCCATTTCGGGTTCTACCATCCAAAATTCTGTCAAATGGCGGCGTGTTTTGGATTTTTCGGCGCGGAATGTTGGACCAAAAGTATAAACTCTTCCCAAAGCCATAGCAGTCGCTTCAGCATATAATTGCCCTGATTGTGACAAATATGCTTTACCTAAATCAAAATACTCTGTTTCAAATAAAGTGGAAGTTCCCTCACAAGCATTTGGTGTAAGTATGGGAGAATCCATAAGACGGAAGCCATTACCATCGAAGAAATCGCGTATTGCTTTCACTACTGCCGAACGAATGCGCATGATGGCATGTTGGCGAGCCGAACGTAACCACAAGTGGCGATGTTCCATCAAAAATTCAATGCCATGTTCTTTGGGTGTGATGGGATAATCGGAAGCAATCTGATGGATTTTTACTCCCGTGATGTCAAGCTCATAGCCACCGGGAGCACGGGGTTCTTCCCGTACAGTGCCCGTAATACTGACAGAGGATTCCTGTGTTAATGAGCGGATATTCTCAAAGACCTCTTCGGGCAAATTGGGTTTGAATGCAACGCATTGGCAAATGCCGCTGCCGTCGCGCAATTTAACAAATTGTAATTTGCCCTTGCCGGTGGTGTCATAGACCCAACCATTGAGGGTTACTTCCTGACCAACAGCCGTGCCCAGCCGTTCAATTGTCAGGTACGATGTGTAACGTGATGCCATTGTTAGAGTTAAAAAATGATAAAAAATTGTGTGATTGTCATTGTTCTTGAAAGTATAGCATGGTGCACAGATGTTTTACATTGCCGACCATTGCCATCTTATGTGAGTTTTTGACGTAAAAATTCTTGCAAAATTACCATGAAACGACACAGCAATGACAAGGATTGCTATTTATCTGCTATGCAGTATCATAAAAAACACCTAATTTGTCATAAAACCGATTGTCATATCCCATGAGCTTATTACTCCGAATGATTATTACCGCTTATACTTTTATGCGGGCAACTATACAGAATGCTTCCTCTCACAATGTGTTTTTGTTGTCTGCGGGCATAGCATATAATGCGCTTTTATGCGTGATTCCGCTTATGCTTGTGGGTCTATCTCTTGCGGGCTTGCTCATCAGTCAAGAACAAGTAGAACAAGCGGTCTTGGCATTTATTCGTGATTTTTTTCCCGAGACATCATTTCGAGTGCAAGCCGGCGCAATTGTCCTTAGCGAAGTAAGAAAATTTTATGCGTATGGATCTGCCGCCGGAGGAATTGGTCTTTTGGTATTATTATGGAGCGCATCCGTATTGCTGAGTGCTGTGCGCACATCGCTTAATCATATTTTCGGAATAATTCCTCGACGCTCCTATATTATCAATAAAATTCGTGATATGGGGCTGACATTACTCTTTCTTGTCTTATTGGGTATAGCATCATTTATTCCATCTGCTATAGCAATTTTTATATCTTTCGGTTCGCAATTTTCATCAGATTTACCAATTGAATGGCTTACTGGTATCACAGCGGAAATAGTAGGAATTGTATCGCTTTTTCTTTTTTTTCTTTTTATGTATCGCATACTTCCCAATAAAAAATTACCGCGTATGATTACCTATGGCAGTAGCATTATCGCTGTGGTTTTATGGGAAATTGCACGCTATATTTTTGCTTGGTATGTGGCAACTATTTCTTCCTTTGGCAGTGTCTATGGAGTATTTGCCGTTCTTACCATTATTGCTGTGTGGATATATTATACCGGATTTATTGTTCTATTTACTGCCGAAAGCACACAAACATTCTATCAATTACAGAAGACATCGCAATAATATAATACTATTGGATAAGCACTCTTAATTGTTGTGAACACATAATGAAGAATTATTTCATGCCCAAATTGTACATAATAAATCGCCATTTAAATGCAATATCATCAATTTGTTGCTGTATGGATTTGCCTGAGCCATGTCCGCTGTCAAATTCCATATACAAGAGTACAGGTTGTTTTTGCGAAGGATTGTTTTGTAAAGCAGCCACAAATTTTTTCGCATGAAGAGGATCTACGCGCACATCATTTTCTCCTGCCGTCACCATCATTGCGGGTAATGATGTATTGGGGATTTTGTGATACGGTGAATATGTGAGAATATAGTCGAAATCTTCCTTTTTATCGGGATCGCCATATTCGGGTATCCAATATCGTGCTATAAGAAATTTGTGAAAACGCACCATATCAAGCAAAGGCACACCGCATACCGCTGCTGCAAATAAATCAGGTCTTTGTGTTGTGACGGCTCCTACCAATAATCCACCATTACTTCCACCTTCACACGCTAATTTTTTTGGTGATGTATATTTCTCGGCAATAAGATATTCCGCGGCTGCAATAAAATCATCGAAGGTATTTTGTTTTTTATGCTGCATACCGTCACGATGCCATGCTTCGCCATATTCATCACCACCGCGAATACCTGCACGAGCATAAACACCGCCTCGCTGAATAAATACCGACATTAGACCAATAAATCCGGGTGAAATTCCATTGTTGAATCCACCGTAACCATATAAAAGAGTCGGATTATTACCATCCAATTGTAATCCTTTTTTATGAATGATAAACATTGGTATTTTGGTGCCGTCTTTGCCCGGATACATAATTATTTTTGCTTCGATATTGTCAGTATTGATAGGCGACGGTTCTTGAAAAATAAATGTCCATTCCAAAGTTTCACCATCAATCTTATATAATTTACTCGGTGCTGTAAAGGATGTTAAAGACAGATATACAGAATTACTCTCACGGTGATATCTCATGGAGCCAACATTCGCTAATTCGGGTAAATTCAATTCTTTGACAAAAGTGCCATCATATCTATATACCATTATTCTGCTCATTATATCCTTTTTATCTTTCACGAGAATATAGTCTGATGTACATTCATACTCCTCGATGACAGTTTTTCCTTCGGGTATAAGTGTTTTCCATTGACTATAATGAGGGTTTTTTGCATCCGCAACCATTATTTTATAATTGGGCGCATTATCATTGGTAAAAAAGTATAATTTATCTTTCCACAAATATGGGAATGCTCTGTATTGTTTGCCGGAATATATTTCCACAGGTGGCTCTTTGGAGCTGACTTCACGAGATAAAAGCGTATTACTTATGAAATCACCTTGAGAAAATATGGTGAGAGTTATGGATGATTGCGGGTCATAGGCATCACTTACGGACGATACATTTTTAGCATCCGTCGGTGCTATCATAAATTCTGCAGATTCTATGGGACTACCGACTTTTAATTTATAATTTTTTATTGGTTCTTGCTTTGCCACAATTTCTTTGGAACGTATGGATATATAGGCATAGTTTTCATCGGCAGCCCAACTCCAGCTATTAATATTCTGATATTCCATACCGAGTTGTTTCCCTGTTGCCACATCAATAATGCGAGCGGTATTGATTTCTGATCCTTTGGTTTGTGTTCCTATACATACTCGATCGGCTTTCAAAGTAAAATCCGTAAATGAAATGGATGTTTTGCCTGATGGATCTATATCTAAAGGATTAAATAAGACATGTTCTGTACCATCTTTCTCCCTTTGCATTAATGAAGATTGTGCGGCATTCTTTACTTTCTTGTAAAAGAATTGTTTGTCGGCAACAAAAAACGGACTGCCGATAATGTCGCGTTGCAAATAGGAGCGTATTTCTTGTTCTAATCCTTCGATTGCCGGTAAAGATTTCAGATAACCCAGTGTGGCATTATGTTGATTATGTGTCCACTCTTTTACTTTCTCATCTTGTTTGTCTTCGAGCCAACGATAGTTATCGGTCAGTATCTTGCCATGCACCGTGTCGGCGACAGGCACCGATGGCGTTGGTGGCGGAATAAAGCGTTGAGCAATGGTATCGTGTTGAGAATGAAGCATCATGAGGATAATAAGTAAGAGTGAGTATTTCATAGCTATGCTGCCGTTATGGTGAAAATCATGCACAAAAATCGGAAATTCTCTGTTTGTGTGAATAAAGATTTTTTTGTGAAGATTTTGCAACGCTTAAAAAATGGATGTGTTATTGTGGTAAGTTTATTGAACACGGTACATGTTGTACCATCATTTTTCAACTTATCTTTAGGAGTCATCCTATGAGAACACATCTTCTCTCTTTACGAACACTGTGGCTTTGTGCAGCACTGTTCTTTGTTGGTCTATCAGGACTTTCGGCTCAGATGTTGCCGAAACCGCAAATCACGGCGGTACGTGATGTCTATGAAGCAATCGGACGTTATAATCTTGCCATTGATTGGACAATGACAGGCGATATGCCGGTGCCGGATTTATTTGTACTTATTGTCCAAAGAAAACCAACACAAGGCACCACAGGCGAAACGTTTTCAGCTACTATTACACGTCAGCAGGCATCCGGAGGTCCATCGAAGTATTCAGCTTTGTTTGGTGTTCAACTTAGAGAAGGCACATACGTACTTAATTTGATTGCACAATACGGTAATAGTCAATCAGACAGTACCGGCGGCGTGACCCATACAGTACAAAGACAGCCATCTGAATTGATGGTAGAATTTACTTCATCTATTGATGTTGTTAAGACTATGCGTCCAAATTCTCATAGGGTAACTGTCCGTTTTTCAACAGATTATGGCAATACATGGACGAACGGATTACCCTCAGGTGCATATATCCAAGAAGATTTTACAGGCGATCCACAGTCTTATTTAAGCTCATTTACTTTCGATCAAAAAACAGGACTTTTTACCTATACACCAAGCAAGCCCGGCAGATTTCAAGGAGTTTTTTCAGTACGGAATGAACAGGGGTTCCCCATTGGACAAGCAGCATTGCATGTTGTGAATTTCCTCGTGCTTGATTGTCCGGGACAAGCAGCCGGATTTTTCGGCACAGTCAAAGACGAAAACGGCAATAATATCAAGGATGGATATGTTTTAGCATTTGGTGACCGTTCAAGCAATAATGGTCAAGACAGCGGTGTGTTTGTCAGTAAAATTGTGGATGGCTTTTATTATTTGCCCGTGCAATCAGATAATTATCGTCTATTTTGCAGTGCCTATGGCTATGAATCCGAATATCATGATGATGTAAAAGATTATAAATTGGCTACACCAATTTCTCTACAATGTGGTGATTCAGCGATAGTAAATTTTGTACTTGATGCAGTTTCTGTTCCTAAAACTTATAGAGTTATCGGTCAAGTCGGTGATAATTCCGGTCAGCAGTTTAAACCCATAGACTTTGCTTTTGTAAGTTTTATCAATGTGAACCGTACCGCCGTAAATGGTGGTCAAACATTCAGTGCAATGACAGCTAATGGAGGTATATATTCTATTGAATTACCCGAAGGTGATTATATCGTGCATTGTACACAAGGGCGTAATGGTATGGGAAGCACTCTGTGCTATCTTGACCAATACTATAAAGAAACCAATGACAGAACTCAAGCCACTATTCTTTCTTTACGCGGTAATGCTCAGGCATTAGATACGATTAGCTTCAATCTTACTCCATGCAATCAACAAGAAAATAATCGTGTTGTTGGTATTGTAAGCAATAGCAACGGCGCACCAATTGCATCATCAGTCATCGCATTCCGATTGCCGACAACAAATGAAGGTATTGCAGGACTTACAGTGCGTTCAACCAATGCGCCCGATGGTAATTTCAATTTTGAAAAACTCAAATCCGGTACATATTTATTTTTTGCATTCCCTACCGGAGTTGCGGCTGTTCCCGGATTTTACAAACTCAATGATTTTGCAACATTAGAATGGCAAAAAGCAACACTCGTCACTGTCAGCGAAACAAGCACATCGCAAATTGCCATCAAACTTAATGACTTACGTTCCTTATTCGGCAAAGCAGGCATTCGTGGTTGGGTACGCAAAAATGGACCAAGCATCAAAAATGACAATGTACAAGGTGCTGAGCCAATGAATGGCGCTATTGCTTATGCCGTGGATGCACAAGGTATTGTACGCGATTTTGCTCTGTCCAATGCGGAAGGACTCTTTGAAATGAGCACATTAACGAAGGGTACTTACACTCTTCATATCGAACGTGTGGGTTATACACCGGCTGTATCGGAAGTAATTGTTGAGGGCGATGCTACTATGACTGAAGTACAACAATCGTTATCACCGGCTATCAGCGTTGGTGTTGACGAAGGAACAGTAGCGCAAACGGGTAATAGCATTGTTCCTAATCCCGCTCAAACATCAGCCACCGTCCATTTTACGGCAGAACAAGGTACTAATGTTCGGATTAGCATTTATGATGCTGTGGGTGCTATTGTGGGACAATATTCAATGACTGCTGTGGATGGTGCCAATTCTTTCGCACTTAATACAAGTGAATTAACAGCGGGTGCATATTATATTCAAGTGCATACATCAGCGAAAACTTTGACTTTACCTTGCATGATTGTACGGTAAATCATACTGTTGCACTTCGTATGGCAAAGGGTTGCTTCATTATTGAGGCAACCCTTTTTTTGTTTCTTTCAGAATTATATTGATATATGTTTTAGAGTAAAATATCTGTGTTGTCTGTAATAATAGTGTTCAAAGAACAAAGGGGAGGAAGCACGAACTAATTAGTATATTTTGACTTTATTTCTTCATATAAAATTTTTTGTGTTATAATATCATCGATTCTGTCAAAATTAGATACAAAATCTGTCAAAAATTCAGACACCTCCATTTTATTTTTAAATATTGCTTTTGCCAACAC
>DDTD01000092.1 GCA_002344005.1 Ignavibacteria bacterium UBA2373 | reverse complement strand
CTATAAATCTGAGTATGTTGGTTTATTTCATATTTTAAATGAATTCAATGACAGTGCTGATAAAGAAAATTTCGCCTATTTACTTTTATTACCAAATGCTCTTAGAAGATTTGTTGAGCTTTACACATTATCAAAATATCCTGCAAATAACGACAGCACAGTAGACCAAAGAGTAGAACTGATTTTTAAATCTAATGAGAAACCACATCATAATATCAAGTTACTAAATTGGTTTTCACACCAAAATCAAATTGAAAAGCTACAACAACACGATGAAAAAATTATGCAGATTTCAGACGCTATAAATGATTTAATTGAATACTTAAAAAATGAAGATGAACTACATTGGAAAGGTCTTAATGAAATTTAATTTTTATAAAACGTAATCATCTCTTTATCTTCTCTTCATAAATTCATAGACGGGGATGCCGAGAAGAACAATGAATAAGCCGGGTAAAGAGGTGTCACTTTTCTCAAAGAGCAAAACAAGTGCAATGATTGAAGCAAGAACAATATAAAGACCGGGTAAAATAGGATAACCGAATGCTTTGTAAGGACGTTCTGCCGATGGTTGTTTTTTCCGTAAAATAAATATTCCGGCTATAGTCAAAATATAGAAAAGTAATACTGCAAAGACGACATAATCCAACAGTGCGCCATAGCCGCCGGAAAGACAAAGTAGGGAAGCCCAAATCGCTTGGATAATAAGTGCATTTTGGGGGACACCTTGCTTATTTAATTCCGCTGCCCGCTTAAAAAATAAAGCATCTTTTGCCATCGCATAATATGCTCTTGCGCCGGAGAGAATAAGCCCATTATTGCAACCGAATGTCGAAACCATAATTAATGCAGCCATCACTAACACTGCATTATTTCCCAAAATAACAGATATTGCAGCAGTTCCCACACGATCATTGACAGCATATTGTATTCCTTTGCCTATTACATCGAGTGCCATCGCATCACCATGTAAAGGTAAGACCATAAGATATGAGATATTTGCGGTAATATATAATAATGTGACAATACCCGTTCCAATGGCTAAACTTAAAGGGATGGTACGCTTGGGATTGCGCACTTCACCTGCGGTAAATGTAATATTATTCCATGCATCACTTGAAAAAATACTTCCCACTAAAGCAGCACAAAAGACAAGAAATAATGACCATAGATCAAGGTTGGAAGCATCGCCATGAATGACAAAAAAATTATCGCCAAAATTTGCATTGATGGCATTAGCATTACTCCCGATAATGATACCGAGTAAAATGACAAAGGCAAGTGCCAATGATTTTGATGAAGTAAAGATATTTTGGACAATTTTACCGGCTTGCACACCGCGAATATTAATAAGCGTTAAGACCCAGATACTGATGACGGCAAGAATTTGTGCACCGGAAATAGTAAATGAAGATTGCCCCAAAGGAAGTGAAAATAGTTGTGAATTTTCAGAGACTGCGGGAAAAAAGACAGCGGTAAATTTTGCAAATGCTACGGCAACAGCAGCAATAGTTCCAGTTTGAATGACAAGAAAAAGTGTCCATCCATAGAGAAAAGCAATACGATTATTATATGCTTCGCGCAGATAAACATATTGACCGCCTGCGGAGGGCATCATGCCGGCAAGTTCGCCATAGCTGAGAGCAGCTATCAGTGTGATGACCCCTGTCAAAGCCCATGCTAACAGTAAAAGGAAAGGACTGCCGACTTGGCGTGAGATGTCCGCACTGACAATGAAGATGCCGCTGCCGACCATGGAACCAATGACTAACATCGTTGAGTCAAAAAGACTTAGCGATCGTTGCATATCGCTCTTCGAGGGTGTTGTTGCTTGCATAGATTTCAAACTCGTGACTGATATTATTTTAATCCGCGTCTATATCGTATATTGCGAAATTACGTGATTTCTCCATGAAAACAAAAACAAACGCTATGAATACAGAATCTGAAAATACATATATCAAACATTTGCTGCCTCAGTTGCCTACAAATGCGGGTATCTATCAGTTCAAAAATGATAAGGGTGTGGTGATTTATGTTGGAAAAGCAAAAAATTTGAAGCGCAGGGTAAGTCAGTATTTTCTTCAAGGAAAAAAGCGTGATGCAAAAAGTATGGCTATGATTGCAAAAATTCGCAATATTGAGACGATTATTACGGATTCAGAGCCCGAAGCACTTTTGCTCGAAAATAATCTCATTAAGGAATTAAAGCCACGATACAATGTTTTATTGAAAGATGATAAAACGTATCCTTATATTCGGATAACCAAAGAGCCGTTTCCACGAGTATTTTCTACGAGAAAAGTAATACGTGACGGAAGTAAATATTTCGGACCTTATACTGATGGGCGTTATATGTATTATTTATTGGATACCTTGCGCTCAATGTTCCCATTGAGAAGTTGTGATTTGCCCTTAACTGAAGAGTCTATTGAGAAAAAAAAATACAAGGTGTGTCTTGATTATCATATTAAACGATGTGAGGGTCCATGTGAAGATTTTGTCAATCAAGTTCATTATATGGAGCATATAAAAAGTGTAGTTGCTATATTACAAGGAAAAACCAAGGAGTTGGAACAAAATATTGAAGCAGAAATGATGCGTGCTGCTGATGAATTACGCTTCGAGAGCGCCGCCGAATTAAGAAACCGTTTAGTCATTTTAAAAGAATATGTTTCAAAACAAAAAATAGTATCTGCCGATGATAAAGATCAAGATATTTTTGCTTTATCTCGTGACGATGAAGATGCTTGCGTTGTTGTCTTTACCGTGCGTGAAGGAAAAATGATTGGAAAACGACATTTTTATATCGGTAATTCTGTTGAACAAACAGAATCGGAGATATTGCGCCAAACTGTTGAAAAATGGTATATTGATACGGATATGATTCCTGAAGAAATAATTTTGCAAGAAGAAATTGAAAGTGCTGACATTATTGCAGAGTGGCTTGAAAAACGCAGAGGTTCTCGTATAGAATTTACTATTCCTAAAATTGGCGATAAAAAGAAACTTATATCATTGGCAAAAACGAATGCCGATTATTTATTGCGTGAACTTCACGTGCAAAGAGCCGCAAAAGAAAATGCTTTACCGCGTGGCATTGCTGCATTGCAAAGAGATTTGCGTTTATCTTCACCACCGCGTCGCATCGAGTGTTTCGATAATTCACATATGCAAGGCTCTGATTATGTGTCATCAATGGTATGTTTTATTGATGGTAAACCGAAAAAAAATGATTATCGCCGATTTAAGCTAAAAACAGTACAAGGAAATGATGATTTTGCAGCCATGCGTGAAGTGGTTGAACGTCGTTATAGTCGTGTCTTAGCAGAAAAGACAGAAAAACCTGATTTGATTATTATTGATGGTGGTAAAGGACAATTATCTGCCGCCGTTGAAGTTTTGACAATTCTTGGTTTGTATCCTCAGATTCCTGTTATTGGTTTGGCGAAAAGGTTAGAAGAAATTTTTTTGCCATTTCAATCAGAATCTGTGATGTTACCCAAAACATCAACATCATTACGGCTTATTCAATCATTACGTGATGAGGCGCATCGTTTTGCCATCGAATATCATCGTACACTGCGTGATAAGCGTACATTTCAAACGGAATTGACAGGTATTGACGGCATCGGAGAAAAAACTGCTCAAAAATTGTTAATTACCTTTGGGTCGGTAGAAAATGTGAAAAAAGCTGAAAGACATGAACTGGAAAAATGCGTCGGTATAAAAGTTACGGATACTTTATACCAATATTTTGGGAGGGAAATATAATATCCTGTTTCGCGCCACATACATTCTGTATCGTCTCATAAAATTATTGTTTGTGCATATAATTTGTAAATATGATTTTTTACTTACGCTATCATATTGAGATAAAAAATTGAATTTTAATTTCTTCCCCATATTTCCGGTGTGATAATTCTTGTCATATCAATTTCTAAATGTTCGAATAAAATCCTCAAGTGAGATACTCATCATAATTGGTTTACCATAAGGATTAATTGGCTTTTTGCCCATTTTTTCTACTTCATGAACAATAGCTTTCATTTCTTCTTGTGATAATACCGTGCCTGAAGAAATTGCATGACTTCGTGCATACGCTAATGCGATTTTTCTTTGAGCATCTAATTGTGCCGAGGAAATATCTTCTTCAATATGTGCTAATAATTTTTTGAGTTCTTGCTCCTCTTTACCGTGCGGCACATGAGATGGCACTGCTGTAATAATGACCGTATTATTATCGAAAGAAAACGAAAATCCGAAATCAAGGAGATTTTCATATAATTCTTCTGCAAGCATTTTTTCCGTTGTTGTTAATGGTACCGTAACCGGAAACAGTAATTCCTGCGTGTTTTTTTCTCTTGTAAGTGATTGTATTGCTTTGTCATAGAGTATTCGCACATGGGCATTGTGTTGATCTATGATATATAATCCGTCAGCAGATTGATAAACGATATAGCTATTGTGGATTTGCGATACAGACAGCGATTGTTCTTCGGGTGTAAAAAGGGGAGTAGTTACATCGTTGTCCTGTGTTGAGTTTTTTCCGAATAATGCTTCATACGCGCTTATTTCTTGTTGTGAAATAAATGGTTTTTTCGAATTCCATTCACTATGTTTTGATGAAGGAATTTGCTGCCTGAAATCTGACGAAGAACCTGATGTATTTTTGGACGATGAAGGTGATATTATTTCACCTGTTACTCGATTTACTAATTCATTATTATTGCCGAATGATGCAAAAGGTTGTTGTGCAATAAATTCCGGTGAAGTAATGACCGGAATATCATGAGCAGTATTTAATGCTTTTAATGTTGCTTCTTGTATTATACTGAAAAGAGCCCTTTCATTATCAAATTTTACTTCATGTTTTTGAGGATGAATATTCACATCAACCGATTCGGGATTAACAGAAATATTTATCACAAAAAAAGGAAAAGTGTTTTTTGCAATAAATGGCTCATAGACTTGAGAAATGGCAAAATTTAAGGAACGGCTGACAATAGCTCGTCCATTTAAAAATAAATACTGATTTCCTCTTGTGTGTTGTGCTGTTGAAGGATTACCGACATAGCCGTTCAATATTATGCCATCGCGTTCAAAGTGTAATTCATGCAGGGCATCGGCAATGGCATTACCGCACAGAGAGCGGATTCTTTCTTGCAATGATTCGGGATGAACGTCTATGATTGCTGATTTTTCATCGGAGAAGCTGAAACGAATATCAGGTCTTGCCAAAGCAAACTTGATCATTGTTTCGGAAATATGCCTAAATTCCGTAATGGTGGAACGGAGAAATTTTTTACGAGCCGGAACATTGAAAAAAAGGTTTTTCACAATGACTTGAGTACCTTTATCACAATGGAATGGTTCGATGGTTTCGGGTTTGAGCGGTTCTGCCAATAATCTGTATCCGATGTCTTGATTGCTTTGTTTGGAGCGAATTTCGAGCAAAGCCACGGCAGAAATTGAAGCAAGAGCTTCGCCTCTGAATCCTAAAGTCATAATTCTGTGCAAATCATCCACCGAAGCTATTTTGCTTGTTGCATGTCTTTTGATTGCAAGAGGCAAATCTTCGGGAGACATACCTTTTCCATTGTCAATAATGTGCATTAGCGATTTTCCGGCTTGATGTATGACAACAGCGATGCTTGTTGCACCTGCATCAATCGCATTTTCGACAAGTTCTTTAATAACAGATTCCGGTCTTTGGACAACCTCGCCTGCGGCAATTTGATTAGCCAGAAACTCCGGCAATAATTTTATGATGGACTCCATGTTTGCGCTTCGATAATATTGTGCAAATTACGAAAAGGAATCAGCTTGATAAGAGAGAGCGGTGTTATATTTGTTCGCTTCATCGTGGGATCAGTGCATCACAATAGAAAAATCCTCAAGTGAATGTTGTACTGTATCGTTCATCATTCGTAGTTTTGCAGACCTAAACAATACTTGCAGTTATGATTATATTACCTTCAAACATACAAAACTCGGCGGCATATAAACCGGGGCAATCCATTGAAGAAATCCGTGAAAAATATGGTTTGACCGATTTAATCAAATTGGCATCGAACGAGAATCCATTAGGTGCATCACCGATTGCATTAGAATATGCTAAACAAGCTGTTGAAAAAGCATCTATTTACAATGATGGTGGTATGGCATTGCGTAAAGCTATTGCGCAGCGTTTTGGTGTTGGGTTTGAGCAAGTAATCTGCCATAATGGTTCTGATGCATTGATACACACAGCCATTCGAGCATTTACGGATTCGCAACATGATACATTGTTGTCAGCGCAAGGCACTTTTGCAGGTTTCACTGTTGCTGCGTCACTTTCGGGTGCTAAAAAGAAACTTATACCATTGACTAAGGACTATCGTTTTGATGTTGATGCACTTGCAGATGCCATTGAGCCGACAACGAAAATTCTTTATATAGCAAATGCTAATAACCCAACGGGAACATATATCACAGGCGAAGAATATGAACGACTTATGGCAAAAGTGCCCGATTCCGTTCTGGTGATAATGGACGAAGCATACTTTGAATACAGCCGTGATTTGGAACAAGATTATCCCGACTCATTATCTTACACATACCCCAATGTTTTAACATTACGGACATTTTCAAAAGTGTATGGTTTGGCTTCTTTGCGCATTGGCTATGGGATTGCTTCACCGGAGATTATTGATGCGATGATGCGTGTCAAATTATCTTTCGATCCTACGGGTCCCGGTGCTGCAGCGGGCTTGGGCGCATTACAAGATGAAGAGTTTTTGCGTGCTACAGTTGAAATGAATAGTAGTGAGTTACGTCGAATTTATGCAAAAACTTTGGAGTGGGGTTTGCGTGTTCCTTACTCGGCAGCCAATTTTATTATGATTGAGTGTTTTTCGGTAGAAAATGCCCAAGCACTTTATGAGCGTTTGCTCAGAAAGGGTATTATCACTCGCCCATTGCAAGGATTTGGTATGCCGACATGTGTGCGAATCAGTACGGGGCTGCCATTACAAAATGACAGGATGCTGGCAACGGTGGAAGAACTTATCGCCGATATGCCTGAACTTATTATGAATGAACAATAAATATTATTTTTTAGGGAGTTACAGCGAATGCAAACATCTGCCGAATTAGCAACAGAAAGCCATGATTTGTTCGAAATCTTAGGTACAAATCACTTGGAATTTTATGTCGGCAATGCTCGTCAAGCAGCATATTATTATCGTCGAGCTTTTGGTTTTGAATTAGTGGCGTATCGTGGACCGGAAACGGGACATCGCGAGACAGCGTCGTATTGTTTACGTCAGAATAAAATTAACTTTGTTTTGACCACACCATTAACGGCGGCGCATCCTGCGAATGAGTTTTTGGTGAAACATGGGGACGGCGTAAAGGATATAGCATTAACGGTTGCCAATGCTACCGAAGCTTTTGCCATCACAACATCTCGCGGAGCTACGCCCGTTACTGAACCTTATACAGTTGAAGATGAATTTGGCAGTGTCACTTTGAGTGCGGTAGCAACGTATGGTGATGTTATACATACCTTTGTCGAAAGGAAAAATTACACGGGGATATTCCTTCCCGGATTCAAACCCACCCCAAAGGACATGCTTGCACAATCGGTTGGATTACAATATGTTGATCATATTGTTGGTAATATGGATTGGAATCAAATGGAAAATATGGTGAATTTTTACAATGATGTATTTGGTTTCAGCCGTTTTGTATCATTTGATGATAAAGATATTTCTACCGAATATTCAGCATTGCGTTCTACCGTCGTTGCCAATGAGAATAAGTGGATAAAATTCCCTATAAATGAGCCTGCCGAAGGTATGAAAAAATCACAAATTGAGGAATATGTACAATTTAATAATGGCGCAGGTGTGCAACATGTGGCAATGGAATCGGAAAATATTATCGAAACTATTAAAGCATTGCGACAAAATGGCATAGAATTTATTCGTACTCCCGATGCGTATTATGATGATTTATTGCAGCGTGTTGGCAATATTGATGAAGAAATATCCATTCTGCGTGAATTAGGAATTCTGGTAGATCGTGACGATAAAGGCTATATGCTGCAATTATTTACACGTCCGGTTGAAGATCGCCCTACCTTGTTTTTTGAAATTATTCAACGCAAAGGCGGGGAGTCATTCGGCAAAGGTAATTTTAAGGCATTATTCGAAGCAATTGAGCGCGAACAGGCATCTCGCGGCAATTTGTAAGATTATTGCCCTTCGGGGAATACTCAAAGGGCTTATTTTTGTAACCGTAATTATTCACAATTAACTAAAAATTATTTATGTCCACATTACATCACGACATTTCTCATAATCCGGAAAATATTCCGTTTTTTGAGTCAGTAAACATGAATTTTGATAAAGCAGCGGCTTTACTTGAGTATCCTAAAGGTTTATTAGATCAAATCCGTGCATGCAATTCGGTTTACTATATGCAGTTCCCTGTAAGAATCCAAGGTGAAGTGCAGGTAATTCAAGCATGGCGATCCGAACACAGTCAGCATAAACTACCGTGTAAAGGTGGAATTCGTTTCAGCGATATGGTTAATCAAGATGAAGTAATGGCTTTGTCTGCATTGATGACCTATAAATGTGCTGTTGTGAATGTACCTTTCGGCGGTGGTAAAGGTGGTATTAAAATTAACCCGAAAAATTATTCTGTAGAGGATTTAGAGCGTATCACACGACGCTATACAGTAGAACTTATCCATAAAAACTTTATCGGTCCTGCTGTGGACGTACCTGCGCCTGATTATGGTTCCGGTGCACGTGAAATGGCGTGGATTGCCGATACATATACTGCCTTCAATGGTCGTGAAATTGATGCAATTGCCTGCGTGACCGGTAAACCTATTCCACAAGGCGGTGTGCGTGGTCGTACCGAAGCTACAGGTCGCGGCTTATTCTTCGGCGTACGTGAAACAGTCAATGATGTTGAGCTAATGAAGCAAATAGGTTTAGAACCGGGACTTCAAAATAAGCGTATCATTGTGCAAGGTTTTGGGAATGTCGGCTATCACAGTGCATTATTCCTTGCCGAGCATGGCTGTATTATCACAGGTATCATTGAATGGGACGGTGCTGTTGTTAATCCGAATGGTTTGGATATTCCAGCACTCAAAAAACATTATGATGCTACGGGTTCAATCAAGGGTTTTGAAGGTGCATCATTTATCGAAGACGGAAACTCCGTATTGGAATATGAATGTGATATTCTTGCTCCTTGCGCTTTAGAAGCTCAAATCAACTTAGGCAATGCGGGTAGAATCAAAGCAAAAATTATTGCCGAAGGCGCGAACGGACCTGTCACAGCGGCAGCAGAACCTATTCTCTTACAAAAAGGTATTCTCATCATACCTGATATGTTTTTGAATGCAGGCGGTGTTGTTGTTTCTTATTTTGAATGGTTAAAAAATCTTTCCCATGTTCGCTTTGGTCGTATGGATAAACGTTTCGATGAGCGCGGTAACCATAACTTAGTCAGCATGGTCGAAAAATTAACAGGTCATTCATTATCAGCAGAAGAACGCTCAATGCTCACTCGTGGTGCTGATGAAGAAGATCTTGTAAACTCTGGTTTAGAGGATACGATGATTTCTTCCTATCATGAAATTATGAATATCTGGCGCACAAAGAAAAATGTTCATGATATGCGTGTTGCTGCTTTCATATCGGCTATTGATAAAATTGCGGTATCGTACTATCAACTTGGTATCTTCCCATAATAAGTTTTTTTCTCTATGAGGGACTCGATGGTCTGAAATATGCATCATTGAGTCTCATTTTTTTATTTTTGTTGTAATATTTATCCAAAGATTACGGAGAGCATACGTGAGTACGACAGTCATACTTTTTTCTATACTTGCCATTGCGGCAATTGCAACAGGCGTTTCTGTGATTATCAATAAAAATCCCGTTGCTTCTGCAATGTCTTTAATCCTTCATTTTTTTGCGCTTGCAGGATTATACCTCACGTTAAATGCGCAGTTCCTTGCTGCTATTCAGATTCTTGTCTATGCCGGTGCTATTATGGTATTGGTGGTTTTTGTAGTGATGTTGCTTAACCTTGGTAAAGAAAGTGCATTAACTGAACGATTCAATCCTCGAACAGGTATAGCAGTTTCTATGGGCGTTTTATTGATAGCTCAACTTGCTATTGCATTCTTTGGTCAGCCCACCGGATACAATCAACTAAGTGATAAAGCTGCTCTCAATGGCACAGCAGAATCAATAGGAACAGTATTGTTTACAGAGTATTTGTTCCCATTTGAAGCTATATCATTGCTCTTACTTGTGGCTATAGTCGGTTCTATCCTTTTGGCAAAAAAACAGCAGAAAGAATCAGTATAAATGCCACATATAACATTACATAATGATGTGCTGCCGGGTATTGTCGGTTTACTTGATTATCGCAAGGATACAGCAAAACCATTATGTGAACTTGCTGAAATTTTGTTGCGTGGAGAATCTACACTTACAACAGGTGAACGTGAGATAATAGCTTCATCTGTCTCATACAAAAATGATTGCCACTTTTGTCATACATCACATGGCGCAGCCGCAGCAGTGCATTTAGGAAGAGATTCACGATTCATTGATGAAATAAAGTCGGGATTTGCCAATACTGAAATTTCCGACAAGTTAAAAGCACTATTGGTAATAGCACATAAAGTACAGCAAGGCGGTAAATTTGTGCTTCCCGAAGATATACAATCGGCGCATGAGCAAGGAGCCACTGACAGAGAAATTCACGATACCGTACTTATTGCAGCCGCTTTTTGTATGTTCAATCGTTATGTTGATGGTCTAGGGACATGGTCATTACCGGATAATGAAAGTTTTATGCCGATGGGAGCAAATATGGCTCTTCACGGCTATCGCCGAACTGAATAATTTTTAAACAGTTACTTAAAGGGAGAGTAAAATGCTTCAAACCATACCATTGGAATTTTATCTGATTTTATCAGCAATAATGTTTATGCTTGGCGTCATTGGGGTCATCGTGCGCCGCAATGCTATTGTCATTTTTATGTCAATCGAAATGATGCTCAATGCCGTCAATCTTACTCTAGTAAGTTTTAGTCAGTTCATGGGTGACAGTGCAGGACAAATATTTGTGTTTTTCGTCATGGCTGTGGCTGCCGCAGAAGCAGCGGTTGGATTGGCTATTGTCCTTGCTCTTTTCCGCAAAAAGCAAACAGTCTATGTGGATGAAGTGAATGTTTTGAAATGGTAAGTAATCTCCCTTTTTAAACATATGAAAAGGATTGTCTTTCGTGAAGATAATCCTTTTTTTTTGTAAAGATGCGATGTACTAATGTACGTTGCTCTCTCTTCTACATTATTCTAAGTCGTACATCGTTTAGTCATCGGAAGCAGTAAGGACATATTTTTGCATATATGGCAGACACAACTCCACATAACGCACCAATAATTACTGAGCATAGCGAAGCTGAAAAAAACCGTCGTGGTTTGCTTTTTCGTTTTTCGAAGGGTTTGCTCATTGCTTTCTTAGCTCTTATTGGAACTGTAACGTTTTCAACAGTTTTAGTTTTGGAGTTAAAACCTGTACGGCAATTTGTTCTTGGAGTGGTGTTGGACCAGCTCAATGAGTCTTTACTTGGATCAATCCATATCCGTGATTTTGAACTATTTTGGGATGCGGGTCTTGAAATACGTTCCGTTGTTGTTCAAGCTGAGGACGGCGATACCGTAGCAATAATTCCTAAAATTACCTTAAACCCGGATATACAGGCGCTCTCAAGACAGACTATTTCCGTTGGATGTATTGCTATTCATGGTGCAACAATACGTATGATACGCAATCAAGACAGTGTGTGGAATATAGAGAGAATTTTTCCTCCATCGGCGGACACCAGTGCCGGCAAGCCGTTCGATTGGGATATACTATTGGGTTCCTTAGAATTACGTGACTGCTCTGTTCTCCGTTATGATTCTACTGCAATAAGACCGCCTTTTCGCTCGGCATTTGTTTTCGATCAAATGCGTTTAGAACAGTTGAATTGTACATTGAATGGTAATGCAAATATTGCGAAACAGCATTTCGATATTTCTTTGTCGAATATTTCCCTCGTTGAAGTGATGTCGGGCTTTGTTTTACATAACTTGGGTTGTGATGCACATATTTCAAATACTGCTGCACGATTGCAAAATGTTCATGTCCAAACACCGGGCACAGACCTCTCGCTCAATGTCTTTGTTATAGATAATATATTTAATGGTTTTAATCCCGACAGCACGCAATTATTAATTGATATTGATGCAAAGAAATTTTATGGTAATGATTTATGTGCTTTTTTACCTTATGCTAATTTTACAGGCGTATATGGCTTAACACTCAATGCACATGGTACTCTGAATGACTTGACTGTACCAAAGATCTATGCTCATACAGCACAATCGGTCTTAAAAGCAGAGGGACGTTTACGCAATATAACACATGGTGACAAACTTTCATTTGAGGCATGGCTTGAAAAGAGCACCATTTTGTATGATGAGGTTCGTAATAATGCAACAGTACTCCAATTACCTGCTCTTGATTTTATTGGTCTAGCGAAAATTTCCAAGGGATATATCTACGGTTTTCCGAGAGATAGTATTTATATTGATGTACAGCCAATATCTACACGTTCCGGTACTGTAGGTGGGACTTTATCACTTTACTTGCGCGATACTTTGGGATATAATGCCGATATTACATACTCTGCACTGAATCTTGCTCCTATTGTTCATAACTCAACTGCGGAAAGTTCATTGAATGGGCGGATGCAAGCTCATGGAAAGGGATTCTCCTTGCAAGAACTGGCAGCAGATATGCGTATTCAGTCACAACGTTCACATTTTGCAGGTCGTTATTTTAGTCGGCTCGAAGTAGATGCTTCATGCCGTGATGGTGGATTTATAGTGTTAGATACCATACGTTTGGGTATTGCTGATTCTACCGTTGCCGATAGTGTTGATATATTTTCAGATGACACATATTCATTCCTCCAAGGGTCAGGGAATTTTGATTTTCGTGACCTTGATTACCCATTAAGCAAATTTAATTCTACATTTTCCAATATTAATGTTGGCTACCTTGCTGCGAATCCTAATCTAGATTTATCATTGAGTGGTGCTCTTAGGGTTGATATTCAAGGCACACACATAGATTCTCTGACCGGAGTAATCGAAGCAGATATGCAGCAATTTCTTCTCAAAGACCGTGCATTGATGCCATTTACTTTGTCTTGTATTATGAAAAGGCAGAATTATCATAATCGTTCAATTAGTCTGCGTTCTACGCCACTTGATGCAGATATACATGGGGATTTTTCTATTCTTGGATTAATACAACGTGTAACAGGAAATGTTACTTCTATTATAGATAATGCAACAAAAAAAACGAATACTATACGAGGTGTAGCGGTTCAAGATACTGAAATTACACCTCCCACGCAGGAAGTATTCCAGAAACCTGTTAATGCACAATTCTCTATAGAGTGTCGAGATTTGTCGCCTGTAGAATTATTTGTGCCTGATATAACATTGGACATATACGGTAAAATAAAAGGTAAAATAAAAGGGGACAGAAATTTTAGCGATATAAATATTGATACCATTTCCTGCTCTTCTTTGCATATCAAAACAGGTGAAAATGATATACGGTCAGAAAAACTTTCTTTCTCGTTTCATTCTCGTATGTTCCATGAAAAAGATACTTCTACACTTGAATATGTTGCTGTAACACTCAAAGTTGATACAGTGTTTTCTGTAAATGATTTGGATTTATATTCACCGTCATTGTATCTCGTGCTGAGAAAAAATAAAGCCGATGTCTTTGTCGGTGCCGATATAGCACATCAGTTTGCAGCGCAATTACGAGGTATCTTCTCCATTGAAGAATATTCTCTTGGTTTTATTCTTTCATCATTACAATTTTCGTACAGTGGGTATGAATGGAATGCAAATAATGATATTATCGGACAGTTTTCTACAAATGGATTATTGTTAAAACAATGTTTCATGCAGAGAAAAGACGGGGAAATATTGCGGGTATCCGGTATGGCTTCGATGGATAACTTTACAAATCTGATTGTTGGAGTGTATGGATTTAATTTGCCTGATATAGTAACATTCCCTTTTATTGATGACTCTGCAAAATCATTACTTCATACTCTTGAAGGTACAGTAGATTCATTGGTACTGACAGCAAATGGTGCTTTCTCAAATCCTCATGTAACAATGCAAACATCAATGAAAAAACTTAAATATAATAATGTATATGTTGGCGATCAGATAGTACATGCGGAAAGTAAAGATTCGATTATTACAGGAGAATTACATGTTGTAAACTCACTGTTGCAAGGCAATCCGACAACAATGACTATACGAGTCAATTCATTGCCTTTGAATATTGCATTGAAAGAAGTGGAGAATAGGTGGAGTAAGACCACACCGATTGATATTGAAGCTAATGCTAAAGAATTATCGTTGGCGACAGTAGCACCATTTATTCCGGGTGTTACAAAAGTACAAGGTATGGGCGATGCTTCCATTACTGTTAAAGGGATTGTAGCAGATAAATTGGATTATGGCGGTACCGTGCGATTTTACAAAGCATCATTTGTTACATTGTCGTCCAATATACTATACAAAGCGGCAGGAAAGATGACTTTGCGCAATAATACTGTGACTATAGATACGGTGCTTGTTGCCAATGATGGTAACGATTATCCGAAAGGGCGTGCATCAGTAACGGGGTCTGTTCTTGTTGATGGTTTTAGTATTGAGTATTTGGATATTATTATTCGTTCACCGGAATTAATGGTATTAAGTCCTGCGAGCGAGGCAACAATGCCGACAATGTATGGAAAATTTGTTATTGCAAGCGGCAAAAATCCGATTCATTTGAGAGGTACATTAGATAAACCTGTTCTCACCGGTGATATTGTTGTCAAAGATGCGGATATTACTATGCCCCCCGACAAAAAATTCCAGAAAAAAATATCTGTGTTTCGTTATGAAAAAGATAGTGTTTCCGGAAAACATACTTATTCTATAAAAACTATCAATGATACTGTTGGTGTTGAAAATTCATCACAACAAACATCAACAAAAAAAGGTGAAGCAAAAATAAATGCGAGTATTGTGGATAAGATGAAATACGATATGAATATTCTTATCGTGCCAAATAAATTTAAATTGACCATGATACTTGGTAATTTTGAAAGACTGATAGCATACGTTAATCCGAAAGATAAAAATGTAGCTCTATTATTCCGCAGAGAACCTTTCGGACAATTCCAGATGTTCGGTGAATTAATTGTTCAAGATAAATCAACCTATGAATTTGTCAAAACATTGTCTGCCGGAGGAAGCGTTAATTTTGAAACAGGACAATTAGATAATCCGCGTATGAATTTAACTGCGGTATTGCGCCAGAAACGCACATTTGATTCTAAGCAACAAGAGTATTCTGTAGAAGTAAAAATAGAAGGAACAAAAAAAGAACCAATCGTGTCATTTTCCTATTCTATTGATCAAGTTCCCGGTACGGGGAGCAAAGAAGAATTAACAGAAAATGCTCTTATGTTACTTGTTTTTGGAAGAACAAAAGCTGAGTTGTTCGGTACACAATCGACAGGTCAAGGAGGCAGTCTGGTCGGCGATTTGTCCGGCAGCGCTTCATCGTTAATAACAAGTCAGCTTGGATCGCTCTTACAAGGTACATTTATTCGTGAAGCTACGATTAATTTTAATGGAAATGTGGGTGACATTAGTAATGCCAATGTGTCTCTTGCCGGTCAAATTGTCGGGGATGTACAATGGCGTGTCGGTGGCAGTATAGGAGATTTGGCATCGAACAACAACTTTTCCATAGACATTCCTTTAAGTGCTTTCTTCGATAAGGGCTTTTTGGATAATGTTATTCTTCAGCTTACTACGTCTGCTGTTAATAATAATGCATCGGCAAATGCTTTGCGTCAACAAAAACTTTGGGAAGTGAAACTTGGTTGGCGCTATACGTTTTAATGTAAGTTAAACTATTGAAAATTATAAACATAAGTATTCATTTCTTTGTAAGAACCGTGATTGGTATATTTCTTGCATAGAATCTGTGAAGCTAAGGATATACTATTGGAAAATCAAACGGAACATAAAGGTAAAGAGCTTTTTCCTTCATATATTGATGAGATTATCAGCGGTCTTAAAGACGACAAAGGTAAAGCAGATGCTCTCAATGATAAGGCATGGCGATTACAGGGTGCTGCACCCACGACCGCTCTTGAAATGGCAAGAGTAGCATTAGCATATGCCGAAAAAGCAATGTACAGGGAAGGCGTAGCTCGGGGGTTGCATAATTCCGGCAGTGCATTTTTTATGCTTTCCAATTACAATGAAGCACTTCGCTATACACAATTAGCTCTCAATGTTTTTCAGGAAATCGGTGACAAACGAGGTGAAGCCCAGGTGTATTCGGGCATTGGTAATATTCAATTCCGTTTAGGAAATTACGATTCTGCGCTTGAGTCCCATACTTTTGCATTGCATTTGTTTGAAGCAATGGGGAATAAATTCGGTATGGCTATGTGTTATAGCAATATCGGAAACTGTTATCAAATGGTTGCCCAATTTGATGAGGCGCTTGCTTATCTCTTAAAAGCTCATGCCATACAAGAAGAAACAAATGATAAGCAGGGGATTGCCATTGCATCGAATAATATTGCAGGGGTATATTACAAACTTAAACATCATCAAACAGCATTACAGTATTTATTCCAATCTTTAGAGTATTTCAAAGAGTTTCATAATGAATTTGGTATAGCGAAAACTCTTCGTAATATTGGTCAAAACTATGAGTTACTTTCCGATTATGAGCTTGCTTTAGATTATCAGCAGCAATCTTTGGCTTTAACAAAAAAATTAGGCGATAAACACAGTTATGCCACATGTTTAACCAATATTGGTAATGTGTATCAACGGCGTAATGATTTTGAAATGGCTCTCAACTGCCATCGTGAAGCACTTTCCATTTATACTGAATTAAATGAGCCACAAGGTCGTGCTGAAGTGTTTTTGGAAATAGGTGCAACTGAAAGACTTGCCGGTAATTATGGGGAATCACTTGCAATTTATGCTGAAGGGATACAAATTGCTGAAGAAATAGGTGCAAAAACTATTCAAGCAGATTTATTGCTTGGTGCCTCTGCTTCGGCGGAAATGATGGGTGAATATAAAGAATCTTTACGATTATTTGTTGCTTCATCAAAAATACGTGACCAAATATTAAATGCCGATAAACAAAAATTAATTGCAGTTATGGAAACACGACTTGCAATTGAAAAAGCGCTCAAAGAACGAGAAATTTATCGTCTGAAAAATGTTGAACTTGCTCGCACTTTGGATGAATTGGAACATAAGGAACACTCACTTTCCATTGCCTACAAAGAAATTGAAAAAAAACAAGAAGAAACGGCGTATATTAATAAAGAATTAGCCAAAACATTAGATCAGCTGACCGAAACGAATAATGAAAAAAACGAGTTACTGGGAATTGTCGCTCATGATTTAAAAAATTATGTCGCAAGTATTATGCTTCTTGCAGAAACTCAGTTACGCTACGAAGAAAGATTCTCCAAGAAAGAATTATCCGAACTTTCACAAAAAGTGAAGAAATCTGCACAACAAATGCTTGATTTTATTGTTGCATTATTGGATGCTAATTCAATCGAAACAGGATCACTCAACTTTGCTATCGCTTCAATACAAATTTACAGAGTGGTACAATCTGTTATTGACCGGCATAATAATAATGCCGAAAGAAAAAATATTACTTTAGACTATTCCACTGTTGGAAAAGATATTGTCGCATTGGCTGATTTTGAGCGATTTGGTCAAGTATTGGATAATTTAGTGAGTAATGCAATTAAATATTCACCTTCCGATAAAACAATACGAATATCCGCAATCAGTCATGACGGAAGCGTGTGGATTGCTGTTCAGGATGAGGGACCGGGATTAACCGATGATGACAAACAAAAATTATTCAAAAAATACACGCGATTAAGTGCTAAACCAACCGGTGGTGAGCATTCAACCGGATTGGGTCTCTCTATCACCAAAAAATTAGTGGAAGGTATGAACGGCAGAATCTGGTGTGAATCTGTCCATGGACAGGGCGCTGCATTTATTGTCGAATTACCGGAACCTAATTCGGAGAAAAAAGTACCTCAGATATTTTCTCTTGGCTGAGAAGTCGTGCACTTGAACACATCTCTTCTGCCGTGACATTACCGATTTTTTCCACAATTTCTTCTGCGCTTTCATAATGTCCTGTTTCCAGTATTGATTTTGCCATAGCTGTCATCCGCGATTCCATACTCTCTAATGACATGACAATACCGGCTTGTACTTGTAATTTCATTCTTCGTAATTCTTTTGCCGAGCAAGGTTCTTGTATAAGTTTATCAATCTCTTTGCGTATGGATTCACGTGCATATTCTATATGCGATTGATCAAGTGCCGCATATATCGAAAGTGTACCACAATCCGAAAGTAATTGTAAGGTTGAATAAATCGAATAAGCAAGACCCGATTTTTCTCTTATACTTTGGTACAGACGTGAACTCATTCCATCACCCAATAAAGTATTGAACACAGCAAGAGCATAGCGTTGTTCCGATCTGACTCCTTCTGTGATCGTGCTAAGTAAAAGATGTGATTGTTGGAAATCTTTTGTAAACCGGATTTTTTGTGAAGATGTAATACGCGGTTTTCTCCGTTTTGGGAGCGATAATGTATTGGGCGGAAATTGAGCAAATTGTTTTAAGCATATATTGACAATTTCATCATGATGCATGTTGCCTGCGGCAGCCACAACCATGTTTTCAGGTACATATCTTTGCTTATAAAATGTTGTAATATCGTCACGCGTGAGAGCTGCAACAGAGTCCACAGTTCCAGCGATTTGCCCCCCAAGGGGATGCTTCCCAAAGAGTAATTTTTCACCTTCGTCGAAAATAATTTCTTCCGGGTCATCATCATAAGAACGGATTTCTTCAATAATGACTCGACGTTCTTTTTCAATATCACGCACGTGAAATTGAGGCATAAGCATCACTTCACAAAGTAATTCCATAGTTTGTTTGGCATATTGTTTCAAGCTGCGTGCATACACACAAGTATGCTCTTTTGTCGTAAAAGCATTGGCATAAGCACCTAAATCTTCAAATGCTCTGGCAATTGCGGCACTGCTCCGTTTTGTAGTACGACGAAACAATAGATGTTCGATAAAATGAGCCATTCCCATTGTTGCCCCGGATTCATCACGAGAGCCGGCATTGACCCACACACCGAGAGCAACTGATTCAACCGTGGGGACATACTCAGAAAGAATATGCAGTCCATTGGGTAATGTTGTAATGCAAATAGTATCACTTAATGAAATTGAGCGACTTGATTTTTTCATGGATATACACGTAAAATGAAGAGCGAGAAACGTTTGTGAACATCAATAAGTGCAATGGCAGACATAAAAAAAACCCGCTGATTTCTCAATGGGTTTTGTGGTGATAATATACAACTGTGGAGTTGTTGTACATAAGCAATGACAACATTTCCGGTACATTGTTTCCGATTTATCTGTAGCTTAACAATATTTAACGATGTGAACAGATGGATAAGAATTGAGCAAACTGTTGGTTACAATGAGAGATATGCGTATTTTTAACGAAAAATTTATGTTGAACATCAATAACTCTCATTTTGTATGAAGATATATTCTACTCTTGTAATGCTCGTCGTATTGTGTGCAATCTCCTTCTTTGGCAGTGATATGTATGCCGGAAAACAAAAATTTAAAAAACATAAAACCAAACGCACAGTGCAGAAAGTCTCAACTGCGATGCTTTTCCCATCACCTACAGAGATACCTCCTTTTCATAAGGAAGGAAGGAAAAGGCTGTCCCGTAAAGACTGGATTGACACTTTGCATCGAGCTGCTCCAAATGTGGATTGGCGAAAAATAGAGGAGCAGAACCGCATTGTGATGTCGGCAATCCGTTCAGCTCGTGCCAAATCGAATGAAGAAAATACACTTTCATCGCAGGGATTGCAAAAAATTGCTAATGGTCAATTACATGGATATTGGTGGGAAAGAGGAAGTGCAGATCAATCAGGTTCCGCAGCAGCGGCAGAGTATGATCTTAAAACAGATACCATTATTTCACGGTCTGCTTCCGGCAATATATGGAAAGCGACATTAGAAGGTAATAACTGGAAAGTTATTGACGATGAACAACGCTTAGACTACCGATTGAGGGTTGTTGTGGATAATAAAGATCGCCTGCTCCGTTGGTCGGGGCAATCACCTCAATATTCTGATGATTGGGGAAAAACATGGAAAAATGCTTCACCTTTGACCGGATTAACGGAAAGTCAAGAAAAATACAAATGGGGATGGATTGAAAAAACAGCTCGGACAAAAGATGCCGTTTACCTTCTAACAAGAGAATGGAATGGCAGTCCTTGGGGTGCTAAGTGGGCATTGTATCGCTCGATGGATTTTGGTAAAAATTATACATTTGTTTTTTCTACTATGGATGACTTATCCTTGTGGACAAATAATGAATTTTCAGTAAGTGCATATTATACGACTAAAGGCGCAGTCTATAAATTGGGAAACTCGGGTAATGGTACATTATTGTCAAATTTACCGGCACAAAATGCACAAATATCCGGTGGATTTGATGATGGAAAATCGTTGTATTTATATGCTTACTCTGACGGCACATTATATAAAAGCAATAATGGTGCTAAATCATGGTCGAATCAGGGAAAAACAGCCGATGGTAATATTACTTTTGTCTCAAGAACTGACCATAATCTTATTACTTGTGGATGGGTAGATTGTTATAGAAGTAATGATGGGGGCAAAACATGGAATGTGATGAACAGATGGGGCGAATATTATGGTCAGCCGGCAACAAAACTTCATGCAGATATTATGCATATTAATTCCTTTTTTAATAAATCCGGCAAAGAAGTAATATTAATTTGTTGTCATGGTGGTTTATATGTTTCGTATGACCAATTACAAACAGTAAATAATCTTTCCTTAAAAAAACATAATATTAGCCAATATTATAGTACTATGACAAGTTACCATCAACCGGATATAATGTATGCAGGCAGTCAAGATCAGGGCTATCAACGATCGGAAATTGATACAAATACCGGAATATTAAATTTCCAGCAAGTAATAAGCGGAGATTATGGACACATGGTAAGTTCAGACAGCGGTAGAACATTCTGGATGACGTATCCGGGTTTTCTTACATATTTACCGGAACCCAGAAAAGGTGGGTTAAGTGCTTGGTGGGATTATACAAGTAAAGGGCAATTATGGATGGCACCATTGATGGCTGACCCTGATAATCCGGCAGCTGTTTTCATGTGTGGTGGAGTACCTGAAAATGAAAAAGGAGGTAAATTATATCATATAACTTCTGTAAATGGAAAAGCTGAGGCAAAAGTATTGCCATTTAATTTTGGCAGCCAAATAACTGCTGCTAATTATTCCCCAAAAAATAAAAAAATTCGTTTTGTTTTAACCTCTAACAAAGATTTTTATACATCAATGGACGGTGGGAAAACTTGGCAATCAAAATCTGAGGATACTTTACCCGGTGGGCATTATTTTTATGGTAATGGAATTTTACCCTCACCAATAAATGAAAAACGTGTCTATGTATGTGGGTCGGGTTATTCAAACCCGGGCGTATATCGCTCTGAAGATTATGGAGCAACGTGGACACCATTAACAGAAAATGCACCTCGTACATTGTTTTATAGAATTGTGTGTACTCCCGATGAAAAATATATTTTTGCGGCAACGGAATCTGGTCCTTATGTTTATGTTGTTGAAGAAAATAAATGGTATGATATGTATGGTACAAAACCCGGTGGTGCTCCGGATCAAACTTATTGGTCTGTCGAATATGTCGAACCGATTAATGTTGTGCGTTTCTGTACGTATGGCAGAGGAGTGTGGGATTTCGAAATTGCGGATTATACACCGTCAGTGAAGGTGAAATTACGCGGAAAAATGACAGATTTTTGTGAAAATCAACCATTAGAATTTACCGCTCAGCCAATACAAGCAGGCAAAAAACCAACATATATATGGAAAGTAAATGGAAAAGAAATAATACGAAGTAATAAAGTAACGACATTTTTGCGTTTACGAACAGGAGATAGAGTTACTTGTGAAATTGTCTCTTCATCAAATCAAAAAACATCTGTATCACAGCCCATAACAATGCAATTGCGCCCTTCTGTAGAAATTGCTGTTACCTCAGAAACGGTAATTGCGGCTTCGGGTGTACCGACCACAGTTATTGCGAAAAGTAAAGGTGTTTTGAATAAACCAAAGTATCGCTGGATTATCAATGGCGATACTGTAAAAAAGACAGCAGAAACCATAAATGATATACAGTTTAAACATGGTGACAAAATTCAATGTGATTATTATTCCGAAAATGAATGTACTTCGCCGACAGTTAGTTCTTTTACAGTTGGGATTGCAGATTTTTCTCATTCAGTAATTGCGGTGAATATACCAATTCAATTTACCAATAAAACGCCTTATTTTGAAAGTGTGAATTGGGATTTTGGTGATGGTACTTCTTCTTCTCTCGAAAAACCTTTTAAAGTATTTACTCAACCCGGGGAATATACAATTACTCTGACAGTTCAACCGGGCAATACTTTTAGAACAGAAAAAGTAATCGTCGGCGGAGCAACAACAATACCATATTCGAATAATTTTGATAAAAATGACGGAGGATTTAGAAATGTATCACTTTCCGGTGATGGTCTGGATTCATGGATGTGGGGAAAAAATGAAAAAGGTAAAAAATTCATGAATGATAAATCCGGAACTATAGCCGGAGAAAAAAGCTGGATTACCAATATTGGGCGCGGACAAGGCACAACGGGAAATATGTATGCTCTCGAAACACCACCATTTTCATTTATCGGCGCAGAAGGTGAATATTATTTGGGATTTTCCTATCGTCAGATGACAGGTGACGGTGGCGGATTTAATGTCCAATATTCACTTGATAAAGGAGTAACATGGCAAGTTCTCGGCAAAAAGGACGATCCTTCCGGATCAGATTGGTACAATGCAGATAATTTATGGTCATTGGAAGGTCCCGGATTTAATAACTTCTCTATGGATATTCATAAACCTCGTATCAAGATTTCACAATTTGTGGGAAAAGATGACGTTCGCTTCAGATTTACGAATGGAACAATATTAACAGATGAAGATGGTGTAATGATTGACGATTTTGCCATTGAAGGAAAGTCCACCGGTATAGCATCCCCCGTGGAAAATACTATCTCGTCAACATTTGACAATATAGGACCATCCAAAAAAGTGGATTTTTACTCATCAACAGGTAAAATTATAGCTACAATCAAAAATTTGGGTGATAATAATATCGGTAAAATAACAGTCCAAATACTCAAGGCAGGGGAAGGTGTCTTTACTCATGTAACGGATAAGCGTAGTTTCGCTCAAAAAGTTTTTTATATACAAGGTGATACAAGTACGAATAATCGTATTGAAATGCAGTTGTATTTCACTGAGTCCGAGATTAACGGATGGGAAAAAATGTCCGGTAAATCAAAAAGCACACTTGGAATTATCTCTTCTGCTGATACAACAATTTCTGTCAGTCAATTGTCTGATATAAGTATGCCAAGTAATAATACTGTATTTGGAAATGATTATGTGGTTAAAGGAACTGTTAACGGTACTATCAATGGTACGTATGTGGTTTCTAACTCAGCATTGATGACGAGCATAGCGGAAACCGATAGAGTTGAAGAACAGCTTGTATATCCCAATCCAACCACAGATAGAATATTTGTTATTGATCCTTCGACACATACAATAGAAGTACTTGATGTTGCGGGCAAAGTTGTTGCCGTCATTGCAGTAGAAGGTGGGAGTGTGTCATTATCCGGTCTTCCATCAGGTACCTATGTCTTACAAATGATATCCGACAGTGCAACGAAAGTAGTGCGAATCACAAAACAGTAATACTCTGAGGCAAAAGGGAGGAACGCTCTGATATGGCGTGTTTCTCCCTTTGCTGTTTGTAAATCAAAGACATTTTAGATTCAAGAAATGAGAAAGAAAAATATTTAAGACTCTTTACTCTTAAATATAAATTTCGTATATTCGCTCTCGTAAACACACACAAGGAGCAAAGTATGTCGGTAATCTCAATCTATCAGCCCTCATGCGACATCTGCGGTATGCGCAATGAGACCGTTTTTTCTTATTTGACAATGGAGCAATGTCGTAGCGTGAAAGATTCCAAACGCACAATCCTTTTTCAAACATCCGAAGAGCTTTTCCGTGAGGACACAAATCCAAGAGGAGTGTATTGTGTACTCACAGGCAAGGTAAAGCTAAGTAAATATGGCAGCGAAGGAAGAGAGCAGATTCTGCGATTTGCCAAAGCAGGCGATATATTGGGCTACTCGGCTGTATTGACACAACAGCATCATCGAACTTCTGCGATTGCATTGGAACAAACCCATACATGTTTCATCCCTGCTCAGCAGTTTAATGAAATTGTTCAAAAAAATCATCATTTTTCCATGGCATTAATGAAAATGATAAGCTTGGAATTAATGGAAGCTGAAAATAGAATTATTGAACTTGCTCAGAAAACCCTCCGGGAACGTTTAGCTGAAACACTACTGCAATTAGAAAAACTTTTTGGCACAGACCAATCTGGCGAAGCATTAAATGTATCACTTACACGTGATGAAATAGCGGGTATCGTTGGGACAGCCACAGAAAGTGTTATTCGACAATTATCCCAATTTAAGAGCGAAAAACTCATTGATTTACATGGCAAAAAAATTGCTATTCTTAATAAAAGAGAGCTAACAAGAATGGCGAATTTGGCTTAAATTATTTACTATCGCCTTATCATGATTGTAATCAAGATATATGTCGTGATTGAATAATACCTCGAGCTGTAATTGCCGTGACTACAATTATTCCGCCTATTATGGACAGCGGAGACGGTTCTTCCTGCATAATGAGCAATACCCAGATTGGGTTGAGCAAGGGTTCCAGTATGGGTAATAATGTTGCTTCTAAAGCACTAACGTACTTTATTGCTTTTCCGTACAATATATATGGGATGCCTAATTGAAAAATACCCAGAATACACAGAAGATAAAAACCTAAATAGCTAAGTCCATTAGAAAAGGGGATTTCATTAAATGTATTGGGAGAAAAAGATATCATGTATGGTAATGCACATATAAAAATGATGATATTACCAAGTATCAGTGATTCAATGGTCGAGGAGTTTTTTTGTTTACGGAGAAAAATTGCCAAACAAGCAAAAGAAATTCCACTGATAATTGCTATGATATTGCCTGTCATACCTTGTATTGTCAGTTCATCAGCAAAAAACAAAGCCATACCTGCCAACACCACTGTTATTGTTAACCAATCAAGACGAGATATTCTTTCTTGCAGCAACCAGCCGCTCAATAAAGCAACATATATTGGTCCCGTATATTGTAACACTATTGCATTTGCCGCAGTTGTTAACTTTGTAGCAATAACAAACAATCCACAACAAAATGCATAAGAAAATGCAGCCGCCAATTGATCTTTTGACCAGGTGAATTGCGGCTTGCGTACATAAGCAAATAATATTAAAGCTGCGAAAAAGCTTCTTCCACCGGCAATTGCAACCGAGTTCCATTCAATGAGTTTTATGAGCAAACCGCCGGCACTCCATAAAATAGCTGTGATGATAAGGAGTATAATGGCTTGGCGGTGTTTGTTCTCTGATTTCATTCTTTGTTTTTGGGATTTGACGAATGTAATATTTCGACATAACGCTTAACGGTATTCTCAAATCCATAATGGAGTGATTCTACTATCAAAGCATGACCGATGGAAACTTCGTCAATGTGGCACTCTTTGCACAGATGTCCTACATTATCCAAAGATAAATCATGTCCGGCATTGACACCCAGACCTATGCTGCGTGCAAATTTTGCCGCTTCACTGTACATTCGGGTTATATGTTCTTTATTCTTTGAGTGATATGCATGGGCATATTCTTCGGTATAAAGTTCAATCCTATGTGCTCCCACGTGATGTGATAGTTGTATGTTGGCTGAATTCGTATCAGTAAAAAGACTTACGCGAATACCACTTAAAGCAAGACGTTTGACAATTGGCTCTAAAAATTCAGATTGTCTTGGCATATCCCAGCCATGGTCAGAGGTAATTTGCCGGGGATCGTCCGGTACAAGTGTGCATTGATGTGGGCGCAATTCGTGTATAATTTCCAAAAAATCTTCAGATGGATAGCCCTCAACATTCAGTTCTGCGGAAAATGATTCACATATTGGCTTCAAATCATAGAGATCAGTATAACGTGCATGCCTTTCGTCGGGACGAGGATGGAGAGTGATACCTGCCGCACCGGCTTTTAAGGCATACACGGCAAAGTCTGCTACATTTGGAAAATTTCTGCCTCTTGAGTTCCTTAAAAGAGCAATTTTATTGAGGTTAACGCTTAATGATGTCATTGTTCTCAGTAAATTTTTTAATATTAATTTCCTTCAGCACTCCAAAGGAGCTTTTTACGTAATAATTCAAAATACGTAGTTTGCGTATGTTTAATGATTTTAATGTCTTTTTCTGATTTTTTTACCGTGATAGATTCACCGACATGGAACTCGCGTTCAATTTGTCCATCAGCAACAATTGTTGCATTGTGAGCCGCTGTCTGCAAAGAGAATGTGACTTCTAAAGAATCGGTGATAACGAGTGGTCGCATGGTTAATGAGTGCGGCGCAATGGGTGTAAGGCATAACACATTGGTCGCAGGTGCAATGATAGGACCGCCACATGACAATGAATAAGCCGTTGAGCCGGTGGGCGTGGTAATCATAACACCATCAGCCCGATAATCCGCAATCAGATAGTCACCTACTTCTGCTCTGACAGTAATCATTTTTGGCGAGAGTGACTTTTCGATAACGAATTCATTAAGAGCATAGAGTGTTTCTCCGCGTATCGTTGTTTCTAAGATAGCGCGATCTACGATCCGATAGTTACCTTGTACCAATGAAGTCAATGCATCATCAAGTTCATTGACCGAAAACTCAGCTAAGAACCCTAATTTCCCTACATTGACCCCCATGATAGGAATATCACCATTGAGTAATGTACGAGCAGCAGAGAGCATAGTGCCATCACCACCGAAAGTAACGACAAAATCTGCTCTTTTTTCAAACTCATATAAATCAATGACTTCACATAGTTCTTTGAGTTCCTCCGAAAATTTGTCTGCAACGTTTTCTGTAATATATATGATTGCATCCAATTCCTGTAGTTTACGAGCTGAGTATTCTGCCCACAAGATTGCGGACGGTTTATCAGCATTGGCATAAAGTGCTATTCTTGCTTTCATTGTATTGATTATAAGTAAAAAATTGATGTATCAGTATAGTAAAACACCATGAGGATAAGCAATCTACTGTGTTATTGTTGGTGCCGATTAACTGGCAATTGTTCGCAAAAAATCATATCAAAGATAACCGAAAAACACCGATGTGGAGCAGAAATATACTCACTGTATGCAAAATTAATTGATTGTTTCTTTGCATTCAATACTGTGATACACAATGGAAACTTGTATTTTTGCGCAAAATATTTAGTGCAAACTCATGGTAATCAATCAAATCATCAATTCAGAACGTGCTCCGGAACCGGTTGGTGCATACCCACATGCAAGGCGCATAGGTGATTTCCTGTTCTTGTCCGGTGTGGGTCCAAGGGAACGCGGACAAAAGAAAATCCCGGGTGTGACACTTGATGAAGCCGGCAATATTATTGACTATGACATTCGTGTTCAAACCGAATCGGTATTCCGTAATATTCGCTATATTATTGAGGATGCCGGAGCATCATGGTCGGATATTGTGGACGTGACAGTATTCTTAACGGATATGAAGAAGGATTTTCCGATAGTCAATACATTGTATGCCGAATATTTTGCGGGTATAAATGCATGCCGGACCACTATAGAGATAGGAGCATTGCCCACGCCGATAGCTGTCGAATTAAAGGTTATTGTTTATGTAGGGAATTCATAAATGGGAATTACCGATATCATAGCTGATATTTTCGGAAGTATTATGACTCCGTTTGAACCAAGAGAACGGGAGAAATACAGTTGGGAAATAGAAGAAGAAATGTCAATTCAATCATTATCACATACTTTATCAACAGAGGTACACTCAATGGAAAACAACACATTATCAGAAATCGAAGAAGTAACAATCGGTATTTCTTCTTTAGCAGAAATTCTTACACAAAACAATGCAATTTTGCGAAATATGATGGGTAATCAATTTCGTATTATTCAACGATTGGAAGAAATGGCAGATGATGATTTAGCAAAATTTGCAAATGATAATTACGAAAATATTCGCGCACTAATGCAAGAGAATGTGAATGCATTTAATCAGCTTGTCAATGGCAAAATAGCCGCTAAGTTACAGCAAAAAGCGCAGCAAGCGTAATTCTTCACCCTATTTAATTCGGAAATTAAAGACTATGCACATAGCAGAGAGAATTTCACGTCTGGGAACCGAAACTGCCTTTGAGGTTTTGGTTCGAGCACGTGCTTTGGAGGCGCAAGGGAAAAATATTGTTCACTTAGAAATAGGTGAGCCGGATTTTGATACTCCTTCGAATATTATTGAAACAGCCAAGAATGCTTTAGATAATGGATATACGCATTATGGTCCTTCAGCGGGTTTACCGGAAGCACGTGAAGCTGTAGCGGAATATATCAATAAAACGCGTAATTATTCATTATATAATGCAAATGAAATTGTCATAACCCCCGGAGCAAAACCAATTTTGTTCTATGGTTTAATGGCTACAATTGATCCGGGCGATGAGGTAATTTATCCGAATCCCGGATTTCCGATATATGAGAGTATGATTAACTTTTTAGGTGGTGTTCCCATTGCTTTACCTCTTCAAGAATCAAAAGAATTCAGATTTGATATTGCGGATTTAGAAGCGAGGATTACCCCTAAAACTCGTATGTTAATTATCAATACACCTCAAAATCCCACCGGTGGTATTTTAACAACCGAAGACTTACAAGCAATTGCTGAACTGGCTGTTAAACATGACTTTATTGTTTTGAGTGATGAAATTTATTCGCAAATTACGTACGATGGT
This sequence comes from Ignavibacteria bacterium UBA2373, assembly GCA_002344005.1. Classification (GTDB taxonomy): domain Bacteria; phylum Bacteroidota; class Ignavibacteria; order Kapaibacteriales; family UBA961; genus UBA2353. The sequence continues at coordinate 6,764 of DDTD01000092.1, read as the reverse complement.
TTCATGAATGATACTATCACTCGTTTTGACGGCATGAAAGAACGTACGATTTTACTTGATGGTTTTTCTAAAACATTTGCGATGACAGGTTGGCGCATGGGATATGGGGCAATGCCTGAGCATATTGCAAAAGTCGTTGCAAAACTTCAAACTAATTGCACATCATGCACTACCAGTTTTAATCAAATTGCAGGTATTGAAGCATTACATGATCGTACTTTGCCCAGAGTTAACGAATTTCTTGCTGAATTCAAACAACGTCGTGATACAATTGTTTCCAGATTAAATGCGATACCCGGTTTCCGTTGTCATCTGCCTAAGGGAGCATTTTATGTGTTTCCAAATATCGAAGGAACAGGGATGACATCGCAGCAGGCAGCAGATTTTTGTTTGTTTGAAGCTGGCGTAGCATGTCTAAGCGGTACAGCATTTGGCGCTCATGGTGAAGGATTTATTCGATTTTCTTATGCTAACTCTGTAGAAAATATTGAACAAGCAATGCGTAGAATACACGAAGCAATGTTGCAAAGACAATAAATATTGTGCGAAAAGTGATTGTATCGAAACGGCATTGCGATATTCGTAATGTCGTTTTTTTTCTTTTACGGATTAATCAAAATATCGTTGATTCATAAATTATGTGCATATTGTCATGAAATTAAGCAAACAAGAATATAGAACAACGAAAAGAGTGGATAAAATTAAGCGTGTGTTGTCGAAGCGACAGCCGGATTTGACTATAGTCTTAGAAAATGTCCATGATGCTCATAATGTATCGGCTGTTTTACGCTCATGTGATGCCGTTGGGATTCATACTGTGCAATTGCTCTATTATGGCGATTGTGAATTTCCGGATTTAAGTAAACGAAGTTCGGCAAGTGCAAAAAAATGGGTTGAGCAAAGAAAATTCAGTTCAGTGGAAGAGTGCTTTAGTGTTTTACGTTCTGAGGGATTTAGCATCTATGTTACAGCCTTGGGTAAAGATTCTCAAAGTATTTATGACATGGATTTTACGCAAAAGATTGCTTTAGTATTTGGCAATGAGCATAGTGGTGTCTCACAAGAAGCTATACATTTGTCGGATGGGAATGTATTGATTCCTCAAGTAGGAATGATTCAGAGTTTGAATATTTCTGTGGCATGTGCAGTTACTCTGTTTGAAGCTTTTCGGCAGCGTTTGAAAAATGGCATATATGATGCTACACGATTTAGTGAAGATGAATATAGCACAATCGTCAAAGAATGGAGTGAGCGGTAAACTAATGGCAAGCACGCATTCATATATTTCAGTTTTGTTGGTTGATGATCATGAAATTGTACGCTCCGGTTTGAAACGTTTTCTTTCAACCGATAACTCTATTCATGTAGTTGCGGAAGCATCCACAGGTTCTGAAGCGGTGGCTTTTGCCGAAATGTATAAACCCGATGTAGCACTTATTGACGTGAACATGCCCATTATGGATGGCATAGCTACTACCAAAAGAATACGTATAGTTTCTCCCAAAACTCGTATCATCATGTTGAGTGCCCATAATGATAGTTCTTACTTTGATTCTGCTATTCGTGCCGGTGCTCAAGGTTATTTAACCAAAGAAATAGATATTAAAGGGCTTGTTGAAGCTCTTCGATTGGTGATGAAAGGCGAAAGAGTTTTCTCAAAGGGCTTCAGTGAAAGTATTGTTACGTCAAGAGGCGAAGCTCTTAAATCTTTGCCCCCTGATATTCAATTGACCAAGCGTGAACAAGAAGTGCTTGAGTTGGTTGTTAAAGGGATGACAAGCTTAGAAATTGCTGAAAAGTTATCTATCAGCTCACGAACTGTTGAAACGCATCGCTTCAATTTACTTAATAAACTTGGAGTCAAAAATACCGCGGACTTAGTAAGGTTTGCACTCTCGAATTCATAAAAAATCCTTCCAAATCAGCCCGATTTCCTTATGTTTTTTCATGTTACGTAGTTGTACGTATTGAGAAAGACCATTGATTGGCAGTAAATTTGCAGTACGGGAAAAAAATATGTCTTTACTTGCCAGACAAGGTGATTTATGGTACGGTTCATTACTGAATCGCGATTTAAAATAGCGCACAATGTACTTTCTAACTCTTCAATAATGAAGAGGTTAAGTTCGTTTTTAGCCGCAACTGTTCTTTCTGCACTCTTCACACAGAATGTTCTTGCTCAGCAACCGAGCGAAAATGTCGGTATCGGAACGAAAAATCCGGATCCCTCTGCTTTGCTGGACTTGAGCACGACTTTGCTATCGACGCCCAAAGGTTTTTTGGTGCCGAGGATGACAAGAGCCGAACGAATCAATATCCAATTACCGGCAACAGGTTTGCTTGTCTGGCAATTAGAAGGCGATGACTTTGGATTCTGGTATTTCAATGGGAAGACCTGGCAGCCCTTGCAATCTTTGAACTTTAATATTCTCAACCCATCTGATGGCAGTACCAGCCAGTTAGATTCTATTGCTTGGCTTATCAAAGGCAATAAAACGACAAATCCCGATAAAAACTTCATTGGAACAATAAATCCCGTTGATCTTGTTTTTAAAACAGGTAATCTTGAGCGTTTGCGTTTAACTTCTCAAGGCGATGTGAACATTAACTCTTTAACTTCCGGTGGAATGATAAAAGCTCTGCCCGGTTCAGGTACCTTAGTAATTGCTACGCCGGGTGTTAATGGTGATTATGAAACACCTCTTGCTTTTGCTAATGGCTTAACTCGCAATGGGCAGAATGTTTCGCTTGGTGGTGCTCTCACACAAAATACTGACATTGATTTATCCGGCTCAAATTTGTCATTTTCAGGAAATGGAAGAATTGGCATTGGTACAAACACTCCCTCAATGACATTAGAGGTTGTAGGTACTCCCGGACAGCCCAATGTTCGTATGGGGTCATTGGCGGGAACCGGTCAAAGAATTGTGGGTGCTGATGCAACAGGTGCTTTGACTACAATTGATTTTGCCGGTGGTACTGTTGTTGGTGGTTCCGGTACAGTCAATTTTGTCCCCAAATGGACTCCAAACTCAACTACTTTAGGCAATTCACAAATTTATGATGATGGTGTGAATATCGGTATTGGTACTACAAGTCCTACTGAGTATTTATCCATCGGTGCTACGTCCCAATTCCAAATTAACAAAACAGGAGCAATAGTTGCGGCTACGGGGGTAACATCAAGTGGGGCAATCACATTCTCCGGTTTGAACGCCGGTGGTATTCTTAAAGCTACACCCGGTACAGGTACACTTGCTATAGCAACTCCCGGTACTGATTTTGAAGCACCGTTAACATTTACAAATGGTCTTACTCGCACCAATAATACTGTAGAGCTTGGTGGAAGTTTATCAAAAGCTACGACTATTGATATAGGTGCTAATTCGCTTACACTTAGTACAAATGGCAATACAGGTAATATTGTTATAGGAAAATTTGCCCAAGCAGGCATAGTCAAAAATCTTGACGGCGGTGCACTCGTTAGCGGTAAAGTTGATTTAGTTAATGATGTCACAGGCGTTTTAACACCTGCAAATGGTGGTACAGGTCGTAATTCTGTAGGTTTGCCCGGTACTGTTGCTTATAGCAATGGTACGATACTTGACTATTCTGCGCAGGGAACAACTGGGCAAGTATTAATTTCCAATGGTACGAATGCTCCAACGTGGTCTAATGCTTCAACATTATTTACATTTGAAAACGGTATCACAGCGAATGGCTCTGTAGTAGGTTTGGGTGGAAATCTTAACAAGACTACCCAGATCAATATTGGGACTAATGATCTTATTCTAAGTGCAGCCGGAAATACTGGAAATATTGTCATTGGAAAATTTGCTACGCCCGGAATTGTAAAAAATGATGCTGCGGGTGTTTTGTCAAGTGGTAAGGTTGATTTAGCTAATGATGTCACAGGAACATTATTACCTGCAAATGGTGGTACCGGTAATACTGTGGTAGGATCAGCTGGTACTGTTGCATTTAGCGATGGAACAAAAATAGATTATACCAATGTGGGTACACAAGGTCAAGTGCTCATTTCTGAAGGTTCAGCAACACCACGTTGGACGAAAACTCTATCAGAATTTACCATTAATCAAAGCACATTAAATAGTCCAATTATTGCCGGATCAACTACAGTTTTAGGAGATATTTCCTTTAATGGTCCCGCAACTTTTAATGATACAGCAATATTTAATAAACCACCAAAATTCCCTCTTACAAAAAATTACATTTATGTTGGTAATTCGAGCAATCAAGCTGCACCATTCGCTCCCGGAGCAAATGGTTCTTTGCTTTCAATAAATCAAAGTGGTGATGTTCAATGGTCAACAACATTACCATCAACGATTAATGTTCCTTTCAATCAAATCACAAGCGGTACGAATGCAGGTCAAACATTGACCATCGGTGCAGGAACGGTGATGGAAGCAAGTAATGGTGGTATTAACCGAGCAAATGAATTTGTAGGTAGCGGTTCTACAACGAATGCCGTAGATTTAAATACTTCAGAGGTTAGTGGGGTATTATCTGTAGAAAAAGGTGGTACAGGCAATACATCCGTAGGACCTGCGGGAACAGTAGCTTATTCCGATGGTACGAAATTATCATATAATGCAGTCGGAGTTGATGGACAGGTTCTTATCAGTAAAGGAGCGGGAACACCAGAATGGACAAATGCCTTAACAGGATTGACAATCAATAATTCAACATTAAATCAAACGACTTTAAATGGCGGAACGACGCTTAATAATTTTGTAGAAATCAATGGTGCTTTACAAATAGACAGTTCTGCTGTTTTTAACGGCACATCAACATTTAAAGGTCCTGTTATATTTAATCAATTACCGAACTTACCATTACCATTAAATAATGTATTTGTTGGAAATGCGCAAAATATAGCACAAGCGAAAGCCCCGATAAATAATTCTATATTGACAACAGATGGCAGCGGTAATGTAGATTGGCGCAATAGTTTACCTGCGGGAACAACGGTAAGTTTCGACCAGATTACGAGTGGTACAAATAGTGGACAAAACTTGACTGTTGGAACAGGAAGTACCCTAACAATGTCAAACGGTGGCATCATTGCATCGAATCAGTTTTTAGGAAGTGATTCACAGACAAATGCCGTAGATTTAAATACTTCAGAAGTGAATGGCGTATTACCTGTAGAAAAAGGTGGTACAGGCAATACATCCGTAGGACCTGCGGGAACAGTAGCCTATTCCGATGGTACGAAATTATCATACAATTCAGTCGGTGTTGATGGACAAGTTCTTATCAGTAAAGGAGCGGGAACACCAGAATGGACAAATGCCTTAACAGGATTGACAATTAATAATTCTACCGTCAATAATTCAACATTAAACAATATCGCGATTGATAGTTCATTAACTATTAATGGACCAACTGTTTTTAATGATAATGTAACATTTACAACAAATGTTACTTTCCAAAATCTTCCTAATTTACCATTACCATTAAATAATGTATTTGTCGGAAATGCGCAAAATATAGCGCAAGCGAAAGCTCCGATAAATAATTCTATATTGACAACAGATGGCAGCGGTAATGTAGATTGGCGCAACAGTTTACCACCGGGAACAACGGTAGGCTTCGACCAAATTACAAGCGGTACAAATAGTGGACAAAACTTGACTGTTGGAACAGGAAGTACCCTAACAATGTCAAACGGTGGCGTCATTGCTTCGAATCAGTTTTTAGGAAGCGATTCACAGACAAATGCCGTAGATTTAAATACTTCAGAAGTTAATGGTGTGTTAAGCCCTGAAAAAGGTGGTACAGGTAATACATCCGTAGGACCTGCTGGAACAGTAGCCTATTCCGATGGTTCGAAATTATCATATAATTCAGTCGGAGTTGATGGACAAGTTCTTATCAGTAAAGGAGCGGGAACACCAGAATGGACAAATGCCTTAACAGGATTGACAATTAATAATTCAACATTAAATCAAACGACATTAAATGGCGGAACAACAGTTAATAACTTTTTGGATATTAATGGTAATGTACAAATAGACAGTTCTGCAGTATTTAATGGCACATCAACATTTAATGGTCCTGTTATATTTAATCAATTACCGAACTTACCATTACCATTAAATAATGTATTTGTCGGAAATGCACAAAATATAGCACAAGCGAAAGCTCCGATAAATAATTCTATATTGACAACAGATGGCAGTGGTAATGTAGATTGGCGCAACAGTTTACCCCCGGGAACAACGGTAAGCTTCGACCAAATTACAAGCGGTACAAATAGTGGACAAGCGCTTACCATCGGTGCCGGAACAGTGATGGAAGCAAGTAATGGCGGTATTAACCGCGCCAATGAATTTGTAGGTAGCGGTTCTACAACTAATGCCGTAGATTTGAATACATCGGAAGTGAATGGTGTTCTAAATCCTGAAAAAGGCGGCACAGGTAATACAAGTGTGGGACCTGCCGGAACGGTTGCATTTAGCGATGGATCAAAAATAGATTATACAACAGTAGGCACAGACGGACAGATTTTAATAAGTAAAGGATCTAATGATCCTGAGTGGACAAGTAATATTGCTAATATTACCATAAATAATTCTACGGTTAATTCTACGACAATAAATAATTCAAATGTTAACAATTCGACATTAAATAATATTGTCATTGACAGCACATTAACTATCAATGGTCCGACAATATTTAATAATAATGTAACATTTAATCAATTACCGAATTTACCATTACCATTAAATAATGTA
>DDTD01000063.1:1574-34797 GCA_002344005.1 Ignavibacteria bacterium UBA2373 | reverse complement strand
GAGGCATTTCGATTAGCCCCATCCTGTCCTTCCCCGCGGGGAAGGTATAATAAAATTCTCCCCGTCGGGGAGAAAAAAAGAGGGGCAAATTTCAATCAATACATTCATCCACCCCGTCAGACTGCGTCTGCCACCGAGGAATGAGAACCCACCCCGTCCTTCGGACACCCCTCTGATGGGATGAAATTCAATAGCTCATAAATCCCAAAGGGATTGAACGTTTATAGAGCAATGGGGTTGATGCGATGGGCGATGTTCCGTAAACCTATAAGGTTTTGAAAACCTTATAGGTTTGGATACGGAATCCACCCCGTCAGACTGCGTCTGCCACCGAGGAATGAGAATCCACCCCGTCGCTTCGCGCCACCCCTCCGGCGGAGGGGAATTTTGAAATTCAGCGGCGTTAAATCCCGAAGGGATGGAATGATAATAGAAATTGCGTTCTAAGAAAAAACATCCGTCCCGTCCTGCGGGCAGCAGTCAAGATAAGTGCATTCCCAATATAATTGCTACTGAAACAGAGTTATGGTATGGGAAGTTATTACGGTACAATGGTTTTTGTATCATATCACATGGAGTAATTCCGATGATGTCACGTATGCGTTTTTCTATGGGGTTGATGGTTTTAGCCCTTTTTGTTCTCCAATCATGCCGCGAAACACCTATTGATCCTTGGGATCCGGGCAATGGCGGCGACCCGAAGCCTATCACGATGGCGAAGTATTATGGCGTGGAGTGGACTTTGCGTTCTATTGCTCAGTATCCGTTGACGGATAATTTGCCGGTGGAGGAAGAGGTGGTTCCGTCGGGTCAAGTGTTTACTATTATGTTCCAACCGAGTTTTGCGATGGGTCGTGCAGATTGCAATCAGTATCGCTCGGAGGTGAAATTGTGGGAAAATTCTTTGTCGGTGCTGAGTTATGGCGGCTCGAAGGTCTTATGCGATGCGGAGAGTCTTGATAAGAAGTATGCGTCGCTTTTGCAGAGTGCGTATTCGTATGCGGTGAATGAGAAGGAGCTGGAGATTTATTGCAAGGGCAGCGATGATAATAGTTATACATTGCGTTATGTTCGTTCTGGAAAGGATGATGGCGGTAATGATGGGGGCAATGATGGCGGTGGTAATAATGATGTGGAGTTTTTACCGTTGATTCCGATGCCGGGTGTGGCGAATATACCACCAAGCACGCGGGATATTCAGGTTGAGTCGGTGAGTGTTGATAAGCATTTGGTGGTTGCATTTAGTTATTCGGGCGGCTGCGCACCTGTGCATTTCCGTTTTTATGCTGACCCTCAAGATATGAGCACTCCGGAGGATGGCATAACGATTCATATGATGACAGATGGTCAGCCGGATATGTGCCAGGCAATGGTGTATGGTAAAAAGATGGTTGATTTGTCTCTTGTTCGCAGCCATTTACCGGATTATACGAAGCCGGAAGCGGTGAAATTTACATTGAAGTATAATGGTCGTGAGTATGTGACTGAGGGTTATATACAGTAAGTAGAATTTGTAGATTGGTAGATGACATCCTGCTGATATGGTATCAGTGGGATTTTTTTTTGTTTGTCTATGATGATGTGTGGGGTATAAAGGTATTAAAATGCGAATCCCACGGAGCCGACCAGACCGAATATATTTCTGTATGAAACGGAGAGAGCTATATCGGACATGTCATTGAGTGGAATGAAGTAAGCCGCTCCTATGCCGTAGCAGAGTTCTTTTTCTTCATCGTGGAGTTGCCTTTCATAGACCCAATCGGATTGAATATCGTAGGTGTATTCATAGACGCGATTTGCTATTCCTAAGGATGGGAAGAGAAATATGTGTTGTTGGAGCGGAATATGCAAATCAAAAGTAAGTCCATAGGTTACAATAGCATTTTTGAAGGTATTGAGGTTTCTGAAAGGTGTTTGCACTTGATTTTGTGCTGTAGCGGGAAAACTTCTCCCACCAAAGTCGGTGAATAATGTTGTGAGACCAAGGAATTTGTGCCGAATGCCGATAGTGATGGTGTGCCCGAAACTTCCATTGCCATACCCTGTAAAAATTTCATAGGGTCGTATATGTTGTCTATTACGTATGGCGGTATCTTGGATGAGAGAGGGAGCTTGGGCTAAGAGTATGAAAGGAGAAACGAAGATAATGATATGAATGATTGTGTGTTTCATGTCTTCCTCGCCACATTATTCTTGAAGAGATGATTTTGTAGTAAGGTAAAAAAAAATCCTGCTGATGTTTGTCAGCAGGATTTTGTGTGTGCATTAAAAGATTATTCGCTTGCATGATGCGGTTCTTCATGGAGAGAACCATCGGGAGTGACCTCGAAAGTAACGACTTGATAATCGAAGGTGAGTTCATCTTTTCCTTCGGAATAATCGGCAATGACTTTCATGCTATTGCTAAATCCGGCACGAAGTATTTCCTCAGCGAGTGGGTCTTCGACAAGATTTTGCAATGCCCTGCGAAGCGGTCTTGCGCCATATTTTTCATCGAAGCCTTTTTCACCGATAAATTCTTTTGCTTTGTCGGTTAATTCAAGGGTAATATCATTGTTATGCAGTCGTTTTGTTAATCCGCGTAATTGAATATCAATGATTTGGAAAATATGTTCTTTTTGCAGTTTATGGAAGACAATATAGTCATCAATACGATTGATAAATTCGGGATTGAAGAGTCGTTTCATTGATTCTTCGATGGTTCCTTTCATATCATTGTATTCACTTTGAGGAATATCGTCGGAGAAACCGATTTTGCCGCCTGCTTTGACATCACGCACCCCGACATTAGATGTCATGATGATGATGGTGTTTTTGAAATCCACTTTTCTTCCTAAACCGTCAGTGAGCATACCGTCATCGAATACTTGGAGAAGTATATTGAAGATGTCGGGATGTGCTTTTTCGATTTCATCGAGTAGGATGATGCTATATGGTTTGCGACGTACTTTTTCGGTGAGCTGTCCGCCTTCTTCATAGCCGACATATCCCGGAGGCGCACCGACAAGGCGTGACACGGTGAATTTGTCCATGTATTCACTCATATCCACCCGAATGAGCGCGTCTTCGCTGTCGAACATATAGCGAGCGAGAGCTTTTGCCAATTCTGTTTTACCAACGCCGGTTGGACCTAAAAACATAAAAGAACCAATGGGACGAGAAGGGTCTTTGAGTCCGGCTCTTGCTCTACGAATTGCTCTTGTAAGTTGTTTGATGGAGGCATCTTGTCCAACAATAACCTTTTTGAGCTCATCTTCCATTTTGAGAAGTTTTGCAGATTCACCTTCGGCAATTTTGTTTACCGGAATGCGGGTCATCATTGCCACGACATCAGAAATATCTTCATCGGAGACGGTATAGACCATTTCGGCAGCTTTTTTCTCCCATTCTTGTTGAGCAGTTTCAAGGTCGGTTGTGAGTTTTTTCTCTAAATCACGTAAACGCGCCGCTTCTTCAAAATTTTGCATCCTGACGACATCATTTTTACCGAGCCGTACTTTTTCGATTTCTTCTTCGAGATCAAGAATTTCTTTGGGTACGGAGATATTCGCCAGATGTACCCGCGCCCCTGCTTCATCAAGGACATCGAGTGCTTTATCGGGGAGGTATCTGTCAGTAATATAGCGTTCAGCGAGTCGCACACATGTTGTGATGGCTGCATCGGTATAACGGACGCCATGATGTGCTTCATAGCGTTCTTTGACATTGATGAGAATTTGTATAGTTTCATCTGCACTTGGTGGTTCAACATTGACTTTTTGGAAACGTCTGTCGAGCGCACCGTCTTTTTCTATATGCTGACGATATTCATCAAGTGTTGTCGCACCAATACATTGAATTTCACCGCGTGCTAAAGCGGGTTTGAACATATTGGAGGCATCAAGCGAACCGGAAGCACCGCCTGCACCAACGATAGTATGTAACTCATCAATGAAGAGAATAACGTCTTTGGCTTTTTCTAATTCATTCATGACTGCTTTCATACGCTCTTCAAATTGACCGCGATATTTTGTTCCTGCAACCAATGAAGCTAAATCCAAAGTAACAACACGTTTATCGAAGAGAATACGCGAGACTTTTTTCTCAATGATTTTGAGAGCAAGTCCTTCGACGATAGCAGTTTTACCTACGCCGGGCTCACCGATGAGGACGGGATTGTTTTTTTTGCGACGTGAGAGAATCTGTGCTACGCGTTCGATTTCTTTTTCACGCCCAATAACAGGATCTAATTTTCCCTCAATTGCGAGCTTTGTTAAATCTCTGCCAAAATTATCGAGCACCGGAGTTTTTACTCTATCGGATTCTTTACGTGTCGTTGCCGCACCCACTTGCTTTGTTGGTTGTTTAGCAGGTGTTGTTGGCTTACCATTAATGATATTATCTAATTCTCGTCGTACAATATCATAAGTAATAGAGAATTGCGAAAGAATTTGCGCTGCGATATTATCCTCATCACGCAAAAGGGATAAGAGCAAATGCTCCGTACCAATGACGGGCGATTTATAAAGTTTTGCTTCAAGATATGTGATTTTTAAGACTTTCTCAGCTTGTTTTGTCAAGGGAATATTGCCTATGGTAAGTGTTCCGCTCGATGATCTGATAGAATCTTCTATGGTTTTGCGAAGTTTATGAATATCTGCGCTAAGATTGCGAAGAATCTTCATAGCCATGCTGTCGCCTTCGCGAATGACTCCGAGAAGCAGATGTTCAGTGCCGATATAATCATGCCCAAGTCGTAAAGCTTCTTCACGGCTTAAACGTATCACATCTTGAACTCTGTTTGAAAAATTACCTTCCATACTGTATATATAGATAAATGTGCATGAATGAACGATATCCGAAGATATGGTCTGTGATTGTGGCGAATGTGTCCAACTTCTCTGCGGAAATGTTTGCATTGGGATCGAAGCAATGATACCATATCTGCATGATGGTTCGGCAACATATACTTTCGCCATTTTGTGACGCAAACTAATGACTTTTTATTGTTTATGCAAACTTTTGCTCCATGAACACCGCAATCGAATAGAATTGCTTGGTGCGATGACGAGGGAAAACACAATGTATATATCGGTGAGTGAAACATAATGATAGATAAAAGCGTAGCTGCACGCCATAGAAGCACTATGGAAGATGAGGATATTTTAACGGCATGTTACAATCATTTAACAAACGATTAACGGGCAATCATTGTAATTTTGCCTTCGATTATAAACTAAATAAATCAACGTAGCAGATAAGCCCTTGGATTTCACCTCTCACAAGTGAATACAAGGAAACCGTAAGGAGCTCCACCCTTACGGTTTTTTTTTGTCTAATCAAGAAAACCACTATATATCAATCCCGATACTTACTGTAAATGATGTGGAGAAAAATGGAATAAAGAGTGTCGAACCAACTGTTCTGCGTGTTACCGGAAAACGATCCTTATTAAAAAACAGATCTCCTTTAATGAAATATTTTTCTGAGATATTGTATTTGGCTCCAACAGTATAAGCATAGTTAAATTCTGGACGTTCTTTGAGTATAAATGTTGACGGGAATGAAGTACCTGCATAAACAGACCATGATTTCAATGAATAACCGACAAGGATATCTAATCTAAACATATAAAATTGCTGCACACGGTCATCGCTGAAGTATTGGAAAGAGCCATTTAGACCGGCTATAAAATTGTCCTTATGCCATACGGTTGAGTCATACTCATCTCGGGACATTGGATGTAAAATTCCACCAAATCCTATTGATACACCGCTGTTCACATCATCAGAGTTATTAAAATTAAGTGCAGAATAACCCACTGACAATGGAAAATGATCATTATGAGCCACAAGGCGTGTAGCCGGATAGGTATGCAGTACCCGATTTTCATGAAGGATAACTAAGGAATCATCGGCAAAAAATTTCCGCGGAAAATCATCACGACGCACATTCATTGACACGTAAAATACTTCTTCCCACTCCCCAACCAACTTTACTGAATATTTTTTTTCCCATAGTGGTTTTGATTCATTTTTTCGTATAAGTTTTACAACAATCTCAACTTTTTTTTCAATTGGCATAATTGTATCCCAATTAAAATGGCACTTCAATTTGAATGTCGTTGATGATGCAAAAAGTGGATTTTGCATGCAAAAAAGTGCAATAATAATAGACAAACAACAATAGAGTAAAGCTCGCATCACATAGAATTTACATTGTTCAAAAAAATGTCCATAAGAAAATACAGAGTCTGTTTCTTGAACGATGATTCCGAATTTTACACTACTATGAACGTTTCAAAAGTACAAAAAAATGTCGAAACACTGTGCTTCACGGTCTATGCACCATAAGTTAAAGAACTGTACTATCCCCCTCCGAAATCATCTCATTCTGCGAAAGACGATTTTATATGACGACATACACCCAAAGAGCATGGTTTTAGTATTTTGTGCAATTAAATTCTTGTAAATCCTTACAATAGATTTAATTATGTATCCCTTCCTAACACTATCACTTGGTGACAAACACAGTAATATGATTGACAGCATCATCGGGACGGCTTGACTTTTGAGAGAGTGTTTCACGCATAGTCTTACATTTCATACCTGTTAATGCTTCAATAAGTTGCGCAATATCCGATGCCGTTTGTTTTGTTTGCTCCGAATAATAATAGACGGTTGTTGTTTTTTGCATATACATAGCCAAAGCTAATGATTCATTACTTCTTTGATAAAAAACGTAATGTGTATTTTTTTCATAAAAATTTTGGATAGTTTTGCAAAAATCAACTGCATTATTGTCACATAATAAGTGAATGCGGACAGTGTCTTGGTCGCTCACTATATCTTGGTCAGCCGAATATAACACTCTTGGTCTGAAGGTTATATTATTTTTTTGAAGAATATCTTTAGCAGTTAACAACCCTGTTTGGGCTGATGATTCTGAGGTAAAACAATTACTTATGACACGATATTCTTTTTTTCCATTAGGTGAAAAATATACAGCAATAGAAGATTTATACAGATACTTGGGATTGTCAAGGAAATCAATTAATTTTCGAGCACTTTCCTCATTGTCAAAAATACCAAGCAATACCGTAAAACAAGTACTGGTGCCACGATCAGGTGAAGCAATTATTACTGTTTTATTATTTTCCGAATTGACGGGATGAGATGCCGCTGAAACTATCGGCTTCGGAGTTGCGGCAGGATGTGACGATGGAAAAGATATATGTTTTTGTACATTAGATTGAGTATTTGTATTAAAATTCTGAGCTGGAATCGAATGGGAACTGACCGGTGATGCAATAGTTCTATTATACAATACTGCGCACGGCATTCCTGTTAGCGAAACAAAACGTCCGGAAATCTCTTTATATGGGTCAAGTTTTTCAACTTCGCCGGGAGTTCTGACTATGACATTTGCTGAACGTTTAAATTCATAACCCTTTTGTCCTCTTTTTATACCTTTTCCCATTGCAGTAACTTCCAACAATGGTGGGTTCATAGATTTAAGCAATCTATAATCAGGCACATACTCTGTCCATAAAGAATCAAGGAGTAATGCAGTATAATATGCACGCACATCACTTAATAATTCATTGCCCTCTTCACCTGAATTTCTAAAACGTGTATTCGATTTAAGAATACCATTAGGTAAATAGTGCTTTTTTTTCTCCAAATTATGCAATCGAATAAATGTTTTTGCAAAATTTATCTCTTCACCTGTATAAAGACAAGCCGGATCTATACCACGAGGGTCTGTCCAACCAATGACTTCCACATTTACTTTTTGACCTTTGCTTATCGCCTTTTGTACACAAGGTCTTTGGAGAGCAGATTTCATATTTGCAATAAACGTTTCAACAGCTGTATCTACTCTGTTTGCCCATAAAATTTTCTGTTGATGATTCGCCAATTCACTGCCCGGAATACATAATCCCGTATTACGATATGCAGACACTTTAGGCGGTATAAAATCTAATGTATATGAATATATATCGCCATTATCACATTTTTTTTCGGGTATTTGATAGTCCACAGTTGTACAAAGTGAATCTTTAAATACTGATTGGCATGGTAGATAAGAACTATATTGTAATGTTGTCGGACACCAATAGCATGTTAAAAAAAACTGTACTTCAGTCACAGGAAAATTCTGCACACATTCGCGATCTTCGGGGATAGATTTATCCCATACATACAGCGTGTGATTATAATTTTTTTGCGCCAATACATCAATAAGCAAAGTATCAGTTTCAGCAATAAATTCTTTATTGGTCACGATTGGCGGTTTTACCGTTACAATCAATTCACGATAGCGATAATCATTGCAAGGGGTATTATCTGTAGCTCTTGGCATTGTCAGCAAAGCTCCCCCTTCTTTATCAAGTGCGAATATTTTTTTAAATCCCGTATTTTTATCGGTGACAATAAGTTCAGTTGCACATGGAAGCATAATATCTTCCCACTCTTCAAATGCGGTATTAAATGTTCTTGTACGGGTGATAGCTCGAATAGGAATAGTATCATTCCCTTCATGAATTTTGCTCATCCATATATCATAGTCACGAGATTTCTTACTTTCGGTAGTGCGATTTGAGGAAAAAAGCAACCAGCTTCCTCCCGCAGAAAGTGTTGGTAATGCTTCATCCGATCCTTTTTGATTTACTCCTTCAAATGGAACAGGCATTTCCGGCGGATATGTTCGTGCGGTTAATGGATCAATCCTAATACGGTAAATATCAAGATCGCCATCACGATTTGTACTGAAATATAAATAACCGTCACTGCCTAAAAAAGGTGCTTCTTCCTTGTAATACAATGTATTCACATCAGACAAGGGTTGTGGTGTACTCCAACCCGCATTTGTACGAATGGAATAATATATATTTGTCAATCCTGTATTGGGATTATCACGTGTTGTGGCAAAAAATAAAATATTTCCATCTTTTGATAAACAAGGAGAATCATCCCAATAGAGACTATTTAATTCATCAATTCGCCGGACTTTCCATTGATTTTCCACTAAAGTCATTTCATATAAATCATTGTCCATATCGGCACCATTGTGCGAGCGATTAGAAACGAATATTCCATAAGTCGTATCACAGTATGCAAATGTCGGGCTACCATCCAAATATACTCGATGACTGTTTTCTTCACGTTGATTTATTGGTTCGGGCAAGACATTACCATTCAATAAAGTAGAATTATTGCATTGTACTTTAATTAAGCGTCTTGACCGGCTATTTTTCATACCGTCAGAGGTGTTTAACCATATTTCCACACCATTTTTTACGGTCCTAAATGAAGTTGCATAATCATCATTCGGCGTACATAATTCTTTGTATTGTTGAACTTGCGCAATAGTACTCAATGGTAAACAAATACACATGCAGAAAAAAAATATTATTTTCATTATAATTTACCTCTTAAATGGATAGCAAAGAGTATATTCAACTTGTGGTTTGGCATTCGGAAACCCGGAACTCCATGTTAATTTTTTAATCCAAAATATGCCGAAATATTCTATTCCTGATCCTGTCTCATATTGGAAAATTATGACATCATTGACATTAACATTCATTGTTGATGGCCAAGTGGAAGCATTATTTATTTGATTCTGATTTGATGGATCGCACATGATATTTTCTAGCAATCCACATATATCATCTTCAGCATTTGTACCGGTTTGTGCTTTCCAAAATTTCAAAAATCCTGTCGGTATGCCCGTACTTATATCTGCACTGTTTACCGTACCGTTCGGCGCAGTTCCCGTTATAGAAAAACGGTCAACAAATAATGCTGATGAGTCTTTCGGTTTATCAGCTTGGGTAATGCTTTCTCCATTTGTAGAGATAAGCAAAACATTTTGAAATTGTTTTGTTGAGCCATCTAATTGACCGTGTTGATATATACTATTGCTAAATTTGGAGTAACAATCTAAATCGGCTTTACCTCTGAGTATTATACTTTGCGGTGTACATCCATTAATCGTCAGAGTTCCTGTAAAATCAATAATAGGTTGCACACCGGAACATGAACCGGAAGGATATACATCAGAATTTTCAGGAAAAAAACGAATATAGAATATTTGTCTTGATTTGGGTTTTATAGTAAATCGAGAATCAGAAACATCATTGAAATTACCGGCAGAATCTTTAATGTATGCACCAAATAATCCTGAACGTGCATTACTGAATGTAAGCGTCAGATCTAATGGACATATACTTGTGTTTTCTATAATCAGAGTTTTACCTTCGGAAGTGAAATTGACGCATGTAATTATTTCAGCAATATTATTAACATTGCCATTAATAAATAATGAAGAGGAAGGAAGGATAGAACATAATCCGGTGCTGCCCACTCCTCTGTACTGAATTGTCATTGTATTACACTGCTTTATTGTATTATCTTCATTAATGACTTGAATATCATAAATAAGTTCACCATCAATGAGTCCCGCAACGTTTGTTTGCACAGCAATAGATAATGAATCCACAGATTGTCCTTTTGGTACTTCAACACCATTAAACAATTCAATCCCACCATTAAATCCAAGAATTGAAATTCCTTGATGACCGTTTTTTTGACGCAATGTTATAAGCAAACGACAATTATCTTGGGAAGTATTACTAATGACAGGTATTGGTATTGTTACTCTTTTTGGAGCGGTGTTAATACATACTTCATCTCTTGGTAGTGTTGGTTGAGGATACACCACCGTTGTATCACGTGAAAAAGGGCAATCACAATTTGAGGTCACTATTGTTTTTCTTTCAATATTTCCGCTGCCGCTAATGCATTGTGGATCTGTATTTGATGAAATCGTAAAATCCACATTGTGAGATGAAAGAGCATTGACCGTCGTCGGTGGATCTTTGTAAATAATAATCCATTGCACAGATGAACCAATTGACGGAGTAAAGGTGAATGGCAAATTGACAATTTGAGAACCCGTTGGAGAATTAATTTTTGCTTTTGTCTCAAATTTGCTATCTGTCGGTGTTATTGTTGGAGCTTGCACTGTCATTGGTCCGTCACATGGACTTTGTGCATTAATATTTACTATGCTGCTATAGGTTGTATCTGCTGAAAAAAGAGGACTATTAATTAACAACTCAAAATTTTGCGGAGGTAATATTGTCCTACAACAAATCGGTTGAGTCTGTTGCATTAATATTATTTCTTTTTGCAGTAAACCACATGCAATAACAGTATCGAAGCGAGAATTTCCATTAAAGGGTAAACTACCCGCATACGTTGCAACATCAGGTCCATTATAACGTGTCAGAAACACAAAGCGTACTTGCTCGGCAGGCGTATCCGTTAAATTTAATGGTAAAACTTCACGAAATGTTCCATTTTGAATTTGTCGTAAAGTCTGAAATTCAGTAGAAGAATTCTTACCAATCAACAATTTCCACAAAACAGTAACATTAATATTTTTATTGGCTTGATTTTTTACTGTTACCGTTACATCCGCTCCATCGTTCACAACAATATTTGTTGGTTCCGTAGCATTTTGACAGCTATTACACAATAACATAAGTGCTACAGATACTAAGGAAAACAGAAATTTTGACCATAGATGTATTTTCATATTTTTCTCCGTATTTACCATTGCAAACGCCATCCGAGTTTGAAGATAGCATTATGTGTTGTATTTGTGTTTAAAAAAAAGAAACTATTAGGGTCTCCACTTTGTGTTGGCGGGCAACTAGGACATGGTGTACGAACATGTAAACGCATATAGCGATAGCCGATACTGACTGTAATAAAATCAGCGAAGGGTAATGGTGCTCCCGCTCCTGCTCCAATAAAATATTGTGAATAATCTCCGGAATTAACAGAGGGATTAGCACCTGCGCCCTCGAAATTACCATTAAAAATTGGACCACCTTCAATAAATAGGAATGGTCGAAAATCTGAAGATTCATATATTGATTGATAACCGATAAATACCGTTGAATCCAAAGTTTCAAAACCATTTTTCTCTATATAATCGCCGGAGAAGGGAACTTTGGAAGCCGGTTCAAAAGAAAAAAATACTTTATTGTTGGTATCGCGCAATCTAAACTTGCAAGGAGACGGCAGTAGTGTTATAGATTGAGACAGCTTTGTTGTACCTTTGAAATTAAATCGAAGATGACCAAAGACAGGAAATCGGTGGCGATCAGCATCAAAGAATATACCTCCTCCAATTCCTAATGACAGTCGTTCGCCAAGCAATGAACCAAATGGAGCCAAAAGAGCTTCCCCGCCAAAAGCAGGTACGCCATAGCCAATCGAACGTTGAGATTTATCTGATCCTGAAAAGGTAATCACAGGTGTGAGTTCAAAAAAACTTGTCGGCAAAGGCAAAGGTTCTTTGGTATAATAAAACTCACGTGCCGGATATATAGGGGTTGCCAAAGTACCACCATTAGGACCTAAACCGGATATTCTTAATTCCTTGATGTCATAAATATTGAGTAGTGTGTCCGCACACAGGGAATCGCGCAGATAACGTATTCGCACAAACTGCATCACTTGAGAATATCGTTGATTTACTTCCCTCTTGACAGAAGTGACATTATAGAAAATAGTACCCTTTCGGAGTACAACATCAGCAAAATTCTGCTTTTGTCCGGGTGCTTTGGGGAGTGCACATTCATAACAATCGCTTTTCTGCAAAGATTTCTGTGCAGACACAGGCAAGAGTACACAGAAAAATACGAGTAAGATGCCGAGAGTTAATCGTTTCATCATTAACCTTTAGATTATAAGGTTTTCTAAATAATTACATGGAGATATGTATATATACCTATTTACACAAGTTACACACACACCACAGATTTCTGATTTAATTCTGACAAAGATACAACATAATAAGTTCATAGCCATACACAATGCTTATCCCAAAGCATAACATTGTTAAAAAATGAGAAACAAACGATACCATCTTTATCACAAACGATTGAGCACCGATTGAATAGTTTCGCCTTCGGTAATCATGAGCTTTTTTCGTATGCGAAGTCGAGTATTTTCCACAGTACGTTCACTGACATTTAATAATTCAGCAATTTCAGGCGTTGTCAAATTCGATCTCAATAACACACAAACTCGCACTTCTTGTTTTGTTAAGCCGGGATATTTGATGAGTAAATCTTTTACAAAATTCGGATGAATTTCCGTTACCATTTGCATATAGGTGTCCCAATCAGGGCGCAAAAGCGGGTTATTACGCAGAGTGTTTTTTACATTTTTAAGTATCAACTCTGCTTTATCCAAAGTCTCTATGGACTCTAAAATATTATTACGCAACAGTGTGACTGCGCGTAATTGCTCCAGCATTGAATTTGTTTTCATGGTTAACTGTAATTGTAAATTGGTACGTTCTTGCTCTAATGTTTTATTGGTAAGACGAAGAACCTCATTTTCTTTTTCTTTTAATTGTATGTCATAGCGAACTTCGAGATCTCGTAATTTCTGAAGTGATTCTTCATTACGTAATTCTTGTTGCAATATATGTGCTTCTTTTTGCTTGAGAAATGCTTGTTCATACTCTTCAAAACGATAGAGTGCATCGGCATAATCATGAAACGCCACACTAAGAAAATGTTTCATTCCCAGAGAATCACCGAGAGCACATGCCTTTTCAAAATAATCTTTTGATTCCTTGCAGGTTTCTTTTTTGTGAGAAAGAATAATAGCAAGATGGAGATATACTGTCGCAATTGCCTGATTATTCTGAGTTCTCTGAAATTCCTCTAATGCCTCAAGTAAAAGGGGAAGTGACTTATCATACATTGATTGTACAGTATAAATTTCCGCTAAACCGACAAGAAATTTTGCATGAAGCGAGGTAAAAGAGTATTGTCGGGCAAGTTCCAATGCTTCTGTCATATAGCGTATTGCTTCCGCATAATCATGTGTTTTTGTCAAAGCATTCGCAACTTGAAAAAGAGCAGTAGCTGTATCTCTCGAAGATTGAATATGTTGTGCAAGTTGAAGGTTCTTATGTGCATATTCGAGGACTTTATCCACATGCCCCATTCTAGAATATGCGGTAATAATATGGGAAAGAATAATAATACCCACACGTTCACTTTGAGGATGCATTTGATGTTCTTTCTCTGCAAGAAATAAATATTCTAAACATTGTTCATACTGTGCATAATAATACTCAATGCGAGACATATCTATATAACATGCTTGCACATAAAGAAAATGATGTTTCTGTATAAAAATCGGCAATACTATTTCGTAGAGTTTTTTTGCTAAGGCATAATCACCGGTAGCCAAAGCAACTTTTGCTTTAAGAAGTTGCGCAATCCCTTTATAGAGAAATGAAGAATGTATTTCTGCCTTTGCTTGTAATTCATCGGCAATTCTATGGACATTATCAAATTGCAATAATATTTCATATATAAATCCGAGAACATGGAGGGATTCCATATCAACAAGAATAACAGCATCACCTTGAGGGGTGATGCTGTTAAGACGAATAATTTCTTGTCGCAATTCAAGAACTTCATCAAGAAATTCTTGAGGATTAATTCTGAGACTCTCGAAAATTTGCTTGAGGCGAATTTGTATATCAGAGACTCTTTTCATTGCTAAGCTGATGGATTATGAAATAATGGTGGAATACTTGGATGTAGGTCTGTACCCCACAATGTGGCATTTTCTGCTGAAGATGTAAGTCGAATTCCTGTACCGCTGATTGTCATATACAATGTATTTGAACCATCGGTGATACTAATTTTTCCATCGCTCTCTAATTTCCAAAGACTATTATCATCCAATCCTGCATTTGCTTTAACAACACTGTTGTTGTCTATAGTATCAACACCAAGAAATACCCCCAGTGGATTGCGAAAACGCACTTCAAGAGTTGAACTATTAAAATCTTGGATAAGAATCTCCCAACCTTGAATTTTTGTGGGATGTTCACCGCGAGTGTCTTCTTTGTTTACGATAAGAGCATCAGCGTTGATATCACAACTGATATATCCCTGATTGGGAATTGGAGGTTTTTTTTGAATACGGACAAAAGTTTGAGGATGACTTGCCATAAAAACTCCTTTTAAAAATTATATAAGCTACTTAGTAATTTTCATAATACCTTAGTGTTGCCTGTGTTTCATCCACAAAATTACAACACTTTACAAGAATTAGCACTACTCAAAAACTACTCATTTTTTAATGACTCTCTATCTCCCCCGTCTCTTCGTTTTCAGACACACTCACACTCTGAGCATCTTTTACATTATTTCCATCATTGCAGCATGCAGCGACTGATCGCGTTTCAATCCTGTTTTTTTACGGATATTTAAACGATGTTTTTCTACACTTCGCTCCGTCACTGATAACAATTCAGAAACTTCTTGATTATTCAAACCCGATAAAACCAAAATGAGGACGCGCACTTCCGTCTTCGTTATGTCGGGATAACGTTCCAAGAGTCGCTGTGAAAAATTCGGACTTATCTCCTCAAATGCTTGAAGAAATTTTTCCCAATTTCTTTGAAGAAGAGGACTCTCATTTAATTTTTTTCTGATATTCTTAAGAATATCTTCCGCTTTGTCAAGTTCATCAAAAACCGTTATAATGTCACTTCGTAAAACATTGACAGCTTGAACTTGTTGTAATAAGGCATGTGCTTTCATACGCAAATCATTTTGAAGTTTGTGAATTTGTTCATTTTTTAATATGAGTTGTTGCTCCAATATAATATTTTTGTATCGTTCAGCTTCTATGGCATAAAGTGCCGCAATGATGTCAGATTTTTGATTGGCTTGATTTGTCATCATTTTTTCATAATATTCCTGATATTCTACTAAGCAAGAATATGCTTTTTCCGTGTCGCCGAATAATGCAAAGACTGTAGATTTCTTTTTTTGTATAAGTGCAATATCAGAAGGAGAAATTGATTCCTGCAATAATGTATTAATCTGATTTATATAGTCATAACATTGTTCTTGGGAATTCGAATCACTATGTGCTAAGGCAACTACATATTCCATTATCAAATTAGGAGAAGAATATTGGGGTTGTTCTTCAATCACTTTTTTCAACAATTGCAATGTAAGACCATACCTACCTGTTTCATTATATAATTCAGCTTTATCCGTGTATATATTTGTAAAAGCAATTGTTTCCGTTAGTGGATATTTCATAAGACATTTCAGTGCATCATCAAAAAACAATATCGCTTCATCATATTGTTTTTCTTGAAAATGGCATTGTGCCATATTCCACGATATATACCCCTGTAACTCCATATTGTTCTTATCAGAAATTTCACGAGCCGATTGTAGTATTTTTTTTGCTTCATCCACATGACCTAATTTTAGTCGAGAACCGGCTAGATTAACCAACCAACGAACCCTAAGCGTATTGTCTTTATCATGCTTTAATAATTCTATAAGTTCTTCTGCGTATCGTAATGCGTCCGAAAAAGCTCCGGTGCTCATGAGAACAGAATGAAATCCACCTTTGATGAGAATTATTAATCTATGAAGATAAAATTTTTCTCGCACGTCACTGTTTCTGAATATAACAGATCTTCCACAACTTTCAATTTTTTCCGGATATTTATTATACTCCATGAGTGTTAGGCAAATATTTTCAGCTTTTTGATATGTGAGCAATGCATCAGGCATTTGTTGTGTAATATCATAAATCAGAGCAATTCTGATAAGTATTTCGACAGACAGTTGTAAGTCTATGTCTTTTACGGCTTCAAATGCAGTAAGACACATAGGAAGTGCTTGGTCATAGTCTTGAAGATAAAATAATGCCGTAGCTTTAGAATAAAAAGCTCGCCATTTTCCAATCTCATGATGATTTTTTTCAAATGCAAAATATGATTTTTCTGCAAAATGAATAGATTCTTCAAGGTTTTCATCCAATAAATCTTGAGCATAATAAAAATACAATGCTCCTGTTGCTCTTAATGTTTCCGGGCTATGTTTTAACTGTTGTAAATGTGCAATTGCTTCTTCATAGAGTTGCTGTTTATTATCGGAACATAATCCGGCACGGCAGCACATAATACGATAATGTAAAAGCCATTGTTTGCTATTTACAGAAGAAAAGGTTTTGAAAATTTGACGAAATTCTTGCTCTTCATGAACAACCAGAGCATTGAGAATGGAATGTTCATATAAAGCCAATATTTCATCTTCTTGCTTTTTAGTCATCATACAATTACATGATTAATGGTAAGTACTTGGTCATAGATGAGGTTTACTTGATAGGAGGTTGAAGGATTCGTCTGAACAACAAAATAACACGTTTGAGGACTTGCAGAAAGCGATATGGTAAAATCCGCATTTCCCGCATTATTGCTTGTTTGGGTTTCCAAAGGAGTAATATATGTATTGTCGGTATAGCGAATGACATCAATGTTCGGCTGTGGAATCATAACATTACTCTCAATTTTGGTCATATAAAAGCGTAAGTTCGCATTCGTACTTTTCCATGTAGTCGCAGGTATGTTTATTGCAATCTCTTGGTCGTCCTTGATATTCACCGTAGCCGGTAATGAATCATAGCAGCATCCATCACCGGCAATCACCCGATACACACCGGCATCAAGTGTGATGCTGGCTTCGCCAAGTTCATTCGTCTCGACAATAAAGTTGACCGATAGTTCATTGATAAAGCGTACTTGTGCCTGAGCGGGCTGCCCATTGACCGTGACATTCACTGTTACTTGTGCCACTGAAGTTCTCCCTCAAATATTGTGTGAAAAGTTCAATAGCGAAAATATGGAAGAAAAAGTCACATCCATTACTACCTTAATACTACTTTTTTGGTCAAATTGCCGTTTTTTTGAAGGAAAAGCCACAAATTCCAGGTCATTAAGCAGATATCAGCGCTTGCTACCCACAACAGAGCTTGTTCAACTTGACCCACGCAAGCTGTGTACAGGAAGACTCTTCGCGCTTCAACGATACCTATGAGTTTACCATATACAAAGTACAATAACTGAGTACAATGGGAACTGTAAACATATGTGAAAAGAACTTCTCATACAATGATATAAACATTCTATTTATGATTAACTCCAACTGTGTGTAGTCCTCTTGTGACCATGCAACTACAAAAAAAAAGTCTCCCCATCGGGGAGACCACAAAAAGTGAGTGAATTAGCTCATACTATATTTATCTGTGCATTACAGAATTTCACTATGTATCAGTACCTAATATGAACTCATAACTATCTATAGTGCGTAGATTGAATAATCCTCATCAACATCACCTATTATCTTTATACTTAACGCCTGCGGTACTATCGTACTACCATAAATGTATAAGAATGTACTGATGCAGTACTATATACCTTGACGCTATATAAGCCCGGTTCAAATGTGGAAATATCGCAGTGAAGAGTATTGGAGAATGTATTATTATTGTGAAGTGATGCAAGCACAATACCTTGAAGATTAGTAATATCAATTCTGTAAATATTTTCTATTGAATTAGTTTCAATGCTAATATATTCTTTTGTTGGATTAGGAAATATACGGAGTGATTTTATATCGTCATCATGGACACTTGTTGTTCCAATACCTTCGCCGGACAACATGAAAATATCTTCTTCCTCATTTGAGGACTCATTTGGCGAGAATTTCACGACTAATGCTGATGAAAAATTACCGGTTTCTTGCGGGCGAAATGAGAGTGGAATATTCATTATTTCACCTATACCAAGTGTTGTGGGAAGAGTGACAGTTCCAACAATAAACCTTGAATCTGTGGACATCACGCTGCGAATAACAATAGGAGAATCCTCTGTGTTGGTGTAACGGAATACGGTGTCCTTTGTCGTTTGTACATATACTTTTCCCATGTCGAAACGTGTTTTGGGTACACCATAACCACCAACCGCAATACCATATTCACCTGCATCGCTACGTAAAACTAATGTTGCCCCTAATTCACCGATGGAACGTGGTGTAAAATGTACTGTGACTGTCAATAGTGAATCTTTTGCCAAAGTATAAGGCAATGATGGAAATTCGGCCGAAAAATTCTCTTCCTGATTATCGTGCAATGCTATTTCCGTAATGGTAACAGATTGTGTGCTTACTGTTTGTGCTAATTGTACGGTATATGTTTTTGTTGTCCCCACTTCAAAACCATCAAAGGTAATTTGATTTGTTAACATAGAAAGTTCTTTTTCAGGGAGATTATTATCGGTAACTGTTCCTTGAATAATAAATTGATCTTGCATAAAAGGCGCATCATGCTCTAAAATCCAAAGCCCAATATCTTCGCCGATTTCTGTACCGGAAAATTCAAAAACAAATTGCTGCATTGTTCCCGGAGTTAATACAATAGGAAATGTCATCGGAGAAATAAGAGAAAATTGATTTTTATCATTTACCTCAAAAAAAGCATTCGTTAATGTGACATTTTCAGTACCGACATTTTTAACAAGACGATGCAATGTGAGAGTTTTTTTAGTTCCTTGCTTAATTGTCCCAAAAGGAAGATGATACTGAGAATATTCTAATTTTTTATTTGCAATTGTATTATCAACTTCAATAATACAGATATTGGAAAGCTGAGTTGTACCACATTTTTTTTGAATTTTCACACGATATATTCCCGCATGTTCATCCGTCAAAGAATCAATTACAAGAATCCGGGATATTGCATCATCTATTTTTTCATCATTTTTATACCACTGATACGTATCGCTATTATCATTAGTTTGACAAGAAATAGTCACACTCTGTCCTTTGTGTGCAGCTATATATGATTGCGGCTGCTGTGTAATTGTAACACGAGGGCAAGGACTTGCATTGCGCAGTATAAGACCATTTGTGCCGACAGCAGTAACTGTTGTTCCACCAGCTCGCGTTAAAGAAAGTACATTTTCCATTGTACCTATGTTTACCGCACTCCATGTTGCTCCGCCATCAGTAGTTTGCAGTACCGACCCGTCTTGAATAGTAGCATCTATTGATGAACCGCATACATATCCAAGCTGTGGAGTCACAAAAAGGATATCAGTGGCAAGACAAGAAAGCAAGGTATCGCCATTTTTCCATGTCGCACAATAATCCTCCGAATAATACATTGCCGCTTTTCCACGTACAAAACTATTCCCAACTACATAAATGGTTTCATTATATGTACTGATTCCTGATAACTCCATTGTAGTATCGTCCATCGGTATATCTTCCCAAGACAATCCATTATCACGAGATACAAGTACAATCGGCATACCGCTATCCCAAGAATTTATAAGTCTATTTCCAATAATAACGATGCTGCCATTAAATGTATAGGCAATTTTTACCAAACGTGAGTCGGCATATTTTTCATCAACAGATAATGGCGTATTAATCTCATGCCATGTTGCCCCACTGTCGGCAGTTGCGTATAGAATACCACGTTTTGTGAGTAGATTATTGCCGACAGCAATACCGAAACCTTCATTGTAAAATTGTATGTCTTGAAACAATATAGTATTACCAAGATTATTTTCATTCCACGACCTACCGCCATTCATGGATTTCATGATAATGCCATTGGCTGCGGTTGCATAGATAACTTTATCATCAACTGCACATACAGCATTGACATACGCTCGATTTTGTTGTTCTTTTATCCACGAAGCACCGCCATTTGTAGTCGTGAGAATACTATTTCCGGTACCTACGGCAATACCTAGCGATCCCCCATAAAAGGACACATCTAAAAGATGTTCAGATGTACCCGATGATTGTTGTACCCATTGATCTGCACCATTGCACATCATTGCACTGCACACATACAGCAAGCAAAAAAGAAAGAAATGTTTCATTGATTGTAACCTCCAAACAATTGATATAAAAATATACTGTGTACTGTTTAGAAGCAAAGACTCATTTCAATGCAAAATGTTCATACCATTTTTATCGAATTTTTCGATGTCGGTTAGAAGTATAGATGAACACTGACGACTGTAGTACGGAATGTGGATAGATAGTGTTGTGGCGACGATTAACTCATACTGTAGAAGCACAATTGAACCGGAAATGATGTATTTTCTTTCAATGTTATTTCTACCAATACATTATCGTTTTATTGATGATACATACAGAACTTTCTTTGAGAGTGCAAGATGATAAAAACTTTGATACTGAATATTCTTTCATTCATTGCCTGAGATTATAGTGACCTGTTTATTCTTGATTATCCATAATTTTTGCTAAAAGCGTAATTTGCCCCAAGTGATAGTAAGCATGTTCAATCATGGCTTCAATATTTCTTTGATATGTGCCATATTCTTCCTTAAAAAACACAGACCGTAATTGTTCATCACTGAACAGAGAAACCCAATTGACAAAATATTCTGCATCACGAAAAAATTCTTGTCTCAGAGCCATCCAAGAGTCTTCCGATTGCGGTAATGTACCGGAAAAACTGAATTTATCGGATATATCAAGAACTCCCGATTGAAAAAAGCGCAATAATCCCGCAATATAATAGTGCATATGTAGGGTGAGTGCTGCTATTGAATTACGACCATTAACAGAATGACATGCCTGTGTCCATGATATGCGAGATAATTGATCATAATAATTTGTATTGGCAATCCAAAAGCCATCAAGAAAGACTTCCCGACAACGTTGTGCCAGACTTTGTGCTTGTGTCATAGTATATTCTAGAAATAATTCGTCAAAAAAAAAGCGAATACTATACATAATATTCGCTTAATCTTCATTATTAATAATTACAAAGGTATATTTCCATGTTTTTTCCAAGGATTTGTATCTTGTTTTGTTTGGAGCAATGTCAAAGCTCTGATTAAACGCTTACGTGTTTCACTCGGAATAATCACATCATCAACATACCCGCGTTCGGCAGCTTCATAAGGATTGGCAAATTGTTCATTATAGTCAGCTTCGAGTGCAGCAGCCCGCGCAGCTTTATCATCTGACTGAGCAATTTCTTTATGGAATAAAATTTCCACAGCACCTTTTGCACCCATAACCGCAATTTCGGCTGTAACCCACGCTATATTATAATCACCGCGAATATGCTTAGAATTCATCACATCATAAGCACCCCCATACGCTTTTCTCGTAATAACGGTGACTTTAGGTACTGTTGCTTCACAAAAAGCATATAATAATTTTGCACCACTGCGAATAATTCCGCGCCATTCTTGGTCGGTTCCCGGCAAAAATCCCGGAACATCCTCAAACACCACAAGAGGAATATTAAAAGCATCACAAAAACGAACAAATCGCGCACCTTTTATACTGCTATTAATATCCAAAACGCCAGCCATTGATGCAGGCTGATTTGCCACAATTCCCACCGGCATTCCATTAAGTGTGGAAAAACCCACCACAATATTGGTAGCATAATCAGCATGTACTTCAAAAAAATCACGCTCATCCACCACTTCCATAATCACATCTTTAATATCATAGGGTTGATTTGGATTAGCAGGAATAATCGAATCTAAACGAGTACACAAACGATCGGATTTATCCGCAGTTGGTATTTTCGGTAAAGGTGATTTATTGCTTGATGGTAAAAATTCAACCAGACGACGAACCATCTGTAAACATTCCACTTCATTTTCTGCTGAAAAATGTGATACACCGGATTTTGATGAATGTGTATCGGCACCACCGAGTTCTTCAAATGTCACTTCTTCATGCGTCACAGTTTTCACAACATTTGGACCTGTCACAAACATATATGAAGAATTTTTTACCATAAATACAAAATCGGTAATTGCCGGTGAATAGACAGCACCGCCTGCACAAGGACCTAAAATAACGGAAATTTGAGGAATAACACCGCTTGCCATTGTATTACGTAAAAATATATCAGCATAACCGCCAAGCGATACCACGCCTTCTTGAATACGTGCGCCGCCCGAATCGTTTAATCCAATCACAGGAGCACCTATTTTCATAGCTAAATCCATGATTTTACATATTTTTTCGGCATGAACTTCTGATAAAGAGCCACCAAAGACCGTAAAATCTTGTGAAAACACACAGACAATTTTTCCATTAATTGTACCAGTGCCTGTGACAACACCATCACCGAGAGGACGATTTTTATCTAAGCCGAATTTATTGGAACGATGACGCGCAAACATATCCAATTCTTCAAAGCTACCTTCATCAAGCAATAAATCCAAGCGTTCACGCGCTGTTAATTTTCCTTTCTTATGTTGATCTGCAATGCGCTTTTCGCCACCGCCGAGCATTGCTTCTTTGCGGAGTTGTTCTAATTTTTCAAGACGATTACTCATAAATATATTAATGTGTGAAACATAAAAATAGCATTGATACTGTATTATTTATATAAAAGATATTTTTCTCGCATTGTACGATATTCTTCAAGACCCGACACCGATAATTGTTTTACCATTGCATGATCGCCGTTAAGAAGTGCTTCGGCTAATTTCTTATTTCCCAATACCTTGATAAACATCTCTTTATTATTGTTTTGCACAGTGTTTTTATCAAATAATAAAGGATAGACAGATACAAGCGTCTTACATAGCTCCAAACCGAGCGAAAAATACGGTACGGATTGTGACGGAGGGCAATGGAATAATATTCCATAACACCGTTTTTTTGCAAATTTTCCGAATTGCGGATAAAATGCAGAACTTATAGCAATAATCGAATCATTTTTTTTCAGAGATAATGCACCCAATAATGTATCGGCGGATATATCAGGCATACTGCACCAACGAAATGGCATTGGAGTACCAATACCAATTGAAACAATACTTAATTCTCCCAATACACCCGTGATGGCTGCACTGCGAATTGTTTCCGGTGAAATAATATTGGGTGAAGTTGGGATAAATGGTAAACCCGTTTTTTCCCAATGCATTGTTCTGTTCCATCGCTTCATTTTCACAACAGTTAAAGAACAACGACGACTTTTTCCATCTATATTTTTTCCTAACCATCCTTCATTATTTGCCATTTGCGCTAATTCGCCTATTGTACATCCATGAATATAGGGAACGGGTAAAGCACACACAAATGATAATATTTCGGGAATATTTCCATCAATAAGCACACCCCCAAGCGGATTAGGTCTATCAAGAACATAGATTGGTTTTCCATATTCTGCACAGGCATCCATTACTTGTAATAATGTGCTGATAAATGTATAAGAACGAATCCCAATATCTTGAATATCGGCAACAATAACATCACATTGCGAAAGCATCGCCTGTGTGGGACGACGATTTTTTCCATAAAGCGAATAAGCAGGAATATTCCACAAGCTGTCATCAGGTACATATTCTCCTGCCGGAACACCCGCATAATAGCCATGCTCAGGAGTAAGAAGTACTGATAGTGTACAATTTTTTGATCGGAGAAAGGCTTCCGGCGTTGATACTAATGAACTTGTTCTACATGCAGAATTTGTAAGTAATCCTATTTTTTTATCGCGTAAAATTTCAAAATTTGTTTCCACCAAATTATCAATACCCAACTTCATGGGTTGAGCTACAAGAGAAATAGATGAAATTGACAATAGTAATACTATGAAAAACAATGTCATTACTTTGTTATTATTGTCTATTATTATGAAAATACTCACTGTTTAGTCCCGCATAATCAGCACAGGTTTTGAAATAGCTCCATTCGGATAATCAATACGAATAAAATATAAACCCTCAATCCAATCGCGTGTATCAATTCTTATAGTATCAGATTCGGATATGGTATTATTGTTCCATGGGAATACAGTACCTTGCTGATTGATAATAGACAAACCGTTATACTGTGGATTATGTATTTTTATTGAAATAAAACCATTGGCAGGAATGGGTGAAATACTCATATCGTCATCAGTAGGGCTATTTTCCGCAATCGAGGTAATATCCACAATACTTTGCACTCGTACCAATGTGCGTGTTGTGGGACCTTGATTGATGGTTATTCTGTCAATATCTGTCGGTAAATGTGTGATTGTAAACACTTCTTCATTCTTATTGACTGTTACCATTGTATAGAGTGTGGGCTGTCCATTTTTTCGCACAAATCCTATTTCTATCGGCATATTCGTATATGTACCATATTCTGCATTTTGTACTTGTGAGATGGTTATTTCTTTTGTTGAATCATCCGTGTTTTTATGAATAACTTTGATTTCAGGAATTCCTTTTTGATAAATCCATTGGCGGAAAAAATCAGTCATTGATTTTCCTGTCACTTCCTCAATAATACTTTGCAGCGAGTCTGTAGAAGCATTTCTGTATGAATATGTTTGCAAATAACGACGCATTGTTTTATAGAAATTTTCTGTGCCTATGGCATAACGTAACATCCCCAAGACAACCGCACCTTTTTGATAAATAGTTTCAGGATAATTAGATGATGGAGCTGTACGTGAATAATCATAGAGTGGCAATGCTTTTTCATTTTTTAATATTGTATTGATATAGGTCAAAGATTTAGTGTGCTGATTAGTGATAAATCCTTTATCAAACCCAAATAATTCTTCATACCATGCAGATTCACAATAGGTGGCAAATGATTCATTTAACCATGCATGACGAAAATCAATCGGCGACACCAAATCACCAAACCATTGATGAGCCAATTCATGTGCTGCCACAGGATTAACGGTATCTTTACTTTGGGCTAATGAAGTATTATATGCAATCATGGTTTGATGTTCCATGGCGCCTTTTTGGGTAAGGCAATATCCAATTTTTTCAAAAGGATATTCACCGAATAATCGCGAATATGTTGCCGCCATGCGTGGCAATAAACGAAACGATGTTCTTACAGCGGATGTATCGCGTCGGCGTGCAAAAACCATCATCGGCAATGTATCGTCACCAAATTCCATTATCATATACGGTGCAGCGGAAAATGTCAATAAATACGTTGCACAGGGATAATTATGAGTCCATTCATATTGAGACAGACTGTCATCTATATCTCTTTTTTTCATCAAACCATTTGATGCAACAGCAATGCCTTTTTTTACCAAAAATGTCCCCTTATATGTCGCTTTATCAGAAGGATGATCATAACATGGCATCCAGTGTTGCGTTGTCGAAACATAATTTGCTTGAAAACCAACACCAAGCGCATAGACTGTGCTGTCACTTGAAGAAACACCGCCCCATGAACCTGAGCCATATTCATCTGTCATTATACCTTTATACCACACGGTATAAATTGTTGTATCACCGACTTTGGCATTATCCGGAGCTGCAACCGTATAATGAAATGTCGCTTCATTTTCTTTTCCTTGTACTTTCGATTCTATTTTTATTCCATTACTTTGCACAGAATCAATGGTCAAACTCCGTAAATGAAACATAAAAACTTTCTTTTCCGGATTTTCTTTCCAAACTACATATATGCGACATATACCGTTTGTTTGTCTTGATGGCGGCGATTGACGTAAATCAAGCATCACATCATAATGCAATACATCAAAAGGCTGTACATTATATGCCAAAGGGTCAGGTGGCTGCTGCTGCCCGAATACAATGACAATATTGCACAATATTGCAATAATTACGAAAAAAGCTTTTTTATATAGTTGCATTATTTTCATAGTTATTTCTCCTCCATTGTCGGGATAGTATGAACAATATGTTCAATTAAATGTGCTAATATCGGTTCGGTCTTATTTGCTGTGGCAATAATATCTTCTACGGAAACAGGTTGCAAAGTATCAGGAAAACATTCATCAGTGACAATAGAAAATGCAAGCACTTTCATACCGCAATGAACAGCAACTATGGTTTCAGGTACCGTGCTCATTCCCACAACATCAGCACCTATCAAGCGTAAAAAACGATATTCTGCTTTTGTTTCTAAATTAGGTCCGGGAACCGACACATATACACCGCGATGTATGGGAATCCGGTGTTCCAATGCTGTTTTTTCTGAAAGTGCAATAAGTTCCCGAGAATATGGTTCAATCATATCAGGAAAACGCGGTCCGAGCCGATTATCATTTTTACCGCGTAAAGGATTTTCGTATTGTAAATTAATATGATCATCAATAATAACAATATCACCTTTTCTGTAATTAGGATTTAATCCGCCCGTAGCATTACACATAATCAATATTTTTGCTCCCAAAGCATTCATGACCCGAACAGGAAAGGTAATTTCCTTCATCGAATATCCCTCATAATAATGGAAGCGTCCTTGCATAGCTACAACATTTTTTCCATGCATCATACCAAAAAGTAATCTTCCTTCATGTGTTTCGACCGTCGGTATGACAAAATGAGGAATTTCTTTGTAGGGTATAATGGCATCACATTGAATATTATCCGCCAAGCGAGATAATCCCGTCCCCATAATTATTGCAATATCAGGAATGAATGAAGTATGCTGCCTAATACTATGTATTGATTCCTCAATATGTTCGCGTGTATGATGTGACATTGTTCTTTCTCATGAATAAATATTTTTTTAGCCGACCACTTCTAATTTAGCATATTCGAGAAGTAATTTTTTAACACCGACAGAAGTAAATGACACTGTTGCTTGTCGGTCTTTTCCCACACCTGCCACACCACGCACAGTACCATAGCCAAAAGTTGGATGTTTTACTTTTGCGCCGACTTTAAGCGGTTTTTGTTCATGCGGTATTTGAGAATGATATTCTTGTTGTGGAATATCATCAAAAACAGGCATAGATTTCTGATGATACGGAGCCACACCGCGTGAAGGCGGATTAATTTTCGGAGCGGGATTTATACTTTTACTTAAATCTTTAGCAGTGGAAAAAGACACTTTTTTATAAGAACTGCGTGCTCCGCTTGTGTTTTCTAATAAATTCTCAGGAATTTCTCCCAGAAAACGCGAAGGTAAAGAAAATTCGAGCTGACCGAATTTATAACGGCGCGAGGCATGACTAATATATATTTTTTTTTCTGCTCGAGTTATGCCAACATACAACAAACGACGCTCTTCCTCTTCCTCCTCGGGATCATTCATTGCTTTACCGAGTGGAAATAATCCTTGCTCCATGCCTGCAATAAATACTACCGGAAATTCTAAACCTTTTGCAGCATGTAAAGTCATTAATGCAATAGAATCTTTTGATAAATCGGTGTCATCAGCGTCTGCCATTAAAGAAAATTGCTGCAAAAATCCTTCCAAAGTCGGTTCTTCCTCTTCTTCGGCATATTCCGCAACTGTAGCCAGTATTTGTTCTATATTTCTCAATCGGTCTTGGGCTTCTTCTGTTCCCTCATCGCTGTACATTCGAGTAATGCCTGTTGCTTCGATATATGTTTGTATAACATCCACTAAGGGTAATTCACTAAGCAATTCACGATATTTTTCAATAAGTGCAATAAATCCATTGACCGATTTTTTTGTTCGCGGTTGTAAGGAAGGTATCGCATTGTTTTCGGTTAATGCTTCATATAAAGAAATACTTTGCATCGCCGCATATTCCTCGATTTTTTTCAATGATGTATCGCCTATGCCGCGAGGAGGAACATTTAATACTCTTTCCACACTTTCAGCATCGCGCGTATTAATCAATAATCGTAAATATGCCATTGTATCTTTGACTTCTTTTCTTTTATAAAAGGACATACCTCCGATAATGGTATAAGGCAAAGCATTTCGACGAAAAGATTCCTCTAATGGCTGTGATTGAGCATTAGTACGATATAGTACTGCAAAATCTTTATATTCATAATCATTACGACGAATTTCCGATTGTATGGAATTGACAATCATTTCTGCCTCATCACGCTCAGTTTCGGCAGGCATCACTGTAATTAATTCACCCTCATTATTATCTGTCCATATAGTCTTTTTTAATTGTTTACGATTATTTTTTATGACACCGTTGGCGGCATCTAAAATCGTTTTTGTTGAACGATAATTTTGTTCTAAACGAATAGTTTTAACTTCGGGATAATCTTTTTGAAATTCTAAAATATTCCGAATATCAGCTCCGCGCCACCGATAAATACTTTGTGCATCATCACCGACAACACAAATATTAGAATGTTTTTCCGTCAAAAGTCGTATTGCTGTATATTGTGCTCTGTTTGTATCTTGATATTCGTCCACCATAACATAGCGAAAACGATCATTATATTTATCGCGCACATCGGGAAAAAGCCGCAGCACATGAATCATGGACAATAAAATATCATCAAAATCCATTGCATTATTCGCTTTTAATCGTTTTTCATATTCTTGATACACTTTTGCTGCCAGCCGATCATTAATAGATGCCGCATCTGCTGAGAACTGTTGCCAGCCGATCATTTGATTTTTCGCATGTGATATTTTACCACGAATTGATTGCGCTGTTATTTGTTGTGTCGAAACACCCGCATAATTCATACAAGCACGGATAATACTCAAAGAATCGTCGGCATCATAAATAGAAAATGTCGAATCATACCCGATTAATTCCGCTTCAATCCGTAAAATACGTGCAAAAATCGAATGGAAAGTACCCGCCCATACTTTTTTTGCCAATAAAGGATCCACAAGTGCTGAAATTCTTGACTTCATTTCCGATGCAGCTTTATTGGTAAAAGTCAGAGCAAGTATGGATTGAGGCAGCACACCTTTTTGAATCAAATGAGCAACCCGGAAAGTCAGCACCCTAGTTTTACCGCTGCCTGCGCCCGCAATAATTAACACCGGTCCATCGGTAGTTTCTGCCGCTTGCCTTTGTGTCGGATTTAATTGCCCGAGCAATCCTTCTATTGTTGATTGTGTGCTGTCTGTTTGCTTTATAAGTGATAATTTCATGCTGAATCCTGATTGCTCTTCTATAATGATGCCGTGAATGTCGTTTTGTCCATAAATACCGATATGCGTACATACCTTATTCATGGTTTGTGTCTTAGAGAAACCATACACAGATGTTTCCTCCATTCGCCCACAAAAATACGAGAATGAGATTTTTTCTCCCGAAATAATTATCAGCCATCACGGTCTTCTCTTTCCGCAATGCACTTCTGAGCCGACAGAACAGTGGGGTTAATGTCAGCGCCGGACTCGCTTATCTTCCACATATCAAAGAGTTTGTGTATAAAACTATGAGTTGATCCATACTAAATGTACGTGACAACACTGCATTGCTGAGCAGTGGGTGATGTACTTCACGCATCAGTCGAAATGGACGGGGTGGATTCCGTCTCCAAACCTATAAGGTTTTCAAAACCATATAGGTTTACGAAAAGCCGCCATCACATCAAACACAAATTCTATAAACGTGCCATCCCTTCGGGATTTATCCACCGCTGAAATTCATCCCCTCCATCGGAGGGGTGTCCGCCGGACGGGGCGGTTTCTCATTCCTCGGTGGCAGACGCAGTCTGACGGAGTGGATTATGTACCCCAAAACTGCGCCCCTCTTTTTCGCCTTCCCCGTCGGGGAATTGGGATGGGGCTAATCGAAATGCGGTCATTGAGCCTGNNTGAAAGAGTTAGTCTATCAAAGTTCTTAACCCTTAGCGACGATACAGAATTGAAATTACATCAATTCTATTACAGTCATTTTAATGAAGGTCTCAATTCATAAAATTCTATAATCTCTGATTCTTCATCTTCATTTGAAAAAGGATAATTAGCTAAACTACCAAATACGTTTTCTGAAATTCTTATTGTTTCAGGGTAACTTACCAGATGTAAAGATAAAGTAAGATTACAAGTTGGACATAAAGTTGAGCCAGCAATTTGTTTTGCATTGAGATTTTCTGTTTCTGGATTTTCCCAGTCAATTACAAACAATTCACCACAATTTGTGCAAGTATATAGACTGTTATTGCTCCAACCGCTTTTCAGTGGTAAGAAAATTGCATAGTTGTAGATACCTTCTACAACATTTTCATACTTTACTATACATCTAATTTTTTTTCTTGTGTTTTCCACGGTTCTACTACTTAATCATCAAGACTATTATTGTTTCCTTCTAACCAAAAACTACTCCCTTTACTATCAATTAATTTGTTCATAAAATCAGAAAAAGAAGTAGAAATAACAGCCCAGTCTTTCGGATTGTCTTCATGATAGCAGTCAATTATTTCATACGA
Organism: Ignavibacteria bacterium UBA2373; assembly: GCA_002344005.1. Taxonomy (GTDB): domain Bacteria; phylum Bacteroidota; class Ignavibacteria; order Kapaibacteriales; family UBA961; genus UBA2353. Next base: position 3,777 of record DDTD01000063.1, on the reverse strand, counting down.
ATCAGATAGTAATCGGAAACCTAAAAAATCTCCAGAACCCATAACGGAACAAAATAGTACTATTGATTCATCCCATTCATTTTCATAAACTTCTTTGAAACCTTCTGTTTCTTGTTCAATCTGATTTGTACCAAAAAAAATGAAGCCATATTGCCCGTCTACATCATACAGAGTGCATCCGTTACAATTTTTCAAGAACTCAATATAATCATTTGGAAGTTTACTAAGGTAATCTCTGTTTAAACTTTCAACTTCATTTATGGTCGCACCTTGGTTTTTAACTGAAATAGTTTCAAAACCTTCTGATGTCATATTTGTCTTATTAACAAATATAGTGCTAAGTTTTTCTNNCTCCACCAACGATTAAAAAGTTTATGTTGAGTATTTTTATCTAGTGGGACCATATTTTCAAAATCATTTGTTCCACCATGTCCCAATGGTTGGATATGATGTATCTCTATTTGACTACCCTGTGTCGGTGTTGGCCATTCTCTTCCTTGTGCCTCCCACCATTGTTTAAATTTTTTACTTTTTCTGATGTTGGCGAATTTAGCTCTTAAGTCCGGTGGGCTACGCATTTTAGTAATTTGTCCACTTGGAAAAGGGATTTCTCCATAACCCTCCACTATAACTTTAGGATATGCTTCACCTCGGGAGTTCAAAACCTCCGCGACATCAGCTAAATTTTCTACAATATCTAATACTTTATCTGCCGCTTTTGGCGCGTTACCTGCTCCCATTGTCAATAGGTCAGCAAGTATTCCGTAGCTCGCATCACGTATCTCATTATTATTAACTATTTCGCCCTTTATATTGGTCGCTGCACGACTAAGATAGAGACGAGTAGTTATATTCGATACAGTGATTTGTAGGTTATTAGCATTTTCATAGGCAAATCTACTCAATTCTTGTAAAATCATTGTCGAGAATGAGGAATTTGCTTTGTCTTTATTAAACCTGTCCCATGCTTTTGCAAATGCTCTATAAGCATCATCCCTTGGAATATCAATAGTTGCGTTATTTGTCGGAACAACGAATGGGGTCGGTTTTATAACTACTTCCTCCGTCGGAGTCTGTGATTCCGACGTGGTCGGACTACATATACCGTCAGCATTATATGTACCTCCTGAATTATGTTCATTAGGATTTCCAAAGTCAGAATTTTGAGGTAGGTTCGGGAATTGAGCACTTCCGGCATCCAACCCCTGCGGGTCGCTGAACACAATGGGATTACCACCCATAGCCGAGTACGGGCTTTCCCATGGCTGAAACACAGGGTCGCGGGTAGCAATTGGCTTGCTGCTGTAGAGAATCAGTTTTAGTAGTTTTCGCCGTTAATATGCCTGTCCATTGCTTATGATAGAATTTCTCTGCTTCGTATTTGCTCCTATTGCACATAGGTTATGTATATTTGCATGTAATGGCGTTGTAACAATATAATGAAGAATCGTAAGAAATGGAAACAGTATTAATACAAATCAATAATATCAAGGCATATAAACTTTTAGAGGACTTGGAAGATTTGCATATCATCAAGGTGCTAAAAAAAAGTGTTGAGCCACAGCAAAAACTCTCTGAAAAGTATGCAGGAACATTGCCTTCTGAGATAGCGGACGAACTTCAAAATTATGTAACCCAAAGTCGTAAAGAATGGAACAACCGCAATATTTAATGGATACCAATGTTGTGATTGATTATCTCGGCAATAAACTTCCGGCTTCAAGTATGGATTTTATGAATGATGTTATTGATGCAGTGCCTCATATTTCGGTGATTACCAAAATTGAAGTGCTTGGTTTTAATGCGCCCGAACAGCATTATACAATACTTTCTGATTTTATCAATGATGCTATTGTGTTTGATTTGAGCAATAATGTGGTAGAAGCAAGTATTGTCATTCGTAAAAAATACAAAACCAAATTGCCCGATGCTATCATAGCTGCCACAGCTTTAGTGTATGACTTAATTGTGATTTCTCGCAATATTTCCGATTTTAAAAATATAGATGGCTTAAAAGTCATTGACCCACATAGTCTATAAAAGTACAAGCCCGATTATTTCCTATTATATGCTCTCTATACTCAATGGATAATCAACTCTATATATGTAACATTTGATTTCATATATTTCTCATGGCTGAAACATAGGGTCGCGTGTCATCAAGACGAAAAAATTCCCATCATTGAGGGGTGGCAGACGCAGT
>DDTD01000063.1:0-1489 GCA_002344005.1 Ignavibacteria bacterium UBA2373 | reverse complement strand
AATCGAAATGCCTCATAGTTTTCAAAGAAAGAAGAATATTAATTTTACCATGTCTTAGTTAATTGTACATTTCTTCTCGAATCATGTTTGAATTTTGCCACATCAATCCGATACCCCTTGATAAGCTTGACGGGCAGCACAGGTCCAGCGTCTATCCCTAATGCACCATCCTGATCAGCAAGGGTAGTAATTTTAGGGGGCAATACAGTTGAAGTGTCGATGTTAAAATATAACCTTATCGCAAAATCTGTATTTCTCACATACCAGTAATGGAGAACAGTAAAATCATTGACTGTTTCACCAATACTTTCGTAATAATCCGCATTATTTACAACATAAAAGGACTCGTATCCTAGTTCTTGATGTAATTTTTGTAAGAACTGTGTAGGATCTTGATCTCGAGGCATTGGGCTATAATATGTAACTTCTAAAGAAACATCAGTAATAAAATTCTTATTCTTATTGTTATTTGAATCTACTTCGCTATTCCATGCACCAATTGTAAAACGGCTAATTCTATCAGAATCAGTACGTTGCATATGTAATACAACTCCAAAAAAGTCCGCAACATCGTGAAAATCATAATCATCTAAATCACCTAGGTCACCACCAATCTCTATTGGTATATCTCGTGTTACTATCAAAGGAATAGGTATCGTCTCTCTTTCCACACCACAAGAAAAAAAGAGTAAACTAATAATACCTATATTTATTAAAAACATATATATATATCCATGTGTAGTTTTGATTATTTTCATAAATTATATAATGGTTAGTCTATCAAAGTTGTTAACTCCTTAGCTGAAACTTGAATCTAAGATTAATTCACAATTAACGCCAATTTTTTCAGCATTATTTAAAAATTTTTTTGCCAAGTCTAAACTGTCAATTTCAATAATTATTTTTTTGCCATCCAAAAGGCAGTCAACATTACTTTTTGATTCCGTTAATGATTTGCCAAGCATACTAACTTGAAGTTTTGTTAGAGATACTTTTTCAAGTCCTTCTCTCCAACTATCTAATATTACCTTTGCCATATTAATCTACTCTAATCGTTATCAGTGAAAGAATTACACCTTTACATTTTTCTGTTGTTCATTTTTCTTTTTTGCCATATTCCATAAAGATTCTTTACCCACATTCCGGGCAAAAGCACCTTGTTAGTATAGTTGGTTCAATTACAACTACCGTTTTTTATAGCAAAATTTATAATGAACTTGTCTAAACAAAAGTCGGGAAGTTGAATGTTTGTATATTTGCAAAAACAACAACAACTTACACTTACAAAACAACTCCCCGATATGACCTTAACAAAAATACAAAAAAACAAGTTAGTAGCAATCTGTGAAGAGATTCTTAAAGACAAAAAACTCATTTTTTGACTGAACGCACAAGTATTGACTCAATGATTCGGCAATTCGCCAAGTACAGCGCATATAGATGCAATTCCGTATCCAAACCTATAAGGTTTTCAAAACCTTATAGGTTT
>DDTD01000009.1 GCA_002344005.1 Ignavibacteria bacterium UBA2373 | reverse complement strand
TTGTCTTTTCGGTACAACCGATTGGCTTTTCGATGCAACCGATTGGCTTTTCGATACAACCGATTGGCTTTTCGATACAACCGATTGACTTTTCAGTGGAGCCAATTGTCTTTTCGAAGCAGCCGATTGGCTTTTCGATACAACCGATTGACTTTTCAGTGCAACCGATTGGCTTTTCGATACAACCGATTGGCTTTTCAGTGCAACCGATTGGCTTTTCGATACAACCGATTGACTTTTCAGTGCAGCCGATTGTCCTTTCGGTACAACCGATTGGCTTTATTCAAAGATCGTAGATTAAAATCCTGCTGTTGGGAAAGAAAAAGGAAAGCGATAATCAATGGCATTATAGCTCAATCAAAGCCACGCACAAGCAATGTTTAGTCTTATTGTAAACTATAAGCCATGTTCGCACTTCCATACCATTGTCACGGCAAATCTGATAATTGTCATCTGTCGGTCAGAGAAGATTTCGGATTTTTGTGGCATAAAATTTACTATTATGAACAGTCACTCATTATTCAGAAAGAGGTATTTCAATGAAAAACTATCTTGCAAAAGCACTTCGCGGCATGGTCGTTTGTGGTGTTATGGCAACAATGGTCGGTACAGCATATTCTGCTGACAAAGCGGTAATGGACAAAGGTGCGAAAGTATATAATGAATACTGCAAAACCTGCCATCAAGCAACGGGAGCCGGTATCCCCAAGGTATATCCGCCGCTTGCAAAATCGGATTATCTGAAAAATATGCCTAAAGACAAAATCATCGAAAGTGTGACATTGGGCTTAAAAGGTGAGATTACCGTTAATGGACAAAAATATAATAATGTCATGGTAGCGTTGCCTGCAAAATACACCGATGCGGATGCAGCGGCTGTTATTACGTATGTCTATAATAGCTGGGGCAATACAGGACCAACGGTCACAGAAGCGGAAGTCAAAAAAATCCGCGGAAAAGCAAAAAAGAAATAATAATGACTTTGTCCTCAATCGTTATTGTATCCCCCATTCAGTGATGAGTGGGGGATTTTTTTTGGTCAATGCAGATTATTATTCACTGTCATCAAGTTAATAATAAGAATTACTCTATCATGTCAATTATTTCTCTCTTGACAATTTCACGTACTTTGTTGATGGAACCTTTGGGACCATAGATAAGAGTTGTGGAGGGTATGGTAATGTGGAATGTACATGCCGATGCAGCGATAATTTTCTTGAAATCATCGTATGATATTCGGGCTTCGTATCGTGCTATATTATTATCACGCTCCACATAGTATCTGTTGATATTGGTCAGAGTAATTTTGGTAGATTCGGGTTGCAATAAAAAATAGACATCTTTTACTTTCTCAATGCCTGCCCATTCCGAATAAAATGTGAATTTGCAGACGACTTTATTCGTATCATTTTTATCGGCTGTATATCTGTATGTAATATCCATTTCGGTATCGCCTTCATCGCCCTTGATTGTAAAAGGTCGTATAAAGTACATTGTTGAATTTGTGCCTGTATAAAACAATTCGATAGGTCTTACTCCGCTGCATGAAATACAGAATAAGCACATTATTATTACAAGACCAATATTTTTATTCAGATGCTTCACAATCTAACCTTTGTATAATAACATTATGGGAATCAAAATACTTTTGTACGGTTTCTTTGTTCTTACTGCACACAATAATAGCAAAGGGTTGTTCTATGGTTTTGTCAAGATAGAATAAATAATAGCTCCAATATCCTTTTTTTTCGGTTATTGTTGCTGTATAATCCGATACTGGTCCGACACTTAATCGGCTGTGGGTGGAACGCAGCATTGAGTCATTTTGAATAATAGATTTTATTTCCAGTATTTTTTTGTCCGTAATAAGATTGATAAATATATATTCATTGTTTTTGTTACGAATAACTCGGTTAAAAGCCATAGAGATATATGGTAAGGAAGAGTATTCCGTGAAAAAATGTTCCACATCTTTATCAGCCGCAATAACCGCTTCATCTTCCAAAAGTCGGAAGCAGGAATTGACCCCAAAACGTACTGTATTGTTCTGTACTTTGGACGCGCATCCGCCAATAATGCAGCAATAAAGAATGACGATGATGGATAATGAAATTTTCATTGTTTTCTAATTGTATTCGAATGAGGAAAGCTGATAAAGCCGTTCCTCATAGACACAAAAGAAAGAATCGTTTCTTATTCACCCGTAATTGTACAGGTATAAGTTTGGAAAATACCGAGAATATCGGTTTGTTTAAAATCAACAGTTGATATTTTAGTAATGCCGCCATTTTTTGCGGCTTGTTGAATACCGGAATCCGGCGAAAGTCTAATAATATGCAAAAGACCCATACCTGAGGATGTTCCTACTTTTGTTCCAATAGGATTGCTCGTTGCAGCAACAGGAACAGTCAATACGCAGGATGATAAAGAAGTACTTACAATTGCAGCCACAGCAAATAAAGAAAGCATACGTACTTTAGACATAGAAAAACTCCCAAAATAAAGTGTAATAAATATAACAACTACAGATATACCGTACAGTAATACTGTGAAAATGCGCAATTATTGTATAACAATGATCGAACTCTCCCCATTGTTACAAAGAATGGCAGAAATTATAGCTATAGTAGTAGATAAGCGGAGCATAATATTGTCTTGACTTGTTCTGAAATCAAAGATTATTCTCTGGCAAAGGGCTGGAACCATATTTCATTGATGGTGACACTGACAGTAAAGCGAGCAAACATTTCTTTTACTAAACCATTATTGGTGGTGCCGCGTTGTCCTCCGGTGAGTGCAAGTCCGAGCAATGCATCTGTGGTAATGGGTAAGTCCATACCGAAAGAGAGGAACATATCTGCAATAGTCTGATTTTTGACTGTAAAGGGTAATATTTCATAACCCCCTCCGATATTGAAATTGATACGATCGCCGAATGATGTACCGGGCGCAAAAATACCTAAGCGCGAAATCCCGAAAGTAAATCTTTGTCCGGAAGTATAATCTGATTTTCCTTCACGATAGGAGAAGGATGAGAAATCGGTGAAATGTATATCCGTACCAAACAGAAATTTTCCTGACCGATAGGAAATACCTAAGCCGATGCTTGATGGCATGGGGGTAGCAGAAGTGAATTGTGCTGTGGTGTCACCAATTCTGATTGAGCCGAGCGATATACTGCGTTGAGCTGTGCTGATGTCAAGCGATGAATAGAATGACCCCGCCACACCGATAGTGAGATTTTTTGCGGGTGTGAACATCAGCCCTGCGTGAACTCCACCGCCACTCACGGCATCTCGTCGGTTAATTTCGGAACTGAGTGCATTGGTTGTATAGATTTGTGTGGATATGCTTGTGTTGATAGTACCGAACAGACCAAGTATGGAAGCTCCGGCTCTTAGATTATCGAAAATTTTGTATGAAGCACCGGCAAAAACTTGTGTTATACCGCCACGACCGGAGGTATTGGTAATGCCGCCAAGTGATGATGCGCCATCAAGAGTGATAGTCACCGGGGTAAAAATGGCATAATTTACATTTGAATAAGGTGTTATGCCCAATGCTATGGAAAATCCGGTTGTGGTATCTACATTAAACAATACGCCTATGCCATCCATTTTACCATTATTCTGGCTGCTTGATGTTGTTGCATCATTTGTGGCTATTTGATTAAATCTGAAACCTGCTTGTAAGCGTGTTTTATCTGCAAAAGACCATGCGGCAGGATTTTGAATATTAATACCGGTCGCCATAGTATTGGCAATTTGTGTGTTGCCGAAGGATTCATAACCAGCTCCCATAGAATAGACTCGATCGCCCACACCAAAAATAGAGTAATTTGAACCGCCTTGCCCCATCATGATTGTGGGAGCAACAACTGTGAGGGCAATCATCACATAATATGTGTTTGAAAAAATACGCTTCATAAATTATGGTCGTGTTGAATAGATAATTGTCATTTTAGGGCGTTTAGATTTATCGGGATGATTGATACCGTAAAACATATAACGATCAGTTCTCGCAATTCTGTCATAGACTTGCAACAGTAAGGTGCCTGCTTTGTTTTTTCCTCTATAACCGGCTTCGACAAAACCTGAGACCAGCGGATAGGTGAATGTATTTGTTCCTTTGGTACGAATACCAAAGGTTGTACCGAGTAAGTTGTTTCTTGTGGAATCAACATAGGTTGCAGTTAGGATAGAATCTGTACCTTTATTGCCGAACAAACTGCGTGATGGGTCAAAAGTTAATACCAAGTCGGCTCTTTGTATGGCTACATTCGGGGGTAAAGACGAAAAATCACATACTAACTCGGTGACTAAAGGTAAACCTCCTTGTAAGACAATATCGTCGGTTTGCGGGATTGGGGCACTTAGAAATGAGGCATCGTATCCTGAGCGTAATATAACCGTATCGAGAGCAGAATTGTCACGGCGATAGACAACTTCAATCGTAGATGACTTTCTTTGTGTATTGCCCACAAGACCGGTGGAAAAACTTCTGATAAGAGTGCTGCCCGATTGCGGACGCAATGCAATGCCGTAAATGGCTGAATCATTGCCTGAGAGTTTGCGCAACTTGAACCAATCCACGAGAATATCTTTATCGAAATCCATAGCGATAGCTGCGACACTGTCTTTGAGAGGAATAGTCCCGGAAAAAGAAGCCAATTGTTTTGAATCGAAATACTCTTGAGTGATGGTGTCAAGAGTTGCCGTAGGTCGCCACAATTTATTGACTTTTACGACAGAGAATTGGAGCATATTAGCTATGGAATCACCGAAAGTATAGCGTAGGGGTTCGAGTTTGAGCGTTGCCGACACAATATCAGAGGCGTTTAGCTGTGATAATGTATCGGGTATATTAATCATGCGTATCAAACTAAATGCTTCGATATCGCCGGATTTACCAATATAGAGCACACCATTGTTAAAAAGTGTAGTGGTGCTGATCTTACGATGATAGGTTGTCGTTTTTTTGAATAGTGCAGCCGAATCGGTTGATACAGTAAAGACCCCGATAGTATCAGTGAGAAAATCTGACCCCACGGGTGAGAAGCGATCATTGCATCCGACAATAATCAGACATGTACAAAATAAAACTGCGAAATAGGTTGTTACTTTCATTGTATATTTATTAAGCAAATCAGTTGTGTATCAATGAATTATATTATTACATAATCCACAAATGAGTGAAGAAGCGTGTATGATAGTCATCATGCCGATTGATGAGAGAGCCGGTGTATCGGTAAGAAAAAACGCTCGCCAAATGTGGTCGAGCGTTTTTGTATTATTTCTTAGTTCTCCCGTCATTATCCGAAGACGGTATATTATTCTAAATCTTTCATGATAGAGCGATACATTTCACTGTATTGACGGGCAGCATTGCCCCAAGAGTGATCCTCTTTCATTCCTTGTTTTACCATCTGCAACCATGTATCTCTTTGTTTGTATAGCCGGAGTGCACGATGAATAGCATCAAGCATCGCATCTGCGGAAAACTCATTGAATACGAATCCATTGCCTTCGCTCGTTTCTTCATTGTATTCAAACACCGTGTCTTTTAAACCACCGGTTGAACGCACAATGGGTACGGTTCCATAGACCAAGGAATATTGCTGATTCAAACCGCAAGGTTCAAATAAAGAAGGCATAAGGTACATATCGGCACCCGCTTCAATCAAATGAGCCAAGTCATCATCAAAACCGAGTGTCACGGATACTTTATGCGGATAACGCTCGGCAAGTTCTGCAAATTTTTGCTTCATTTCTTGCTCGCCATCACCTAAAAGAACAAAATGAATATCCTCGGCAAAAAGTCTTTCGGCAGCTTCGAGAATTAAGTGCACACCTTTCTGTTCATTCAAACGACCAATCATACCAATAAGGGGAACATCCAAATGAACAGGCAAGCCGGAACGCTTGAGCAATGCTTCTTTATTAGGAATTTTGTTGGTTAAAGTTTCAGCGGTGTATTTTTTTGCTATTAAACTATCTATGGCAGGATTCCATGTCATCATATCCACACCATGCAAAATCCCCATCATTTTTTCGGGTGTTTTTTTCAACAAGTCATCAAGTCCGTCCGATAATTCACTGCCGGCTAATACTTCACCGCAATACGTTGGACTTACTGTTGATATCCGATTTGCGTGGACTATACCAGCTTTCATGAAATTGAGTCGCCCATTGTGGGTGATACTCTCTAAAGCACTTTCCGGTAAACCGACTTTGGCTATGCTCTCAGCAGGAAAACTTCCTTGATTCCCGAAATTATGGATAGTATAGATTATCTTAGTATTCTTAAATTCTTCGGGATACATTTCTCGCGCTAAGGCAGGTATCAAACCCGTTTGCCAGTCATTGCAATGAATAATATCGGGAAACCAGCCAAGAAGTAAACATGTCTGCAAAACAGTTTTGTTGAAAAAAATGAAACGTTCATCATTATTTTCATAGTCAATTCCCGTTACGGGGTCGGCATAAAAACCTTTATATGCGTCTAAATAGTTTGTATTGGTTGTGACATATGCTTGAACTTTTGTACGTGGGTTGGACATAGAGGATGATTTCACTGTCGCCAAAGATACAGTATCACCTACCGGAATGGGGATATCCTTCAAACGATTGATTTCGTGAATCTTATTTTTTCTTTCGCTGATTGAGCCATATTTGGGTAGCATGACACGAATATCATGCCCTAAGTCACGCAATGCTAATGGTAATGAATATGAAACATCTGCCACGCCGCCTGTCTTCGCAAAGGGGTAAACCTCACTGGACACAAACAATACGCTCAACGGTTTTGTCATCGGGAAACACGCTCTCAAATTAATGGTGAAAATACCTTTTTATTACTGTGAGGCTATGCAAAATTACGGAACAAAACCAAAATATGAATGATGTTATTCAAGATTCGGACAAATCTTTTCCTAAGACGCTTCAAACAACAAAGAAAGTAGAATGGAAACTTATTCCTTGAATTTTAGGGGTAAACCAATGAATAAGTTTTTCTAAAACAATGATTTATAGTGAGAAAACTCAATTGTTTTTGACTCATTGGTCGAATAAATTTGCAGTTTCCTCACCAATAAGACTACCTAAAGCTACGCCCATTCCATTGCAGCCGAATCCGATAGCTATTCTTGGATTCGCAAATTTGACAATAGGCAATTTAGTATCACTGAAGCCCATGATTCCTGACCACTTATGCTCAATTCTATATTCACGATTCGGTATGATGACTTGTTGGAGCAATGTCTCAAGAGCATATTGAATAGCATCTGTGAGAGAGAAATCATAGGTTTGTTCTCCTGCAAAATCAATATTCCTTCCGCCTCCTAACAATATGCGATTTCCGACATTACGGAAGTAATAATAACCCTCGTCATAATGGAACACACCACGAAATGGTATATTTTCTATCGGCGATGTGATAAGTACTTGACCTCTGCCGGGAACAATAGGAGTGCCGGGAAGCAGAGTCGGTATCATGGCATTAGTACACACAGCAACATAATCGGCACGGAATGAACAATCGGAGTTCATAGGTGCAATCTGCGCATCTATATCCACTCCTTTATCATCAGCACATAAAGACTGCACATTCACCCCATACAGTATTTCTATACCCATTTGCTTTGCATACATAGCTAATGAAGCCATTGTCTTTCCCGAATGTATTTGACCTTCATAAGGAGAATATAATAATCCGGTAACAGAATCACCGAAGCCAAACTGTTGTTTGTATGCACTATAATCAAGAAACGGTGAGGATCCAAAGATAGGACTCAGCATCGTGTTGATATTGTGCATTGCTTCGAGATGATGAGATTGTTGCTGAGTAATAAGCTCATAACCGCCGAACTGTTCATAGCCACACGCTTCATCACTGCGTAGGCGATTGCGTAGCAATTCCAATCCTTTTTTTCTTTTTTCAACAATCGTATATGTTGTGTCTTCTCCCCATTCTGTGATATTTGCGGCTAATTCCGTCAAAGAACCAAAGCAGGCAAATCCGGCATTACGTGTACTGGCACCTGTAGGGAATGTACCTCTTTCAATGACCAACACTTTTGCCTTTTTATAGCGTGTTTGCAATGATATTGCTGTGGATAGCCCAATAATACCCGCACCGATGACTATAAAATCTGCTTGTGCGAAAATATCGTTTTCCCAGTAACTTATCATACTGAAACTCCTTGCTTGGCATTATGAAAACACATTAAAAGCAAACTTACACATAATACACAAAATTTATACAATTACGGTTAAAGGCAGCAGAATAGAGAGAGTCATGAGCTTTGATTGGAAGGGGACATTCATGAAAAAAGCGAAACACGTAAGAGCCACAAACCAAATGCAATCATGTAGGCTTCGTCCATTAGGTCATCAGACTGCCGTAATTTTGTATAAAATTTAATCAAAGCGGAGTTATTTATGTGTGGAATTGTTGGAGTCTTTAATCATAAGGAAGCGGCTGTGATGAGCTATTATGCTTTGCATGCTCTTCAACACAGAGGGCAGGAAGCTGCGGGAATTGTGGTTGCCAACCGTGATGAACAAAAAGGCAGAATGCGCTTTACGGAAATAAAAGGTGAGGGACTGGTACTTGATGTATTCTCAGAACCGACAGTTTTTACCCATACATTACGTGGAAAAGCAGCTATTGCTCATAACCGATATTCTACAACGGGAAGCAACTCACTTGCCAATGTTCAACCTTTTCGTATGAATTATCGCATGGGCAGTTTGGCATTAGCCCACAATGGTAACCTTACCAATACCCGAGAGATTCGCACAGAATTGCAAGAAGAAGGTGCTTTGTTCAATACATCCACTGACAGTGAAGTGTTTTTGCATCTGATTGCACGCAGTAAACAAGCCACACAATTGCTGCAAATACAGCAAGCCCTTCGTGTGACCAAAGGTGCATTTTCTTTGGTAATTATGACCGACGATGCCCTCTATGCGGCACGTGACCCACATGGGTTCAGACCTTTGTGCATAGGGCGAAAACAAAATGAGGACGGTACCTATGCATATATTGTCACCTCAGAAACATGCGCTTTAGATATTATCAGTGCAGAATATGTGCGGGATGTAAAACATAATGAAATTGTTATTATTGATGAATCTACAGTAAAAACAGGTGAAATAAAATCTGTGACAATAGAAGATACCACACCTGTGGCACGACACTGTATTTTTGAGTATATTTATTTTTCCCGTCCCGACAGCAAAATTTTCGGACACCCCGTTGATAAAGTACGAAGAAAATTAGGAAAAAATCTTGCTAAAGAAAATCCGGTTACAGATGATAATGAAAATATCAAAACGGTGGCTATAGCCGTTCCCGATAGTGGTAATACCGCAGCATTGGGTTTTGCGCGGCAAAGTCAAAAAGATGGATTATCGGTAAAATATGAAATAGGGCTTATTCGCAGTCATTATGTGGGAAGAACATTTATTGCACCCGGACAAGATAAAAGAGAATTTAAGGTAAAAACAAAATTTAATGTTGTTCGAGGGGTTATTGAAAACAGAAAAGTGATTGTTATTGATGATTCTATTGTGCGCGGCACAACATCCAAATCACTTGTGAAATTATTACGTGAAGCATTGCCTGCCGAAGTGCATTTACGGATTACATCTCCACCTATTACCCATCCATGTCAATATGGTATGGATTTTCCGAGTCACAAAGAACTTATTGCAAATCATCACAGTAATCAGCAAGAAATCGGCAAAGAATTAGATGTGGATTCGCTCCATTATTTATCTGTCGAAAAACTAATGGACTCGGTGCCGCAAACAGAAGGACAAGCATATTGTAATGCTTGCTTTACAGGTGAATATCCTGTTAAAATTGACACAGAAGTAACAAAGCTATCTACCGAAGAATAAAGAACTAACTTGTTAGATTGCATTGTGTTGAAAATTTTCGTCACCCCAAAAGTATATTATGAAAGACAATATCAATTATGAGTCATAAAGATTATTACAAGGTACTTGGTGTTCCGAAAACCGCTACTGCCGATGAAATAAAAAAGGCATACAGAAAATTAGCGCAACAATATCATCCCGATCGTAATCAAGATAATAAAAAAGCTGAAGAAAAATTCAAAGAAATTAATGAAGCATATGAAGTTCTTGGTAATGCCGAGCAAAGATCTAAATACGATAGATTAGGGTCAAGCTGGAAGAATTTCCAACAAACTACGTCCAATCCACGCAGTGACTTTAAATGGGGAGATTGGTCAGAATTTACAAAGAAAAATACCACACGTTCATCCCCACAGCAAGATTTTGAGGATTCAAGTTCAAATTTCTCTGAATTTTTCGAAAATATGTTCGGAAAAAATAAGTCAGATACCAAGTCATCTCAACGTTCCAAAGTGAATACTAAAGAAACTACTGCTTCTGTTACTTTAACATTAGAAGAAGCATATTCCGGTAAAACAGTAAAAGTCTCTGTGGGCACAGAATCCGTGGATATAAAATTAAAGCCCGGCATTGCAGATGGACAAAAACTAAAAATCGCAACAACCAAACAAGAAATAGGCACAATATTTCTTACTGTACATATTAATCAACATTCCGTTTTCAAAAGAACAGGCAATGATCTTGAAGCGGATATACCTGTTGATTTATTCTCTGCTGTTCTTGGCGGAGAAATTGCTATTACTACATTAAAAGGTACGGTAAAAATGAACATAATGCCTGAGACACAGTCCGGAACAATAAAAAAATTAAAAGGATTGGGTATGCCGAAGCATGGGCTTGACGGTGAATTCGGTGATTTATATGTTCGACTTATTGTGCATATACCAACAGGACTGACGACAAAAGAAAAAGATTTGTTCGAAAAGCTAAAAAAACTGCAAAAAAAGACAAAATAATGATCCCGATTACCACAAAAGTTTAACCAAAATTATATTCACTTACCATTCACTTGATGCTTAAAATACTGCCATATATCCTTTTCGGTTGTTGTGCATTGTTTGCTTGTGCTGATACACGTGTAGCTCGTCCAACTACCTTAAAATGCAGATGTACATGTGCATCAAATGAATTTGTATCACATATAAATGACACATTACATCGCTATGGATTTATCAATTATCACAGACCACATCATTATGCACTTAATACAGTAAAGAATTTCGATGATGGTATGAGTGTCCGAACGGTCTATCTGGACGCAATTGCTGATAGTGCATCCACATCATTGACACTGATTGTTAAAACAGTTGTGAAATTTCGTAGTAATATAGACACCATATACTATGATGAATCGGTGAAAACGATACCCGATAATCGCCAAGATTTTGTGCCGGTTTTTAATGCACTTCGCACTTTGTGTCAGCAACAAATACCTTTGCAAGACCATCAAAAGAAACGCCAACTCGTGCCATGGAAGCGTTAGCGGTCTTATGGGACTATACAGTATTATAGTATGGTGCAGATGCCAAATACAAATAATTTCTTATTTTTCCACTTCTTGTCACATATTTTTCTTTAGAGGTACAAATGAAGTATAGTAAAAAAAATCGTTTTGTTCTTACTATCCTTGCACTTACGCTTTTGGTGCTGAATGGAACATATACGCTAGTTGCCCAAAATGATATTGTGGTTCTTCTCAAAGGCACAATCAAGGAACAAGGTTCGGAAGCGCCTGTAGAAGCAGAAATCAGCTTCCGTGACCAAGCCGATAATCCCGTACGCGCCAAGTCTGACAAACAAGGTAATTATCAGGCGGTTCTGAAACCGGGGCAGAAATATACGGTTATATTTACAGGACAAAATATCTTAAGGGAAATAATGCAATTTTCTCTTGACCCTGTGGAAAAATACACAGAAATACGTAAAGATTTTACCGTAAAAAGAGTTGTGTCGGGACTAGAACTCTTTAATGGTTTTGCTTTTGAAAAGGGATCAACCGCATTGACGACCGATGGGCAAGAAAAAATGAAAGAAATAATTGACATACTCAATAAAAATCGCTCAATGACCATTAAAATTGCGGTTTTTGGAGACTTAGCCGATGATAATACATTACAGCAAAGTCGTACGGAAGCACTTATGGCAACTCTGGGAGAAGTAAAATCAGGGAAAAAACGTATATCATTTATCTCAACCATACCTTTTCCAATGCGTGAAGAAGCCGCGCCTGTACCGCCCCCTCCGGCACCTGACCCGAATGAGAAAAAGAATAAAAAGAAAAAAAATACACCCCCACCTCCACCACCTGCTCCATTACCGCCAATAATTATACCATTGGCTAATTGTATTATTGTTGTGGGTGAATCGCAAAAACTCTTTGATTAAGATATGTGATATATATTATGAATAATGAAACATCTGTGCAAAAAGCAATACGCTATATAAAACAGCATCAGCAAGTATTTGGTGATGTGATTTACAAGGGGTTGGAATCCTTTCCTGTACAACAATCTACTTCACAAAATACTATTGCACAACAAGAGCCCGAAATAACATTGACTATTAACAGCGAATGGCAACAGTCTTCGTCGCTTGAGGTCTTGCAAAAACGAATATGCGAGTGTATGCAATGTCCTTTAGGAAAAACAAGGACAAAGTTTGTATTTGGTGTAGGTAATCCCAATGCTGATATTATGGTTATAGGCGAGGCACCGGGTGCAGACGAAGATGCAAAAGGCGAACCTTTTGTGGGCAGAGCAGGTCAATTGCTAACCAAAATTCTTCAAGCAATTAATTTTGAAAGAGAAGAAGTATTTATTGCCAATATTTTGAAATGTCGTCCGCCTGACAATCGTACCCCCATACCGAGCGAAGTAGAACAATGTGAACCTTATTTGCTTAAGCAAATTGAATTAATTAAGCCAAAGTTTATATTAGCAGTCGGTTTAACAGCAGCCAATACATTGCTGAAACAAAAATTTAAAATGGCGGATATTCGTGGGAAAGTATTTGATTATCATGGTGTAAATATGCTTGTTACCTATCATCCTGCGGCTTTATTACGTAATCCTGAATGGAAAAAATATACTTGGGAAGATGTGCAATTACTGCGTCGTTTATATGATGAATCACAAAAACAGTAATGATATGTGTTGAGTATGAAATATAGACAAAAAATAAAATGACAGACGAATATATTCATGATAATAACCCTGCATACTTTGTGCGGGGTTTTTTACACAAAATCAGCTATGGAATCCTATAATATTCTCATAGAACATCTTGCAGCAGCATGCGATGTAGCTATATTTACCGGTGCCGGCATATCGGCAGAAAGCGGTATTGCAACTTTTCGTGATCCTGATGGATTATGGTCTAAGTTTAATCCGACAGAATTGGCAAGTATGAAAGGATTTTTACGCAATCCCGATCGGGTCTGGCAATGGTATAATTACCGACGAGCTATTATTGCGGATGCACAGCCCAATGCAGGACATTATGCACTTGCCGACTTTGAAAAATACATACCGAATTGCACAGTAATAACGCAAAATGTGGATAGATTACATCAAAGAGCGGGAACAAAAAATATATTAGAATTACATGGAAATATTATTGAAAATCATTGTGTAATATGCAATAGTCCTTATATACAAGATATAGATATCCAGAGCAAAGAATTACCATTCTGTAGTAACTGTGGTGGTAATATACGACCTTCTGTGGTGTGGTTTGGAGAAAATTTACCCGATGGAATATATGAAAAAGCAGAATATAGTGCCGGACACTGTGATGTTTTCTTTTCCATTGGTACATCAGTGGAAGTGTATCCTGCTGCTTATTTGCCGTTTACCGCAAAAAACAGAGGAGCATTTTGTGTTGAAATAAATCCGACATCAACGTCGTTTACCCCGTATGCAAACATCGCAATTCAGGAAAAAAGTGGCGATTGTCTGCCCCGTATTGTGGAACTTTTACAACAATATCTAAAAAGGGAATACAATGCCGAATAAATATGAAAAATGGACAAAAAATGAGTTGATAGAATATATACGTCAGCATGAACAATCAAAAAAATATGGACTTGTATGGGAAGAATCCACAGAAAGTAAAGACTCAGATATACACATTCCCGTACTTGTTGAAGATAAAAGTCGTCGAATAAATAAAAAATTCTCATCGACAAATAATCAATTATCACAAATATCTTTGGAATTGAATGCTGAACAAGAAAGTGATAATGCAAATGATTTTCATATACTTATTGAAAGTGATAATGAACCGGCTTTACGTGCATTGACAGCATTATATGATAAAAAAGTTGATATTATTTATATAGATCCTCCTTATAATACCGGTAATAAAGATTTTCGGTACAAAGATACTTTTCGCAGACATACACATGAGTACCGTCATTCGGAATGGCTATCATTTATGGAAAAACGTTTGCGATTAGCATATACTCTTCTTGCTGATGACGGCATAATATTTATTTCTATTGATGATAATGAACATGCACATCTTCGATTATTATTAGATGAAATATTTGGTGAACATAATTTTATTGTGAATATTGTCAGACGATGTAAAAGTGGTGCCGGTCACGATACCGATAAAGTAGCCATTGAATTTGATTATGTATTATGCTATGGAAAAAATGCCTCACAAACAGTCTTTGCACAACAAGAAGTTCATACGGAAAAAGATAAAAAATACAAATATGCCGATGAATATTCCGGACGTAGAGGTAAATATTATCTTCGCGATTTGGACTATAAGGGCAGTTATAGCAAAACACTGGATTACCCAATAACAATGCCCGACGGAACAATGCTCTATCCAGGCGGAACTGAAGGTAAACCTAATACATGGCGTTGGAGCAAAAAAAAATATGAATGGGGTAAAACACATGGATTTATTGTAGAAAAAAAGAATAAATCAGGTCAATGGAAAGTATATATCAAGCAGTATCAATATGTGGATAATAATGATGCTATTCGACGACGATATATACCATATCGCGGTTTGTGCGAATTTATGAACGGTGTGGGGAGTAATGAATTACGTTCAATATTACATCAAGATATTTTTCATTATCCGAAGCCAACAGCTTTAATAAAATTTCTTATTGGTTTGCATAACAATTCACGTCATGTGCGGGTACTTGATTTTTTTGCCGGATCGGGCACTACTTGTCATGCGGTTCTGTCACTTAATAGCGAAGATGGCGGCAATAGGCAATGTATCCTCATAACAAATAATGAAAATAATATATGTGCAGAAGTATGCTATCCTCGATTAAAAAATGTCATGAGTGGATACAAGGATAGTAAAAACAAAGAAATTCAAGGACTTGGCGGTGAATTGAGGTATTATACAGTAGAAGAAAATATTGTTAAAAATCAGAAGAGAAAAATACTATGATGCGAAGAGTTTTTATATTGACTTTGTATATAATTAGTCTTGTACTGTTAATTTATATTCAAGCAGAATTTCCGAATCTTAATAAAAAGTATGGTATTCCTGCCCGATATTTTGATGCCGTTTTATTGTATTCAACAGCATTATTGATACTTGCCATAGTGAAACGATTGGTGTTGGGTGTATATGCTCGGCGCAATAATCTTGATAACAATCGTACAAATAATAATTTCACACTTGGTGTGCAACGTATAAGTTCAGTTATCGGTGCAGTTATATTGTTTATTTCTTTACTCGGCGCATTTAATGTTGATGTAAAAGCACTTTTTACTGCATTCAGTATTGTTGCCGCCGCATTGGCAATTGTTACTCGTGAATATGTGACAAGTATTATTAACGGGATGATATTTATGTTTACGGATATTCTCCATATTCATGATGAAGTTACTATTAATAATACTCATGGTAAAGTTATTAATATCAATTTCTTGAATGTAGAGTTGCTTGGTGATAATGGGGATGTAATCATCATACCGAATAATAATGTTATCTCACAAAGCATTGTAAATTATTCGCGATGCGTAGAATCCATGATAATTATAGAAGCTGAAATGGATTCTCATAGAGTGAAAAATACCAATGAGTTACGTCAATATATTGTTTCTCGATTGCCCTATGGCAGTATTGAATTTGACCCGACATCGCTTCGTGTTGATGTACGCGCAGTACATCATAATGCTGTGTCCTTGGCAATATACATTAGTCTGGAAAATCGCACAATTGAAAATGAAAAAAACTTACGTGCAGCAATACTTGCTATACTCACAGAATATTCACCTTCATAATAAAGCTATCAAAAAAATCTATGAACAGAATCTGCTTGTTCTGCATAATTATTGTGATGGTATTGGGTTCTGATTCCATACTGTCACAACCATTTTTTGGTTCACGTGAGGATAAATGTATAATACCCAAAAGTATAAATGAAGCATCAGGAATAGCAGCATCAAAAATTCATAGTGATATGTATTGGCTTCATAATGATTCGGGTGATGAGCCACAAATTTTTCTTGTTGATACATTATGTTCATTGCGTGCTGTGGTTCGACTTGCTGATATTCAAAATAGAGATTGGGAAGATATTGCAGTCGGTAATGGTCCGAACGAATATCGTTCATATATTTATATCGGTGAAATAGGTGACAATAATGCTGTCTATTCCGAGAAATCAATTATTCGAATAGAAGAACCAAAAATTTCTCCTACAAAAACAGATACAATACTTACTCAATTTGATATACTGCGTTATATATATCCCGATGGAAATCGAGATGCCGAAACTGTATTGCTTGACCCATTAACAAAAGATATATATATTGTCAGTAAACGCGAAGATAATGTACATGTTTATCGTTTTTCATATCCGCAATCTGTAAGTGAAACGACGACTTTACAAAAAATTGCGGTATTACCTTTTACCGGTATTGTCGGTGGCGATATTTCCCCGAATGGTATGGAAATTTTGCTCAAATCTTATGCGAATATGTATTATTGGAAAAGAAATTCGGGTGAAACGATAGAGCAAACATTTAACCGTCAATCCACATCTGTATCGTATGAACTTGAACCACAAGGTGAAGCAGTCTGTTGGACATCTTCAGGTAATGGCTATATCACGGTAAGTGAAGAATCTCCATTAAAAATCCCCCCCCATTTATACTTTTATCCTCGTAGAATAATGAGCAATATAGAAGAACCAAAAATTGATAAATATAATAATGTCTTCATACACTATAATCATAATTCTAAGGTAGTATTCCATATTATGTGTACAGCCGGCGAATCGGTACATGCTGAAATTTACGATGTGTCAGGTAAACGTATTCATACATTATTGCATGATACATCATATACGGATATGGTGGAGTGTGAGTGGGATAATACTCATTATGGAGTGTATTTTTGTAGAGTGATTGTGAATAATTCTATTTTTATATATCCATTTTATGTGACGCAATAATGAAATCACCTCTTATTATAAACGATACCATAACCATTGAAGCCGACAACATAAGTATGTATGCTGTCAGGTCATCGGGTCCGGGTGGACAGAATGTGAATAAAACATCAACAAAAATTCAATTACTCTTTGATTATATACAATGCGAGTCACTTCCCGATTATGCGAAAACAGCATTGTCACAAAAGAAATCGCTACGATTTGACAGTGAAGGAAAGTTACTTATTACCGTTCAGGAAACACGCAGCCAAAAAACGAATATTGAAATTGCCTATAAAAAATTGCGAGATATTATTCTTCGTGCTTTGGAAATTCCTAAAAAACGTACAAAAACAACACCTTCATATTCTGATATTGAGGAGCGTCTGTCAAAGAAGAAGAAACAATCGGAAAAAAAACAATATCGCACAAAAAAAATCACCATTTCTGATGATGAGTAATGGTGATTATTGCAATACTAATCTTTTTTGTGGCATGAACCGCCATCAGCCAACATGACTAAATCACCGGACTGAGTGGCTTTGCCGGCAAGGGTATCTTCAGGTGAATACTCGACATCTTGTGTCAGATTATAAAGCCCTAAACGTTCTCTTTGCCAATTGATTCCGAGTTGATCCGCCATAGCATAAATGATATGTTGTACGGGCAAACTGTCTTCGCAGTTCATGCGTACTATCTGCCCGGAAAACCCGCGGCATACAAATAACTCCATGAAGTATATCCTTATTGTTTGAAAACGATTACGAATGCAAAACTACGGATTATATGGTTAAGAACGTTTATGACCTCATTACATGAGTTCTGTATATTTGTTACTTACACTCTTCATAAACGAAGAAAATATAGTATATTGGCGACAATTTCATGCAAAGCGTGAATACATGACGACACACTACATTTTTTTTCTGATAGCAATTCATGGACAAGAAATCTACAATTTATATAGCCGGTCACAGAGGTTTAGTCGGTTCTGCCATTTATGGTCAATTACAACAATCCGGCTATGAGAATCTTCTTACCCGTACAAGTAAAGAACTTGATTTACGCAATCAGCAAGCGACGAATGATTTTTTTGAAAAAGAGCGCCCTGAATATGTTTTTTTGTGTGCTGCTAAAGTTGGCGGTATTGTAGCAAATTCAACATATCGTGCCGATTTTATTTATGACAATATTATGATTGCTTCCAATGTGATACATGCTGCATGGAAGTATGGTGTGAAAAAATTGTTAAATCTTGGTTCTTCATGTATTTATCCGAAGTATGCTCCGCAGCCGTTACGAGAAGAGTATTTGCTGACGGGAGAATTAGAGCCAACCAATGAACCGTATGCGATTGCTAAAATTGCTGCTATTAAATTATGTTCAAACTATTATCAACAATACGGTGCGAATTTTATGTCATTAATGCCGTCAAATTTATATGGGCATAATGATAATTTTAATTTGGAAACATCTCATGTTGTTCCCGCACTTATCCGTAAAATTATACTTGCAAAGTATTTGCAACAAAATGACATGGAAACATTGCGCCGTGATATTATGCTTTATCCGTTCGGTTTTGGCATACATCCCAATCCCGATACATTGTCGGATCATGGCATACGGCATGCTCTTGCAGAAGTCGGAATACGAGACAATCAAGTCACAATATGGGGCAGTGGTACACCCCGCAGAGAATTATTACATGCAGACGATATGGCGCAAGCAGCGGTCTATTTTATGGACAAATATTCCGCAGCGGAAACAGGCGAGTTTATTAATTGTGGGTCGGGTAATGATCATACCATTCATGAGCTTGCCGAGATGATACGAGAAGCCGTGGATTGGCAGGGTGAGTTTGTCTTTGATATGTCTAAGCCGGACGGCACACCGCGTAAATTGCTCGACATCAGCCATGCTCGACAACTGGGTTGGGAGCCTAGGATTTCATTGCAAAAAGGCATAGCGGATATTGTGCATCAATACAGAATATCAACGCAAAATGATTGAGTCGCATGATGTATTGAGAAAAAGGTGAGGACTTTTTCAGTATCTTTGTTTTTCCTTATTCCGAATCAATGTATGGGTAGATATGAAATCTGATACATATTATATGCAAAAAGCGCTGATCTTGGCTTTAAAAGGAAGTGGCAGAGTCTCGCCTAATCCGCGTGTGGGTTGCGTCATCGTTAAAAATGATACCATTATCGGGGAAGGTTGGCATGAACGATATGGTGAAGGTCATGCTGAAGTACAGGCGATACATAATGCAACAACTGATGTGGCAGGAGCGACAGTTTTCATCAATTTAGAACCATGCAGTCATTTTGGAAAAACACCTCCTTGTACTGATTTGCTTATCGAAAAAAAGGTAAAGCGCGTGGTCATTGGTATGGTTGATCCTAATCCATTAGTCGCAGGCAAAGGAATAGAAGCCTTGCATGCAGCGGGTATTGAAGTCACCGCAGGGATTTTGGAGGAAGAATGTCGTTGGGTTAATCGGATGTTTATGTATCATATTACAACAGGGATGCCCTATGTTGTCGGTAAAATAGCGCAATCGCTCGATGGATGTATAGCCACAAAAAACGGTACTTCCCGATGGATAAGCGGAGAAGAAAGCCGTCGCCGTGTTCACATGCTGCGCGCAGAACTCGATGCCGTTCTTGTAGGAAAAAATACTGCACACAAAGATGACCCTGAGTTAACGGTACGTGATGTCAGAGGTATTCATCCCTGGCGAGTAGTGCTTGATTCAAAACTCTCTTTGCCATTTCACATAAAACTTTTCTCCGACAGATTGCGCCATAAAACAATTGTTATTTGCACAAATAATTATGCAAAAAATAAAAAAGCTGATAATTTACGGCAAGCAGGTGTCCATGTGGTGGGAGTTGCCGAAAATAGCGAACACAGACCCGATATGGTCGCAGCATTAAAAGCATTAAGCACGAATTTCGGCATTTCATCAGTAATGGTCGAAGGTGGTGGCATTTTATTATCGTCATTTGCCCATGCAGGACTTTTACAAGAAGTGCATTTTTTTATTGCTCCGTTAATTATAGGCGGCGGCATTCATCCATTTTCTAATTTAAGCGTTTCCGATTTACAAAATGCTCAAAAATTTACGACAAAAGCCGTTGCTAAAAGCGGTAATGATACACATGTGATTGTCGTCAAAAATCAGGAAAATATCTAATTTTCATGTATTCTTCTTGTATTGATACACCCTTAGGATCAATAATTCTTTGTGCGGATGACAACGCCCTTGTTCAATGCTATTGGGACGATGGAAATTCCCCTGTCCATTCTTGCCCATCATCGCTGACAGAGTATGGAGGTGTTTTATTACAGCAATATTTTTCCGGCAAACCATTTAGTGAATATCTTCCTCTTAATCCCCAGGGAACGGAATTTCAACAAAGTGTATGGAAATATCTTCATAGAATCCCCTTTGGTGCAACGATGTCCTATCGTCATTTGTCAGAAATAATGAATAATCCGGCAGCCATCCGTGCCATTGCCCATGCGAATGCTTGTAATCCTCTTGCACTTTTTATTCCTTGCCATCGTATTATTGGCAGTGACGGTTCTTTGACGGGCTATGCATGGGGCTTGCATCGTAAAGAATGGCTATTACACCATGAAAATGCTTTAGCACAACAATCCTTGTTTTACATATAATTCTTCACAATACTCTGCCTTCATGACGTAAATAATGTTCCGCTTTTTTATAATCGGGACAGCATTGCTCAACACGTGCCCAAAATGTGGGTCCATGATGTAAATGTTCCGTATGGGCAAGTTCATGAAGAATAAGATAATCAAGAACATAATCTGGTGTTTGCACTAATTTATAATTAAAATTGAGATTTTTTTTGGCAGAGCAACTTCCCCATTTTGTTTTTTGATTACGTATCGTAACATTTTTGTATATAAATCCGAATTTCTCGGCAAAAAATGCTACTTTGGGGGGAATGATGCGCAATGCTTGTTCAATATACCATGCTTCTTTTTCTTCGGGAATATTCATGTCTGCCGCTGCACGAATACATAAGCGTTCATGGTCGAATAGTACGAGAGAAGCCAACTCTTTTACTTGAATATACTGATATTTTTTTCCGCGAAACAGAAGTTCATTTTCTGCAATCGATACACGTAAAGCCGAGAGCTTTGCAAGTTTTTTTCTTTGTTTTTCTAACCATGTTGTATGCGATTGAATAAATACATCAATATCCTGCCATGATAATCGCATGGGTGCAGTGCAAAGTGCCGTTCCGTCATTTTTTATGCGCAATGTAATATTTTTCACCCTTTTACGGGTAATATATACATCATAGAGTTCATTATAGTGCATAAGCCACACAATGAGGTTTTGGGTATAATGATAGTTCTTATCACTCATTTTCTCTGTATTTTTGATAAAAGTCTTTCATGTATCATCAAAGACCCATCATCATGGCAGAGTTATTTTGGCTGAGTGATCAAGCCGAAGAAATAATGGCAAAAATACGCATTCACCTTGAGAAACATCGTGTGATGACACCATCGGGACTTATGGCTTTGCGTAAAGAATGTAGCGATATTTCACCCGAAAGAATTTCCACATTATGTGGCATTGCAGAAGCTACACTCAAGGCGGAAAAAAACAATAAATCACGAGGAAATTGGTGGTTTACGCGAGAAACCTATGAACAAAGCAGTGCGCCGGAGATTGCGCGTCATCATGCTTCGTATTTCAAGAATTGCCATTCCGTCGTCGAATTATGTACGGGCAGCGGCATGGATACATCCTATATAGCCGACTTTGCCGAATCTGTTGTGACGTATGAAGCCGATGAACTGACGGCTGCCATTGCCCAAAGAAATTTCGTGCGTAATGGCTTACACTCTATCACGGTTATGCATCACAAAGCCGAAGAGTTTTTGCATAATCCTCCAATAATTCCCGATGGGCTATGGGCTGATCCGGCACGAAGAAATTCGATACAACGTTTTACTTCACCTGATGAATATTTGCCGCCATTATCGTTAGTGCAGAATGCGCCATACAAAAAAATATGCGGTATAAAAGTGTCGCCTGCTTTTGATGAAATTCTTGAATATCCTTGGAAAAAAGAAATTATCGGCTATAAACAAGAATGTCGTGAAATTGTTCTGTGGAATGACCCTTCTATGGAATATAATTCTCTTGTTTCCAGACCGGATTTCGCTTTGCAATGGCATCCGAATTCGACACAACAAGCAACACTCTTGGCACCGGAAAAAGCGCATATTCTTGTTGAACCGCATCCCGCCTTAATACGAAGCGGTGCTTTGGGAACATTTTTTTATGAACATGGCATAAGTGTTTTCGATAATCGCATTGGATATGGGATTAGTGAGCATGAGATAATGCCATCACCGTGGTATGAACGGTTTACAATTCTTGATATGATGATATATCATGAAAAAACAATGCAAAAAAAAATACGTGAATATCAATGGTCGCATCTCACCGAAATAAAAAAACGTGGTTTTTTTACCGAACCCGATATTCTCAGAAAAAAATTTACTTGGACAAAAGGCAAAGAAAAAGGCGTTATTATCACCACGCGCTACGCTGATACCTATATTGTTTTCTTTGCTCAAAGAACAGAGTAATGATTACTTCTGCCATTGAATTTCCTGACAACCATTCCACAAAGCAAAATTATACAATGTGGGTTCTATGATACGATAGAGTTCTTCTTTGTCACGTTGACCTTCGGGAAATAAACCTTTGATAATAAAAATTTGATTTTTTCTTTCTGCTTTACAATCTATTCTTCCGATAAATTCTGTACCATAAAGAATAGGCAAAGAAAAATACCCATACACTCTTTTATGCTCGGGCACATAACACTCAATGGTATAATCAAAGTTAAAAATTTCTTTTACTTTTTTTCTTCTGATAATGAGATTATCAAAGGGAGAGAGAATATGGACGCGTTTTTTGTTTTTGGGAATATGTTCCGCAAGAATATCCGCCGTCGAATAATAGAGCTGATTAAGAGATTCAATTTCGACAGGTATGAGTGAAGTGTTCCGCAATAATTCATCAAGTCTTTTTTGTATGTTTTTTTTATGAGATGCCGATCGTAAATGTGTCATGTCATCAATAGAAGCAAGACCTTGTGCATTAATCGTGCTATAAATACAATAATCAAGATATTCCTGCGGTGTCGGGAATGTTGTATCTATGTCGCTCGGTAGAACACGCTCCGGAATATCATAAATTTTGCGAAAACCTTCACGTCGAGCAATCATCAAATCGCCTTTCATAAATAAATGTTCCAATGCTTTTTTTGTGGGCTTCCAACTCCACCAACCACCTTTTTTTTGAGAAGAGTGATCATGGTCAAAATCGTTTGATTGCACCGCACCATTCTCTCGAATATATGTCAAAAGAGACGATTGCACATCAAGGTCTTCGGAAAACCATGCTGTGCTTCCTTCACGTATATTTTTTTTTCGTACCAAAGAGTAGCGATAATCACGCATCGGTAAATATGACGCGGCATGACTCCAATATTCAAAGATACTTTTCTCTTTTTCGAGTGCAATATCAAGCATCGCGGTAATATATTTTCCCATACGATTGTACAGCACATGATGATGGGCACGCTCGACGACAGAAATGGTATCTATTTGCACATAGCCAAGCCGTTCACAATAATCTTTCACAGAAAAAATATCAGATAATGGTGATAGTAAACCTTGACGATACAGTATGATACGTCGAGCTTCTTTCAGAGAAATATGTTCTGTATGTTTCATGAATTATCACAATAGAGAAGAAGAGAATGCGTCAAAAATAGCAAAAAAATATGAAGTACTTTCACTATGACACCAAGCAATGATTCTCCGCTCTACTCTACGGATTATGTGGACTATAGAGAGCAATTTTTTTTACCGGAAATGGCGGATGATTATTTCGATATTCTTTCCCGTACCATAGAATGGCGGCATGAAGCAATTACGCTGTTCGGAAAAAAAATTATGCAACCCCGATTAACTGCATTATATGGTGACCCGCATCTTTCTTATCGTTATAGCGGTTTAACGATGACACCTACAATGTGGACAAAAGAATTAACAGACATAAAGGAAAAAATTGAAGCGGTTGTGGGTCAATCCTTTACCACGGTTTTATTAAATTATTATCGGGATGGTCACGATTCAATGGGCTGGCATGCTGATAATGAAGCCGTTTTGGGAAAAAACCCGACGATTGTTTCTCTAAGCTTTGGTGCAGAGCGTCGTTTTATTCTTCGGCTTAATGAAAATCCGAAAATTCAGCGTACAATAGTGCTTCAACATGGTTCTTTTTTATGGATGAAATATTCTTTGCAACATATCAGCAAGCATTGTATTCCTAAACAAATATCAGTAAAAAAACCACGTATCAATTTGACATTCCGAACATTGCAATTATAAAAAAAAGTATGACGATGTAAGTGTTATTATCGGGCAGTTATCCGTTTCGTATTACCATGCTATCAGGAACTCATAACTATTTTTTCTCAAAAAGTGCTATGGTTAAACCAATGTGGTAATTTGTCCTTCACATCGAGACGTTCTTAGTTCCGTCATATTCTTTCAAAAAATTGGGACAAAAATCCATTCCATTAGGCCATTCAATGCCGCCACCATTGTCAATACTAACTAAGTGAAAATAATGTTCATCCAACAGTGGAGCACTAATACCTTTTCCAATTAAGGGCTTAAAATCTATATGTTTAGTTTCTCCATCATTAAACTGTACACATAAGACATAATCCTCGATGACAGAAATTGCAATAATCTTATTCATAGTAATTTTATTGTAATGGTTCAATTTTGTTTATTTCTTTTTTCTCAACGGCTAATTCCCAATTGTCTAATAACTCTTTTCTATGTAGTGATGCCCACTCTAAAACCATCGCATGTGCTCGCGCAGGCAAACTCCCTCTTAATACAGCTAATGTATGTATGTCATATTCAGCCGTCTGTTCTTGATAGATTGCATGAAAGTGAGGAGGATTATGATCACCAAAATACATTCTTATAATTATTCCAAAAAATCTACTGATTTCAGGCATATTTCCCTCGTATATATATCATTGAAAGCAATTATTTTTGTTAAAATTAGCCAACATTATTACCATTTTTAGCATTTCTTATTATATCAATCTTTTTGGAGTGTATCAATGTACTATGTGCTACATTGTCTCTGTCGTAATTACTCATGTTATGTCACGAAACGACTCCATTTTTATTATACTGACTCTGAAATAGACTTGATGGTTTCTGTATTTCATATCCTCACACATCAAGAAAATCAGACATGAACTTCTCTGAACTACAGTAATCGCAGTGTACATACTCAAAACTACGAAAACAAATGAAACGGACAAGCGTAAGTGGTTCTACATTCAGGCAAGAGAATATACTATGCTGTTGTACAGCATATAGTTTTGGAGTATTGAGTGCCTCGCATCTTCACACATCAAGAAAATCAAACATGAAAATCTCTTTACCATTGGTATCAATTTGACATTCCGAACATTGCAACACTAATTCCTTACTATTGCTGATTATAGCAAAAAAGAAAGCATATACTCAATATGTGATTATTCTATCGAAATATTTTGTATATTGCATACCGTAATTATAGTGAGGTTTGTATGCCACGTGCCAAAAAGGTGACGATGGAAGATACCCAAAATATGTCAGAGCAGAAAACTCGCCATGAATGTCGCATTTTATTAGGGCATCTTGCGCGGAAGCGCACCGCAATAATGACTTCTTTAGAGCGTTTGCGGCGTATAAAGCAACCCAGTGCTGAAATAGTGGCAGTAATCCATCTTCTTACCGATGTTCTCAGACCCGATAATCGTCTTAATGCTGTGGAGCAAGCTTGGTATGCCAAACACAATGCATTCATAGACACAATGCGTCGTGTATGCCCGATGCTTTCTTTGCAGGAAATTTTTGTATGTTTTTGCCTTCTCGACAATATGACGACGCGTGAAATTGCCAATGAATTATGTCGAAGTGAGAAAACGATTGATCATTATAGACAAAGTATCCGAGAAACATTAGGCATCACAGGCGGTAAAAAGATACTCATAGATACCCTACGTGCATTGGTCGAAAGTGAAACAACCCGATAATCATTGTTTCTTTGTCTGTCGAATGAGTTTTGCTCTTCATCAGTCCCTCTACGGGGATTTTTTTAGGTTTTTTATGTCAAAACTTTATCGTAACTTTGTTTGATTTTTCTCTTTACGTTTAAAGAGTCATTAGTCGGGTAATAGGTAGCGATTTTGCTACATTTGAATTTCAATGGATATTAGGAGATTTATAATGAAATCATATATATATAGCATATTGATATGTATTGTTTGTGTTCTTTGTAATAGTTGCAATTCCTCACCCACAGGATTGGGTGAGGAGATTCCCGACAGTGTAGATATGATTTCCTTTTTTACAAAAAATCCAAAATGGACACTATATCATTACCATAATGATTCTGTGAGTTTTTCTCAAAGAGAAAAATTTTGGTCTCCTTTGCATCTTAATTCACTAATATATTTTGCAAATGACCGAACAAATAATTGCCTTTGGAGAAAACAACAAGATTCCACTTGTTATGCATATTTTCCTGATACTCTTATTTCTTTGAATAAAAAATTTACATGTAAATATGTTAAAAATTTTGATTGGTATGATATGGAAACCAGCTCGCAAACCATAATGACACGTATAACTAATGCAACTTATACTTATGAAACATCACGAAGTGTAATATTAGTATCCAATATTAAAGAATTTGTAAAGGGAAAAGAAATATCAAATATCAATTATTATTATTGGTTGCGGCGTTAATTATTATATAAATTTTACCAAAAAACATAATGAATACATTAAAATTTTTATGCAGTATAGCAATACTAAGTTCTATTCTGCCATATTACCTTATAGCTCAGGAGACATATACTGTAAGATTAAGTCAAACAAATTCCGATGCTTTTATCGCTACATCATCCCAAATTGGTTTACCGAATGTCGGTCCCAATGTACGTAAAATGGATGGGGAAATTACCCATAATACACAGCTCAATGTACAATATTATAATCCACAAGGTGAAGCATTACGATTTGCATTAAATCAATTTCTCCAAGTAGAATAGCAATGTAATAGCCGCGGGAATTTCTTCTGTGGCTTCAATTTTTTTATAGATTGTTTATGAATATTTCATCATATTGTATTATTGGCATTATTATACCATTGTCATTTCTATCCTTTGGTTTTTCATCTTGCCTTGAACCTCCGGCAAGTCCATCCGATCAACGCTATTATGTGGATTCATCACGTATGGGTGAACCATTGGAGATTGTTTGGGCAGTGCCGCGCGATACCCTTGATTTCAGTTGGTATAATATCACGCCCTACATGTTTGGAGATAATATTGTCTTTGCGTATGATAGTCGCCTTCATTGTGTGAAAAAAAGTACGGGAGAAACTGTCTGGATTGCTAAAACCGAATCTTCTCTCGGCACCTATACACCTATGAAATGCACGGAGTTGCTTGAAGATGGTAATGGTGGGATTATACATATCACACGTGATTTTGTTCAATGCGTTTCTTTGCAAAATGGTACCACTAAATGGCGTGTTGATAATCATCCTTCGGCTGCTTTTTCTTTCAATATGGATAAGCGCTCATGCAGTGAAACCCATCTTTTTGTAACATATCGCGGAAGATTCGATAATCGTGATAAAGATCAAGGAATTTGGGCAATCAATAAAAGTAATGGCTCCATACTCTGGAAAACGGAAATCTTTCCCAATGATACGCTGATTGATACATGGTCTTCAAGACCCTGTGGCACAGCTTATCATAATGGTCGCGTATATTTTGGTACAAGAGAATGGCCTGGCGATGATGGCAATAGTTATGGCGGAACGATGTTCTGCCTTGATGCGCTCACCGGCAAAATTCTCTGGCAAACACGTACTCCCGGACCCGGACCGGATATTCAAGGTCATCAACGTTGGGATTTAATGAAATCAGGAGTTATCTTGGGTTCACCCGTTCCGCTTGATGATGGCTCTGTCTTAGCTTGGGCGGGATTATATCTAATCAAATATGACCCGAATGGTAAAATTCTTTGGCGAAAAACTGTTCATATTGACGGCTCAGTCACCGACGGCAATACAACGAATCCCCATATTGAAAATGAACGTTTTTACTATACCAATAATGGGAGCGGTATGGCGGCATATATGTTTTGTTATGATATGAGGAGCGATAATGTCCTTTGGAAACAATTTATGACACCACTTGGCGATTCACAAACCGAAGGAGGTGGTTTCCCTATTCAAATAGATGGTGATCGAGTATATAAAACTACGGATGCTTCTCTCTTAATTGGATTCAATAAATACAGTGGTGTTATTGAATGGGCAACAAATTTAAATATGGTATTACCGACGAAGCGTTATTTTGAACGTTCATTATTTGGTGTTCGCGTTGAAGGTGAAAAAGTGTATTTTATTACGGCTAATCACCTTGTGTGTGCTCAAAGAAAAAAGAAATCATAAGAGTGGAGAGTAAACGTCAAATAAAGCCATGTCTTGCATGGCTTTATTTTTATTGTTCATTGGAGGCAGATTTCCACTTCATAAGTATATTGTTCATGTTCACACAAAAGCGGCTTTGAGTAGATAAATTATATAAACACCCATTCAGTTAATGAATTATATCCCACAAATATCAGTATTGCCGGATTATAGTGAGATATGATTATTGAATTTTCAATATTCTAAATCCATAAGCAGGAACATCTATTTGTGCTGTTGAACTATTTTTTATAGGTATGGGTTGTGTATTCTTTGTGTAAATATCCACAAGTTCTTTGGCATTATATTCAGGTGGTATTTGGCATGATAAACTTGCTTCATATTGTCCTGTATTGACCGCCACAAGAATCCTTTCTGTATTATCCGCACGAATATATAACATCCAATTACCTTGCTGAAATACCAGATTGAAAGTCCCATTTCGCAAAGCAGAATGCTCTGCACGCAAAGCCGTAATATTTCTGACATCTCTCAATACTTCTTTTTCTTCATAAAATAAAGAATCACCAAAAAACATTGTGTTAGGATTTGATGTAGAAACAGATGCCGAAAATCCCACTTCCTCACCTGTGTGAATAATAGGAATACCGGGTAAAGTATGGGTCATGACATGATATAGTGGCAAAGACATAAATTTTCTTCGTAATGTTGTAATTGAGTCAGACTGATGTGCTGTGGGCAAAGGAATAAAATCAAGCGTGCGTTTTGCAGGGATTTTGGGATGATAATATCCTGTGGGTTCATCAATATAATTTAAGCAATAATCACACATTTTATCGGATTGTAATGCCGATGCGAGGAAGTCAAGAGTTCCTTTTTCTAATGTTGTGGCATAGAGCGCCTCATATATGTGAGCATTGAGAATAGTGCTCATTTGTCCTTGACTGATAATAGTCGGCGTAAGGTAAGGAATATCACGAATATGTCCCATGACAATAATATTTTTATCCGATTTTTTTTCTAAATCTCGGATTTTTTTTGCTAAAGTGCGTCTAAAATATTCATTGATAGTTCCTGCATTGTCAATTTTCACACCGTCTGCTTGCGTATTTTCCAACCACCATATAATATTGTCGGTAACTTTATCAACAGCATCGGGATGAGAATTAAAATCAATAATACGCACAAAGTTATCACCGCCGCGATAGGGAATAAACCATTGCGGATTTGATGAAAAATATGGATGATCTTTATGGACTTGGTCGGCAATATAATCCAGCACAACGGATATACCACGCTTGTGGGCTTCTTTAATTAAGAGCTGCAATTCTTCCATTGTACCGAAATGATTTTCTACTTTTTCATGGTGAATGGGCCATAAACCCAAAAAAGCAGATGATTTTGATGGTGCGGTTAACGATGTTGGCAATGCTCCATCGGGATTATCTATGACCGGTGATAATAATAATGTGTTAATATTGAGCGATGTAAAATATCCGTCTCGTATTTTTTTGATAATACCTGCAAAATCACCACCTTTATAGCGAGCATAAGGAATCACAGAATCAAGAGCATTTTTATCATTATTCGCTATTGAACCATCATAGAAACGGTCCACAATGACAGAGTATATACTCAGATTTTGCAGCATAGTATTGCCATTAACGATAGGATTCACTTCACCGTTTTTTATGGCAAATGTATAGAGCATAGAAGAAGAACCATTGCTATTGATGCCTAAGCGAATAATATCATTATTGCCGATATTTTTTCCTTTAGGCAATGTAATGGTAAAGCTGTTTGCATTAATGCTGATAGTATTTTTCTGTAATAATGTATTATTACGAAAAACGATAATATTTTCCGGCTGAAGAGTTGAAACACCTTGTGTGGTGAAGGGCAATACTAAAGAACCATCAGTATTTTTTTTATATTGCAAAGGCAATAATGATATATATGAATTTGAAGGAACAATATTGAGCATATTCATTTCGCCGCCCCGCCCATCGGCAATCACGGGAAGATTGGCATCGGTAACAATTTCTCCGTCAAGCAGATATTTGAAAAAATAGCGTCCCGGCTCTAAGTACATAGTGAGGAAAGGAATGCCATTTTGATCGGGTATCATTGGCAATGATGTGGGACTCCAATTATTAAATGTGCCGGCAAGGAATGCTTTTGGATTTTCGGATTTCGGTAAAGCCGTAAATGTGTAGCGAAATGTGCGAGTAATAATGACGGGTATATCATATGCAATATCGCCTTTTTTGAGCGTGAGAGCAGTAAGAGCATTATCCTCAACCGACGGTGTAATATATATCATATTTGTTTTTTTATCATAACGCATTGTCATGCGGTCATGCGCCACAATTGTATAGTCCTCATAGTCATCGTCTTCAAGAATATCGGGAATATATATAGAATCAACAATATTGTTGCGCAGATATATGGGAGCAATAATTCGGTTATCTGATGAGGCAAAGCTCAATTGCGACAGACATACAATACAGAAATTCAAAACAATGAATTTTTTCATAAAACTCTTCAGTGTGAAAAATGAGCAAATATTTTATTTTTGTGCTTGAGGTGATGGCAAAAGCGGTGGCTTGGGAAAATCTCCTTTAATAGGTAAAATTTCTCCGTCTTCAAATAAAATATCAGGCACAATGAGAGAAGAAATAACATATTGTGAACCACCGGTCATAAATGGTGAAACCACCGCCGGCGCAAGATAATTATACGCATATTGTTTTTTACCTGTGGCGACAATATCTTTAAAGGTTTGCACCACAAAACCCGCACCTTCGGCTCCTCGTACTATTTCCTCTTTACCGTCGGGATAAACCTTCACTACTTCAAGGAGTGTTGCTTTTCCCGGACCTTGGCTATACGAAAATTCACCGGAGGTTTGGCTGAATAAGACAGTATAAAGAATATTTTGATTTAATACTTTTCTTACAATTATGCCAAAAGGGAGAGATCTGTCTTTGCAAAATTTCATCATTTTTTTGCGTAAATCTGCGGAGGAAAGAGCTTTGTTTTTTGCTGTTTGTATGGCTAATGTACTCATTATTGTTCCGCCGCCACGCTGATGACCATTCGATTCGCGAATACGTTTTGTCGGGACGCGTGAAGACAAAAGCGTTTTCAAATATCCCGATTCTATGAGAGAAACATTTTTCGAAGGCATTCCTTCATCATCAATGCTATAAGACCCGCATAATGTTGTTTTGTCAAAGAGTGTTTTTTGGGGGATAGCTTCGACGGATAAAAATTCGGGCAATACTCTACCACCAATTTTTTGTTGAAATGCACCGAACCTATCATCATCTTGTACACCGCGTTCAGTTAATTGAGGGCGTTGTGCCACTAAGTTAGGAGTAAACATTTGTCCAAAAATTTCGGCTGCTGCTTGTCCTTCAAAGAGTATGGGTCCGGAATAACTGTCTTCAAGTTTTGGTGCTGACCTTGTGGCTTCTAATGTTTTTGCCATCTGCTCCACCGCTTTCAGCAATGAATCGCGGGAAGGCAAATCCTGTGGCGTGCGTGCATAGCAGGTATAAGTATTCGCAAGAAACATTCCGTCATTTGCTTGTGTTGAGGCAACGACTTCTAATCCTATATATGCTTCATTTTTGACATATTCGCGCCCTTCACTGTTAACATATATCGTTTGTTCGGGCATATATTCCACCCCTGCGGATGAACCGTGAATGAAGGGATATTGTGAGAAAATTGCCGACATATCTTTTGTTAATGCTTCAAAATAGCGTTGATCAAAGCGTGCAAAGCGTGCTGTGTCGGCAAGTACCGCACCGGGTAAAGTGATGAAATCCGGCAAAGTATCGGTGCGCAAACGATTTTTAATAGCGGCTTCTTTTTTTGCATAGAGTTCCGCCGATTGTTTATAGCAGGCATCGGTAGCAAGCCATAATTCACGGCGCAATGATGTGTAGTCTAATTCTATGGGAACACGGCGATTACGGAAACTTTCCTCATCATCTGCACTCCCGAAAAATCCCAAAGAAACATCAAAATAATTGGTATTGTCAAAATTGCTGCTGCCCACTCTCAGACCCACTGTTGCCGAAGCACTTGTGAGGGCGCGTGAATAGAGTAAAGAGCCGAGCACTGCTTTGACGCCATAGGTTGTGCGGTGCGTTACCGAATAGTCAATATAATAGGGTTTTTGCAATCCCTCGATGGATAATTCTGACAGTGAACGTTTAATCTCATCGCGCATGGCACGTTTTGCCTCAGAAACAGATTGAGCAGACGCAGTTCCACAGAAAAGAACAATGAAATATAAAAGGGCAACATAATTGCGCATTGGCTTACTTCCTTTGTAAGTGATGAATAACTTTCAGCAAAATTAGTAAATGCGGACGTGAAAATTGCGACTATGTTTTGTTGAGAAGAGGTGCATCGTGATGCTTTGACTCAATGAAAGTTGTCAATACCGATAAAGATGACGCTACCATGCAAGCAATTGAATGCTTGGAAGTATAAAATCCCCACTATGAGTATTGCAAGCGAAGTAAGAGCAGTTACACAAGTAAAATGCAAAATAATCCGACTTCATTGCGTATGGTCGCTCAATGTGTATTTTTGCCTGTAAATCATTTAAGGAATATCGTATGCGTATGTATTTGATGGTACTCTCTGTCTTTATCAGCTTTTTCTTTCTCTCTTGCGGTGACGATGCCGTGCAACCGCAACTTAATGATAAGGAGCGTACTTTAGTCAATGGCAATTGGAAAGGTGTGTGGCGTATAGACGGCGACGAAGGAAGTTTTTTTGCCCAACATATGCGATTTGGTGCCGATAAGCAAGGTGATATGCAAAGCTGTGGACAAAAATCTTCATTTTCATGGTCAATTATTCAAGATACTACCATAGGTACGAAAAAATATCGAGGTACATATTTGCAGCTTTTCTTGAAAGATGTATTCCCGCAACAGCGTATGTATAAAATAACAAAGTTGACACCAGACTCTTTAGCCTTTTATGATGAAAAATCATTTAATATCTCAAATTATATTCTTATGATTCATAATTTCAGCGGATATCAGGATATTCAAATAGCTCGTACAGGTATTGTTGGTAATACTTATGGTGTATTCGGTTTATGTGATAATAGTACAGGAAGTAAGGCAGAAATACCGGACTATGGATTTCGCTTTTATTGTGCTCCTAATCCTTGTTCATTTGCTACACGAATACAATTTACTTGTGGAGTTGCTGCCCAAGTAAAAATTACCTTTGACGGAGGACCTGCAACGCAACAACGAGTGATTTTTGATGCGATGTTAAATGCCGGAGATTATTCGGTTGATATTAATCCCGAAAATTGGCAAGAGAAAAATTGGGCAGAGGGCATAGGGAAAATCACGGTGACAGTGACACCGACGGGTCAAAGTCC
>DDTD01000030.1 GCA_002344005.1 Ignavibacteria bacterium UBA2373 | reverse complement strand
ATCCTGATCTTCCAGAAATGCTGTCTTTTCTAACAATATCAAATCGTTTATATTCAACATTGTCATCAGTGGCTAAATAAAAATTTGACGCTAAAAATATGAAAACAATTAAAGAACCTGTTGTACAGATATGAAAAATATAATGTAGAAGCCAAAGAAGTGGATTCCCTTTAATTTCATCTATCTTTTTATTATGGAAGAAATAATGAAAAATCATATATATGAGCCAATGCAATATCCAACGAACCGGATCACCATACCTTGCATTTATTGGATTAACATGAATCGGATCTTCATTAATTAAATTTATTCTTTTATAGTAAATCGGAGTCATGAAGATTCCCGGAACAAGGAACAATACAAGCGTAATATTCTTGTCAATTATTGTCTCACGATAGATTAGTATTGACCAAATTGAAAGACACGATCCGCCAATAAAAACAGTATTAAGTATAAACTCTAGTATTTTATTGTTGAAAAAACCCTTACGTTTGGATGGTTTGAACTTGGTTTTTGTACTTGTTATATTCTTATTCTGTCTTTTTTTCATTTTATCTATTGGCTAAATGTTCTTCTTGCGAAAACATAATAACATAGAAACTGATGATTATTTAGATTAGAACACACCCTTACCAAACGCATCTACTCTTTATCACTCACTTTTTGGTTTTTTCCAAATCCATTTATAGACTCTTCTGTCCATAGCATTATTTCTGTAATCTTGAATATCCGGCTGCACTAAACGATAATCTTCATCATGGAAAATTATCATCATCGGTGCATATTCCATCGCAATCTTTTCGGCTTGTTTATAGAGTGCCAAACGCTCATCACGATCTGTGGTAAATAATGCTTTGTCAAATAAGGCATCAAAACTTTCATTTTGGAAACGAACGGTATTAATGGGACTTATGCCGCCATTCGGTGGAACAAGTTTGCCATACAATAAATTAAGGAAATTTTCCGGATCGGGATAATCGGCAATCCATCCCAAACGATAGAATGATGCACGCCCTGCATCCACTTCATCCAAATGTTTTGCAAACTCTACTTGCTTTAATTGTACTTTTATTCCCAAATTTTCTTGTATCTGTGATTGAATTGCCTCGGCAATTTGTAAATTTCTTCCACCGCCATTATTTAATTGTAAGGTGATGGGAGGAAAATTCTTCCCTTGAGGAAATCCCGCTTCTGCCAATAATTTTTGAGCTTGTTGCGGATTAAATGTATAACCGGGTGTTACTTCGCCATAGCCGGGCATCGCAGGAGGAACAATACCATAGTGTCCCGGACTTGCTGCTTGACCTTTCAACACATATTTAATAATACGTTCACGGTCAATAGCCATAGAAAATGCTTTACGAATACGAATATCGGAAAATTCTTTACTTGTATTGATCATGCCATAAAATTGTGTGGAAAGCGCAGGCACGGCAAATAAAGTAAATTTGGCATATTCGCCTTTTGTCTTTTTATTTTCTCCGACAATTTCAGGAAAAAATTCCGATGGTATGCGATAACATTCATCAAGATTACCTTGTCGAAACTCTAATAATTGTGATTTCTCATCTTTCATGAAGGAAAAGACAATTTTATCCAAAAAGGGTAATTGATTTCCTTTATCATCTTTACCCCAATATTTAGACCATTGCTGTAAAATACATTCTCTGTCGGGAGTCCATGAAGTGAAATAAAAAGGACCTGTCCCAACAGGATGCTGGAAAAAATTCTCGCCATAATGTTTTACGGCTTCGGGCGGATAAACATAGGTCATACCCAAAGCCACATAATATTCAAAAGGACCGAAAGGTTTGATAAGTCGAATACGGAATGTATAATCATCCACTATTTCAAAGCCCGAGACCCCTTGTATTGCAGGATTGCCACCATTCATGACTTGTTGTGTTGCCATAAAATATTCCTCAGCACCAACAACTTTGCCTTTGAAATATTCTGCACCGCGCGGTTTGGCACGTGCATCGCAAATACGATCATAAGTAAATTTCACATCCGATGCTTTCATCTCACGACCTTTGCCTTCGGGAAAACATTCATTGTCATGGAACAGCACGCCTTTACGTAAAAAATATGTATAAGAAAGTCCATCGGTGGACACTTCCCATCGTTCGGCAAGGGTAGGGATTAATTGCAAATTCTCATCCAAATCGAGCAAATTTTCATAAATCTGATGGGCTATATGATGACTTGTCACATCATTAATGCCTGTGGGGTCTAAGCCGCGCATTTCGCCTACTTCATTCACCCGAAAAATCCCGCCATACTGTTTGCCGCCATTGGCTTGACGTGCCGGTACAGTATTCTGTTCTTTGTTGTCGCCACAACCCCCTAATACCAAACCTAACACACCGACAGTAAGAACGATTGCAGCAATAGTAAACACATTTTTCATAGCATTCCTTTATCTGATAATTATTTCTTTGACAATTTCTTTTCCTGCACGCGCATTTATTTTCGCACGAATATCTTCACGTCGCAACACCAGCTCTTGCCGCCACACAGCCGCAGGAACTTCGATGAACAATCTGCCATCTTCAAAACGCTTCACGGAGGTTTGTGCCGTCAGTTGCTGACCGATGATTTCCTGCCAATAGGTAGGCACCGCAGCTTCTTGCAATGTATGCTCAAGACCCGATTCTTTGAGATAGCTTTGGAGCAAATCACCCACTTTCCGAAATTTATTGTTCATGTTGATATAATGTCTAATGATGAGAGCATTCGATAAACAGCGTTTTCCGACAAGCAAATTAGGAGTTTTTCATGTATTGAACGAGAAAAAACAACAATTTCATACAAAAGACTCTTAAATATGTTTTTTCCGTATTTTTGCATATCAGTTTCAATTTACAGTCCTGAAAGGAGTTTGGTGTATGCCGGTTTATCAGAGAATGGGTAAAATTCCCTCAAAAAGACATACGGTCTATCGTCGTGATAATGGCGACTTGTATCATGAAGAATTATTTGGCACGGAAGGGTTTTCCGGTGTGTCATCATTGCTGTATCATTGCTCGCCGCCAACAAGGGTTATCCGCTACGGTGAGCCGCGTTCTATTCGTCCGGATATTGCTATCCACAATAATATGAAGGCATTAAGTTTTCAGGGCTTTGCCATAGAACCAAGCGATGATTATGTGGAAAGTCGTAAAACCCTTTTTGTGAATCATGATTTGCATATAGGGCTTGCCGCGCCGCGTATGTCCATGACCGAGTACTTCTTCAAGAATGCCGATGCCGATGAAATGCTGTTTATCCATAAAGGAAGCGGCACTTTATGCACTCCCTACGGCTCTCTACCCTTTTCGTATGGCGATTATCTTATCATCCCTCGCGGCACGGTCTATCAACTTCAATTCGACACAGAGGACAATCATTTCTTGACCATAGAATCTTTTGGACCAATACGCACTCCACGCCGTTATCGCAATGATGTGGGGCAGTTTTTGGAACATTCACCTTTTTGTGAACGCGATTTCCGTTTGCCGGAAAACTTAGAAACCCACGATGAAACGGGCGAATTTCTTGTGCAGATTAAAAAGAATGGTTTGCTCTATCCTTATGTCTATGCCAATCATCCCTTTGACCTTATTGGGTGGGACGGCTATTGCTATCCTTATGCTTTCTCCATTTTCGATTTTGAACCTATTACCGGACGTATCCACATGCCGCCGCCGATTCATCAGCAATGGGAGGGTAAAAATTTTGTGGTGTGCTCCTTTGTTCCCCGCCTTTATGATTATCATCCGCAAGCAATTCCCGCACCGTATCATCATAGCAATATTGATTCCGATGAATTACTGTATTATGTGGACGGTGATTTTATGAGCAGAAATAATATTCAAAAAGGGCAAATTACTTTGCATCCTGCGGGCATTCCCCATGGACCCCATCCCGGAGCTATTGAACGCAGCATCGGTAAAAAAGAAACAGGTGAATTAGCGGTGATGATTGATCCATTCAATCCCGTCAGTATTACAACAGAAGCATTATCTGTCGAAGTCAAAGATTATTATAAATCATGGATGGAACAACCCGTCCAAGCTTAAACACTGATTTTTCACTTTATTATATTCGATATTTTTTCATATTCTTTTTTTAATACTATCATGAAAGATTTAACAACGGTACAAAATTATTCATACAGCACTGAAAAAGTATTTGCCGATGCAGAAGATTTTTTTCCTATAAACGGCACCGATTATGTCGAGTTATATGTGGGCAATGCCAAACAAGCCGCACATTTTTATAAAACAGCTTTTGGTTTTCAATCCTTGGCGTATGCAGGACTTGAAACAGGCATAAAAGACCGCACATCGTATGTGGTGGTGCAAGATAAAATTCGCCTTGTTCTTACAACGCCTCTTAAGCCCGATGGTGATATTGCAGACCATCTCCGTCGTCATGGCGATGGCGTCAAAGTTATTGCGCTGTGGGTGGACGATGCCGTTGATGCTTACAATAAAACAATAGAGCGCGGTGCAAAATCCTATCAAGAACCAAAAGAAATGTTCGATGAATTCGGCAGAGTGATCACTGCGGGTATTCACACCTATGGCGATACTGTCCATATATTCGTGGAAAGAAATAATTATTCCGGCACATTTTTACCCGGATTTATTCCATGGAAATCTGAATATAATCCGCCATCAATGGGTTTTCGCTATATTGACCACATGGTGGGTAATGTTGAACTCGGGCACATGAATACTTGGGCAAAATTTTATCATGATGTTATGGGATTTGCCAATTTAGTGACCTTTGATGATAAAGATATTTCCACACAATACACCGCATTGATGAGCAAAGTCATGAGCAATGGTAATGGCAGAATTAAATTTCCTATTAATGAACCTGCTCAAGGATTAAAAAAATCACAAATTGAAGAATATTTGGATTTTTATCAAGGTGCAGGATGTCAGCATATTGCCATTGCAACCAATGATATTATTCACTCGGTAAGAGA
Source organism: Ignavibacteria bacterium UBA2373 (assembly GCA_002344005.1). Taxonomy (GTDB): domain Bacteria; phylum Bacteroidota; class Ignavibacteria; order Kapaibacteriales; family UBA961; genus UBA2353. Next base: position 32,573 of record DDTD01000030.1, on the reverse strand, counting down.
AATGAGAAAACATGGCGTGGAATTTCTTCATGTGCCCGGCGAATATTATGATACTGTCGGCGAAAGAGTAGGCATCATTGAAGAAGATTTAGCATTATTAAAAGAATTGGGCATAATGGTGGATCGTGATGAAGAAGGATATTTATTGCAAATTTTTACTAAACCGGTAGAAGATCGCCCCACATTATTTTTTGAAATTATTCAACGCAAGGGTGCTAAATCATTCGGCAAAGGTAATTTCAAAGCATTATTTGAGTCCATAGAAGCAGAGCAAGCACGCCGCGGCACTTTGTAATATTTGACCAAGAGCAAAAACTTTTCCACAAGCGATTATCTGTTTTGGCGGATAATCGCTTTTTTATGCAAAAAAGCCATTTCAATACATAGCTTCATTGCATTATCGTAGGATTTTCTTTTTCTTTTTACGATAGACAATCGGCAACTCTCCCTAATTTTGCACATATACTTTGTGAATTTTTGATAGTGGATAGAATGACAGAAGCAGCACAGTTACCCTTAGCGGTGGTCTTATTAAGTGGTGGCATGGACTCAACAGTCTGCATGGCTATTGCAGGCAAAGAGTATCGTCTTGCGGCATTGCATGTGAATTATGGACAAAGAACACAAGAGCGGGAACTCCAATCATTTCATGATATTGCGGATTATTACAATGCGGAACATCGGCTTGTTGTGGACATAAGTCACCTTGCTGCCATTGGCGGCAGTTGTCTGACCGACCGCGCCATTGATGTGCCGCAACCTGATTTGAATGCAAATGATATTCCCATCAGCTATGTGCCCTTTCGTAATGCCAATATACTTGCCATAGCAACAAGTTGGGCGGAAGTCCTCGGCGCAGCGGCTCTCTTTATAGGTGCTGTGCAAGATGACAGTAGCGGCTACCCCGATTGCCGTGAAGAATTTTTTGCAGCTTTTCAACAAGTTATCAACACCGGCACAAAACCCGAAACACAATGCCATATCCGCACGCCGCTTCTTCATTTCACAAAACAGCAGATTGTAGAAAAAGGTATTGAATTGGGAGTGCCCTTTGAAAAAACATGGAGCTGTTATCAGGGAGAGACCATCGCTTGCGGTGAATGTGATTCCTGTGCATTGCGACTGCGTGGTTTTGCACGTGCCGGAGCACATGACCCTTTGCCCTATAATCATCGTCCCGACTATTAATAAAGCACTATGGCAAAAATTTTACATGTTTTACAAGTGGGCTATCCGCCTGAAGTGCGTGCCGAAAAAATTGTGCGCAGTTTACGCCAAGCCGGGCATCAGGTCTATATTGTAGCACGTATGCCCCGACATAAATCCGCACCGTCCGAGGAATGTTTATACCTTGCACAATCGCCCACTCTGCTCTCGCAATGTATTCCCTACAGCCCTGTTTATACAGGTGGGATTATGGGAGCAATTGAACGTTGGAAACCCGATCTTATCCTCACGCGCGAAATGCTTATTACCGGCTCGGCTGCTTTGGCGGCGCGAAAACATCATATACCCGTGCTTATTGATATGGCGGAACCATATCCCGAAGCAATGAGAGTATGGAATAAATATAATTCCAATCCCATTCTCCGTTTTTTAACCCATACCGCACGATTGCCCGATTATATTGAAAAAGATGCTGTCAATAAATCAAAAGGAATTATTGTCGTATGCGATGAACATAAACAACGATTGCAGCATTTATATGCACTTCCCGATGAACATATAGCCATTGTGCATAATACACCGGAAATTCGAGAATTTGACAATGTAAAAAAAGGGGTCAGCGAAAAACCATCAGTCTTCGGCTATCATGGTTATTTAACCAATGATCGCGGCTTAGATACCTTTATTCGAGGTTTTGATAATGCTTTTACATCTTTTCCCCATATTCGTCTAATTATTTCCGGCGAAGGAAGTGAAGAGCAGTATTTGCGCACCCTTGCCGCTTCATTGCCTTCTGCCCATGCTATTACTTTTACGGGAGTCTATGATGCGGAGGATTTGCCGCAACTTTATTCGGATATTGATTTTGGCATTACACCCTATCGTGTCAATGGATTTATCAATAATACCATCAGCAATAAAAATTTTGATTATTTATTGTGCGGTAAACCCATGCTGACTTCATTAGCCGCACCCTTGCAACGATTAATACATCAAACAGGCGGCGGTATTGCTGTTAATTGCGAAAATCCCGAAGATATTGCTCAAGGAATTGAACAATTATTAAGCGCAGACACCCACACCATGGCGGAAAACGGAATGAAATATGCCAATGCACATTATACATGGCAGCATGACAGTGAACGGCTTGTTGATTTTATTGAAAAACATCTTTAGGTATTTTCATCTTTTTTTATCTTCTGTCATGCCGTAATTTCAAGCATAGCATCGGGAAGTTCATACAGCCCCCGGAAGGCAAAAAAAGTGGGGCGGAGTTTCATTCAATCCCGCAGGGATTACACGTTTATAGAATATGTGTTCTATGAAAATAATCCACCCCGTCAGACTGCGTCTGCCACCCCTCAATGAGGGTTTTTTTTTCCATCTTTATGACCTGTGCTTGGCAAATTGCCGAATCATTGAGTCAATACAATCGTGTTCAGCCAAAAAATGAGTAATTTTGGCAAGGCATCAAAAGTATAAAGCAAAGTCACTCAACCATGATTAGGCGAAAAGTGGATTGGTAAAGTTGATGAGGTGGCGGGTTCGGAGACATTAGATGATGCTTTGAGGTTCAAAGAACAACCGTTTCTGGAGGGTGTTGGTAAGACGGGACTTACAAATCCACAGCTAGTTCAAAAGGCTGCAACATTAGCTGAAAACAGAATTGGAGATAGAGGTTTACTTATCAATCATTCATTTAATAATGGAGTTGGGAATAGGGGAATTTTAGATGTTTTGGATAATACTAATAGATTTTAAATTTGGCAATGCTGTGATGAGTCCTGCCCAATTCAACAAATACACAAGGAATTTTAGATTACCAATTCAAATAATTAGACCTTAAAAAATGGCAATAGAAAAAGAAATAAAAAAAAGAATTACTGAGGAATGGTTAAGTTCCGTTCCTCAGCTTTCAGCATTTGCACAGAATAAGCTTTACAGAGTAGTTGGTTGTTCCATCATTGGAGTAGAATTGATTAAACTACCGCATTCAGAAGAATATCGACCACTTTTTGTATGCTATCCACTATGGAAAGATGATGTAAAAAAATGCTTGGATGCACCTTTTATTTACTTTGCACCAAAAAATAATAAGGGATTACAATTTGATATACCTTACTTGAAACATAGTACCTATTTTAATGAAGCTATTGAGTGCTTAAAAAAACAAGTGTCAATTTTATTTGCTGAAAATGTTAGTTTAGAAACATTGTTTTCCTTGATAGATAATGTTTTGGAAAACGATATTACGTGTAAATTTAACTCAGGAAAAGTCGCATCATTATTTGAATTTAAATTTTATGCTTGTTTGTATACAGGTGACCAGATACAAGTTCAATACGTTTTCAATCAAATTGAACAGGTAAGTAAAAATTGGAATATGAAGATGTTCGAAATTTGGTATGGTAAGTTTGATACTTGGCTAGAGGAATTGAAAAAAAAACAAGATAATCGAGATGAATTTTTAAAACAGATAGAAGCAAATAAGCAAGATATGAAAATTGCAAAATTACAGTATTCAGAACTTATAGCATAAAGCAAAGCCCCTTACGATGGCTTTCTCTCCGTTCTTTGAAAACTATGAGGCATTTCGATTAGCCCCATCCCAATTCCCCGACGGGGAAGGCGAAAAAAGCGAGGCGGAGTTTCATTCAATCCCATAGGGATTAAAGGTTTATAGAATATGAAAATAATCCACCCCGTCAGACTGCGTCTGCCACCCCTCAATGAGGGGAATTTTTGAAATTCATCGCGTCACGGAATCCCGCAGGGATGGGATGGTGATAGAGACAGGAAAATATTTACTATTAATTTCACATATAAAACATTATGATTCACAATAGTATTCTACAATTATCAGATGAACTATGTGTGAGTAAAAATTTTACACTCACAGAATTTTTACAATCCGATGTAGCAAAGACAGCTATTGTACAAACTGTAAATCGTAATATAGACAGTGTACAAGTCTGGTTACCAAGAGCAATTTTTGTACATGGTTTGGAATGTAGAATGTGTTTAGGTTTCATAGCTAATACAATACACATGGTTTCATTATTTAATCCATCACATACAGAGATAAATATTCTTGATAATGCAGTAGTCTTTCGTGATGATGCAACATTTTTTCAGCAATGTCAAGATTTATTACTGAGAGAATTTGCCCAATATCCGCCTTTCAATATTGATGACATATGTGTTTTTTTGGTGATGAATCATCATGATATGTCACATGTTTTGGGCTTTATATTTTTTGACTTTATAGAATATCAGAAAACAGGAATACGTAAACCATACACAGGGAGAAGATTATGAGAAATTAGTAAAATTACCCACTCTCCGACCGAGAAGACGCATAGGGTTAAATACCATTGATGACTTTAGGAATTTTGTTGCGGAGCTTTGGTTACGCCGTTTCTCTTTACTGGTATTGGAGATCTTGCTTTTTCGTATGAGATTGGTTCTATTGGACTTGCCACCAGAGCAGCAGCGTACTCGACAGGTGGTGCAGTTGCAAGTAATCCGAATACAAGGCAAGTTGTTGCTAATCAGAGCAGTAATAATGTTCAATGGGCGCAAAATTTACAAGGAAATCAATATTACCCGAGTGTTGATCAGTTTAGAGAATAACGTTGAAAGTAGGAACACAAGTGGTAGGTAGTGCTCGTGCGATGGAAGTACGGGGCAGTTTTTTTTCAACAATAAACGGCGCTTTACGTTCGGGGCTAACAATGTCAGGATATCAAAATGGTGTACAGATAAGATACGCTTATAACGAGTTGCAGGTCTATGAAGTAGTTCAAACTACGCAAGCAGCATTTGGACAATGTTTAGCCAACCCAAATGTAACGACTCCTCCTTCAATGGACGAGTTGCCACAAATAGTTATACAAAACGGAGCAACTGTGCTTAGACCTTTATATAAAGTAATTTTAGACCCATAGGAGAGTAAATGGTTAAAAATGGAATGTTACACTTAACAGATGAGCTACAAATACACCGTGATTTCACATACTCGGATTTTGCCAAAACGAATTTGGCTATATTTGATATAAATGCACATAACAACAAGATAGGTGATGAGTATAATATTGTTCATTTAAAAGAAAATATATTATATGGTTCATTATTATGTAAGCTACATTTATTTTTCAAGAATGGATACATCCATTATGTAGAAATTACGAACCCATCATATAAGTCTGTTCTGTTTGAATTAGATTCAGATGTCGAATTTATAGATGAAAAAATATTTCGAATAAAGTGTTTAGACGAAATATCCACTATTTTTAATAAGACACCTCCCTTTTTAATTGATGATATTTATATCAGTATAGATGAAGACATTCATTCTGGCCTTGTATGCTTTGATTTTACTTTTTTTGACTTTATAGAATATCAGAAAACAGGAGTACGTAAACCATACACAGGGAGAAGATTATGAGAAATTAGTAAAATTACCCACTCTCCGACCGAGAAGCAAGCCATAGACGTTTACGTACAAAGTTAAATACCATTGATGACTTTAGGAATATAACTACGGCAGCTTTCCTTACGCCGCTTGTCGTTATTGCCCGCGCAGAAATTAGGTTAGCGGGTATTGCAAATATTGGGCTTCGTGTAACTAATTTTGCATTGCGCAATCCGGTAACAGTTGGAGAACTAGAACTTACAACGGGCTTAGGAGCACTCGGTGTGGATACACCGCTAACTCAAATAAATACAGAAGCGAAGGAGGTTGTTGGGGATGTGGCGGAGGCGATGAGTAAAAATATTGTTTCATCTGCACCTTAACAGAGAAAACAAAATGAAAGGGAAAAAATGGAAGAGATTGAAATAAGAAAAGAGTTTTTAATATCTATACAAAGGGCATTGTTGGGAATGATATACCCATCAATAAGATCCATAGCAGTGGGATTTGAGGGTTTAAAAAAAATGAAAATTATTTATTATTTGGATAGAGAACCTAATGAAGATGATTATGAAAACATTAGTGAGGTAACAACTGAAGTTTGTGCAGATTTATCTTTTTCTGAAGTCGAAGAATTGTGTGTGTTTACAAATAAACCATTTTCTGAACTTGATAAGTTGGTAACGTGGGTTTATATGAGAAAAGAATAATTTGAATTTATAGGTTTGATGTGGAAAATTTGGGAGATGAACAGAAATAATTATTTGATAGACTAACTCTTTCAAAATCTCCGTTCTTTGAAAACTATGAGGCATTTCGACAGGCTCAATGACCGCATTTCGATGAGCCCCATCCCATCCTTCCCCGACGGGGAAGGCGAAAAAAGCGGGACGCGGTTTGGTTACATAATCCACCCCGTCAGACTGCGTCTGCCACCCCTCAATGAGGGGAATTTTGGTGATGGTTGGCTTTTCATAAACCTATAAGATTTGAATACGGAATCAACCCCGTCCATTTCGGCTGATTCGACACACTGTTTGAATTTAAAAACGTACTGATAAAGAACCCATAAGACTTATAGAACTTGTGGATTGCCATGTTCCTGCTTTGCGATATGCTATGGTGGCAATATCTGTCCCGAAACTAAGAGCTACTCTTTGTTCGGGTGTCCATGATAAACCAAGAGAAACTCTTGCTATGGGCTCGCCTAAAATGGTGCTGCCTATGGAAGCCGGTGATTACGGTGCCTCGGTTATGTCCGCAATTTCAAGAGCAGCAGGGGCTGGATATGCTATGTCGCCCGGCACGTTGATGGCAGAATCATTTGCCGAACAAGGAAGTTTTATTGCAGCGACTACCGGAGTGGCGGCAATCGTTGCTACTACCGTAAAACAGGCACGCCCTTTGACGCAAAATGGAAGACCAGTATCAGAACTTTTAGCGGGTGGTTGTGAAAACGCTGCAAAGAGAATTCAAAAAAAGTTGGGTAGAGGAGAAATAATACAAGTTACAGGAGGTGGTCGTTCTACTTTACAAGTAGATGGGGTGGCGACAAAATGGAATGATCATGTATTTGTAAAAGATGGAGATATGGTTTATGATGAATTGACAGGATTAAAAGGACAAAGTTATGAACTTTATATTAAACGTATAGAAGCGAGCGGACTTGAGCTACAATTTGATAAAATTATAAAAAAATAAAATGGAGATGAGAGTGTGACTAAAGAATTTTGGGAAATAGAAGAATTTTGGGAAGAAATAAAGAAAAATCCCAAACGGTTTTTCCATTGGGACGATGAAATAACATATCATCAAATAGCTTCATTTACTGTAGCGTACTTAAGTGGGTTAGAATATGTATCAGATATCCCATATTTTGAAAAAATGCAATACTGGTATCGTGCTAAGTACAATATACCCATGAGTTTGGCGTGGTGGAGTATGATAGAAGAAAAATGTAATTATGATATGGTAAAAAGTATCAAAATGATATTAAGAGAAATGGTATTACTTATGAGAACGGAGCATCAAATAAATTCGAAATTTCTTGGTACCATAATGCATCTTGGTTCTTTATGTTCACAGGCAAACCTTCACAAATCAGCACAAAAACGATATGATAAACTTATATATACACTTTCTTGGCTTGACAAAGACCCAAGAATTTTTACCACCTACACAATACAATATGAAGATAATAAAATTAAATATGGTAGAGATAATATACAGGATATTCATAAAAATATATTTGGCTATATTTCCGGCTTGCTTTATGGTATGAGTCATTTTTCCGTTTGTGATTATCTTGAACAATATGAGGAATGGGTATTTAGTAAGTATTCCATAGAAAGAACAATTCCATGGCAAAACATCTACACACATATTTTGTTTCCTGAAGATAAAACTCATGCAGCAAGAATAGCAATTTCAGATATGCTTTTGTTTTTCAAGGAAGAAGTTAAAAGTATTTGTGGAATGGAGGTATATATTCCTGAAGTGATAATAGTCAAAAAATAATATGGATAAGAGCAACTCTATCCTCGTTCTTTGAAAACTATGAGGCATTTCGATTAGCCCCATCCCATCCTTCCCCGACGGGGAAGGTATAATAAAATTCTCCCCGTCGGGGAGAAAAAAAGAGGGGCAAATTTCAATCAATACATTCATCCACCCCGTCAGACTGCGTCTGACACCGAGGAATGAGAACCCACCCCGTCCTTCGGACACCCCTCCGGCGGAGGGGAATTTTGAAATTCAGAACGGATAAATCCCATAGGGATTAAACGATTATAGAACAATGGGGTTGATGCGATGGGCGATGTTCCGTAAACCTATAAGGTTTTGAAAACCTTATAGGTTTGGAGACGGAATCCACCCCGTCAGACTGCGTCTGCCACCCCTCAATGAGGGGAATATTTGGTGATGGTTGGCTTTTTGTAAACCTATAAGATTTGAATACGGAATCAACCCCGTCCATTTCGGCTGATTCGACACACTGTTTGAATTTAAAAACGTACCGATAAAGAACCCATAAGACTTATAGAACTTGTGGATTGCCATGTTCCTGCTTTGCGATATGCTATGGTGGCAATATCTGTTCCGACACTAAGAGCTACTCTTTGTTCGGGTGTCCATGATAAGCCAAGAGAAACTCTTGCTATGGGTTCGCCTGAAATGGTGCTGCCTATGGAAGCCGTTGATATGGGAATAATGTCCAATAATTCCGCATAATCCATATGATGGCTTGCTGCAACCGAATATGCTGAAAATTGTCGTGTTTGTTGTGCTGTTCGTATTTCACCATCATATAATTCGCTTACTGACGAAGAAAATGTTCCTGTCGAATATTCTAATCCTACGCTATTATTATCTTCAAGTGCATAGAGTACTTGAAATACTTGTCCCGAAAAAGAATTATTACCTAAAGGGTATAAAGTAGAAAATCTGGTAATAATCGAATAATCTTCAAAATATAATTGTTGTATAGACGGAGGCGCATAAACCGAAGCAGTATGATTATTATATCCGTCATTATTACTATTATTCGGATAAAGTGATTGAGCCGCCAGAATAGGAACTGTTTCCGTAGATGCTGTTATCATTTGTTCATCTGGAAGATTATTGTTTTCAGACAATAAAGAACGCGGCACAACAGGAATATTTTGTTGGGATATTGTTGTCAATGAATGTGATTTTATTTTCTTCGTTTGTGTTTGTTGAGCTGTCAATGGGGAGGCAGATACTTCCATTGCAGTAATTGCAGGAGTATTTTTCATTTGTGCAGTAATCTTGTTCTGTGTCTTTATTTCTGTAAGTTGTAAAGAATGAACATACCAACCGATGAGCGCACCAAGACATAAAGTAGAAACAATAGCAATGCCATTGCCCATCAAGGATTCTGCACCCGTATGGACGGATGATGGTGCTATGATTGGAGCAGTGTGTGTCGGTTCGGATAAACCCAATTCCATAAATAAGGATTCTTTTACATCATCGGGAGCATTAATACTCGCAAAATCATTATGGGCTTGTTGTTGTAATTGTATTTGTGTTAATAATTCATGACGTAATTCTTCATTAGCAGACATCTCTTGAAAAAGGAAATTCTGTAATTCGGCAGATAGGTTGCCTTCGAGATATTCATGAATTAAATATTGATAATCACTCATAATACTCAGAGAAAAAAATCATTGATAATTGGAGCAAGCAGATGTTTTACTTTTTCTTTTGCTCTCCACACTCTGTTACGAACAGTATTGATGGTTTGCCCAGTTATTTCGGCAATAGTGTCATATTCCAAATTATGATAATAACGAAGCACAAATGCTTCCCTTTGGTCTATATCAAGAAATTGCAATGCTTTTGATAATTGTGTGACCAAATCTTTATTTTCATAGTGTTGAGAAAATTCTTGTATAGCACTTTGTTCTGTCAGCGGTTCAAAATGTTTACGTGTTCTTTTATTATTTAAGCAGAGATTACGTGCCGTCACCAAAGTATAAGCTCCTATATTGGCAATGGTGGTAGATTGTAATGCTTGATACAATTTGATAAAAGTTTCCTGCAAAATATCACGCGCATCGTCTTTGTTGGCTGTAATGCGGAGTGCATACGCATAGACGCGGTTGCGGTGACGGTCATAGATTTCACCAAACACATGAGAGGCGAGGGAATGGTCACTTGTAAAAAGTACAAGCAATTCTTCATCGGTATATGATAGTAATGTCTCTTTGTTCATAATGCTGATAGTGATGACATACGATGAAGTAAAGTAATTTCATGTATGAGATGCTAAAGACACATGAAGTTGTATTTCATCACGAGTTACGAACAAATTTACGCATATTGCAGTAGAGAAGAGGTGAAACCAGCCCATAAAGAACTCTTTTCGTGATAAAACACAGGCACAGGTGTCATTGATACAGAATAACATAATGAGAGAGAAAACGAACATGAAACACATAGTTCCTGCTTTAGCACTATTGGTACTTCACACATGTACCTTGTTTGCTCAGCACCCCGAAGACTATCGTTGGGATGATAAATTTGGGTTAGACGGAATTACGTTCACTGATGCTAATTCAGATAAAATAGCAACACTACAGGCAACATCTGACTATATCATAACGGGTGGTCGTTTCTTGTTACCGTATGTTAATCTTGCCTTTTGGGAAAAAGCAACAAATCAATGGAAAGATTTCGCATACTTGAGCAATGCGCAATATACCGCGGGAGAAGCAATAGAAGGTGTATTTGTAAATGATGATACTGTATATGTATGGGGTAACTTTTCTTATATCGGTAACATACAAGCAAAGAATTTTGCATACATTGATATGAAAACAAAGAGATGGTACACAGATACCAACTTTGTCGGTAAAATTTTTGAAATTAGGAAGTTGCGTAACTCTATTATTGTAAAAGGAAATTTTACAATTAAAAATAAAGGCATAAAAGACTTAGCTAACTTTCATTCAGGTGCGTGGGAAGATGTATCGTTCAATACTACGATTATGCCCAGTTTAATTCCCCGAGAGTACAAAGGAGAATTATATATGATTAACCCTAATGGCACACTTAATTATGGAATCAGTGTTTACAGGAATGACAAATGGATACCTTTGTTTGACTCAATACCATTTACTAATGTTTTTACGCCAGTAACAATAGGAGACATGATAGCAACATCTGAATATCTATGTATATATGGCGCAATGAAGCGTTATAAAATCAGGGACTCTATTGGTAAAAATAGTAACGGTATATTACTCTTTGATGGAAAATCATGGCAAAATATTGTAGAAAAAATAACGTATAATGGCAGCAACGAAATCAAACATGTTTATATAGATGGTGATGAAATCTATGCAACAGGACAATTCACTTCAATCAATAACATTGATGTTTCGGGCATAGCGAAATACTCTCTTCAAACAAAGAGATGGTCAGCACTTGGAAGTGGAATTGCAAAAAGAGAGTATAGTGATGAATTTATCAGTAGAATCTTAATAGAGAACAACAGAGTCTATGTCGCAGGACGATTTGAAAATATAGGTACAACATTTCTGAATAATATTGGATATTATAATAATTCTTCCCAATCGTGGGAAGAATTCAGAACACAATACAACAAGGGTCTAAAAATAAACTTTGCGGGAACAGTTTCTGTATTTGCTGAAGGAAATTCATTAATTGCTGTTGGTGATGTAAATTTTGCAGGGAATACGAGAATAAATAAAATGGGAAAATGGAATGGGAAATCATGGCAATCTCTTGGTAAAGGTATTATCAGTAATGAGTATAATCCAAATGATGGACGTACTAGGGCACTCTTAACACGTAAAGGACTCAGTCAGTATGCGCGTTATGGATCAAAACTCATTCTTGGAGGACTGTTTGAGACATTAGACAATGTCAAATGCGATGCAATCATGGAGTATGAAGATAATACTCTAACATGTATGGGAGTGGGATTAAAAAATAGTTATGTCCAATCTCAAATTTTTTTTGCACCAAGTTATGTGACAGATGTTATAGTAGATAAGAGTAATGTATATGTAACCGGAAACTTTCAACAAGCTGATACCATTCAAGTAAATGCGATTGCAATGTGGGATTCTAAATCATGGAAAGCTATGGGTAACGGTATAACAAAAGTAGCATCAAATGGTGGGGTAATTAATAAATTAGCATTAGATTCAAACAAACATCTGATTGTTGTAGGAAATTTTAGAGAAGTTGATAGTATTCCATGCCCCGGAATTGCACGATGGGACGGGAAAAAATGGTATCCTGTAATAAGTTATTCTATACAAAATTCCTCCTTTATTCGATCAGTATGTGTGTCCTCTGAGGGGAAAATAATAGTAGGTGGAATAATGCCGGATGAAAATGATAGAGTAAAAAATGGTATAGCTATTGTTGAAGATAGTGTATTCAAATTTATAGATACATTATCAAATAGTACTAATTATATAAGACATATTGGTTTTCGTAACAATATACTCTATGTTGTTGGTGTGTTTGACAGTCTTGCAAATATACAATGTAATAATGTGGCATCGTATGACTTTAATACAAAAAAATGGTCATCATTGGGTACAGGCATTCCCAATTCTCTGATTAATACCATTGCATTTGTTGATGATACTGTCTATTTCGGAGGAGAATTTAACTTTGCAGGGAATAAACACTCATCAAATATTGCTTGTTGGAGACCTGTTTTATACTCATCAGTAGAATCTAACACTGAATACAAAAAAAGTGAAATCTATGAAATCATTCCTAATCCGGCTGATAACATTATGAAAATACGATATGATAATACAAACATTCATTCAATAGTCATAAGTGATTATTTAGGAAAAACAATAGAAAAATTCTATCCATTATCAAAAAATGAAGTGATTGAAGAAACTCAGATATCCACTGAACATTTTTCATCAGGTCTATATTACCTTACATTTCTAAAAGCTAACAATAGCATAAGTTTACCATTTTCTGTTATTCATTAATTTCAATCAAAGAAAGAAACTATATGAAAATACTTTGTCTGATAATTTTACTTTTTCATAGTATTATCTTGTTTGCTCAGCACCCCGAAGACTATCGTTGGGATGATAAATTTGGTGCGCCGGGTATTGATGCGCTTCAAACTAACAATTCTCAAGACCCTCCCGTAAAGGCGACATTGATTGATGGAACAAAAATTTACGTGGGTGGAGCATTTACCAATGCCGGTAATAATATAGCATTATGGGATACCCAAGTCGGCAAATGGGAACAATTAGGCACAGGAATAAATGGTATAGTGACTGTTCTCTATAAATGGGGTGATTATCTTGTTGTTGGTGGGGAGTTTACCGAAGCAGGTGATAGTAAAGCCAATAATATCGCTTTGTGGAATACAAAAACAAAATTATGGGAAAATATAGGTACAGGTCTTCCCGGTCCTATTTCCTCAATTTGTGAATATAAAAATCAATTATATGTTGCAGGTGATTTTGTTGTTGCAAATGGAAAAACGGTCAATGGTATTTGCCGTTGGACAGGGAATGAATGGCAAAATCTTGGCAAAGGTGTTTATGGCGGGTATGTGAATGCACTTATCGTTTATAAAGATAATTTGTGGGTTGGCGGTAGTTTTATTGCGGCGGATGCAGATACTGCAAAAGCAAAAATTGCAGTATGGGATGGACTTACATGGTCAGATGCACCACAAATTTCTATCGGATATTCATGGCAAAATTCTGTTACAGGATTTGCTATTGTCGGCGAAAAACTCTTTGTAACGGGTAATTGGTACTGGAATGAGATTATTCTGAATACTACTGCGAAAAAAAATATTCCGGAATTACTCTATTATGATGGAAAAACTTGGACAGACCCCGTAAAAACATTCGGAAAATTTACCTCTCAAACTCAAATTTTAGGAGGCATTCAACTAATATCAAATTCTACTAATCTTATTGTTGCTTTTGCTAACTTAGAAGAAGTTGATGGGATTAGTGCAAAAGGTATAGCTATTTGGAATAGTATGACCAATAGATGGAGTGCTTTGGGAAGTGGTATTTCTGATATAGGAAACAATAAATATATAGAAGCCCTCGCATGTGATGAAGATAAAGTTATTGTGGGAGGAAGATTTAATGAAGCCGGTGGGCAATATGTCAATAATATTGGTTTATATAATATTGGTACTCAGCGTTGGGAAGCATTTTCAAGTAAAGCTCTCAATGGACTTTATGGACGAGAAAACAGTTTTCAATCAACAACAAAAGTTTTTTCGGTCAATAATACTATTATCGCAATGGGCAATTTTATTTATGGGAGCAATACGCGCGTTAATGGTTTGGCAGAGTGGAAAAATGGTATATGGTCTGCGCTGGGTACAGGTATTCAGGGCGGAATCATCAATAGAAAAGTAAGTCAATTACAATCTGTTGCGGGATATTTATCAACAATAACAGAATATAAAAACACTTTGCTTATTGGTGGTGATTTTGCCGGAATTGCCGGTGTGAATGCATCTTGCATTGCGGAATATGATAAATCACAATGTAAAGAATTTCAAGGAGGAGTCACAGGTGCGGTATCATTAGGTTCGGGTTCTGCCAATACATATTTATCGGTTGATTGTTTTTTTGTGGATGGAAATGACCTTTATATCGGGGGAACATTTACAGAAGTAGGCGGAAAAAAAGTGAATCATATTGCTCGTTGGGATGGCAATCAATGGCATGAGCTCGGAGGAGGAATTTCGATTAATTCGACATATTATGTACCCAAAGTACAAGCAATAAAAAAATTATCTGATGGCAGAATTATTATAGCCGGGCAATTCGATGCTTGTGGCGGTAAAGCCATGACAGGCGTGGCTATATGGGATGGAACGCAATGGATTTCAACCGATATATTCAGTGCAAATGGAGTAGTACCCGTTGTGGATATTGAAATTGTCGGTAATACTGTCTATGCAGCAGGAGCATTTTCAAGAGTGAATGGTATATTTATGAATAATATTATGCAATGGGATGGAATGCAATGGTCGGATATGCAAGGCGGTTTAGTTTCAAATTGGGGTACATTTATTAATGATATTCAAGCTGATAATGGTAAACTCTATGTCGGTGGTACATTTAAGGCAGCCGGTAATAGTGAGACACAAAATATAGCGTATTGGGATATCAAAGAACAACGATGGAATCAAATGGGCAGCGGCACAGATAAAAGTGTTACGAATATTGTGGCAAGAAATGATTCTGTGTTTGTGAGCGGCGGATTCCAAAGAGCCGGTATGAATTATTCCTCGAATTTTGCTCTATGGCTACCTAAAAACACTGTCAATGTTGAAGAATATTTTTCTGATTATTCCTCTGATATTGTTGTATATCCTAATCCTGCTTCGACAACTCTTACTTTGTATTCCCCGCAACCGGAAAAAACGATTCATACAATAGTCATTACGGATAATATGGGCAGAGAAATGACGAGAATAGATTGTCATATTTCACCCGATAGTCAATTGCTTCATACTGTTGATATACAGTCATATTCATCGGGATTATATTTTGTAACGATATATACCGAAGGAACGCATTATACATTACCATTTTCTGTTATCCATTAATTATTTGTTGAGAGGAATCGTGTATGTACCAATTATCCCAAAAACTATTCGGATTATATATCTGTTGTGCGCTGATTTGCTGCTTTCAGAATAGTGCATATTCTCAATCATTAAATATCTATTCGGTTCAAGCAGATAAAATACCTGTTATTTCTGCTTCGCTAAGTATAAGAAATCAGAATAATGTACAGTTATCCTCTATTATCCCATCGGATATTCGTGTTGTAGAAAATGGAATTAATAGAAATGTGCGCCTTATTGAATGTCCATCCGAAAGAATTATTGAAAGAATTTCCTCTGTTCTCGTCATGGATATTTCCGGTTCAATGGCAGTCGGCGATCCCACGAATATGGCATTAGCGAAAATTGCGGGTAAGTGGTGGATACAATCTCAAGCAAATGACGGTTCGGAATGTGCTGTGACCAGCTTTGATCACAATTCCTATATTAATCAGGATTTTACGAATAATAAACAAAAGTTGGAAGATGCGATAAATAGTTTATCACCTTCGGGAGGTACAGATTATAATAGCGGATTTATTAGTGGTATTGGTGCAGGATTGAAGATAATTAATCGTGCAAAACATAAAAGAATACTGATATTTTTAACCGACGGACAAGGTGGCGTGGACGCTGATGCTGTATTACAAGAGGCACAAAAAGAACAAATCACTGTATTTTGTGTCGGAGTACGTTTTTCATTGCCCGATGCTCTTAAAAATATTGCAGAAAAAACAAATGGTCTGTGGTTTGAAAATGTTCTGTCAGAAACTCAGCTTATTGATGCCTACAAATATATTTATGATATTGCGGTCAATAATGTACCATGCCGCATTGAATGGGATTCTGATGTGTCTTGTACGAATGAACGAACAGCCATTGTCTCGTACAATGCTTTAGGAGTAAGCGATACCATTGTATATAATATACCGGACGAATATTTACCCACGATTACATTTTCAGATTTGATTGTAAAATTTGCAACGACTTCGCCGGGTAATACTGATAGTAAAACTGTTGAAATTACAGCAATGTCCAATAATGTTGAGATAAATAATATTACTGTTAATAATAATGTGTTTGTTATAAATCCATCAGCACCATTTCCTTGGAAATTACAAAAGGGCGATACAAAATCATTCGCCATACAATTTACCCCACAGGACTCAAGTTTACTTTTTGATCAAATTATCATTCAAGGCAATATATGTAAGCAAAGTATTCTTTATGCGACAGGTGGTTTCCCCGGAAAGAGAAAAAAAGATATAAAAATAACAGTAAAAAATCCTAATGGCGGCGAACGCTTTATTGCCGGAGATACGACTTTTCTTGAATGGAGCGGAGTTATGCCCGATGATACAGTACGTCTTGATTATTCAACGGATAATGGGCAAACATGGTTATCGGTTATCAATAGAACATCGGGATTTTCCTATGCGTGGAAAGTACCGCCAACACCAAGTACACAATGTTTATTGAGAGCACAATTAGTAAATATAAAATCACCCGATAGTGTTATAGTACTTATTGGGCATAGAAATAATGTTATGGAAGGATGTTTTAGCCCTGATGGAGTGCGAGCAGCCACCGTCGGATTAGATTCCACTCTGCGTATATGGGATTCTTTTTCGGGTAAACAAATAGTATCGTCATTACCCACAAGAACGATGCGAAGGGATTTTATTCTACCGCAAACCGTAGCATGGAGCAATAGCATCACCCATATTGCCGTTGGCGGAAATCGTGGAGCAGTATTATTTGAAAGCGATACATATACGCCCATACGATATTTTGATGATTCACCTTCATCTGTAAATATTACATCAGGAGTATTTACAACGGACGGTTTATCTTATATTTCGACAGGTATGAATAATAAAATAATTATTTCCTCTGTTCAGCAATATGGTATTTATAATGAAATACCTACTTCGCATACAAATACAATACACAGACTCACAATTGCGGATTTTAAGAAAGAAACAAATGGGAAATCATTTACACTATTAACAGCAAGTCAAGATAACTCTGCTTGTAACAGTGCCGTAAGTCTTGTCGAGAATGATTATAGTTTCAATTCAAGCCGACAATGTTATCCGATATTTTCCGGCGGCGACAGCAAGGTCGCATATATTCAAAATCCCAAAAATAATGGTGAACAATTAGTTGCCTCGATAAATGGGAGAATTATTCGTTATCCCGATGGTGCTACATTTACCTTTCCGTCAAATATTAATGATATAGAATATTCACCGGACGGAAATTATGTTGCGGTTGCTTTTAATTCAGGCGAAATCGCTATTCTTAATGGTTCAACAATGGCAATCGAACGACGATTAGATCGCATACAAGCAACAGCAAACAGTGTGCGTTGGGATATTTTTGGAAGTAGAATTATTGCTACCTATACAAATGGAAATGCTCTGATATGGACGCTGAAAGATGTCGTTCTGCAAGAAGATATGTCCGATAATGTATGGACAATTATTGTACCGCAAATTACGACCTCCTCAGCGATTGATATGGGAGCACTTTATGTCGGTAATGTAAAAGATTCTGTCTGTCTTAATGTCCTTTGTATGACCCAAATTCCACAATATATCGGTGTTCTGGATTCTGTTGAGTTACGCAATGATAATGAAAATAATTTTCGCTTGGTGTCGGGTATAAAAGGTGATTTTTCCGAAAGTAATCCATCGTGTCGTTCAATGGAGGTGCAGTTCCGACCACAATCATCGGGAGTAAAAAATGCTTTTCTTCGATTTTATGTAGCATCACAGTTTTATGATATACCCCTTACAGGCTTAGGAATAGATCAACGAGTACAACTTAATAATACTGTGATTGATTTTGGTGCAATTTCCGTTGGTACATCAAAAGATTCAATTATCACCCCTTCATTAACAAATATTTCTTCAAGCCCAGTAGAAATCTTTTCGACAACAATACCGGATATTGGAAAAGAGTATTTTTCAATTTTAGGCGGTGATACGGTAATTACTTTATCGCCCCAAAAATTTCAGACATTGAATATTAGATTCACACCCGAAGACATTGGGCGTGTCAGTTCAAGAGTACGTATTAATTTTATTGGAGAAGGTATAAATCCACAGCAAAATTATGTTTATCTTTTTTTGATTGGTGAAGGTATATGCGGTCGAGCGGACAGTTCAAAACCATTATCCATTAATACGGGACAAAAAACTATGACGGTTTTGACGGGTCGCCGATTAACTATACCTCTGATTGTATCGTACAAGGAATTACAAAAAGAAGAAATACCCCGTGAATTTTTTGGCAAAGTATCATTTAATGCATCACTATTATATCCTCGTATCGGTACTCCGATGGGTAATGTTGATAAAGAGAGCAAACGGCGCAGTATTGAATTTCAAGGTGTACGAACAAATAATAGCGATACCTTAATAGTGTTTTCATTTTTAACATTATTCGGTGATAATGATAGAACTGATTTTACTGTGGACACATTGTTTTTTAAAGATGGATGTCCGTTTATTATTCGCAATGATTCTTTGTCAATCGTTTTTTCTGATATTTGTGAGGCAGGCGGTAAACGGTTGCTTACTAATGCACGTACCACAAAACTGGAAGTCAAAGAAAAAGATATTCACGACAATGATATTCTGCTTTCTTTTGCATTAACAGAACCATCATCTCCCGAGCTATTGATAACAAATATGATAGGTGATATTATTGTGAGAAAAAATGTAGGACATCTTGAATCCGGTGAATATGAATATTCGATTGCGGTGCCGCCTTTGGCTTCGGGATATTATTATGCTCTTTTGCGCACAAAAAATGAAAGCGTTATCACTACTTTCCTGAAATGGTAATACTATGCTCATAAAGTATGTCTTGGTGTTTTTCTTTTTTCTTAGTTATGCATGTATTGCGCAAACAATAGCGGATAATCAACGTGAACGCTTTGGTGTGTTTACACATTTTACTATCAATATTCATAGTGCGGATTTTCAACAATTACCCAATATAGATAATTGTTGTCAGCGTTTTGAAAGTGGTTCCGGCAATCAATTTAGCATAGGTGGATTATATGAATTTCCTGTGTCGAACAGATTTGGATTATCGTTACGCGCTTCTTATACAGATATGAGCGGCGAATTACAAACAAAAGAAAATAAACCGGTTTTTGACATAGCGGCGAATCGTCTTGTGCAGCAAGCCACTATACTCCACACAATCAATGCTTCATTAGCTTCTATTGGTTTCGAGCCATTGGTTTCATATAATCCTGTCAGAGGAATGCGGCTATTTACCGGTATGCGAATAGCATATCTTAACAAAATTTCGTTTATTCAAAATGAAACCATAGAACAACCGGGCTTTGTGTTTGTGGAGAATAATCAAAAAGTACGTAATGAACGTCAAGGCGACCTTGCGAATATTGTGAATATACAAAATAGTCTTATGTTCGGTGCAAGCATGGAGTTTCCTCTTAATAAAGTTCGCACATTATTGTTGTCACCCGAATTATTTTATTCTCTTGGTCTTCAAAATCTTACTACGGATTTGTCATGGAAATATAATTCTCTGCGCTTTGGTATTGCACTCAAATTTGCTACTCCTCCTATGGATACCCGTATAATTGCTCCTCCTGCGGACAGCACCACTCAACCAAAGCCACTTCCTATTGTCACACAATCACCACAGACACCAAAAATCAATCCTGAATATAGTATTCAGACATATAGCTCTATCAACAAAGAAACACCAACTGACACCATTATTTATGATACATATTTTTCGAGGGAAATTAAACCCTTGTTGCATTATATTTTTTTCGATAAAAACTCTTCCGAAATAGCCTCTCGTTATACATTGTTGACAAGAGAAAATACAAAAAAATTCACATTAGAAAATCTTTCTCGGCTCAATATTCTTGATACATATTATTCTTTGCTCAATATAGTCGGGAAAAGACTGAAAGATTATCCTAAAGCAAAAATCACGCTCGTCGGATGTGTGTCCGATAATAATGGCGAAAAAGGCAATATCTCACTCGCAAAAAACCGTGCTCTGTCCATACAAAAATATTTAACAGAAACATGGGGGATTGACAGTAAAAGAATAACAGTGGAATCTCGATTATTACCCATGAATTATTCGCGAACAAATGACGCAAATAAAGCCGCCTCAGATGAAGAAAATCGTCGTGTGGAAATTGTCTCGGACATACCGGAAATTACCGCTCCATTTATTGCCAATGACACGGTGTATGAAACCTCGCCACCCATTGTGTATGCAATTGTCCACAATCCTCTGATGAAGGGATATACATTGCAAATTTGTGGCGACAATACACTAAATCTCGATAATTGTGTGCGTTATGAACGATACAATTCAGCCGATACTATTGCTTGGAAAGCAACAGATGATTATCACTTGATAGAGAAAAACAAGGCAATTACGTTTGCAATAAACAATGATGATATGTCACAAAAAGTATATAAAAAAATTATTGTTCAGCAGAAAAAACAAACAATGAGTTCACGAAAAACAGTGGAAACATATCGGCTTATTTTATTTGATTTCGATAAATCCGAGCTTTCGGATAATCATCGTCGTATTGCAGATGTTATTCAAGAAAATATTACTTCCACAACAAATGTGAGCATTGAAGGCAGTACAGATTTCCTTGGAGATGCCGCCTATAATCGTCGTCTGTCTTTGGAAAGAGCTTCCGCAACAGCGCGATATATTGGAGTGCCACAGCAATTTGTCGAAGGTAAAGGCGAGCAAGAATACTCTACCAACTCTTTACCCGAAGGACGTTTCTATAATAGAACCGTGACAGTAAAATTAGTTAATATTGTTCCGTAAATAGGGCGGAGTATTATATATGCTAAGATTGTAGAGGTTTTCATGATTAATCACGAAGTGAATATGTTTAATTGATTTTATATTAGTCTTTTTATGTCATATTGTTCAAAATTAGGATGGGTGTTGCAATGAAAAAATTTCAGATGATTTGTTTGTTAATGGTAACTTTATTTTTACCTTCACTAAATCTATTTAGTCAAAATCATGTTTTAGGCAATTTTGCTCCTACACAACTTGACACTTACAAAGATAAGTTGTTGATGTTAGGTTTTGATTGGAATAACAAAGGATTACTTTCAATATTTATAAAGAATACAAACGATACTTCGTTCTCCTTGACTAATATTACCAAAGATATAAATTTGGAGTTAAATGTAAATTCCAAAGTACATTTTGATAACTTTGGAAATAGTTGGGCTTTTGGTAAACGTAATTTATGGAAATATTCCAATGGACAATGGATAGATGTGCCTACTCCGCCTGATTTACTACCAAACAGACAATTTCGGGACTTTTGTTTTGATGATGAAAACAATTTGTTTGTTGGAGTAATAATTGGTTTTGAACGTTATCGAGAAACTGTAAATGGAACTGTCTATGTCGTCTATGATAGTGTCAATAATGAATTACTTAAAATTAAGACGAATACTCCTACTGTTAGCTACGAAGTAATTAAAAAATTTTATGACAAAGAGGAGCATTTTTATGACGCTATTCATGCAATCGCTAAAAGACCCGATGGAGCTATTGTTTGTATTCTCGCAGAAACAGCTGACAATTTAATGATTTATAAGAATAATCAGCTAAGTTATCAGACAATTCCAGTAAATCCTAATGGATTAAATGCAGATGTTACATCTATGGAATATGATAATAATTTAAATTTGTGGTATTCAGTAAAATCGGCGGGACAGTTCTATAACGAGAGCCCATCAAATGGAGTTCATAGAATTTCTCCATCCGGAACTCATACAAGATGGGATTCTACTCATGGATTAAAAGGAAGTCTTTTTCGGAAGCATCGTTATGAACCTACTTTGAGTGTAGAAAAAATCTCTATTAACAAAGTAAATAACTTAGTATGGGGTGCTACAGAATTTGGATTCTTTTCAATTGATGAATCTAAGCCTATATCAGATCAGTTAACATTTTATACTCGAGATAGCCTTGTCAATCCAAAGTTTAAATATTATAGCTCTAATGTATCCAACAGCTCAAATCAGTTTGAATTTGTAACAATTGCACAAAATGGAAGAAACACTTTTCTTGCAAGCCAAATGGGATTTTTAGAAATCGTGGATAAAGATACACCATCCTCTATAAGAAATCTTTATATAAATCTTAACAATTCTATAGATATTTTCCCCTTACCAAGCTTTAAATCTGAAGTGTTTGTAACTATTAATAATCATGAATCTATTACCGGTTCAACTCTTAGTATTATGGACATGTCAGGTAGAACTGTACAACTAATTCAGATTGAAAGTTCCTCAGGATATATTCAAATTCCTATAAGTACAGAAGATTTGTCTTCAGGCACTTATTATGCAGTGTTGCGAAGTGGTAGAAACGTAGTGACTAAACAGCTTGTCGTTGTTCATTGAGAATAATGTAGTCGTAAAACGTATTTTTTTTGTTTTAAAAATATCCAATCATCAATAGACCGTAATTAAAGTGATTGTAGGAATTTTCACTATTGATTTTCTTTATGTAAATTTTTTTGAACTCAGAAGCTACCAAAACTACTTAATTGTGAGTATAACTTCTCTGTTTTGCACTGATTCTTCATCAAAATTCAAATGTGCAATAATTGAGCTAAGAAGTATATGAGGTATCCACAGCCGAGCTTCTGCTAAGATGCCGCTTTTCAGCAAAACAAAAAAGTATGGTACAGAAAACAAAAAGAATAAACGCAGTGTTTTTTTATTCTTCTCAGATGCATGAACATATAGTAAAAATGTTAATCCGACAAAAAACAAGACACTCGCATATTTTATTGTTCTATATTCCGGCAAAGGACCCGCATAATACACGGCTTCTTCAAAACCATAATAAAACCGCAATAGTGAATATGTCAATAATGATACGCCGGCGACGGTAATGGGGGTTACAAGTTCTATTGTCCACAATTTTGAATGATTATGTACTCTGTAAAGTGCGAAAAGAAAAGCCGAAAAAATAAACTGCGATTCTCTTGTCAGTATTCCTGCTATACTTAAAAGTACCAATACTGCCAGCATACTATTGCGATGATGATGATAGCGCAATACCACATAGACCGAACTCAACAACAGAAGATATGAAAGTGAATCATACGGAGTCACGGTATATTGTGTAATACATATAAAAAATGTGCATAAAAGAACAAATATTATTCTGATGAGTGAATGTAGATTAATCAAACGTATTCGGGTTATACGACTAAGCACAAATGTTGAAAGACCAATACAAAGCGAATTAACAATAAACAAAGCATGATACATTGTCATTGTATTGGTTTTCAAATACTCTGCCATGCGGTCAGGTCGTGTAAAGAAAGGAATATTTTGAATAATACTATAAACAAAAATTGTTAATTCACGCCCCAATACTCTATATCGAAAAATCCCTTGTGTATATTTTTGTGTAAACTCTTCAAGGGTGAATGTTTCTATTGTCATATTGGTTATAAAACCATAATAGACAAAGACGGAAAGGCATAAAGAAAGCAGAACAAGTGTACCTTCTTCGAGTATTTTTTTGTAATTCATAGAACGGTAATAATGAGTAATGATGAGTTTTACCGTCGCAAATTACACAGAAAGTCTAAGAATAAAAAAAGAGCATGCTTTTGCATGCCCTTTCTAAGTATCTCTGTTCATCAACAATTATTTTACAACTGTCATTATTTTCGATGATTCCAATCTGCCGGACTGTAAGACAATCATATAATTTCCTGAGGGCAATTCTTGGGTTGAAATATCCACAAAGTGCTGCCCGGGCATAATACGATGCTTCGCTATGGTTCTGCCATCCATTGTTGCAATGGTCAATTCTGCTTCCATGCCACTCACAACACCATAAATAGGAATGGAGGTACGCGCATGAGCCGGATTAGGATAATTCTGCCCAACGGAGAAGTATTGTTCAATACCATTGGTCTCAAACACACTTGTTGCCATTGAGGTAAATAGAGGAATTTGCTCAAAATAACGCGGTAAAGCATTCGGAGAGATACTTGATTCAGCCGCCCCATACCATTGCCCAAGCACCGATGCATACACTTGACGAAAATCGTATTGCATTTTGATATTGCCGGGACCTTCCAAATCTGTCAAATTAGGGTCGCTGCCATAGAATCCGCCTTTAACATTATTGCCGAATACCAATATCGGAGCAGCAGAACCGTGGTCTGTGCCGGTACCATTTGACACAACACGCCGCCCAAATTCGCTTATTGTCATCGTGACCACTTTATCTGCAAATCCAAATAATTCTGCGTCATTGTGAAATGCAGCCACCGCATTGGCAAAATTTTCATGCAGTGTTGCTTGTGCAGTCAATTGATTGGTATGCGTATCATAACCACCAACATTTATTATGTACATTTGTGTTTTCATCCCTGCCGCTATAAGCCGTGCGATTGCCGCCAGACCTTGTGCCAAACCATTATTTGTGGGGTATGTCACTTTATTTTGCAGCACTTTTTTTCCTGCTTCTACAATTGCATTGGAAAACACATTCGATTGGCGAATTATCTCACGCACATACAATTCTTCATCGCCGGCATGAGTTTGTGCTACGGGATTATCATTGGGCGCATCGGGAATAAAATCAAGCGAAGAAACCGCAATACCCATATTGTTTTTTTCGCCGATTAATGTAGTGCTTAATGAAGTACCAAGCTCTATGGCAAATGGCTCTGACGGCATAGTTTCAGGAAATTCGGGGTGCATATCTTCCAAATATTTCGCATACCATCCGGCATTTTCAAATACATTCGCATCGGAACCGGAAAGCCATATATCAGTTGAACGAAAATGGGAAAGATTTTGATTAGGATAGCCGACATTTTGGACAATAGCCATTTGTTTTTTATCCCATAATGCTGCCAAAGGAGCTAATTTGGGATGCAAGCCCATTGTTGATGATCCGGACAATTTTATGACTTCCTCTGCTTTAATCGCAAGCGAATCTGCTTCGCGTGCTTTATAATATTCGGCATTGGTATAAGGAATTATCGTATTTAAACCATCATTACCGCCGCTTAAACGTATCATAATCATGATGCGATCATTCGATGACAGTAAAGCACGAGCAAAAGGTGAATTTTCGGGCATTTTTCCAAAAGCACGCAAAGAAGGAAAGCCCATAGTCAATGGTAATGCAATGCCGGTTGAGGCTATATTTTTAAGGAAATTTCTGCGTTTCATTGTAGTAGTCCTTCCTTGATTATGTTAATTGAAATTTTGCAAGTTCAGCCGCCGCTTTTATGAATTTTCGGATTCGTGCATCCGGACGCTGCGCCACATCGTCAATATTCCATTCATAATCTTTGCCGCCATCAAGAATTGTATCAAATAAAACAGTAAACTCAGCATCCGATGGCGGAACATTTAATAAAAATTCTGCCATTTCTTGGGATAATTTTTTGAGATCATTCGGTGCAGAGAATTGTTTGGCAAAGGCTATGGCATCAAAAACAAAAACTGTTTGTTGTTGTGCACCTGCGCCGGAACGTATTTTGCCATCCATAATATCCATTATCCATTTTTGTCTTTGCGGCAATGTTGAAGTGCTTGTCCATGTTCTGCCACCTTCCCAACCTTTCACATTGGGCGGATCGAAAAGTGTTTGTCCTTGGGAATCCATCATGCCGATCAATAATTGTGTCTGTCTGCCAACACGTGAAAAATCGAAATCAACAATATTTTTAAGACCTAATCCACGAACGGCTCCGATAAAAAATTCTACCGGACTTTTATGTTTAGCTCCTATATTTTCGAGAGCAAAAAAATGCTTACTTCGGAGTAATTGTTCAATCACAGTGCGTATATTCCATTTACTGTCAATAAATGTTTGAGCCATTTGTTCCACAATAGTCTTATCCGGAATATCATAGACAAATTCTCTGTACAATTTCACACAAATATATTTAGCTATACTATTGGTGCGCTCGGAAAATACTATATCCACAATATCATTTGCTTTCCATTTGCCCGTTTTTCCCATGAGTGTTTTATCGCCTCCATCCCATCGCAGTGCATTGAATTGTGATGTCAATGAAGAATATAATGCACCTTTATCACTTGGTTTTATATCCCATCCGCTTAAACCACGAGCGGCTTGCGCAACATCATCTTCGGAATAATTGGGTTTTCCTTCCCAATCATAGACTCCACAGGTAAATAATTCCATTAACTCACGAGCATAATTTTCATTAATTTGATTTCTTTTACCAATTACAAAATTTTTACGACCATCCAAATAAATAAGCATTGCCGGGTCAATGGTAACTTGATATGTAAAGTCATGAAAATTACCGAACATATAGGTACGAATAAGTAATTCCTGCGTGTACATATATTGTGCAAAATTCACCACCTGCAATTCACTGGTAAAATGATTAGACCAAAATGTGATTAATTTTTCTTGAAGTGAAACCGGTGATAGGGCTATAGTTTTTGCTCGCCATCTTCTGAGCATATCCTTATGTTTGTTCACAAGAGTTTGCCATGCTTGCACAGTTGCGGCATCCGCAGACGCAGGGCGAATTTGGGGTTCTTGTCCGGCAATTTCCTGTATATCGCTCACCGAAGGTTCAAAGGATGTGAAGAGTTTATTGAGAGTTGTCTCTAAACCGTCTTGTACGGCTTGTCGTATTTCTGCAGGCGTTGGTCCTACCATGCAGCGACGAAGCAAATGAGCAGCTTTGGCAAAATCCCACACATCATTTCCTGAAGGTGACCAAGGCTCTAAGCCGGCTTCCGTCCGCATGGCAAATTCGGGCGACACATAGTCAGTATGACCTCTCTGTGACTTGGATGTAGAGTGTGGTTGTTGGGATAGAGGAAAGAGTAATGATCTACGTTTCATAGTCATCTCCAATTATGAATGATAAATGTTCGCACTATGACTCACAGCACTATGAATCGGTTTAACAACAATCATCACAGCAAAATGTTACAGGAAACCACTATTTCTCAATCTAGGTCACTGCTTCGGCAATAGACCACTATTCACCCCTACGGCATAATTTCATTATTTTTGCGATTGATCAATGAGAAAACATCATAAAAGTATGAGTACATTTTTACCTATTCTGATAATGCTGTCTCCATCGCATAATCCGGCAAATGCGTAAACAGCGCCAACACTTAACAGAAAAGTAGAAAGAAAAACAGTAAGATCATACACATGAAATAGTATTAAGCATTCACCGAGTAAGGACTATACATTGAAATTACAGCATAAAGAATTGGTTGATTTATTACAAATGGCGTATTCCGCCGAAAAAGCCGCAGCATTTGCCTATCAAGGACATGCAGGCTCGGTAAAAAATGAGGATGAAAAAAGTGCTATTCATCAAATCGAAATTGATGAATGGAATCATCGTAAAGAAGTTCTTGCTATTATGAATTATTATGGGATACCGATTTCAACATATTATGAGATAAAGTTCCATATAATTGGAAAAATAATCTCCTATAGTTGTTATGTCATTGGTTGGTTTATGCCATATTACTTTGCCGGAAGATTAGAAAGTGGTAATGTATGCGAATATTTTCGTATGATGCACTATTTCCATGAATTGGATATTCATGAGCACAATGATGTACTCTATGAAATGGGGATTAAGGAAAAAGAGCATGAAGTATATTTTCTTCAGAAAATTAAAAATAAAAAATTGCTTCCTTTTTTTGAAACACTATTTTCATGGGGTATATCAAAAAGTTATAATGATGTGGATTTACAGAAAAAATATCCGGTGGAAGAATCTAAAGTATATTGTAAAAACAGCATAGAAAAACATACATAAACCATGAAATCAGGTACAATAAACTATTGTAATGCCGAGGTTCGGCAGTATTCAATCAATATTCAGATTGGTGCTCATAATCTCGGTAAATTGTAATTTTTGCGGTTGTCCAAACATCCTTAGTACATTTCTCACGCATTGTCTAAAGCCGTCAATCTTGATCAAATAGTGGAAAGTGAATGAAACTGTTTCAGGCTTTGATTTTGTATGGGTTTTTTGATATTCTGACCACCTGACATTGCCTGATTTGTACTAAGCTGCGATGGTGTTTGGATTCCTGTTAATGGAAATAATCGTCAATATATTCATCAAGCTCGTTTTCATTTGTCAACTCTATGAGGTTATCCATCTCTTTGTTCACAGTAACATTAATTCCTTTTTTGTACACTATCATTATGGAAAGAAGCCCTGCTTTTGCGGCTGATAAGTTTGTTGCCGTACCTTTGTGTTCCAAAAAATATCGTGAATAGCTTGCCATGTAAAGTCCAAGTAAATGAGTATTTTTGTCGCATATTTTTATGAGTTTTTCTGTAATGAGAATATTGACTGTCGGGCTGCCTTCAACCCATCGCATCACAAAAGCATTCACTTTTTGCCTTTTGTCAATTTCTTTATTGAGATCTGTTTCCTCAAGCCATTTTGCAGCATCAATTATTGCATTTTCATACTTTGCATAATCCTCTCTTGATTTTAGTTCCACGTTTTGTGGGACTTCAAATGTAGTCTGTCCTTGCACAGTCAAAATGCTTATTAGTAGGAAAAGTATGCCTACTGCTAATGTTTTACCTTTTGTCATAATGATATTTTTTAGAATGAATAAATAGAGTGCGCTCTTTATTTATGTACTATCGTAGTAATGACTACCATGATATTGATCTATCTTTGGTCAAAAAAACAGAAAATTCCAAAAACATGACTTCCGCATTGAACTCGAATTTCATAAAATCCGTTCGTTTTCTCTATGTGCTTTAGTCCGGTACTTTTTGTAAGTCCTGACTCAATTCAAATGACCAAAGAATTTTCGCTTTTTCTTTCGTGTTTTGTATGGTAAAGAAGTCTTAAAAGTCGTTCTTATAGAACATTATCTTTCTATAGTTTTGATTTCTGACCACACTGCAAAGTTATAAAAGGTTCCCTACAAATAAAACATAAAACTTGAGTTATTTTGTCTGAAAGTTGTAATCCGCACCCCCGAATGGCGGCACATCACCCATATTCCCGCAATGCACCATTCATTTCTCCCAAAACTACAAAAGTTTGCTTATCTATCCAAATATGAGAAAAGTAAATTTCTATGTACCGGAGTAAACACAGTGATTTAGAGATTCTTAGCTGTGGTATCTACCCTGCACTTTATCCCATTATCATTCATTTTTCTAAACAATCACTGATGAGTTGTGCAAGAGTTGCCGATGTTGGCGGTCGTTATTTTACTCTGGCAGCAATTTCATCGAATTTTTCATTCAATAAAAGTCCATAAAACTCTGAAACTTCCTTCCAATCTTTTGCCCAATGTTTAGTTTCTTGTCCTTCGAAAATTAATGAAAACGCCAAATCTTTATTCACTTCAATCACATTTTCGTCATCGGTTATAACAGAAACCTAAAATGCTCCGTGTTCGTCGTCCATTAGTTGAATCTCAGCAATAGCTTTTGCTATATCTGGTTCATCAATATTATCTTTTTGATAACCGCTAGCATATTGTATATAGTTTTCTGTCATTACGTTAACTCATATGATTCCAAAATCTGCTCATGTCATTGTCAATATAGGATTGCAAAAGAATGCGAAAATCTTCGTTGATGTCAAGATTAAGTAAGTCTTTTGATAAATCGGGTCTAATTACCCATATCCAACAGTAAATTTCCTCTTTAAGTGGCGGTTCATTGTCTGGAATGAACTCGATAGTGTCTTCTGAAACTTCTATCGTATTTACAACTAAAGTGTCAACTGCTGAAAGTCGTTCGTCAAAATTGTCGAAATCAATTATGTCTGTATGATTAACAGTCGTCGGATATGCTTATAATATTTTATTTATTTCTGTTTCCATATAATGACGCCTCCCGATGTGCCGCCGAATGGCGGCACATCACTCATATTCCCGCAATGCACCGTTCATTTCTCCCAAAACTACAAAAGTTTCATAATACAGACAAATCTCAAGTCTTAAAATTTCATCATGATAGAGTACATCATTAGTTTGCTGTGAATATTCCGTCTCTTCAAGATTATATTTCACCCATGAGTTTTGTATCGTCATTCCAAAGTATCACTTTGCACTGTCATTATATCACGTTATTTTTTATACTCGCCACAATCGAAAAAAGTTCCATTTTGAATCATTATACCACGAAACTAATGAAACGATGGGCAATAGCGATGTTGTTTTCTCTCAATGATAGATTTTCCCCATCCTTTATCGGAATCATATTGGTAGATAAATCTTCATTCATGAATATCAATACATTAACTACTCTAACACCAATCTATGTACCATCTCGTATCATTACAAGTCAACTATTTGATTGGGAACAAAGTAGGCATATCTTTCATGATGAAATAATGTACTTTATTTGACTTTTTAGTGGTTTGTATATTAGGCAAAGACTGTAGTTTCTTTATCAGTTCTTTATCTGACATATTCAATTGTACTCTTTCAAGAATTTGCTTTGACGTAAGTTTTTGCTTTTCAAGTAATGTAATTACTTGTTCTATTTCATTGTTTTGAGTTGTTTCATTCATCGTCTGTACAGCTTTAAGGAGTTCTGTATTGTCAATTATGTTTCCTTCACTATCAACAGCTTTTGCTCCCTTTTCAACGAGAATAAGATTTGCATTTTTTTCATTTTGATTAGATTGTCGCACAAAAATAGTTCTTCCTTTCTTCAAGCCATCTATTACGCCTGCCCAAGTACCTCCACTTTCAGCAGATTGGGCCACATAGATATCAGTTGCCAATGCATAAATAATCGGATTGCGTGCCATTGCTAAACCTGCACTCCAAACAGCTTTTGGGTGAAAAGTGCTTACCACAAGCACATCACCATTTGTAATTTCTTTGTAGTATTTTTTAATACCTGAACCAAAAGTCATTATTCCTTGTGGAAGTACGATAATGCTTTGTCCTTTGTATTGAATAGCACTATCTAATGCTTGTTTATCAATCCCTTTTGCAAAACCACTTACCACAACTTTAAATTGTTGGGCAGCTTTTTTTGCAATATTGTCTGTAAACTGCAAGGAAATATTATCCGCATCACGGCTACCCACTATCGCAATGCTGTTTTCTTGCATAATTTTCTTATTGCCTTTTACATATAAAATAGTAGGGGCTTTTACTTTTAAATTGGCTTTCAAGGTCTTAGAATATTCCGGTGAATTGATAGGCACAACTTCAAAACCCTGAGAAAGCAAATCTTCGGCTAAGAAAGCATTATTGGGTAATTCAGATTTAGCATTTTGTAAATCCTCGATATCTATATCAGATAAACCGAACTTGTCTTGCCATTCACTTTCCGAATGAAAAAATGTTTCTAAGCTCATTTGATTATCGTGAACAATTTTTATTACCAAACGGTTGATTTTCTCTGTTCCCCATTTGGATAGATGAGCCAAAGTAATCCAATAAGGTATTTCGGTGTATTCTTTCATAAATCTCCTCCTACGGTTTTCGCAATAACTAAAGGTACTATTTTTACAGCTCCCAATGTAGATAAACATTTTCCAACTTCTTTTATTGTTGCCCCACTATCAAAGACATCATCTATCAATAAAACACTTTTCCCTTGAATTTCACTTGGATTTTCAACAAAAAAAGCATCTTTTAGGTTGTCTGTTTTAAGTAAACTTGTCTGAAATATTTTTTGGGATTGTGTTACTCTACTTTTCTTTAAAGTATGTGAAATATTGATATTGAGGGATGTAGCTATTTTCTCCGAAAAATTTTTCACCAAGTTTCCGCTTTCAGTAGGGGGTACATATAATAC
>DDTD01000038.1 GCA_002344005.1 Ignavibacteria bacterium UBA2373 | reverse complement strand
GGTCATAAGTCAGAGCCAGATGATGAAAAGTCAGAGCCAGATGATGAAAAGTCAGAGCCAGATGATCAAAAGACAGAGGCAGATGGTCACAAATCAGAGGCAGATAGTCACAAATCAGAGCCAGATAGTCATGAAACAGAGCCAGATGGTCGCAATACAGGGGCAGATGGTCACAAGTCAGGGACAGAAGGTCGCAAGACAGAGACAGATGGTCGCATGACAGGGGTAGATGATGAAAAGTCAGAGGCAGATGATGAGCATGGTTCAATAGCAGATATGCAGATGATGTTCAATGGCTCTTTTTTTTGTCGCGCTTCATCCCGTCAATAATCCTAAAGGGATGATATGATAATAGAAATAAATACATCCACCCCGTCCATATTTCTGCTTCATGTGTTTTGCCCCATCCCGTCCTTCCCCGCGGGGAAGGCATAAAAGACTTCTCCCCGACGGGCAGAAAAAAAGAGGGACAAATCTCATCAATACGTTCCCACCCTGTCCATTTCGACAAGCTCATCAACCGAAGCTCAATGACCGTCTGGCACACCTCAATGAGAAACCCACCCCGTCCTGCGGACACCCCTCCGATGGATGGGATGAAATTCATCGCGTAATGGAATCTTTGGATATGAATCTGTGGAATCAGTTGTATGAACAGCGAATGTTTTGTAGTTCTGTTAAACTATAATGGGAAGTTGTTTTGTAAGTGTAAGGTGTTCTTTCAAATATATAAATATTCAACTTCTTGACTTTTGTTTAGATAAGTTCTATAAAAAAAGGTCATCCCGCAATGCGAAATGACCTTGAGTGAAGTCAATAAAAAAGAATAGATTTATTTTACAATTGTCAGTACTTTGTGATAAAGTCCCGCAGAAGTAAGAATATGCACACCATACACACCATTAGATAATGAAGCAGACGACAAAGTCGCAGATGATGAAGTATTTGCTTTTTGCATAATAGTATTTCCGGCAATATCCGTCACCATCACATTATGAATAGTAATACCATCCGCAACGGATATAGTTACATTATCATAAGCAGGATTGGGATATATATTCACAGCATTATTATTGGTATAATTTTCTTCATTCACAGAAGTAAGGGTTGATTGTAAAGCATAAAAATAGGCATCAATTTTTCCATATCCCCATGTATTATTCGGTAAATTTTCTCCTGTGCGTGCATCTTTGCGTGACCATTCTTTGATAATATCGGATACTTGTTCAAATGTTAATGTTGGTCGAGCTTGCAACATCAATGCTACTGTTCCCGCAACATGCGGTGTTGCCATACTTGTTCCCTCAATACCATAATACATACCATCAGGTGATATACGATTTAATTTATCATCTTGCTCCATATCGGATGAAGCCGCTGCAAAAATTACTTCACCGGGTGCTGTGAGTAAAGGCGCAATGCGTCCGTCGCGTGTTGGACCTTTGCTGCTGAATGTAGAAATAACGCCTAAAGAAAGATTATTGCCACTTTGTTTTCCACTTTTACTATCCCATTCATTTTTTGTGACATAAGAACCAACGCTGATGAGTTTTTTTGCACTTGCGGGTGAACCGATAGTCATATCGGTATTACCCGTGAATACGCGAAAAGTTGCCGGCAGAGTTTGAGGCACGGGAATACCAGCCCACATATCAATTTGTCCTGCTGATTTTGTTGTAAAGCGATATACCCACACATAATCATCAATAATAATATCTTCATTGCCATTATTGGAAATACGAATAAATGAGTTATCATCACCATTGTTGGAGCTATTGATTGTTGTCACTGAAATATAGCCGATAACTTTATTATTTGCATTTAATTCTACATTATCAACAGCATCACCGACAGCCATTCCTAATCTGCCTACCATGCTGAAAGAAGTGGATGAATATGCTTCAATATACATAGAGTCTATCGAGCCGCCTTTGAACCAAATATCCGCAGCTGTCACGAAAATATTCGGAATATCCGGACAGAAATTTTCAAAAAGATCACACACATTTATCGGTGATATATATGTGCCGATATTTTCACCGGCTTGATATGATGTACCGGCATGAATAGGAAGAGTTCCTTCATTACCGGCAGCAGCAATAATCAATTTTCCGGGTTGCACTAATTCGGACAGAGCAATTTCTAATGCGGAAGTGCCATCATGAGGACCAAGAACAGATCCAAGACTTAAATTAATAACGGCAGGTTTGCCTAATTCTTGTGCTTTTTCAAAAATATATGCACATCCTGCAATAATATCGGCATCATCGAAACTTGATTTGTCATCCTCACGTACGCCTTTAACCACAATAATATCAGCTTCGGGTGCAATACCTTTCATTTCTGCTTTACCGCGCCCATTACCTGCCGCTGTGCCCGCGACATGAGTGCCATGACCGTCGAAATCTTTTTCTTGCGAAGTACCCTGGTCTATATCTGCTTTGGTATATTCTGTTCCCCAAGGATATTTTGCAGGTGATTTTCCATCATTAGCCATATCCCAAAGATAGAGAATACGTGAACCTGATTCGGTAGAAAAATCGGGATGTTTTGTGTCAATACCTGTATCATAAACACCGACAATAACACCTTTACCGGTTAATTTAGCAACCCCTTGTCCGTTATGAACGCGGTCGGCACCAATTTCTTTCCGGCTTTCATCCATTGATTTTTTGAAACGTTGCGAAAGTTCCGCGGCAATAACCGTTTCTTGTTGTAAAAATTGTTGCAATGAATTAAGCGGAATGCGTACTGCCGCAACAGATGATGTTTGAGTAATAATCTCACCACCGAACAGCTCAGGCATAGTCCCGCGATGCTGAATTAATAACTGTACATATACCGTATTATTCAATGCCATAAAAGGAAACTGTATTTTTTGTGTTGCTAAAATATAGTCGGCAACATTTTTTCCTTGATATTCCACAATCGGGGTTAATACCATTGCTGTACGAGCATTGCATTTAGTAGCAACAGGCGAAACATTGGCTGCAGAAGCGAATGTTGTTGAAGCACAGAGTGCTAAGAGAAGAAGAAATTTCTTCATGCTATTCCTTTCATAATGAAAATTTATTGAGTTTTTTTATTTTGCGATAATTCAAGACTTTTAACAAACGGTTTTTTGGCAACACATTCAAGTTCCTCGCGCGTGCCAATCATCGTAACCACTGATGGAGTAGCAACAATAATACTTACTCCGCATAATGACACTTCTTTCTTCTGTTCATCACCAAAACCTTGCATTGTAACAAGAACGGTATGGGAAACATCCTCTGCGGTTTGTTGTGCAAGAGTTTCTCGTAATGCACGTGTGGATTTTTGCTCTAAGACTGATGATGATGAACAATTCATAAATGTTATGCAACATAGAAGAGTAAAGACATAGTGTTTCATAATGGAGAACTATGAGGTTAATAAAATCATGGATAATATTTCAATTGATAGAAAGCAAGCGTATTCTACACTATTGAAAAAAAACTATACATGTAAAAAACTTAAGATGGATTTTATCTTGTCAATAAAATTCCGGTAATTTCATAAACAAAAGTACATTAATCTTTATATCAAATTTTGCAATCCTTAGTATCATAAAGAACCAAAAACATTATATAAAAAGCACCCTAAAATCTCAATGATAGAACAATTGAGTTGTAAAAGCCCAAAAAAAATATGTTGGAATTCATTGCCAAGATTTTCTATCAATAACATAATAAGTAATAAACACGGAGCCATATTTTTTAAATTTGATTATTATTCTACTCTCAATAATGTATTATTGACAATCTATGATAAACGTTACTGTAATCACGAAAAGAAAGAAGATAAATACCTAAAGGCAGTTCGTTAAGAACTAACGTGTTGTTATGTGCTACCATATTTACAGAAACTTTATTACCTAATAAGTCATAAAGTTGTATGTTTTCTGCTTTACCATCAAATACAACAATTAAATCTAAATTAGAGCTATAATAGTATGTATTTAAGAATTGAGAATCTTCTTTAATAGTTAAGGGGATAATTTTAACTTCTATCGTATCAAAGTTATTTTTTGTATTTAACTCTTCTTTCAAAGAGTCAACTCGCGCAAATCGTTTATGGGTATCACCTGAAAATTGGAGTCCGTACACAGTCATTACAGCAGTGTCATTCTGGCTAAGCATAGGGATTGTGTATTTAATCTCACGTCCCGTCAAAATAGGAGATCCGTTGGTGACAGTTATAGAATCAACGATAAAACTATCAGGAATAGAATCAATTACAACCACATTAGATAATGACACGATTGAATTATTGACAACAAATAATTTTGTTTTTATATTTCTATCATTGGTTATAGTATCATTGCCATCATAAAATACTTCTAAATCTATATACTTGTCTTTTACTCCTGCACTTCGGCCTAATTGTGAAGTTTCGAGATCTTGATTTGTTGCGGTTAATGCTATAGTATTACGTCCTGCTATGAGTAATCTTGCCAGTGGAGAGATAATTTGTTTTGTAAATATAATTTTTCCGGAATCAGGCACTATTACTTCGAACTCATTCACAAACTCTAAAAGCGGTCTATAGTGAATGGAGTCTAAAGGATAGGAGTATGTACCGTAAAGTTGTAGCAAATATTTTCCGGGAGAAGCATTAAATCTTGCTTTATATTCTATACCTCCGACAATAGTATCTATTGTTGTAATCTCCGGTGCATTTTGTAATGAGTTTGCTCCGGTATCTAAATCTAATGAATCCAAGTCTTTGTTTTCCGAGTAATATTTTTCAGAATCATTAAGACTTATACTCGCTTGTTTATTTTCATTGATACTATTGTACACTATTAGTACCTTAGAAGCAGAGTCCTCAACTTTTATCCCCGAAAGTCTGTTGCCCACAATATTATTTGCAGAGTTGGGATTGTTTAACAACCCAACAGAAACATCCGAACATTTATCGCTGATATACACACCATGCCCTCTATTTGCTTTATCTTTGTTAGAAAGATGCCCTATATCATTTTCATAAACCTTGATAGAGTTGTTTAATGGTGAGCGACACCATATTCCATGATTAGAACCCAAAATAGTATTTTTGTAAATATTAACTGTGCTTGCACCATTAACTTGAACACCTGCCTCACTGTTAATTATTCCAATTTTATCTTCGTTTCCGATTACATTTCCCGAGACACGAATTTTCCTTGGATTAAAAATTGGTTTTTCTCCTAAGTTTAGTCTAAATGTATCAATTTCAACTCCATTTTTTAAGGATACTATAGAGTTATCATATATATCAATATCAGATGGGTTGCCCGTAATATGTATTCCAGAAAGTTTTGTTGGTTTATCTGTTTTTGTTTTTACATCATAGCCTATATCATTGTTCGCAATAATTATATTATTTACCAAAGAATCATAAGAAATAATATCAATACCATATTGGGATGACCCAATGATATGGTTTGACAAAGGTGAAGAATTTGATATAGTTGTATCAACAATATCTTTATCGCCAATAATTACATTTTTGATATAACCACCATTTAATGAGATACCGGTTGATGGAGTAAACACGGAGTCAGCGATTACTTGACCAAAATAATTAGAGTGAATGTAAACACTATCCGTACCATTATAAAGTTTTGTTTTAGCCCCTCCAACACTAAGCCCGGTACGTGAGTTGCCAAAATAATTATTTGATACAACAATATTAACACCTTCCACAGATAGTGCAGAAAAAGCGATATAATGCCCCTGCCCAGACACCATTGCAGTCAATTCGCGGTTGGGAGTAAACGCAAAAACATTACTATCTATTTTTATGTTTACTCCCCTGGCAATAAGTCCTCTTTGTGTATGAGTCCCGAAAATACAATGTTTAATTGTAGTGTTTTGGCAATTTTCCATATTTATGCCATTTCTTTGATAAGTTGAATCATTATTAGGACTATAAACATATTCATATTTTTGAATTCTATCATATTGAAAATCACAATTTTCAATTAATGTACCACTGGCTTCGCGAACACTTATGGCTTCAAATCCCTTATTGTAAGAAAATTTGCAATTTTTTATTATATTCTCGTTACACCCTTTCGAAATCAGCAAAGCACCTTGCCGATTCCCAATATTAACACTGGGTCTGGTTATATCTACGCCAAAAGCTACATTATCAATAATGTTATTATTGCAATTGTCAACTAATTGGAAAGCAATACCTCCACCATAGAGCGGTTTTG
>DDTD01000042.1 GCA_002344005.1 Ignavibacteria bacterium UBA2373 | reverse complement strand
AAACAGAGTATTATAAACATACTTAATGGAACCACATAATAACTGTCATACATATAAAAAACAAGAGACCATACAAATAAAATTATTCGAATGAGATAATGAATCAATAAAACTCGGAATTGCCAAAGCCATCTTTTAACTTCAAATATTACCATAACTATCGCAATTATTTGTACATAAACTATATTTTATGGTGCTTGATCCGGTCTAATGAGTAAATGCGTCATAAGTCCATTGCCGCCATTTTTGAGTTTTGGATCACCTTCATTTCTATCGCTCCTACGGAGTTTGAATAAGGTAAATAAACAACAAGCCGTACAGAATACGGCTTGTGAGAGTATAAAATAATATTTGTCACAATATTCGACTAAAATTCAATGGGAACGCCTGTCTGCAATGACTCTACGGCTGCTATTGTTGATAATGTGACAGCACGAATAGTCGCATAATCAATAGGCATAGATTCGCCTTTTTTTATGGCAGCGACGGTAGCCGCAATTTCTTCACGATGTCCTTTTAAACCATCAAAAGAAAGTGTTTTTTGTTTTTTCCCTTGTGCCAAAATAACATTGCGAAAATTATTCATTATGGCAGTTTTTCCTTCGCAAAATACTTCGCAATATTCTTTATCTATGGAACCGTCGCCATTGGCAAGATATAATAAAGTACCGACCGACCCATCGGCAAAACGAATAATAATTGACACATTATCTTGTTGGGCATGTTCCCTATTGCGTGAAGATAATTGTTCCGCATGAACTTTGATGGGCACAGAACCCGTGAGAAATGCCATACAGTCAATAAAGTGACATCCTTCGCCAATAATTCTGCCACCTTGTGCCGGGTCTTGAATCCAACTTGATTTGGGAATAAATCCGGCATTTACTCGATATGTTATAGACATGGGTTCACTGCGATGCGCAAAGAATTTTTTTATGGCAACAAAAGAATCTGAAAAACGCCTGTTAAATCCTACCATCACCCTACCTGCATTATGCGCTACGGCTATGTCTATTTGTTCTAATTCTTCCCTTGTAATACATAATGGTTTTTCAACAAAAATAGGTTTTTTCATTTCAACTGCTTTTTGCACATATCTCGCATGACTGTCATGGCGGGATGCACAAAATATCATTGATACTTTATCATGAGTAATGACATTCATGGAATCGGTGGCTGCTTCGGAAAAACCATATTTTTGTGCTGCCGATTTTGCATTTACGGGTGTGCCTGTTGATACAGAAATAAAATCAACACCCTGTGATTTTAATGGCGGTATGAGCATTGTTTGTGCAAAACTTCCTGCCCCGATAAATCCAATGCCTATTGTGGATTTCGGTTCATATTTTTTTGTTTGCAATACTCTTTTTCCGGCTTCTTTTCTTTCGGGATAGGTGAGAATAATGCCAAGATATTTTTCTTGGGTTTTTCCTGTAATTAACTCATAACCTCCCATCGCTTTTTCAATAGGGAAATGATGTGTTGTCATGGGAGCAACTTTTAATATACCGCGTTCAATACATTCAAGAAATGCCTGCATATTACGATTTTCTGTCCAACGCACATAACCGATGGGATAATCATGTCCTTCGGCTTCATAGGAGGGATCATAACGACCGGGACCATAGCTGCATGAAATACGTAATTCGAGTTCTTTTTCATAGAATGGTGAGCGAGGAATATTCATCGGAACGGCACCGACAATAACGATGGGGCTTTTTTTGCGTGCAATATCCAAAGCCAACATAATCGGTTCTGTCGAATCGGTGGAAGCCGTAATGATGACTGCGTCTGTGCCTAAGCCTCGTGTAAATGCTTTTATGGAAGAGGCAACATCACGGCTGCTTTTAAAGACAGCTTCGCAACCAAATTCCAGAGCCATGGGAAATAATTCTTCATTGATATCTAATCCCACCACGCGGCAGCCACTTGCTTTTAATAATTGCACGGTTAATTGTCCGAGCAATCCCAATCCTATGACGGCAACGGTTTCCCCTAAACGAATATCTGCTTGACGCACACCTTGCAATGCAATGGCACCGAGAGTGGTGTAGGCGGCATCGTCAAAAGAAACATGTTCGGGAATTTTGCAGCAAAGATTTTTGGGTACAGAGATAATTTCCGCATGATGGGCATATTGCGCTCCCGCACAGGCAACTCTATCACCCGGTACAAAATCTTCACACCGCGACTCAATAACGATTCCCGCCGCACTGTAGCCGAGAGTTTTAAATGATTCGAGTTTGGATTTGACAGCTTCATACGTCGCCATGATGCCGTCTTTTTTTGCTTTATCAAGAACAGCTTTTACTTGTTCGGGTTGCGAGCGCGCACGCTCCAACAGAGATTGTTGGGCACTTTCTACTGAGCTGCGTTCTGTGCCGGCAGAAATTAATGAAGCCACGGTACGTACTAATACACCCCCGGGCATACATGCCGGAGCGGGAAGCTCTTCCACAAGCATTTCGCCTGTGCGCTGATATTGAACTACTTGAAGCATACTTTATAAGTCAAGGTGAAAAACATTGTACAAAATTACGGTAAATAGCTGCTTACTGCTTGACGGGCTTATGAGCTTTTTGCCATAAAAGCCGCGCAATGAACAGTGCGGTTAGTCTATGAGAAGTATTTTTGCATCAAATTATTTCATTTAATGGGAAGTACAGCATGAATAGTTATGATACTTTACGAGAGTTAATAGGCATAGATTCGCCTTCGGGTTATACGGAAAATGCCACCGATTATATTGTCCGAGTTTTGCAATCCTATGGCTGGTCGCCGGAAAGCACTCACAAAGGAGCGGTGCGTGTTGCATTAGGTAAAAACCCTGTGCTTTCGATTGCAGCCCATACCGACACACTTGGCGCAATGGTATCGGGAGTGAATGGCAATGGTACTTTACAATTTACTTTGCTCGGCGGTCCTTTATTGCCTACGTTTGAGGGAAGTTATGTCCGTATTTATACATTGGGGAATACCGTTGTGACGGGTACGGTATTGTTGAATAACCCGAGTGCCCACACGAACCGCAGTGCAGGCTCAACTGAACGTAGCACTTCGACCATGCATATACGTATTGATGAAGAAGTGCATAATGCCGATGATGTCAAAAAACTCGGTATCGGTGTGGGTGATATTATATGTTTTGATACTCGCTATCAAGAGTTGCCGAATGGATTTATCAAATCACACTTTTTGGACAATAAAGCCGGATGTTATGTACTTTTTGAGATAGCCAGACGCATCGCAGCAGAAAAACGCTCCGTTCCCGTAGAATTGTTCTTTTCAACGTATGAAGAAGTGGGTCATGGAGGATCGGGAGGATTTGCTCCGACGGTGCAGGATTTGCTTGTCCTTGATATGGGTGTGGTGGGCGACCATTGCAGTGGTGATGAATATTCATGCTCGATATGTGCCAAAGATTCATCGGGACCTTATGATTATGGATTCCGTAAAGAACTCACACTTCTTGCCCAAGATAAAGAGATTCCCCATAAAGTGGATGTGTATCCTTTTTACAGTTCCGATGGTTCGCTCGCCTTACGAGCAGGTCATGATTATAGAGTGGCACTTATAGGTCCCGGCGTTCATGCTTCGCATGGTATAGAACGTACACATAAAAAAGCCGTAGAAGCAACTATTGATCTTTGTTTGGCTTATATAGACAAACACTATCCAATGAAATCTATTGCCAAGAAAACAGTGGTGAAAAAAAAGAAAAAGAAGTGATGATGGGCTTATATGTGTAAAAAATGACTCATTATTCCAACAATACTAAGTCGTCATTGGGATTGTTTTGCTCATTTGTTCTTGGTTTGGGAAAAGCTTTAGCGACAACAATCTGTCAGAAAAATCACAATTTACACGTTTTGCTCAAGTGAATTTTTGTAATTTTGCAGTCTTAAAACGACTTTAAGAAATTTTCTCCTTTTTTAGACAGGTCATTTTCTATGAATCAAGGGCACATTGTTCAGGTTATCGGTCCGGTTGTAGATATTGAGTTCCCCCAAGGCAATATTCCTCCGGTTCTTAATGCAATTAATGTTCCGCGTCAAAATGAACGCGGCGTTCAAGTCAATCTCGTATGCGAAGTTCAGCAGCACTTAGGCGAAGACAGGGTTCGCACCGTTGCTATGGACTCAACCGAGGGTCTTGTGCGTGGGATGCCATGTTTTGATACAGGTATTCCAATCAGTGTTCCGGTTGGTCCGGAAGTTTTAGGTCGCCTTATCAATGTTGTTGGCGAAGCTATTGACAATAAAGCAGAGATTAACACGAAATTGAAATATTCAATTCACCGTCCTGCTCCGTCATTCGCTACCTTGAATAACAAAAAAGAAATGTTCGAGACGGGTATCAAGGTTATTGACCTTGTCGAGCCGTTTACCAAAGGTGGTAAAACAGGATTGTTCGGTGGTGCCGGTGTTGGTAAAACCGTTATTATCCAAGAGTTAATCTACAATATCGCAAAACAGCACGGCGGATATTCTGTGTTTGCCGGTGTGGGCGAGCGTACTCGCGAAGGTAATGACCTTTACGGTGAGATGACAGAATCGGGCGTTATTGCTAAAACAGCTCTTGTATTTGGTCAGATGAATGAACCCCCGGGAGCGCGTGCACGTGTGGCATTGACTGCATTGACTATGGCAGAGTACTTCCGCGATGAAGAGGGACGTGACGTATTGTTATTCGTGGATAACATCTTCCGTTTTACACAAGCGGGCGCAGAGATGTCGGCTCTTCTTGGTCGTATGCCTTCGGCGGTAGGTTATCAGCCGACTTTAGCAACCGAGATGGGTGCTTTGCAAGAGCGTATCGCCTCTACGGACA
This sequence comes from Ignavibacteria bacterium UBA2373, assembly GCA_002344005.1. GTDB lineage: Bacteria > Bacteroidota > Ignavibacteria > Kapaibacteriales > UBA961 > UBA2353. The sequence goes on along the minus strand of DDTD01000042.1, from coordinate 8,726 downwards.
AAGGTTCCATAACGTCTATCCAAGCGGTGTATGTTCCAGCGGATGACCTTACCGATCCTGCTCCGGCAAATACCTTTGCTCACTTGGATGCTACGACGGTATTATCGCGTCAAATCTCCGAGCTTGGTATTTATCCTGCTGTGGATCCGCTCGAATCAACATCCCGTATTCTCGATCCGCTTGTCATTGGTCAAGACCACTATGATACGGCAATGAGAGTGAAAAAAGTGCTTCAGACTTACAAAGACCTTCAAGATATTATCAACATTCTTGGTATGGACGAATTATCCGATAATGATAAAACAACAGTATATCGTGCACGTAAGGTACAGCGTTTCTTCTCTCAGCCATTCCACGTGGCAGAGCAATTCACCGGCTTCCAAGGTAAATATGTGAAAATTGAAGACACAATTGCCGGCTTTAAAGCTATTCTTGACGGTGAAGTAGATGAAATACCGGAAGGTATGTTCAGCTATAAAGGTACGCTTGATGAAGTCAAAGAAGCATACATGAAATCCAAATAATTGATTACACAAGGGTATAAACCATTATGAGCGATAAAGTATTGACCGTCGAAATAGTAACACCGCAACGCACTGTATATTCGGGCAATGCTGCCGGAGTAACCGTGCCGGGCACCAAAGGCGGGTTTCAAGTGCTCTATAATCACGCACCTATCGTGTCTTCACTTGGTATAGGCATCATTAAAATCAATGATGGTGCGGCAGATACTATATATGCCACAGATGGCGGGTTTGTTGAAGTGCTGCACAATAAAGTTTCTGTTTTGGTCGAAACAGCAGAAAGAGCCGATGAAATTGATATAGCTGCAATTAAACAACAGCGTGAACAGTTGGTAGAGCGTTTGGAAAATACTACGGACTTTGTTCAGCGTGATGCCATAAAATCTGATATTGAGCGCTTGAATAATAGATTGCGTGCTGCAACAGGCGAATAAAACAGGACTTTCTTTGTAATTCCATTTATAAAAGCTGCCCCAAAGGCAGCTTTTATTGTTTAGTAACATATTCTTCTACACTCATTGTACGATAGCACAAAGTGTGAAACAGAATAATGCGAAGAGCTACTTTGCTATCATTATACTCACTTTTTTGCCTGATGAGGCAGTATGCTCATGAATACAATATGTACTATTCTCTTGCTCTTATTGTGTCCCGCCGCTCTTTATTCTCAACTTTTTACGCAAAGAACGAATATCGTGCGCCATAGTCATGATACCACAACCATAGGTGAAGCATTCGGAGCCACACATTATGCTATTGACTTTGCACGCGGCTTTGGCTCATTGGGCGGTGAACAAGCGTGGAATGGTAAATTTATCGGTTGTATAGACTTCTATCGCTGGGGTTCATCAGATGTACTGCGCGGCTTATTTTCCAGTGAACTCAGTGCCAATCCTCATAATGATATTGCCTTTAACCCTCGAGCAATAATATGGGAGCAAGCTCTTGTATTGCAGCTTGGCAGTCTTAGTGTTGGATTGCAACATCGCTGCAAACACGATGTGGACAATAGTGATTCTACCCATGGCGACACACCTACCATGTATAGTGTGCGTAAACGTGTCTTAATCAACTCGGGCATGCAACTCGCCTGGACGGGAAGCTCTTCACATCATTCTTTATCTTTTGACTATATGGTGCGGACTGAAGGGTATTTTTATATGTCCGATTATCGTTTCCCTGCGAACAATGAAGGTAGATCGTATGGTGATATACGAGGGGCATTTATGGCTGCGGGACGTTTGGATTACTCTTTAGCCAAGAAACATTCGGTATTTACTCGCGGATGGGCATCCTTGATGGCATTCAAAGCAAGTCCGCAATCGGAATCAGGGCTTGAGGTCAATGCCCGATTCGAGGGTGGTTATCATTTGCGTGGGAAGCAAGCCGGTTTGGACATCTATATTGCATGGGAAAGAATTTTCGATGAAACATCATTCACCATACCATCACCGACGCATTCTATCAGTGTGGGTATTCGCTCGGCGAGTTCTGTCTTCTTTTGAGTGTGGCAATTGATGACTTGATGCTGCTTTTAGCGATAAAAATTGGAGTAGAATGACATTTTTTACGCTCTATGTTTTGTCATTACAAAAAAGTAGTGTATTTTTGCGCTCTTCTATTGTAAAATACTGCTTTACGGAGCAACTATGGCTAAACAGCAAACATTCGGCGATAAGTCGAAAAAAGGAAGCGGACCGCAAAAAATCAATGTAAAAGTTGTTAAAGGGTATCGCTCTGACAAAGGTTCTATTAAATTTCTTGAGCGCTTTGTCAAAATAGACGAGCTTTCTCAAATTGACTCCATTGACATTTCGAAGTAAGGTAAGACATCATGAAAAAAGGTATTCATCCTCTTTATCGTCAAGTTGAAGTTGTTATGACTGACGGCTCGACATTTCTTACGCGCTCCTGCTATAAAGGTGACAGAATGGTATTGGAAATTGATTCCAAATCACACCCGTTTTTCACAGGAAAACAAATGCTTGTGGATACAGCCGGTCGTGTAGAACGCTTTAACAAACGATTCCAAAAATCACAAAATATTCGTGAGAATAAAGGAGATAATCAATGAGACCGACAGATTCACGCCAAAACCCGCGTCAATCGGTAAACAATCCTTTTGCATCCGGTTTACGTAAACAACGTACCGCTCCAAAAAAGAAAAATAATCCGCTCGGCGATAATCGCACAATTGATTATTTAGATGCAAAATCATTGTTCCGTTTCACGAATGACCAAGGCAAAATTCTTCCTCGTCGTATTACAGGTGTTTCTGCTTATCAGCAACGCCAAGTGTGTGATGCAATCAAATATGCACGCCACCTTGCTCTTATTCCATTCGTAAATCACGATACAAAATAAGATAAAGCAATACGATACAAAATCTAAAGGCAAGTATGATTTCATACTTGCCTTTTTTTATTTCTTTCAATTGTAACCCAAGATTATAGTGATTGTTCTCAATAAAATGAAGACATGAACAACAATGATAACATAATACCATTCATGTGTACCCTTACCCCCACAGGACAACTCAAGATATTTTCGGTGGACGCAACATTGAAAGCGTGAGAAAATATATCATTGCTCAAAGATTACATACACACCAAATAATCAACTGAAACGAGATTGCCTGCTTACTCGGCATTGCAAGCTGCCCCAAATCCTCTAATCGCTGATAACAGTATTCAAGCAACAGAATAACTTTGGACATTTGGCACATAAGCCGGTATCATTTGTTCACCAAGCCGTATGCTAGATTAGAATACGCAGAATGGGACGTTGAACCAAGAGATTTCCCTTGTACATGTTTTGATGGACAAACAAAATTTTGTAGTTTTGGGGAAATGAACGACGTTTTGTGTCAATACGAGAGATTGCACATATTTTAAAACACCCAATCTATGACAAAGAAAAGCCTAAGCACGAAGGAAGCTATCAAGATAATTCAAAACAGAATTCAAGACAATATTCCAAGACAGGAAATTCTGAATGAATTATCAGAAGAGTACTATGGTAAAACTACAATTTCTGCTTTAATTGCTTCTACAATAGATCCGCAGACTAAAGAAAAGTATAAGACGTTAAACAATTTGCTACTTGGACTGCTTGTACTAACCATTATTACTAAAATACTGGTCGGGATAATTTTACTTTCTTCACTTTCACTTTTCCTCATTCCAATTGCATTTGTAATTCCGATTTTAACAATTTGGTTTGCTCTTGAAGTGTCGAAATATAAAGGATACATTTATAACAGTTTAGGGATTCTTGCAATTGCCAGCATCTTCAATTTAATAGGCAATATTGGAGAATCGGGTGTTTATGGAATAATCGATGTAGTGATAGCTATAGCAATCTGTGGACTTTCGTTCTATTTAGGTAATAAAATGTTTCCAAACTATGGGTTATTCGGACCAAAGAAAGATAAAGACGGTAACTTGTTACTTGGATAGAAAAAAGTGTATGCTCGTAAACGCTATTACTAATGTGATTTTGCGTGTTCGTTAAACATTTGGTATCTTTACATACAATTGTTGTGGCATATAGTGGAGCAACAATGTATCCTAACCTTCGGCAATACCCAAAACGTTGTGCTGTAAGTCTGCGGACAGACATTTGGTAGATAAAAAAGACAATTACGAATGAAAGATAAGGATTATTTAATTAATTTCTTCTTGACAAAACCGTTGATCTCGGAGCTCGAGATGACTGTGCAATGGATTTGGCTGACCACGAAACCAAAGATGCTTTTGAAGCATTATACCGATGTGCATCCGATAAAAATGAGAACGAAATTATTCAAGCAACTTGTGGTGACTCATTGGCAGAAATTATGGTCAGGACAAATCTTTTCCGATCAGAATATGCATCTAATCTTTCAAAACATGCAGATGCTGAATTTAAAAATTATATAAAACATAATAAACCACAGTGGCTCGATAAAATTTAATTTCAGTTATATGCAGCTACGTAGGCAAGGCATAAACCATAAGCATTAAAACACATAACTCTTCCACAACTCATAATTTTTAGAACAATACTTGATAGTGAAATATAAAATTAAAAATCTATTTGCATATTAGATAATAAACAAGGTATAAACATATCACATTCTATATAAACGGAAATATAATTTTTTATGGATAGTGGAGGATGAACAATTTTCCATTATTTCCCATGCCAATGAAGAGCGCGTTTTTCGATGGCAAGTGCGCAGCGATTGAGGGCATAGCCAATTAATCCTGTGGTGATAATTGCTACATAAATATCGGCAGTGGCAAAAATTTGTTGTTTTTCCGTAATCCTTTTTCCCAGACCTTCATTGGTGCCAATAAACATTTCCGTGACTATGATAACAATTAATGCTAAGGATAAAGCAATGCGTGCACCGGCAGCAATATGGGGTAATGCTTCGGGAACAATTATTTTTCGTAATAATGTCATGCCGCGGATATGAAGTGTTCTTGCTGCTTTTATGCGTAATTGTTTTGCCGAATGTACACCTGACATAGTATTTACCGTCATCACTAAAGCGCAAGTCCATGCCGCAAGAGCAATTTTTGAGCCGTCTTCAATGCCGAACGCAATCATAAATAATGGAAATAATGCAGTGGCGGGAATGCTGCGAAAAAAATCAACAATAAATTCTAACATATCATACATTTTTTCGGAATAACCCATAATTAAACCGATAAATATTCCGGCTATTGTTCCAATCGAAAAACCTGAGAGAGTACGCAGAATCGTATAAAAAATATCTTGCCAAAATATAATGTCTTGGTATGTAGTCATTAAAGAAAATAGTACTTCTGTTGGTGAGGGTAATACTAATGCCGAAACGATGTGAAAATAATGCAATAATCCCCATAGTGTCACAATACTCACAATACCGGAAATACGATATATCCATTTCATAAAGAAAATAACTCCAAGACTTGTGAGCGAAGTGCAAAAAATTCGGGCGATGTGAACATTGCCATGGTGCGTGGTCTTGGTAAATCAATCGTAATAATTCCTTTGATTTGCGCCGGACGTGGTGATAATACCATCACTTTATCGGCAAGGAACACCGCATCGTCCACATCATGACTTATACATAATGCTGTTTTTTTCTTTTCACTCCATACTGACAATAAATCCATTTCTACTTTGCGTGTGGTGGCAAAATCCAAAGCACTGAATGGTTCATCAAGCAAGAGAACATCAGGTTCATAGGCAAAAGCTCGACAGATGGCAACAAGTTGTTTCATACCACCGGATAAACTGTTCACCTTGATGATGTGGATAATATCATCAAATTAATGTATGAATTTATTTGCCAATTGGAGCCGAATTACAATTTTCGTTATATAAAAAAATAAATTATGCACTCATGTCATATTAAAAACCGTTCTCAAAGATCGGCTTTTTTTGTTCTATACATTGTGGTAGGGATGGTTACATTACTTCCGTAATTATCTCAATGTACTTTGGGGCTTATGTTTTTTCTTTAATACCCGGATTTCTCATAAAGAATATTTTTGTAATCAATGTTTTAAAGAATAATAAAATTGTTAGAAATTGTCTATGTTCTATTCTTATGGTTGTTTGTTGTCTCAATTATTCTCTGTGTAATAATGTTATATCTGTACAAGAAATTATAGCGATAAATTTTGATGACAAATCAGAAGTATGATTATATAAATGAAGAGCTGTGAAGATGATACAACACAGCTCTTGTTTTTTTTATCATTAATTTCTTGCCATCAAAGACTTCTGTTTATATGGGGGTAGATTCGTCTTGTGTTCTGCGACACTCTTTTGGGTGCCGACATCAATTTGTAGAAGTAAATCCTTCATTATTTCTGCCAAATTATTAATTTCAGTGACATTCCGCGCAATATCCATCACCGTTGATGCTGATTCACTTGAAATAGCCGATATTGTTGAAACACTTTTGGCTACGCTTTCACTTGTCCTCGATTGCTCTTGACTTGAAGCCGCAATTTGTGTGATAAGATCATACATCTGTGAGGCACTTGTCACAACCTCATGAAGTGCAATGCCTGCATTATCGGCAAGAATAATACCTTCTTCTACTTCTTTAGTACCGCTGTCCATTTGATGCACGGCTTCGGTTGTTTCTGTTTGTATAGATCGTATCATATCTCTAATTTGTTTTGTTGCTGTGGTGGTACGTTCCGCTAATTTGCGCACCTCATCAGCCACGACGGCAAATCCTCTGCCTTGCTCTCCGGCTCTTGCAGCCTCAATAGCAGCATTTAAGGCTAAAAGATTTGTCTGATCTGCAATATCCGAAATAACAGTGACAATTTCACCAATGGAATCACCGGCTGCGCCTAATCGTTTTACTGTTGCAGAAGATGATTTAACCACAGAAGCAATATTTCTCATTTTAAGAATAGTGTGTTCCACCGTATGCTGTCCTTCGGTGGCTATGGTTCCGTTCGACTGTGCAAATTCGGCGGTTTTGCCTGCACTTTGTGCTGTTTCCATGCTATTATGTGCCATTTCTTCCACTGCTGCCGCAACATCAATAGCTTGAGAAGACTGTTCGCTGGAACCGGCAGCAAGTTCTTCTGTGGCTCCACTGATTGTTTGCATTGCCGTAGATAGTGAAATAGACAATTCTTGTACTTGACCAACCACACTGCGCAAATCATGTTTTGTATAACGGTCAGCAACAAGTATTCCTGTCATTTTAGCTATTAATTCTAAAATTTCAAGATCATAATTAGTAAAAAGTTTTCCGTCTTCTTTTTCAGTAAAATAAATATTCCCGTATGATTTATTATTATATCTGATTGGGACGCCAATCAGTGTTTTCATCGGAGGGTGAGCGGAAGGAAAACCTTTTGCTGCATGGTGTTTAGCCATATCATCTATTTTTACTCCACGGTCTGATTGATTGATAAATTCGAGTAAACCTGTGATGTGAGGAATATGACCAATACGATGTTTTTGTTCTTCACTTATGCCTGTGGTAATAAATGTTTTCATTGAATTTTTTGCGTCAAAAATCGCCACGGCGCCATACTGCGCATGTAGTAATTTTTTCATACCCTCTAGCATTGCTCTCAAGGCATCATCGGTTGTGCTTTTATCACTCGTCATATCTATCACGGTATTAATCATGAGTTGTGATCCGACCACACGTTCTTCAATCGTCTGAGTCATTATATTAAATGTGGTTGATAATGTACCGAGTTCATCATTACTGATGCGTTTTGATTGTGCCGTTAAATCACCATCAATAACTCTATGGGCAGTTTGTGTAAGTTCAACAACTGCCTTATTTATAATCGATCCAATAGTAAAAGATGCAAATATTCCCACTATACCAATAAGAAAAAATAGCAGCGCAATAAGAGATTGTGATATACTATTATTTTTTTGCTCTGTGGCGATAAGAGCGACTTCATCACTAATACATCGTGACACGGTGAGAATACTATTGATTGCTTCTGTGGATTTTTTTACCCATTCGGCAGTATTAACGGGATAAGGACTTTGTGATGCTGAGGCAGCATAAACATCCTTACGTAACTTCTCAAATTCTCCGAGGAATTTTGCATCCATTTGCGCGATTGCCTGACGAATTTTAGGCGTTGCTGCGGTATTTTTTGCATATTGTGATACAATCTGAATATTTTCTTCAACAATTCCACGATACTTCATGAGATTTTCAAATGTTTTGACGGGTATTGGTGTGCCTGTGGTTATGACTCCACCAATAGTTGCGCGTTCAAGACCTGCATGTTCGCTTACTAAAAAAATACTGTTTTTTATCTGACTATTCATTTCTAAAATGGTATTGAGCCCTTCGTCCGATCCAAAGAGTGTTTGCGCAAGCTTTTGTTCTGCACGTATGAGAGTTGTTTGTGCTTTGACCCATGCCGTGCGTTGTTCTATCGTTCCGGCATTTATCCCTAAGTATGAATCAATGTTTTTTCTCATTGTATTACGTTTTTCACGTAATTCTTTAATCAGAGAGAGTTGTTGTGTACTTAGTGAGTTTAAAGTCATGGAATTTACCAATGTCAATGCTGAATCTAAATACATATCTCCTTGGTTTCGAGTTTGTAATATAGAATTTTGTATTGCAATGGTTGGATCTCCGATCATCGTTGCGGTAAATCCTCGTTCTTTGGCTTGTTCCGCAGAAGATAACAGTGAACTTGTTTAAAGATTGGTCAA
>DDTD01000097.1 GCA_002344005.1 Ignavibacteria bacterium UBA2373 | reverse complement strand
TGGTGTATATAACTATAGACATATTTTTAACAATCATAAAAACAGCTATATTGATTGTGGTGAACATTTTACGACAAAGAATTATCAAGGAACATACGAATCTCACCAATCATATCTTAAAAAGAATGAAGGATGTTACGAAATAGAAATTGAGTTGACCTTTTTGCTTGGATCTATTTTTTTTCAGTTCGAAGTTTTTTTTCTCGAAGTATTGAGTACTGAATGTGTAAAGTTGAACGATTCAACATATATATATTTCAATTCAGAGACAAAAGAAGAAGTTGATTTTTATCAACCTTTTGGGAAATTAGATAGTTGTTGAGTTGAAAACACTATCCTCAAGCTAATATTTGCGAACAAGACGGCTAAGGTACAGTTTTACACTCTCGCATCAAGTCTGACGAAAGACAAAAGGTCTATAACCTTGAAGTCTATAAAGACCATAACTTCTTGGTTTCTACAGACAAGATTTTGGTGCATAATACGTGTTTAAAACCTGTAGATCTCAGAAACGGCATAAAAGGTGGAAAGGAAATAAATCAAGGAATCAGTGAAATACTTAAAGGTCGTGGTAATCCTCGTTTAAATAGTGAAGGAACACAAAAAACTTTTCAAAATAGAAACAATACTCCTAAAGAACGAAAGTGGGCAGGTGCGTTGGAATAAGATGTAGATGTACCTGGTCAAGGTAATCTTTATAGGATTCTAAAAAAAGAGGTCAGCACCGACGTAAATGGAAACCCAATTTACAAATATGGATATAGGTATGAACACTACGAAACCATACATGAGTTTATTCATTAAACTAATTAAATAATTATGCATAAAGCATTAAACATTTGCTTGTATTTGGGAGGAGAGGAAATTGCTAAATGTGATGGTATTACATTAGAATTTTACTCTACTACTACGGCAAGAAAGTTTTTTTTTCAGAATGTAAGATTCAACAAAAAAGTAAATGTTTCGTTCAGAGACAAGTTGTCTGTCAAAATTTTTTGTTTCACGAAATATAAAAGTAAAAGATTTCCATTATATGAGTTTGATTTATTATTGTTAGACTTTGATGATGAACTAAGATGGGCTAATGGACTCATCAATAACAATTATGACGAAGAATATAAGCAGGGAATAATTAATGTATTCAACCAATGGGGAAAGAATCAAAAAATTGATTGGTTTACATTACCCTTAGATACAATATCTAAAAGTGATTACATATCTGCTTGCTTCTACTACTCGTCATTAAGCACCAATATAGTTGCTAAAGATATTTATATACTTGACGTAGCCAATGCAAAAGAATATAGAGACATATTATATTTATGTGCTGAAGAATTTTTTGGTGATCGAGGATACATGGGACACAGTTTTCATTCTTTTGCTGATTGTGTTTTGGAGATAGGACAAAAACTAGAAAACAAGAAAATTATTATCAAAAACTGTAAAAATTTAGTAATTAAAGATGATTATTTCTTTTTGCAAGATGTGATGAATGAATTTTTAAAGTATGGTGTTTCTTTTTTTATGGAAGAGTAAAAACACAGGAAAGGCACGTGCAAACTCTACCTTCCGATGGGCGATATAGTAGATAGTGTGTAAATTAAATTTGTGCTTAAGGTCTATAACCTTGAAGTCTATAAAGACCATAACTTCTTGGTTTCTACAGACAAGATTTTGGTGCATAATACGTGTTGGGGAGGTGATTTTTTCTATAAAGGAATAGATGGACAAAAAACGATTGACCACATATGGGATGGACATTCATTTGCAAAAAGACAATCTGGTAAATCCTATTTTTCAAGTCAATTTAGCACTAAAGACAAAATAAAAGATTTAGTTTCGGATGCAAGGTCGAGATCAAGGGCGCACCATGACGCCGGTGTCCTAAGAGATGATGGAAAAAGAGTATTTCAAGTTGAAATGGATGACTACATAGGGTTTGACCAGCAAGGTCGAAAAACTAAAACAATTACAATAATTGAAGAAGATGGAAGATACAACAATGCATTCCCAGGAATATTATAATCAATCCGAGATGAAAATAATATTAGAATATATAATTGACTGGGAAACAATTATTAACGATAAAAAAATATTTGAGGATTCAAATATAACCTTTGCGACATTTCAGAACGAATTTTTATTTTCAAATTTTTTGGATTCTTTTGGAGATTCCAAAATTTTAATCTGGGATAGTTCAAAATCTGATAATTCACTATTATTTCGATGTAGTATATTAAGCTTTTGCTATAACTTCAAGAAAGCTGTCGAGAAATTAAAAAATGGACAATCTCAAGAATCATATTCATTCGGAAGTGAAGAGGGAGAATATTTTTTCAAGATAGCCCTTGTAAATGAAACTCTATCTATAAATAGCCGTGGTAAAGAATTTACATACGAATTCACTCCTTTTGCAAATGCTCTTAATCAATTCGTTGATAAGGTCTTATTTGAACTCCCAATCTACTATGAAGGATTAGCATCAAGCAAATATTTCTTGAAAATTCAGAAAGAACTATAAAAAAAAGCCGAGAACTCTGTGTAAAAGCTGCCTAAGGTCTTTGTTTTTACTTTTGTGCTCTCCCCCACTTCTTTTATCTGATACGATATGCGATTAATTCACAGCACAATATGTGAAACCGGCTTTTCAAAGGTTAATTTTCGTATAGAACTTCCTAAAAAGATGTGTTTATCCCATAGCTTTTTTCTGTGATTTCAGCAGCACAGGTAACATACTTAAACACAAAATTCCGGCAATGGCGGACATCAAACCAACATACGGATAATTTTGCAGTGCACCGGTGGGTGATTTTATGACAATTTGTCCGGCAATAAATGAAGCAATACCACTTGCCATTTGCATCACCGAAGAATTGATACTCATGAAAGTACCGCGTCGTTCGGGCGAAACCACTGTGCTTGCGATTGCCATTGCGGGAACCATGCGTCCATTCGTGACAATAAAGAAAAATGTTGTCAGCACTAAAACCACAGGTAAACTCACCACAGGTAAATTGGTAATTATCAATACAGGTAACACAGCAATAATCCCAAAAAATGTAAATACCTTAGGTTTACCGACAGCATCGGATATTTTACCGACTAAAGGCGAAGAAACTATGGTTGCTGCTCCGCCAAAAAAATATATAAAGGGTAAATATTGTTCGCTTATGCCGACATTTGCCACCATATAAGGACTAATAAATGGGATAATGGAAAATTGCCCGAACATTAATAATACCATAAATAATAATGAACGTCGCACAACAGGATCTGTAAGAACAGCCATTACATTTGCCCAACGCGAAGTATGTAAATGATGATGCTCAAAATGCGATCGCATCGGTGGTAACACTTTGAATAATATGGCATAAATAATTGCCCCAATAATCACAATAGCATAAAATGGTGCATGCCAACTGAGTAAAGTAGCCAAATATAAACCAAAAGGTACACCAAATACCGATGCCATAGAAAATGATGTGGAAACAATGCCCATTGCAGAACCTCGGCGGGCTTCGGGTATGGTATCGGCAACTATGGAAAATACTATTGCTCCCAATATGCCGCCAAAAGCACCTGTGACAATACGCGCAGTGACTAAAAGTATATAGGATGGTGCTAAAGCACAACATAATGTTCCCACGAGAAAACCGCCATACATCAGCAATAATGCTTGCTTTCTATCCAGACGGTCTAACCAAAATGCACCCGCAATGCCTGATATTCCGGCTGAAATGGTATAAGCTGAAACAGCCATACTGAATTGATCGGGTCCAATCTGAAATAAGCGCATCAGTTGTGGTCCCAATGGCATCATTATCATAAAGTCCATAATATTGGTGAATTGTAACAATGCCAATGACAATAAAAAGAAACGCTCGTTTTTCATTTTACACTTCAATCTTGCAATAAAAAACCCTACTACGTTTATCTGTGATATTCATTGTACCGATAAAACGGATTTTTTCACTATATTTGTATATACAATAAAGGATTGTTCTTCTAAGTCTTATACTTATCACTTATCACATACGATTATTATGGCAGAAACTTGTTCACGCTTTGGCTCTTGTCTTTTTTATTCGGCAAATGCCTTGGCTCGCACCATAACACGTATTGCAGATGAAGAATTTGCTGCAACCGGTTTACCGTCACAGTATTGTTTTCTGCTGATGATTGTTATCGAAAAACCATCAGTCCAACCAAAGGAACTCTCTGAAAAACTTAGCCTTACACCAAGTACAGTCACGCGATTTGTGGATAAAATGGAGGAACAAGGTTATATCATTCGCACAACGGACGGTAAATTTACCTATATAACACCCACTCAAAAAGCCAAGAAAAAATTGCCTATTATTCAAGAAGCATGGTCTAAATTATATGCACGATACACGGCAGTTCTGGGTAAAGACAATGCCGATTCACTTGCACAAACCGCATTTAGAGCACATAGTCTTCTCCATGAATCATAAAATTTTGATAATATATAGTTGTATATACAATAAAGTTTTTTCGCGCTCGTTTCCACCTCAGTCATCACACATTTTTTCACAGTTTTCACAATAATCATGAATAAAATTGCATTAGTAACCGGTGCCAATAAAGGAATTGGATATACCACCGTTAAGATGCTTGCCGAACAAGGTATGACCGTTTTGCTTGGGTCGCGCGATGAACAAAGAGGTCAGCAAGCAGCCCAACAATTAGCGCAACAAGGTCTTGATGTGCATTATCTTCATCTTGATATGGAGGACAGTTCTTCATTCACATCTGCTTATTCTTATATTGCAGACACCTATGGGAAACTCGATATTCTCATCAATAATGCAGGCGTACAAATAGAATCGGACACTTGGCAAACCAATACAACGGAAAGTATTCCGATGGAAATTTTGCGTAAAACTTTTGATATTAACTTTTTTGGTATGGTAGAACTTACACAAAAGCTCTTACCGCTTATTCGTAAAAGTGAAGCCGGACGCATTGTGAATCTGACAAGTATTCTTGGTTCTTTGGAATTTCATGCCACGCCGGGCTCAAATACCTATAACACAAAAACCTTTGCATATAATACATCGAAAACAGCCGTAAATTCATTTACCATCCATTTAGCACATTTACTCAAAGACACCAATATTAGAGTAAATGCGGCACATCCGGGCTGGGTTCAAACCGATATGGGTGGCAAAGGAGCGCATCTTACGCCGGAACAGGGAGCAAGTACAAGTATTATGCTGGCACTTATTGACGACGATGGTCATCATGGCAGTTATCTTCATAATGATTCTATATTGCCTTGGTAATTTTTTTTTTAATTTTTATATTTTATTTTTATGAATTATGTCATAACAGGTTCGCTGGGAAATATCAGCAAACCAATTGTTGAAGGTCTTCTTTCAGCAGGTCATACCGTGAGTGTTCTCACACGCAGCGAAGAAACCGCAGCACAAATCAAAGCACTCGGCGCAACTCCTTTCGTAGGTGATATGGAGCAATCCGATTTTGTTCAGTCGGCTTTTGCCAATGCCGATGTCGTTTATACGATGATACCGCCGAATTACAGCACCGATGATTTTCGTGCATATCAAAATCGTGTGGGTAAGAATATGGCAGATGCAATTCGTGCTCATTCCATAAAAAAAGTAGTCAATCTTTCCAGCGTGGGAGCACATCTTGGCAATGGTGCAGGCGTTGTGGATGGACTAAGCGATTTTGAAAAAATGTTGAATGCAATAGAAAATATTGATGTTAAGCATTTACGCCCTTCATTTTTCTATCAAAATTTCTATGCGCAAATCGGAATGATTACTTCTATGGGTATTATGGGCAGTAATTATGCAGGTGATATCCCGATGGCATTAGTGCATGTCAAAGATATTGCTGCCGCCGCTCTGGAAGAATTATTATCTTTGAATTTTACCGGATATTCTGTTCGCTATATTGTCAGCGATGTTCGGACATCAAACGACGTAGCTCATTTGCTCAGCGAAGCGATAGGAAAAAATATTCCTTGGGTCGAATTTCCCGATGATCAACAAAAGGCGGCAATGTTACAAATGGGTATGAAGGAAACACTTGTTGACGGTTATCAAGAATTAGGACGCGGTTTTCGTGATGGCTTATTAATGAGCGATTACATTGCGTCCGGCACACCTCTTGCAGCCACCAAATTAGAAGAATTTATTGCGGAATTTGCTCCGGCAGTGCAAGCAAGTTTAAGCGCGTAATTTTTTTAACATGACTAAAAAAAGAGCCGCTCAATTGCGGCTCTTTGTATTATTACTTCATACTATTTTTTCTTAGTACTTTTTTTCTCTAATCCTGTGCCATCGAGTAATACTTTTGTTGATCGTTCAATTGCCGCTCGAAATTCATCAATTTGATCGCTTGTCACGATTTCTTTTACTCCTCTGACAAATGTATGACTTGCATCACGGTTCAAGCGCCGCAGTTCCAATGTGATCTCTGAGAAATCCTTTTTATTTTCGGCTTGACCGGAGATAAGATATTCAATTCCCAAACGGCTCAACATTTGCAATTCGCCGGATGTCGGGTTACGATTATTTTCTACGCCGAATAAATTCATCATTGCATAAATAGAATCGCGCGTATCAATATCCACAACGGTAAATTTAGGATGATTTTTCGCAGTGTTTACCATAATTTGCACTGCATCATAGGCATTGATAATCTGCAATTTTGCATCATATATTTTGTTGAGATTTTTATAGGTATCCTTGAAAACAACACCTGTGGGCACGACGGTTGGTGCCGGATAACGGCGCATATCTTCTTCGACTTTATCAAACATCAAACTGTCATTTTCAGCAACCGCAAATGCACGCTGAACAGCATGTAATAATGGCGTATCATATATAATCGTATCGCCTTTTCTATAACGAAGCAAAGAGAACCCGACACCCGATTGCGAAGAATAAAATTGTGGATACCCTTTTTCAACAATTTCTACGCGTAATAAATTTTGCACTCGCTGTACATTGACATATACAACTTTTTGTGCATTAAGAAATTCCGCAACTTTGGAAACTGTAGCTGCAATTCCCTGTGCTGTTAAAAATTTTGTGGCGGAATCACGAGCTGTCATACGAATCATTTCATATTTGCCGGAGGCAAATGCTGACAATGCTAAAGCCGTTGGCACCTTAGCTGCAATAGTTTCAGGTATGGTTTCACCTATTTCAATATTTGCCAGCAATAATTTCGGAAGTGTTTGTTTTTGTGATGTATTCTCCGTTTGAGCAATACTTGAATATATCGGCAATACCAATATTCCAATCACACACACTAACAACTTCAACACAGTTTTTTTGAAAGAATCAGCTTCCATGAACAAATTCCTTTATCATTTCTACAACATATATAATTTGCTCTTTCGTTAATTCCGGGAATACGGGTAAAGCCAATGTGGTGGCAGCAGCTTTATTTGCCACAGGATAATCCTCGTCGCGGCATTGCAAATGTGCAAAACATTCTTGACGATGGAAAGGTATGGGATAATAAATTTCTGCTCCGATATTTTTCTCTTTTAAAAATTCACGTAATTCATCGCGTTTTTCTACACGAATAATGAACTGATTATAGATATGATAATTTTTGACACCACTTTCTTTGTAAACAGCTTTGGGCAACAGTACACGATTTTCGGCATCAAATTCAAGCACTCCTTCGCCGGAAGAAAGACCATGTTCTTTGAATAATGATATATACAGTTCAGCATTCTTGCGACGCTGTTCATGCCATTGTTCTAAATGAGGAAATTTAATATTCAAAACGCCGCCTTGAAGAGCATCCATACGGAAATTACCGCCAACAAATTTATGATAATAACGCGGATTCATTCCATGATCGCGCATCAACCGTAATTTTGTTCCTAAAGTATCATCATTCGTCGTAACAAGACCTGCATCGCCAAAAGCTCCAAGATTTTTTGTCGGATAAAAGGAATAACATCCGATAGCACCTATTGACCCCACTTTCCGCCCATCGCTATATTGCACGCCAATACTTTGCGCAGCATCTTCAATAACGGGAATATTATGCTCGGCTGCTATAGCCATAATGGCATCAAGATTGGCACTTTGACCATATAAATGGACAGGAATTATCGCTTTTGTGCGTGATGTGATTGCCTTACGAATTCCTTCGGGCGAAATATTGAGAGTAATCGGCTCGGCATCCACAAAAATCGGCACAGCATTAAGCCGCGCAACCACACCGGCGGTAGCAAAGAAAGAATATGTAGGAACAATTACCTCATCCCCGGGCTGAATATCTAAAGCCATTAATGCCATCAATAAAGCATCTGTTCCGCTGGATACGGCAATAGCATGACGGCAATCACAATAATCTGCCAAAGTTTCTTCTAATTTTTTTACTTCGGGTCCTAATATCATCACTTGACTTGCTGCAATATTGAGCATCATCGGCTCTATTTCCGATTGTAAAGTCGCGTATTGTAATTTTAAATCTAAAAGTGGAACGTTCATTAATTTCCTATTAACCTATTATGAATAAAAAATGTGCAATTGTCATTGTACTTTCTTTGCTGTGTTATCATAAACCGAGCGGCAATGCTTAGCAAGTGCCGGACTTCATTGTTATGGTATGACAACGAAAAAAGCTGTGTAATAGTTTGTTTGTCTATTGTGATGATTGCAGCGGAACTAATTGCTGCACTGCATCAAGCAATTGCTCCGTTGTGATGGCATTCATACATGTAAAGTGCCCTAATGGACATGATTCCCGCCCAATATGTGAACATGGACGACAATCAGCATCTGTTTCAACAATCCGATATGGCACTGCATAGGGGACGAAACCAAATTCCTGCACCGTTGAACCAAAAATAGCCACCACGGGTATTCCACGTGCCGCAGCTATGTGCATCAATCCCGAATCATTACTCATCATTAAAGAACAATGATTGAGTTGTTCCACACTTTCCAAAAGCGATAATTTTCCTGCATAATTTTCTACGACAAAAGGCAATGCCGTTTCAATATCATGGCATAATTCTTTTTCTTCATTACCACCATATAATTCAAAATATGCCTTAGGAAATAGCTGATGTAAAGCATTGAGTGCTTCCACATATTTATGTGTCGGATAACGCTTAGTAAAATGTCTTGCACCCGGCGCAACTGCAATCCGAATATCTGTTGTTTTTTCACGAAAAGCTCGATATTCTTTATGTTCAAAATCCGTTAAAGTCCAAATTTCCGCTCCTTCATTATCAGGAGTAAGATGCAAATCATCAACTGCTTTGAAATATCGTTCAACAATATGGATTATCTCTTGTCCTTTGCCGATTTTTCTGTGAACCAATTCTAATTTTTGCTTACGAAATTTATCAATCGAATAATACGTCTTTCCAAGAGAAAATTTTAAGAGTGCCGTTCGTATATTTTTATGTAAATCAATGACCACATCAAATTTTTTTCCCTGTGTGAATGCCAATATTTTCCTGCGTGCTTCCAATAATCCCTTCAGCCCATTTTTTGTATGTACTGTCACAATTGCAGAGCAATGTATATTAAAGCGCACAGCTTCATAATACTGTTCAGCCACAACCATCACAATATATGCTTGCGGATATTGCCGGCGCAAACGACGCAACAATACCGTTGTCAAGACAATATCGCCAAGTGAACTAAGTCGAAACACACATATTGATTCAGGAATTTTCATAGTAATGGTCTGTATTATAATGCCGCAACTTCATCAAGCCATAATTGTGCGGCAGCATCGCTCGGCATGCGCCAATCACCGCGCGGAGAAAGAGCCACCGAACCTATTTTCATACCGTCAGGTAAACAAGAACGCTTAAATTGTTGTGAAAAAAATCGTTTGTAAAATTCATTCAGCCATTGTTTTATTATTGCTTTATCATACGTATCGGAAAATACATGCTCTGCAAACATTGCAATTTTTTTCGGACGAAAACCATAACGAATATGATAAAACAAAAAGAAATCATGAAGAATATATGGACCAATCGTTTCTTCTGTTTTTTGTACAATATTTCCTTCTTTATCTGGCGGCAATAATTCAGGCGAAACCGGCGTATCGCATATATCATGCAATATTGCCGATACTTTACCGGAAAATTCCTCCATTGCTGCCCACTCGATAATATAACGAACTAATGTTTTGGGCACCCCGCTATTAACGCCATACATAGACATGTGGTCGCCATTATATGTGCACCAACCTAAAGCCAATTCCGATAAATCACCCGTGCCTATTACAATGCCGCCTGTTTGTTGAGCAATATCCATAAGTACTTGTGTTCTTTCACGTGCTTGTGCATTTTCAAAAACAATATTATGTACAGAAGCATCATGCCCAATATCAAGAAAATGTTGGGCAACAGCATCATGGATGGAAATTGTTCTTAATGTGACACCAAGACATTCAGCCAAAGCAACGGCATTGGATTTGGTGCGATCCGTTGTTCCGAATCCGGGCATTGTCACAGCGATTATATTTATGGCATCATAGCCCAAACGCTGAAAGGCTTTCACACATACCAATAAAGCAAGAGTAGAATCGAGACCGCCGGAAAGTCCTATTGTCACTGTTTTGCATCCTATATGCTTTAAGCGTTTCATCAATCCGGTGGACTGTATCATCATAATTTCATGACAATTTTCCGCTCTTTCATGAAGATTATGGGGAACAAATGGCATAGGAGTAAATAGACGATACAATTTTGTGGTTTCCCTCTCGGTAATATCAATTGCAATAATTCTGTAGTGAAGAGTTTGCGCAGCAGCAAATGAATTGTTTTTTATTCGTTCTTGAGTTAATTTTTCTATATCAATATCCGCATAAGCGATTTGTGTATCAAAAGAAAATCGCTCGCTTTGAGCAAGTAATGAACCATTTTCTGCAATAAGACAATGCCCGCTGAATACAACATCGGTGCTTGATTCCCCTGCCCCTGAAGCCGCATAGATATATGCTGCAATACACCGTGCCGATTGTGAAGTAATTAATTGCTCCCTATATGCTTTTTTGCCTAATAATTCCACGCTTGCAGAACAATTTATCAATATGGTAGCACCGGCAAGAGCATGCAAAGAACTTGGTGGCACGACAGACCAGACATCTTCGCAAATTTCACAACCGAATATTAGACGATTATCGTGGCGGGCAACACATAAAATATCTGTGCCGAATGGAATCTCCTGCCCGCAAACCACAATGGTGGTTTCTTCGGTATCGGCAGCCGAGCTGAACCAGCGTTCTTCATAATATTCACCCGTATTGGGCAAATATGTTTTTGGCACAACAGCGACAATATCGCCATGAGAAATAATCACACAACAATTAAATAATTTCCCTTTATTTACAATGGGCATACCGACAAATATCGTCATATTCATTATTTCCGAGCAATAACAAAGTTCTTCTAAACCGCGCTCAGCTTCTTCTCGCAATGTTGATTGATAAAATAAATCACCGCATGTATAACCTGTTAATGCCAATTCGGGAAATACAAGAACAGAACAATCATGATGCGCAGCTTCACGCATCGCATCACATAATCGTGCTGCATTAAAACGGACATCTGCTATGCGTAATTCCGGCGAACAGACACCCACCCGCACCATAGAATAATCAGATAATTTCATATCTATATGCCTACTTTCTGCATAATATAATTGTACTCACTTTTTTACAATACAGAAACACAATGCCGTATGTAAAAAAAAACCGACTGCATACAAACAATGTATAGACAGTCGGTACTTGAATTGTATGTTAAAGAGTTCACCATAGAGTGAACATACTTAACGACCTTTCTTTTTATGACGGTTTTTGCGTAAACGTTTTTTGCGTTTATGCGTCGCCATTTTATGACGCTTGCGTTTTTTTCCGCATGGCATAATGACCTCGCTTGACGTATAGTGAATAAAATTATCTTTGTAATTGTTGTGAAATCTGTTCAAGAGCCATTCGTGCCCGTCCGGCTATCATAGTATCTCTTGGATTCACGGCACATTTTTTTAACCAATCGACTGCTTGTTTCGCATTACCCGCTTCATAGTGCATAAATGCAAGATTAAGCTGTGCCACGGGATTTTCGGAATCAACACTGAACACGCTTTGTGTCATTGCCAATCCCTCTTTTGGTTTACCTGATTTAAACAGTGCATATCCATAATCAATACGCACTGCCGGATCTGTTACGCCAAAGACGGTATAGTACCGTTCATATAATGCTGCTGCATTGCCGAAATCGCCGGCATCATAATATTTATTAGCTAAAGTATAAGTTTGCTCTTTGTTCGGTTTTGTAGTTTCTATTTCATATCGGGCAATGCCAAAAGAAATACTTCCTATAATCACCGTCAGCACGACAGCTACTATTGCCCATTTTTTTGATACCGTTTGCTCTTGTTCCATTTTTTGTGTCGTCAATTCTTCATCGGTGATATTACACACCAATTACAGACTTATTTTTTTGTTGTACGACCTTTTTTACCCAAGTCTTTATTGACTCTTTTTTGAAATTCCGGTGATGCTTTAAAAATCGGAGCAAAACGTTTGTCCAATGCAACCGGGTCGCCGGTGCGAGGATTGCGTGCCATACGCGATTTGCGGCTTTTTACGGAATATACGCCAAAACCGCGAAGCTCAATGCGGTTTCCTTCGGCGAGTGCGTCAATGATGGCGGAAAAAACGCCTTCAACGATTACTTTTGTTTCTACACGAGTCAAGCCGATATTCTCGGCGATCGTATTAACGATGTCTGCTTTTGTTACTGTTGCCATAGCTCCCTATAAATCAAATGTTTGCATAAAAGAGAAGCAAAAATAAGAAAGCTAAGCCGAAATACAAAGAAAAATTTGCAAATACTGCATTTTCAAAACTGCGGAGTCCAAACAAAACTTACGAATGGTGCTATAGCCGGAGCCGTCCAAACCGATAAGCCAAAATCGGCTGCCACATGCGTATTCGCTATTCTTAGACCAAGTAAAGCTCCTGAATTCATAGGTTTAGCTATATCAGGATTCCACAGCTCACATATCACATGCACATCATTCATGGCTGTGAACTTGGTATCAAAACCCAAAGCAAGCCCCAAAGCACCATTCGGATAGGTCACTCCAAAATTTCCGAATCGTCCGCCCGAAATCACAAAACTATCATCCCTGCCTTGCTTGTAAAACATAGACATTGTGAGCCTCGTGCGCGTCAAAGTGAAGGTTCCCGTACCATAAAAATGGAGCAATCGGTTGGCACTGTTCAACCATGCAAGATTCGTCCCCAATGCCAAAGTGAAGCCACCCGGCATTGTAATATTGTCCTCAGAATAGATTGTCGCTTTCAGATTAACCAATGACCCTTGATCTGCCGATGAGATGCCCGGAATGATAGTCCGTCCCGCCGTGAGCGAGAAACGGTCATACCCGACACCCGCATAAAGCAATAGCAATTCAAAGTTACCGATGAAGTAATTATCGCCTATCGGATCTGCCGTCGGCAATAAATACAAACGATGATTATGGCGATACAATTCTTTATAGAGACGCAACTCCGCAATACCGCTGCATGGAATTTCCGCAGTCCCAATCTGCAATTTTACTTTCAAAACAGTTCCCTGTTTGTCATCCTCAAGTATATCACGAATAATACCGGTATATTCTTCGCCCGTCAGTAAGCGTATATAATATAAGTCTGTTTCCTTTGGAGAAAAATCATCCGATAATTCGATTTGCGATAATACAGAAAATGGACATACAAAAAACACTATGAATAATAATATGATTTTCTTGACATATTTCATAGCACTTCGCTCAATAATGGTGTGGTTGTTTCGGTTGATGCATTGGAGAATGCCAACTGACCACAAGCAGCATCAATATCCACTCCGCTCGATGATCGTATCATCACAGTCACATCATGACTTTGCAATAATGAAATAAATCCCTTGAATTTTTCCCGTGATGTCGGTTTTAATTCAGCCGCTATACCCGTCGGATTCGTAAATTCAATATCATGAAAAGGAATAACATTCACTTTGGACGGTACACGCCGCGTAAAACGAGCAAGCCGCTTAGCATCAGCTTCACTGTCATTTATTCCCTCGAATAAAATATACTCATACGTCACCGCACGCCGCGTTTTTCTATAATAATATTCGATGGCGTTCCCCAATTCCGTTAATTCATATTTGCGGGCAATAGGCATTATTTCTTTGCGCAATCCATTCGTTGTTGCATGAAGCGATATTGCAAGTTTAATCGGGCTTTTTTCATCTGCCATACGCACTATACCCGGCACAACCCCTGCCGTGGATAATGTAATGCGTTTTGAACCAAGCAAAGGAGTATCTCCGTGGGTAAATATGGAAACGGCTGCCATCACATTATCATAATTCAACATAGGTTCGCCCATACCCATAAATACCAAATTCGTAATTTTTTTCTCGGTATAACGTTGCGCCGCCAATAATTGATCCACTATTTCCGCAACAAATAAATTACGCTTTAATTTCAAGGAAGCTGTGGCGCAAAATTGACAATTCAAAGGGCAACCTACTTGAGTGGACACACATAAAGTCATACGCTTAGGCGAGCCATCATCCGTGACCATTTCGCTCGGGATAAGAACTGTTTCTATCGCACGCCCATCAAATAACTCAAAAAGAAATTTTTTCGTACCATCATTCGATTCTTGAATTTTTTGCAAGCGCACCGCCGACATCACCGTTTCTTGCTCCAAGGTTTCGCGCAATGCTTTAGGCAATGTTGCTATATCGTGAATATGCTCAATACCTTGTGCATACATAGCATCAAACAACTGATCCGCCCTGAATGCTTGTTCACCCATGCCGCGCACATAATCGCGCAGCTCGGCTATCGTATAGTTTTTAAGAAAATTTGGAGATTTCATATAGGCAAAATTATACATAAAGTGAAAGCATCGGACGTGAGTTTCAAAGCAAGATTTTTTCCCATGGCTAAAATCTCATAATTTGCTTTACATTTTTTTGACGCATACTATGATGACATCTCTCACAACCCCTGCCGCAATTATTATTGTGGTGGCAGCAATTATCGCTATCATACGCCATTATGATGTACGATTAGTACTCTTCACTGCCGGCTTACTGTTAGCATCACTTGCCGGTAAGCCGCTTTTGGTATTTACTGCTTTTGAAGAAAAAATGGGCGATGGTTCGGTCATTGCACCAATATGCACTGCTATGGGCTATGCTTTTTTATTACGTACCATCGGCGCAGATAAACACATGGTACGCTTGCTCATAGCTCCCATACGCACCATGCGGTTTTTATTAGTTCCCGGCGGTTGTCTCATCGGTTTCTTTACCAATATGGCAATCACAAGCCAAACTGCATCCGCCGCTGCCGTCGGACCAATACTCATACCCATCATGCTGGCTGCCCGATGGCATCCCGTCATTGCCGGAGCAACATTAGTGCTCGGCTGCTCTGCCGGTGGTAATCTCTTTAACCCGGGAGAACCCGACATCGTCACCATCCACAAAGCTTCCGGCATGGACATACCCGCCATTATCAACAGTACATTTATGCCCGAAATCATCGGATTTGCCATTGCTGTGATTGTATTTACCATTATGGCTCATCTTTTCACACCAAAGCACAATGCCCAAGCCATAGAGCAAACTCACGAAGACATACCCGATGAAAAAATCAATATTGCCAAAGCACTCTTACCGCCACTCCCCATCATCATACTCATACTTTCGCAACCATCATTCGGACTATGGCATGACATACTCACCATCTATCCCAAAGGAATACCCGTTGCCCATGCCATGCTCTTTTCCGCCATTATTGCCATATTACTTTCCCATCGTGACATCAATCACAAAACAGAACAATTCTTTGAAGGTATCGGCTATGGATTCATTCATGTCATTGCACTCATTATCACCGCCACATGCTTTATCAATGGTTTGGAAGCAGTCGGATTAGTCAATACCTTAGTGCAAAGTGTCAAAGAATTTGACTTCACGGCAAAAATCATCAGCGGCATAGTACCCTACTCTTTCGCCATTATCTCCGGCTCGGGCACTGCGCCAAGTGTAGCATTTACCAAAGCCGTCGTCCCTGCCTTGGCGGCACATAATCCTGTGCAAGCTGTGGACATTGGCATACTCGGAGCAATCGGCGCAACATTCGGCAGAACAATGTCACCCGTGGCAGCGGTCATCATCTTCAGTGCCGGATTATGCCATATCAAACCATTGCATATCGTTGAACGCACTGCGCCTGCCTTACTCTGCGGTTTTGTCGGCGTATTGATATATATGATGATATTTCGTTGAGCAATCTCACGACAAAAGTAAAATATATATACACGATACATGGATTGAAGGATTAGCTTCATCATCACCAATTTATCTTTATCAGAGTTCAAAATGCAGATAATTTCCATAGGGATGGCATAATAATAGGAAATGATAGTGGACAATATCAAATCCCGCAGGGATTGCACGTTTATAGTACGTATAAATTCATCCACCCCGTCAGACTGCGTCTGACACCCCTAAATGAGAACCCACCCCGTCCTTCGGACACCCCTCCGACGGAAGGGATGAATTTCAATAGTTCATAAATCCCGAAGGGATTGAACGTTTATAGAATTTGCGTTTGATGTGATGGGCGAATTCCCGTAAACCTATAAGGTTTTCAAAACCTTACAGGTTTGGATACGGAAATCCATCTTTATGACCCGCACTTGGCGCAATGCCGATTCATTGAGTCAATATAACCGCATACAGCCAAAAAATGAGTAATTTTGGCAAGGCATCCAAAGTATAAAGCAAAGCTACACAACCATTAGCGGGCGAAAAATGTTGATGTGGTTGCGGAGGGTGTTGGTCGAGCTGCATCTGGTGCATATTTTGGAGGAATCATTGGTTCAGCAGTAACAGGACTCGGAACAGTCATTGGCGCTACTGTAGGTACAGTATATTTTCATAGTTAGGTTAAGAATCTGGAGAATGTATAGCAAAGGATTATTATATTAGGAGGAACGGAATAAATGATTAAAATATGGAATTATTTCTTTTATTCAACTTGGCAGCTTCATTTTGCTATTGGAACCTATTTAATTCAGGAGCCAATATTCCGTGTTGCGCGACATATTCCATTTATGAGAAAAAATTTAAAAAAAGGAAGAAAAGAGTTTCATAAAGTGATGCACGATCTTGATACCGGCATGAACCTTGGGCTTTCATTTAAAGCTATGCTTACATCGACAATGATTGTTTATACAACTGTTTTCTTGACCCTTGTTATAAAACTAAACATAAATGTTAAAGAGACACTTTACTATTACTGTTTTTTAGTTATAGGTTTAGCATATTTAACTAATGAAATTTTGCTATATAGAGCAGATGTTTACAAAAAGTATTTTGTGGAATTTGATAAGATTCAGAATAAGTCTATAGTTTATCTGTCTGCTGTTTTCTTTCATTTGGGGGCAATTGTTTTCTGTCTATTGCTAATATATTTTACAACAGGGTTTAAACCTAAATAATTCAATTTTTGATTTGTGTCCGATACATCTTCAGAATTTATGATATAAGGACATTCTAAACGATTATTTACAAAGTTATATCCAAGTTTTTATGTTCAATACCGTATAGAAGAAAAAAATATATTTGAAATATCAATGCGATATGATTATCGTTCAAAAAGTGAACGTTAATCATTGCAGACATGCGAATTACTTCCGTTCTTTGAAAACTATGAGGCATTTCGATTAGCCCCATCCCTCAAAGATAAACCACCCCGTCCTGCGGATACCCCTCCAATGGATGGGATGAAATTCAGCGGCGGATAAATCCCGTAGGGATTAAACGTTTATAGAATTTGTGAAAAATCATCCACCCCGTCAGACTGNNAAACCTATAAGATTTTCAAAATTATAGGTTTGGATACAAGGGCAAAGAAATGTTTTCATAGTCTAAATACATATAGAATAATGTATTGAAAGCAAGGGCTTATGAAGTCAATAATACAACAGAAAGGAATATATCTGTGAGATATATAATCATGATAGCACTGGCATGTATTGTAAATAGTGCCTCGGCATTTATGCCCACTTACCATTATAGTATGCCTGACAGCATTCCGTCAGACAGTTGCACCAATGAAGGTTATACGAATTGCGAGACCTGTGTTGGTCCTACGGGTGTGGTGCCATGGGGTCCCATTCAGATGATCTCTTATCCGATGGCAAATGTCCCCAATGATCTGATTGCTTGTGGACCACAACCGGGTTGCACATTGTTAGATATTATTGAATTTACAGGGAAGGAACAAGAAAATGAATAATGTAATTGAAATCATAAAGTTACACTGCAATGAAGTAATAGTTGAGGAAGATGGAACAAAAAGTACCATTGAATTAAGAGAAGGAATACGTAGTGAAACAATATCTAAATTTGAATTTGACAACAATATTGAACTGCCTATTGATTTAAAGAATCTATTGTTGTTTTCCAATGGTCTCAATCTGTTCGATTTGACTGTGATGCCACTTGAGGAAATGGAAGTTTTTTCTCTTACTAAAGTTATTAGTTTCCATAATTGGGGCAATGGTGATTTCGATTGTGTTTCACTGGGTGGGGATTATCCAAAAGGCAGCGTCATATTTATGCGACATTCTGAAGGAAATTTAACACCTGTTGTTGATAATCTAACTGATTGGTTTATTAATGTAATTCAAGAAATTAAAACAACCGGAACTTTATATCATCCATTTGATTATGAACAAGTCAATTATAATGGTGTTTATAAAGAAGTTTACAATAGTCTGTTAAAGAATGAAGAATCTGACTTGTTAAATGAGGAATCAGAGAACAGTCCTATCGTTGATTCAACAATGAAAAAAGACACTCGTTCTGTTACCTTCGCTGAGGTAGAAGCAGTATTACGTGATCCAATATATATTGAAGCAGCAAATACTATTGCTGAAAAATCATATTGTAAAATTGACAACAATCATTTTGAAATTATAGTTAATATAATTAAAGATGATATTAATCATTCAATTTTTGCATTAAGTGATATTAAAAATTTTGTCATAAACAATGCGGAATTACTATCTAAATTTGTTCCCTTTATTTTGGACGGTGAAAAAGGTGCAAGATTAAGCATAGGCTCTGTATAGTCTTATGCTATATATATTATGTATTTACAGAAGTCAGATAGTAAAGAGTTGCTTGAGTATTTCAAAAAAATTAGACTTCCTGCCCCTAAAAGAGAAGTTAAAGAATTTTTAGAAATAAAAAAAAGAATGAATTTGTAAACTATGTTTATTAAATCGCGGATCTTGTTCGCTTGTCATTTCTATGAATATATCGCTCCTTCGGAGCTTGAATGAAATTTAATCCCGTAGGGATGACACATTTATAGAACGTATAAAATCATCCACCCCGTCAGACTGCGTCTGCCACCCCTCAATGAGGGGAATTTTGAAATTCAGCGGCGGATAAATCTCAAAGGGATTGAACGTTTATAGAATTTGCGTTTGATGTGCTTGGCGAATTCCCGTAAACCTATAAGGTTTTCAAAACCTTATAGGTTTGGATACGGAAATCCATCTTTATGACCTGCGCTTGGCGCAATGCCGATTCATTGAGTCAATATAACCGCATACAGCCAAAAAATGAGTAATTTTGGCAAGGCATCCAAAGTATTGAGCAAAGCTACACAACTATTAGCGGGCGAAAAAATGTTGATGACGTGGCGGAGGTTGTGGGTAAGGAGGGATTTAATGCAGTAGGTGCTTTTAAAAATGCTATTTCACCATTTAAAGGCGGAAACTTGACAAATGCAGGGCGTGCTGTAACGAAACATCCACAATATTTTGGTTTTGAGTCAATGGAAGCTCTTCAAAAAGTATATAGAAGTCCAGAAGCAATTAATAATCTTGCATCTTCAAGGCTTAAAGATGTTTTGAGAAATGGCACAATGACAACAGGTGCAGGCGGGCGTTATCCAAATGGTTGGGTTACTTACACCTTGCCAAATGGTAATGCAGCAAGTTGGGGGGTAGATGGTTCATTTATTGGATTTAGGGGAATAAGATGATGGAAAAGCAAAATATTAGAATAGAAGAAGTAGGGGATATTAATTTTGACTACCCCTACTTAGAAGTCTTTTACAAGAATTCTAATAAGCCATTTTTGGATATTGGAATAACATCTGAAAAAGAATTGAATTTTAAGTTTTATCCTTTTGATGTTGAATTGGAATTAACAATGGGAGACCTTGAAAAGATATTAAATACTGCAAAAGATTTTCTGCCCCAAGCGTTAAAAAATGAAGATGACTTTCTGAATTGGAACGAAAAATAATCAAAAACGCCAGGCATT
Organism: Ignavibacteria bacterium UBA2373; assembly: GCA_002344005.1. GTDB lineage: Bacteria > Bacteroidota > Ignavibacteria > Kapaibacteriales > UBA961 > UBA2353. The sequence goes on along the minus strand of DDTD01000097.1, from coordinate 86 downwards.
TAGCTTGGCGTTTTCAAAATTTTGAAAGTACATATTTAGTATTTTCATCAAAATCTCCGTTCTTTGAAAACTATGAGGCATTTCGA
>DDTD01000085.1 GCA_002344005.1 Ignavibacteria bacterium UBA2373 | reverse complement strand
GACTTTTGTTTAGACAAGTTCATAGTAAAAATATTTTCACGGGAACTTTACCCGAAGCACCGGACTTTGCATCATATAGTTATATTGCATATTCTATGAACGAAGTGAAGGCAACACAGACTTCACCACGCAATCATTATGTCAAAGCAAGAAAAGTTTTACGGAATGATAGTCAGAAAAAAATTCGCTATGAATTAGAGATTGTTGTTAATCCGGAAATTCCTTGGAGTGGTAATCGCTTCGTATTACATCAATATTGGATTCGTATTCCAAAGATTCCTCTTGACTATACATTGGAAATTGAAACAACACCATTGTCGGAATGAAGATATGCAAACACTTTTGCTCAAAAAAGTAGAAGAATTAACACGATATATCATCGAAATTAACACTAAAAACCAACAACTTCAACAACAAATCCATAATCTTCAACAACAAATTACGGAGAAAAAATAATGAAAAAGAGTATAATCAGTATTATTACATTGCTTTTCTTCTATAGCTGTGCAGAGGAAAAAGTAACGCAGCCAAAACAAAATATTGCTTCCAATAAATGGGATACAATTTCGGTAGAAATATCTAAATATGTTGACTGTCTGGATTTTTGGGTTAAGGAACCACTTATAATTCATGATGATAGCACATATCATTATCATGAACAGTACAACAAGCAAAAGAAATCTCCTTATTGTGATAACTTCTCATATCCGAAAGTTGATTTTTCCACTCATGATGTGATTTGGTGGAATTATATTTATAGTTCTTTTCAAGAAAGACCAATAGGCATACTTCGAAAAAATGATTCGCTAAAGAAATATGAATATATTTCGGTACATTCAACAAAATACATAGACCTTCCCATGCATGCAGCTCGTCATTTCCAGATAGTCCCTAAACTATCGAAAGATTATAGCATCACTTTCGTGAAAGACACCATAGGTGAGCCATGGTAAAAATAATAAAAACATATTACTCATTCCTTTGGTTATTATCAAAATTTTTATACAATAATCTAAGGAATATTCGAAGATTCATCGTTATATTATCGTGTTTGACAGTATGTTTAAGCCCTTATTTAGTTGAAGCTCAGCCTAAAAGTTTTACAACAGAAAGTAATCTTACTCCTTCAGAAAATATTCCTACCTTTTTCTTAAAGACGGTAAATCATGATTCACTTTCGCGCGCTGATGATATTGGGGTATGAGAATAGGTTCGGTATAGGTCAAACATTCAATTCCTCACTCTATGATATCATCGAAATTAACACGAAAAACCAACAACTTCAATAATAATCCAAAGGAATAAAACTATGAAAAATAGATATTTATGGAGTTTAGTAATATTGTGTCTTTCATGTATGGCACTAAGCAGTTGTAAAGAACACAGTACTGATAGTGTCACATTACCGAATGAAATAAAGAGTATTGATTATTTCATAAGTAATGGACATACATCTCAACCTATGCCAAATCAACTTCTCATAACAAATGACTCCATAGTCTTTCATTGGAGTAAATCAGTTCTCACAACAACGGAACCACGTACATTAACATTAAAGGAAAAACGTATCGTATTTCAAGATACAGCCCTTTTTCAATCAATGGTCGCTCATATCTCTGTAAATGAATTATGGAATTATAAAGATATTTATGGTGATAATAATATTTTGCCAGATAAAGGGGCTAAAAGATTAACATTTACCGGCAATGATAATGAGACAAAGAGTATTTTTATCTGGGACGAATCTGTACCACCACAAAAATTATATTCTTACACAAAGATACTAGATTCCCTTGTTAATGCGTATAAAATTCAATATCCCATTCCATAGGAGATAACAAATGAAGATTCTGAATATTGTTTTTATGGTACATATTCTCTGTTCATTAATTATATGCACATAATTCATACAAAATAAACGTTTCACTATACTCTCTCCATTTGCATGAAATTACTCTTTAGTATATTCTTTTTTTGTTTTATGACATTGCCATGTTTTGCACAGGATTCGCTGAAAGCAGCATCAACTCTTTCATTCAAACCATTAGTCGGTCTGGGTCTGCTTAATGGTGCAAGAGGAGGATTGCAAATTCAATACAATGATATTATTGCTATTGAAGGTGGGGTGGGGATATCTGTCTTTTCATTTAAGCACATTCTTGCTCAGGAGTTTACAAAGTTGAATTGGCTAATTTCTCATGGAATAATTGTGACACCACTTGAAGACAAACGACTTTCATTTCATCAATACATTACATACTATAGATTTATTCTTACAGAAAAATTTAGACCATTTATTCAAGTTGGATTGGGATGGTTAATATCCATAGGGAAAATCTCAAATCTTCGTATTTCTAGCGGAATCGGTGGTAATGATTTACTGCCAATTTCACCAATTCTAACTTTAGATTTTACTGTAATCTTCGACGGTGTTAATATTCGTCTATAAAAAACAATTAGGCAAATGCATTGCAACATTTGCCTATAATTTGACTTAGACCGAGAAATTATGATTTTGTTGTGCATCGAATATACGCCGCTATTTCCCTTGAAAAATAGCAGGTCTTTTTTCTAAAAATGCTTTTGTACCTTCATAAAAATCATCGGTGCCACAAATTTCTCCGAATTTTTTTGCTTCATATTCCATTCCTTCTTGTTCGGTCATATCAACAACGGCGATAATACACTCAAGAGCAGCATTGACGGCAAGAGGTGCTTTAGCAACAATGGTTTTGACGAATTTTTCGGTTTCTTCCAATAAATGTTCTTGAGAATACACGGCATTCACCAATCCGATGGTGCGAGCTTCATCGGCACCGATAAGATTACCGGAGAGTATAAGCTCCGCTGATTTTGCCGTACCGACTAAGCGAGTGAGCCGCTGTGTGCCGCCATATCCCGGAATAATGCCCAAATTAACTTCCGGCTGACCAAACTTGGCATTTTCAGAACAATAACGAATATGGCAAGCCAAAGCAAGTTCGCACCCGCCACCAAGAGCAAAACCATTCACCGCAGCAATAACGGGTTTCCCCAATTTCTCGATTGCAGTGAAGACTTGCTGTCCTTTTCCGGCAAAAATTGCACCCGTTGCGGTGTCGCATGTATGTAATTGTGCTATGTCCGCTCCGGCTGCAAATGCCTTTGGTCCTGCACCCGTAATGATAACGGCACGGATGTCTGCATCTTCTTTGATGGCGATGACAGCAGAATATAATTCTTCGAGAAGAGTGGCATTAAGAGCATTCAACTTATCGGGACGATTAAGAGTAATTATGCTGTAATTCTCTTTTTTTTCAACACTTATAGTCTGATAGTTCATGAGTTTTTTTGACAATATGAATGAAAAAAGAATGAAATTATGGCGCAATTTACGATGTTTGGTATTGATTATTGCTCTGGACGATGCCTGCTATTGGGCAAGCATTGTATTGCTAAGGCGTATTTTTGCATAAAAACTAGGAATCTATGAAACAATTATATGTGATACGTCATGCCAAATCGGATTGGAGCAACCCCGAATGGACTGATTTCAGTCGCCCCCTCAATCAACGCGGTTTGCATGCAGCGCCAAAGATGGGTACTTATTTGAAATCTTTGAATATTATGCCGGACATTGTCTATTCAAGTGATGCTAATCGTGCTTTGACCTCAGCGCGCTTCCTTGCAGAAAAAGTCGGTTATGATAGTAATGCAATCATACAAAATCATTCTTTATATGAAAGTACACTTGCTCAATATTTATCGGTTATTACTGCTATTGATGATGTTCATTCTACGGCATGGATCGTAGGGCATAATCCCATACAAACATTATTGGTGCAATATTGTACCGATGCGCCAATCTCGCATTTACCCACATGTGCGGTGGCGCATATTGAGTTCGATATACCATCTTGGAATATGGTATCGCGTTCATTGGGAATGTTACGCAACATTTATACACCTAAAACATTATGGGGCGATGATGAATAATAAAGGAACAACACTATGAGCGCACCGGATATTAAAAATTTGAATTATCATATACTAGTCTGCGAAGGCAAATCATGTTCAAAACATGGCAGTGAGGCACTCTGGTATATTTTAAAAGAAAAATTAAACAGTAAAAAATATAAACAGAGTATAGTTCAATCGAAAGTACATTGTACCGGTAATTGCAAATTTGCTCCTGTCATTATGGTGTATCCCGATGGAGTATGGTATAAAAAAATCACCCCGTCGCTTCTCAAAAAAATAATAAAAAAGCATCTGAAAAAAGGTACATTTTTAGCAAAAAAACATATTCTCGGCACTATTCAATCTGATACATGAGCACAACACCAATTACTCGCTGCGGCGCCATTGCTATTATTGGTAAACCCAATACAGGTAAATCTACATTAATGAATGCAATTCTGGGGGCAAAATTGTCTATTGTGTCGCCCAAACCGCAAACAACAAGAAAAAATGTTCTTGGGATTTATACCGAAGAAGATGTACAGATACTGTTCTTAGATACACCGGGCGTACTTACACCGAGATACGAATTGCATAAATCCATGATGGAATATGTGAAAAATTCTATTGCAGAATCGGATGCCGTCATGGTATTGATAGATGCCGTCAATGCTCGAAAAAGTTCAGAATTTCTGACGCCTGAATTTACAGCTATGTTGCAATCATCGGGTTTGCCTGTTTTTTGTGTTTTTAATAAGGTAGATGCTCTGAAAAATCGTCGTGATGTATTGCCTTTGATTATTAAGTATCAAGAATTACAATTATTCAAAGAGTTTTTTACTATTTCTGCTTTGGAAAATAAATATGTGGACGATATGCTCAAAACCATTGCAGGGTATATGCCGGAAGGTGTGTTCCTTCATGATGCAGAAGATTTAAGTACATTACCGCAGCGCTTTTTTATCTCTGAAATTATACGTGAAGTTATTTTCCATGAATTTGAACAAGAAATTCCATATTCCGCAGAAGTTCTGATACAAGAATTTAAAGAAAGAGATATGGGAAAATGGTATATAGCGGCTGATATTATTGTAGAAAGAGATACACAAAAAGCAATTCTTATTGGTAAAAAAGGTGAAAAAATCAAAGCTGTGGGGCAAAAAGCACGTCTGGCAGCCGAACAACATTTGGGTACGGCTGTGTTCTTGGAAATATTTGTGAAGGTACGTAATGATTGGCGTAATTCAAAAACACAATTATCCGGCTTTGGATATTAAAAAACATAGAATTACTTTCTTCAATAAATGTCAAAAAACAATGATTACATACGAGTATCATATTCAATAACTTTTTTGTCTTCAAAATCATAGAGTGTTAAGCGACGTAGCCGATAATATCCGGTCCAAAAATCACGAAGTGTTTGTGCAAAAGTACGAAAAGCAGCATCTTTTTCACTTTGTGCCAATAATACATCCTTAATATCAATTTTACCGATTAGATAACGATTTTTTGTCATTTCGTATCGTTTTTGTGCTATTTCTTCTGTCTTTTTTGCTATGACTATTTGTTTATCCAAGAGCATCATTCTTTGAATATGATTGGTTAATTCTTGCCGCAACAGATGAATTTGCAAATTACTGTTGAGCAAAGTACGTTGCTCTTCTGCTTGTGCTGCCTCTTTGTCATGAGTTGCTTTGCCCCATTGAAATAAAGGCATACCAATACTTAAAGAAAATGTTTGTCTGTCTAAAAGATTATTTAATGCATTGGGTACTGTTTGTGCTGTTTGATTTAATCCGACAGTTGCTGATAATGTTGCATTAAAACTATTTTGGAGCGTGGTTTGTGTTGTGAACCGTTCTGCACTTAATTTTTGTAATTCAAAATTCCGAATCTCGCTTCTATTACGTAAAGCAATTTCCATGGCTATTGCTGAATCTATACGTACTGTGTTGCTGTTCTGAGGCGATTCAATGGAATATTTGTTAGTAGAGATTCCCAAAGTAATTCCAAGATTTTGTTTTGCATTAAGTACCTCTAATTGTGCTGTGGAAAAAGACATTTGAGCATTTAATAATGATAATTCATTTTGGAGCACATCATTTTCCGCTATTTTTCCGACGGTAAATCTGCCTTGCGATAAACGATATGTTGAGTCATTGATAATAACATTTAATCGAGCATTCTCAACATTCATTTGCGCTAAATAGACATCGAAAAAGCGAGCAACAGCCTCCATTGCAATATCTTCCATGGCTTCATGGAATTGTTTGCGAGCAATATCTATCATTATTTCTTGTTCACGTATATTCCATGACACCGTATTCAATTGAAATAAAGGTTGGCTGATGCCCAGTACTAATGGTGATACCGACCATAATTTGGAAGCATTTTCACCGAATAAATCAATACGACTAAGAGATGAACCAATAAAAAGTTGTCCTCCGGTTAATGGTATTTGTTGCGATATATTAATTCCTGCGGATGATTGTGCTTGACTTTGTGAACGAAATAATAAAGAGCCGTCGGGTTGAGGAATACTATTAATTGCACGTGTAATATTGGGTAAAGTTCCTTCCAATGAAAATTGAGGTAAAAGCCCTGCGGTGAATGACTCATAACGATGGAAGCGATTACGATATGCACTGCGTGCAATTTCCGCTGCGGGTCCCTGCGTTTGGGCAAGACGCACACATTCTTTTAAAGTCAATACCGTATTTTGGGCATATACTTCCAAACCGGAGCACAGAAGCAGTGCGAGTCCATAGTAAAGGGCAAAAAACATCGGTAATTGTAGTGTTTTTGTGAGTATGTGAAGAGAGTGCATAAATAACCCTGTTTTCAGATAACGATGTCTAAAATTCTGCATATTTTTTTACTCATATCGTAAAGCTTCGATAGGATCATGTTGGGCTGCTCTTTGCGCCGGAACATAGCCAAAACTTATACCAACAAAGAAGGAGACCCCAAATGAAATAAGAATAGATGACATGGTGACTATGGTTTTAATATCTGCAAATTTTTCTATGCCATAACTTATACTCAATCCCAGAATAATACCCACAATGCCGCCTGTGAGACTGATAGCCACGGCTTCGCTGAGAAATTGCGTCACTACATCGGCTCGTCGCGCTCCTATTGCTCGTCGAATACCAATTTCCTTTGTTCTTTCTAAAACTGAAGCAAGCATGATATTCATAATCCCAATCCCGCCGACAAGAAGAGAAATAGAGGCAATTGCTCCCAGTACGAAATTAAATATTGTTTTCGTTCTTTGTTCTTGTTGTAATAATAATTCAGGGACAATAATTTCAAAATCAACGACATCATTGTGACGCCTTTGCAACATACGCCGTGTAATATCTGCAATCGTAGATATATAATCTGAATTATCAACCCGAATAATCATTCTGTCTAATTGATGAAAATTATTTTCTCCATTACTATTTTTATCATCATCATCATTGCCAAAAGATGCATTGGCACTGCGTATAGATTTTTCTGTAATAAATGAGCGATTAGTAAATTTTAACAACATTGTTGTGACGGGTGTATAAATATCAAGATTATAGTCGCGAATACCGAGATTTTTGAGTTGTTTTTCGAGTATAATACGCTCTTTCAGTACGCCGATAACAGTAAGCCATTCATAGCCACATTTAATTTTTTTTCCTATTGGATCATCACCCGAGAAAAATTTTGTTCGTACACCGTGACCAATAATACAGACCGGTTCATGAAGTCGAATATGTATATCTGAAAAATGATGTCCTTCTTTTACCTCAAATTCTTTATCATGAAAAAATGATGTATCCACGCCAATCAATTTTCCTGTTTTTTTTAACCCATTTCGTAAAAATGTTGTTTCAGTTATTATCTCGGGGCTTACTCCCTCTACATGAGGTATAATACGTCGAATGGCATAAGCATCAGAGAGAGTTAATCCGGGACTAAAACGTTTGTTCTCTTTTTTTTCTGCTTCCTCTGTTTCGATGGTTGATTCTTCTTGCTCAATTATTGGCTTAACGATAATATTATTTGTACCAAGTAATTTCATTTGCTCAAGTATTTCGGCTTGCGCACCTTCACCGATTGCCAACATTGCTATCACGGATGCTACACCGAAGACAATACCCAATGAAGTGAGTAATGCACGTGTTTTATTCATGATAATGGATTCTGCCGCAATGATAAGATTATGGTATGAGAAAAATGTATGCACGGTACCGCATCAATGTGTGAATAAATATTATTGTTCAGCTATATCATCGGGCGGTACGAGAAAAATAACATCTTTTTCCGTAAGTCCTGATTTAACAATTACTTCATTTTCATTCATAATGCCAAGCGTTATATTTCTTTTTTCTGCTTTTTTGCCTGATTTTACATAGACAAATGATTGCTTACCTTCGGAACGAACGGCTTCAATAGGTATATACATCACATTAGGAATAGTGGTAATGAGTATTGTATTGCTGGTGGTCATTGCAGGGCGCAATGTTGAGTCTTTTTGATGAATTTGAATTTTTACTTCAAAGACTTTGGATTCGGAATTTGGTCTTTGTTCACCAATATTGGCAACACTAGTCACCGTGCCTGTTAATTTTTTATCGGGTATTGCATCTAAGCCGATTTGGACGGATTGATTTATTGCTATTTTTTGTATATCCACTTCATTAATATAGGTTATGGATTCCATAACAGATAAATCGGGGAGTGTGGCAACGGTCGGATCCCATGGACTTATTGTTGAGCCGACTACCCTTTTTCTGCCATTCCATTCGCGGTCATAAATTACCATACCGGCTTGAGGTGCAGTGATATAAAATTGGGACATTAATGTAGATAAATTCTCAAATTTTTGCCGTTCTTTTGCTAAATCTGTTTCGGCTTCAAGCATTTTTGCTACTGCTTGTTTTACTTTTGTCGAATAATTTATTTTTGCTTGATCGTATGTTCTTCGTGATTTTTCATAAGCAATTTCGGCTTGACGAATGATGGCGGGTGCTTCATACACGGATTGTTCACGAAGTAATTTTTGTTCTTCAAGCGCATATTTCAAATTAGTCAATTCATCACGTGCAGCCGATAAAGTGAGGGTGGTATCTAATTTCACTTGTGTATAATGCGATTCGGCTTTTTGAATAGCCAATTGAGCTTCTCGAATTTTGCCTGATATATCCGTTTTATCAATTTCAGCAACAAAGTCACCAATCTTTACGGTGGTGCCTTCGGGAACAAGATTCGCAATTTTCATATTATAAATACCAACACTTTGCATACCCTGCGGTCCCATAATCTCGGTAGATGTTTTTGCACGCAGTTCACCGGTTACTGTGACAGTGACACGAAAATTACCTTTTTTGGGAGTGACTGTCAGAGTTGATTGAGAATCATTCGCGCTAAAGAACATCCACCACAAACCTACTCCGATGAGAAGGACAGGGGGAATGATATACATTATTCTTTTTTTCATTGAAAAAGTATGCTGTTTTATGATGAACAGATTGTTGTAAGAGTGCAAAAATAGAACAATTCCTTAGTATTGTGTGTTAAAAAATGTGAATCATTTGGCTTTAATCACATCAATGATTGCCATTCGACACGGCTTTATGCAATGACTATATACACTCTTTCTTGTAATTTTGCATTCATTGAAAGCAAGAAACAAACACAATAAGTATTATTCACATATCAAAAAAATGTATGTCAAAAGAAATTACACCAAGAAATCAAGATTATTCCGCATGGTATAATGATATAGTCAAAAAAGCACATTTGGCAGAAAATTCTCCTGTGCGGGGTTGTATGGTGATTAAGCCGCATGGCTTTGCTGTGTGGGAACTTATGCGCGATGCTCTTGACGCTATGTTCAAGAAAACGGGACATGTAAATGCGTATTTTCCTTTGTTGATCCCAAAAAGCTTTTTAAGCAAAGAAGCCCAACATGTGGATGGATTTGCCAAAGAATGTGCGGTGGTGACGCATCATCGTTTAATGAATGACCCCAATGGAGGAGGAGTTGTTGTTGACCCTGCGGCACGTTTGGAAGAGGAGTTAATTATTCGTCCCACATCGGAGACGATTATTTGGGATACGTACAGAGATTGGATACAGAGTTATCGTGATTTGCCTTTGCTGATTAATCAATGGGCAAATGTGATGCGTTGGGAAATGCGTACACGTCCTTTTTTGCGAACGGCAGAATTTCTATGGCAGGAAGGTCACACCGCCCATGCCACGCAACAGGAAGCTGTGGAAGAAACATTGCGTATGCTTGATGTTTATGCCGATTTTGCTGAAAATTTTATGGCTATGCCGGTGATTAAAGGCGTAAAAACTGCCAATGAACGCTTTGCAGGTGCTGAAGATACCTATTGCATTGAGGCATTGATGCAAGACGGTAAAGCATTACAAGCAGGAACTTCCCATTTTCTGGGACAAAATTTTGCAAAAGCTTTTGATGTGACTTTTCTGAGTAAAGAAAATCAACGTGAACATGTATGGGCTACTTCGTGGGGTGTTTCCACACGTCTTGTCGGTGGTTTAATTATGACTCATTCCGATGATGAAGGATTGGTTTTGCCTCCCAAATTAGCTCCAATCCAGGTGGTGATTGTGCCTATACCGACACCACAACCGGAAATTAATGATGTTGCCGAAAAAATAATGCGTGAATTGCGTGATTTGAATATTACCGTAAAATATGATACCGATGATACGAAACGTGCGGGATTTAAATTTGCCGAATATGAATTGCGCGGTATGCCCGTAAGAATTGCTATCGGCAAACGTGATATTGAAAATAATGTTGCCGAAGTTGCGCGCCGTGATACTCGCGAAAAAACAACTATATCTCTTGATGGCATTGGAAATTCGATCAAACAATTATTGGACGATATTCAACAAAATTTATATAATCGTGCAAAACAATATCGTGATGAGCATATTACTCGAGTTGATTCATTTGATGAATTTATTGATGTATTAGAAAATAAAACAGGATTTATCAGCGCACATTGGGACGGAACAGCAGAAACGGAAGAAACAATAAAAGAGAAAACAAAGGCGACAATACGTTGTATTCCTTTGAATAATCCTCAAGAAGACGGAGTATGTGTTCTTACGGGTAAACCTTCAAAGCAAAGAGTGCTCTTTGCAAAAGCATATTAAGATTTTTACGATATAGTTATAAAAAAAGTCCATGAATAATTCATGGACTTTTTTTATGTAATACAAGGATGTGTTATATTTATCAGTGCATAATCATACATTTTGTGTGCAAAATTTTTTCTTCATTGATTCTGATATGAATCAAATACATACCATTGTCAAGTGCTGATACCGGAATTACAACAGTATTATTGCCGACACTTACCGGAAATATCATTATTGTGCGTCCTGTTATATCTGTAAATGAAATATCGGCTTGGCTTATTTCTTGTTCAGGGTTGAAAGTTATCATAAGATTATCAGAAGCCGGTTGTGGCACAATCATTATTGGTGTGTTTTCATATTCATTCATGACACTCGTTGCTGTCTGTGACGTATCACGGGTGTACCATACTGTTTTATATTGACGCAAAGGTTGTTGCTGTTGTGCGATGGTGCCTGATGAATATTCGAGTAAAGCCATAGTAGATGAATTTGCATACCAGCGATATGTTGTGTCGCGAGTTAATCGTATAATGGTTCGTGGCTGTACAAAAATTGAGTCAGTGTATGTATCAATAATTTTTAATCGTAATGCTGTTTTTGCAATAGTAAACGTTGGCGTGATGAGTGTTCCAAAACCGTCATAATGAAGTTCCACAGTTCCTGTTCTTCTGCCAAAACGTCCATCGGTAAATCGTAGATCCGCTTTGTATGAGTCTTTTAATTTGCCGCCGGATGAAATCGGTATAGGTCCCAAATCATAGGTTTCTGTCAATTGTATGATGCCGGACGGAATGACAGTACCGGTTTTATTGACTGTGTTTTTTGTGGTATTGATAAACTCAATGGTTGTGTCATTTGTTCTGAAAGCAATATTGGCATCAGGGAACTGCGCCGATTGCGGAAAATTTTTGGCATTCTCTACTCTGACAAGATAAAATGGATTTGCGTTTGTTCTTTGCGTGAGTGTTGTAAAATCCCATGTAATATCCAGACCTGCAGGTCCGGGAACAACTTTGTCAGTTTCACAGAAGATCTTCGTGTATTCAGTATTGATAGCAGGTAGATTTTTACGCTCAAAACGCGGCTGTGCAAAAGCCGTTTGCACAGTGAGTAAGCAGAGTACAAAAAGGGTGTACATTGATGTCGGGCGTAGTGTCATGGCAGCCATTATAGTAAGAAATAATATTTTTGCTGACCGAAAACTACAAAAAAACTTTGATTCATAAAATAATCGAGGGAGAAAAACGGTTTTCATGATGTGAGGGCAATGGGTGTCCCTTGGGCATGAACATGGTATATGATCACTATCATGGAAGGAAGGCATGCTCTTCGTCAGACCCTTATGTTGTTATCATTATTTGGCTTCAAAACAATTATCGGACATGCGAGTATAGTGAATAGTAAAGAAGACATAGTGCGTCGTTATCGGAATCCGCAATCACGAGTCGAAAAGCTTAATGAACTTGCAGAACACTTACAAACGGAGAATCCCTTGGAGGGTGCAGCGGTAGCGATGCAGGCAGCCGCCATAGCCCGATACCATTCTATCAAACCAATATCCATAGCGGCATCATGGCGCATTGCCGGATTATGTTATTATACAGCCGGAGCATATCGTGAGGCATTGTCCCATTATCAAGAAGCGCAGAGGATATATGAACAACTTGGAAATCATGTTGAAATAGCAGGTGTGCTCCAGAATATAGGATTAGTTTTCCGTCGGCTTGAGCAACATGATAATGCTTTGGAAGCATACCAGAAAGCTGCCGATGGCTTTGCTGCCTGCGGTAATGTAAGAGCACGCCAAATTGTTCTGATTAATATTGCCACTTTAGCTGCGCATTTATCCGATCCCGTGCGAGTTTTTGCCTCATACAGTGAATGTTTGCATACCTTGGAAAAACACGATGATGATTTAATTCGAGCAGTGGTCACGGGTAATCTTGGACGATTATTTATTGATTTGGGTGATTATGATAAAGGTGAACAATTCACATTGCAAAGTGCGGCACTCCATGAAAAGAGAAATGACAATATTGGCATTGGGCACGCTTATGGTTCGATGGCATTTATTGCAAAACATAAAGGTGATATTCAAAAATCATTGGATCTGTTTCAACAAAGTGCCGAGGCATATTCTCGCGGGGCATATCCTTCAGGCAGAGCAGCCGCATTAAGTAATGCAGCTGATATTGCTTTGTCCGAAAAATTAATTATTCCGGCAAAAAAATATGCGGAACAATCACTCACAGAATTTACTGCTATCGGCGATAAAGAAAATGAGGCAAGAGTACACAGCGTATGTGCTGAGATTGCTGCACATGAGCAAGACTATGAAAAAGTTGTCCACTATATGAATGCAGCTTTACATGGGGTAGAAAAAAGTACTAATTATGGTTTGCTCGCACAATTATATTATACGTATGGAAAAATTTGTGAAATGTTTTTTATGGCAGAACAGGCAATACAGCATTTTACCACAGGATTAGCTCTTGCTTTAGAGCATAATGTGGAAATGTATATCTATCAATTTAATGAACGTTTAAGTACTGTCTATGAAAAACAAGGTGATTTTCACAATGCACTGTTCCACAGCCGAGCATTTTATGAAAATAAATCTAAATTCGACAAATCAATCAACAGTAGAGAAATTCAAGAGTTACGCTATCGTCTGGAAATAGAAAAAGCTGAGCGTGAGAGTGAAATACTCCGATTAAAACATGATAATTTGCAGTCACAATTGCAAAGTCAAGCCAATGAAATTAACACTACGGCAATGGCTTTGGCACATAAAAATGATGTTCTTAACCATATAAGAACTGCATTAACAAGTATTGCCGAAAAAAAATCCTCCGAACAAAAAAAATATATTCATTCATTAGTAGATGAAATTGGCGGACATATCCGTTCCGATAAAAATCGTCGGCATTTGTCAGAAAAACTCCATGATCAGCAAAGAGAATTTATCGAGCGATTAACCCATGCCATACCCGATTTGCGACCGCGAGAAATAGAAATCTGCTCACTTATTCGATTACAATTAAGTTCCAAAGAAATTAGCGATTTATTGTGTGTCAGTGAAAAAAGTGTAGAGATTTATCGCCACAGAATTCGTGCGAAACTTCAGTTGCCGGCTGCGATGAACTTAACAACATACCTTGCAGGATTTTAACAGAACTATCATACGAGCAATCTAAAGAACTTGGTATAACTTGATAGTAAAACTTTCTTAAACCTATAATTTCAGAAACCTTATAGGTTTGGAATATGTACTTCTCGTCGGAGTGCGCCGCCAGACCTCAATGATGAGAATTGGGGAAATATACGGTATAATCATATATAATGTGCGCTTTGTATAGGTCGGTTTTTCAAGCAGTTGTAATACTTCCACTCTATGTGAAAATTTTTCTTGACATTGTTTGGGGATATGCAGCAAAAAGTGTATTTTAGCATCCACAAAAATGACCACGGATCTTAGAGTGCTATTATACATGTCCGGAACTGTATTATCCCGCGCTTTACCACCGTTGGTACATTCATTTTTTTTATGTATTTTCTTAAAAATTATGATACAAAAACTGATTATCATGATAGTGATATTCTTTTCACTACAATATCTCAGCTTTGCAAAAGAGGGTCCATTAGATAATCTGCAACATCTTTTGGGTGAATTATGGGAGGTTGATGTGTATGGTGATGAACTCATAGCCGCTTGCGGTGATAATGGAATTATTATGCTTTCGCGCGATGCCGGAAAAACATGGGTACAACCATATACGCACACCGATATTCCACTTTATGATATTGTATGCCCCAATGCTTCTACCATTATTGCCGTAGGGCAAAAAGGAATAATCATTACAAGTCAAGATAAAGGAAAAAATTGGAAATCCGATACTGTTGGCACTGAGCAAGAGAATTTTCTTTCCCTTGCCATTGAAGGCGAAACAATACTTGCCGTCACGAGTGCAGGCACAATTTATCGTTCTCTTGACCGCGGTATATCATGGACTTCCGTTTTTACATTACCGACAGCATTAAGTAAAGTATTTTCGCTTTCGCAAGGTCAGTGGTTAATAGGCGACCGTCGCGGTGGTTTATGGTATTCGGACAATAATGGAATTTCATGGACAAAGCCACAAAGCGATACAATATTCGATTGTGCGCATTGCAGAGTAAAAGCATTTACCCGTTTGAATAATAATACTGTGCTTGCATTGGCAAATTCCACATTATTCAGAAGTACTGATAATGGCAAATCATGGAAAAAATTACAAGCTACACTCCCTTTTGCTAATGATATAATGCGCCATCCATTGGAAGAAAATAGTATTATATATGTTGATTCGACCTATGGCACAAAAGTCTATAATCTTGACCAACGAAGATTTCAATTCGATTCAGTCTATAATTTCGAATATCTTGCGGTTTATGGTCATGGAAAAATAGCAATGATGGCTTCGGGTAAATTTGTGTCCATCGGCAGACAAAAAAGAATTCTTATGAGAGAATCACTTACCGATAGGTGGAAATTGCGCTGCCTAATACCATCATACAGCTTTATTCCGTTTACTATGTATAATGATTCGATTGGATGGATTGGGAGTGTTTATGGTAATATATTCCGTACTACGAATGGTGGTACGACATGGTTACCGCAAGATAAATTTCTTACAATTAATAACAATAAGAGACCAAATAATACATTAGAGTTTTTTGCATTTAAGGATAGTCTGAATATCGTAGGTTATGGTTATCAAGGAGCTATGGTATCTTCTGACAATGGCGGTACTATTGTCAAAGAAGATCGTACCCAATTAAATCGCCCGAATGTAAGTCAAGTTGTTGCATTACCGGATAAAGGATATTGTATGGCATGGAACGTAAAATATCAAAATTTAGACAGTAGTTATTATTATTCATGTTTATCATATTCCAAAAATGGTAAAGAATGGGATACTCTTGTATATAGAGCGGATAGTAGTAAGTTATCAAATGGATTTGCTTCATATATAAGTAATTGTTTTTTCCATAAATCACGGATTTGGTATCAAGTATCTTCTGTAAAACAACCCGATAGTCTTTATTATTCCGATGATAATGGTGCAAGCTGGCAAAAAGCGCAGTATGAATATCTGTATGGAAATTTTTACAATATAGTATTTATAGATGATACACTTGGCTTTATGACAGATATTTCTTCATCTTTTAATCAAGATATGATTTTTCGCACAACAGATGGTGGCATTACATGGCATATGTTAGGGCATTCTATAAACTTTATGCAGATATGGTCCAATCAAATTAATAAACATATACTTTATGCTCTCTCCCCGTCAAAAAGGAAGACATTATTTATTTCAACAGATAAAGGAATAAGCTGGCAACAACAAAATATGCAAGGTCTCGATTTTGTGCGTTATGGTATTACTTCTATTATCACCACGCCGAAGCAGACCTATGTACGAGGTGGAGGTGTTTCTGACTTCCTTGCGCGAGTTGTGCAGCCGAGCACTGCTGTGGGTATCGCTCAAGAAGAAGAGCGATTACCGAGGGCATTTGTACCATTGCGATGGATGTCAGTGTATCCGAATCCATTTACACAAAAAACGACCTTGACGATGATTTGCCATTCTTTGGTATTTCCGAATGGAGTTACGATAAAAGCTTATAATGGTGAAGGAAAAGAGATTGATGATTTGACGGAAGAATTTCGTCAGGGCAAACGTGTTGATAATCAGATAGTTTTTGAGTGGAGTCCGTTGAATCTTCTTTCGGGTGTTTATTATATCCAAGCATTATCGAACGGATGCACAGAAACGATAAAAACGATATATGTTCCCGAGAAAAAATAATACTATTTCTATATTTATATTCACGATTATGAGTGTAGATAATTTTCAGTATTTCAATTCTTTGCACGACAAGGAAAATAATGGTGAAAATTTTACAGTTCTGCCATAAAAATTGAAAAGCCGCTTACCTATCCTTAGTAAGCGGCTTTTCGCCCAAGCAGCTGCATTATCTTCCTTGATGTACTGCCTATTATTGGTCAAATTACCGTAATAATTGCAAGAACTGTTGCGGGTTCTGATTTGCCTGCGCAAGTGATGTAATAGATGTTTGTTGTAAGAACTGTGACTTGATAAGTTCAAGTTGTTCAAGAGCCACATCTGTGTCTTCAATACGCGAGATAGCCGCATTGTAGTTTGTTATTTGCGATTTAAGAGCTTCTTCTTGTGAGGTTAAGCGATTGGTTAAACCACCTAGATAAGAGGCAACTTTATTGACATTGTTCAAAGCAGAAGAAAGAGAGCTTAATGTTGTCGCAATATTGGCATTGGCAAATACTCCCAAATCAGTTGTACTTACTGCATCCAAGCTATTGAGATTTAGTCCTGTTACCCCTGCAAAATTGCTATTATTTGACACAGACACATTAAATTGTCCATCCACATTAAAGTTGGGGGCAGAAGAAACGGTTGTCAAATCCACAGAAATAGTCAATAAACTGTTAGCAGCATTAAATCCGATAACGAAATCACCGGAGAAGGAACCGTCAATAAGTTGACGACCGCCAAAGACTGTTGAGTCCACGACAGTTTGGATTTGTTGAGCAAGACGGAAGCCGGCTTTAGCAAGCGCGATTTTTTCATCTGTACCCAAGGCACCGGATGATGCTGTTGCAGCCGCATCTTTGATGCGTGTGATGAGTGTATTAATATTGTCATAAGAGTCCTGAGCAATATTGGTCACATTTAATGAATCGCCGACGGCGTTCAAAGCTGACCGTAAAGCACCGTTTCGTGCTCCCAAAGCACGTGAGGTAATGTAACCCGCCACATCATCCGCAGCGGAGTTTATACGCTTACCCGTAGAAAGACGCAATTGACGCAATGAGATATTTCGGCTCGATGCTTCAAGTGCATTGTACGAATTTTCGGCTGGCGTGTTCGTCCGTATTCGCGCTCCGCCGCTAATTGCTGATGGCATAATATATACTCCAAAATGTTATGAAAAAAAATCTACCACCGATTTGATTTCGATAACATTATGACAATGACTATGCCACCACGTTCATGCTATACTTTTTTGTGAGAATAATCACCAAATTCGTATGTGTGATGTACGATGTTGTAGGAAAATATGGATCTTCATTTTTTTTAATTATTTGTTGAGTAAAGAATTACAAAATATTCTTCGTTCTTTGTTCGCAGAATTGAAAGTGCTCTTTTCGATTATGAATATATGTGTAATAATAGACCATTGGTTATAGGGGTGAAGAATAATCGCCAAAACGTTCCGGCAATACTGCCATAGTGGTCGAGATAAGAGATCGTAATTCCTCTGTGCCCAGCATATCTTGAATCGTGGGTAAAGCCATAATCGTATCCACAAGCACATCTTGTTCTTGTGCAATGGTAATGGTTTCCGCATAAGGAATATGGCTGAACGAAACCATAGAGTAGCGTGAACGGAAGCGTGTCGGTTGCATTTCTTGAGCAATACCTTCGATTTTTTTCCTCAATAAAAATTCGGCATCGCCAACCTTGTCACGCATCTCGATAAAGTTTTCAAGTGCCAATTGAAGAATGGCATCACCATTCGGTTTGCGGATTTTTCCGAATTCTGCAAACATTTC
This sequence comes from Ignavibacteria bacterium UBA2373, assembly GCA_002344005.1. Classification (GTDB taxonomy): domain Bacteria; phylum Bacteroidota; class Ignavibacteria; order Kapaibacteriales; family UBA961; genus UBA2353. The sequence goes on along the minus strand of DDTD01000085.1, from coordinate 33,118 downwards.
TCCCCAGTTCTCTTCAGAGTATTGACCCAATAATGAATTGAGTACATAACAATCCTCGAAGCCACAATTCATCCCTTGACCGAAAAAAGGAACGATTGCATGGGCTGAATCGCCAATTAGCAGCACTTTGTTTTTGTATGACCATGGGAAACAACGCACAGTCATGAGCGAAGAAGTGGGGTTATGCCGAAAATCATGCAGCAAAGTTGGCATCAATGGAACGGCATCTGGAAATTGTTCTTGGAAAAAAGCCATGATATCATCATCTGTTTGCAGAGAAGCAAATGAGAGATTACCTTCAAAAGGAAAAAAGAGTGTGCAAGTAAAACTGCCGTCCATATTTGGTAGTGCAATGAGCATATACGATGAACGAGGCCAGATATGGAGCGAATGTTTATCTAAAGCAAAACCACCATCGGGCAAAGCGGGTATGGTCAGTTCTTTATAGCCATGTTCAATATAGTGCTGTTCATAGTTAAATCGGTCGGTCATTTGCATGGCTCCACGCACGGCAGAATATGCGCCGTCTGCACCGATGATACAATCCGAAGAAATGGTAAGTCTTTCATGAGTGTCATTATCTTCAAATATCGCCGTGGCATTTTCTAAGTCCACATGAACACAACGCATATTAAAACGTATGGAGATTGATTCGTGGCGCTCTGCACAATCCATTAACTCCATATTGATACCGCCTCTTGACACAGAATAAATGGCTTGAGCATCAGTACCATATTGTTGATAAGTCTGTTTACTTTCAATGGAATGCATCATTCTTCCACGCATGGGGATAGCAATGTTGGCAATGTCTTGCACAATACCTGCACCGGCAATGCCACGCCATCCCCGATCGGACAGAGCCAAATTGATGGAACGTCCGGCACTGATTCTGGTTTTGCGCATATCGGGGCGACGCTCGATTATCTGTACTGTATGACCATGCTGAGCAAAGTAAATAGCCGCAAGACTGCCAACAGGACCTGCTCCAATAATTGTAATGTTTTTCATAAAATCTATCTTTTTAAATTATTACTATTGACACATACAAAATTACGCAGTCGTCGTGGTAAGCATATACACCGGAAGACAAAGTTCGGAATTTTCTTCGGTGGCTGCATTGCAATGAAGAGAAAAACAGTCTGTAAGATTTACCCTACATCAATTATAAAGCGTCAATTATCGTATATTTGCAAAGAATAATCAATTATTATGTTTCAATAAGGTGATATGCCGATGAGTTATCGGTTTACAGAAGCGGATTATAGTGCTATTAGTGCCATCTTGGGCGTCGAGGGCACGGTGGAAGCCACGGGGTGTATATGGCAAATGGTACATAACGATACACGCCAAGCGCAAATCGTCACACTCATGAACGATATAGATTACCCTAATGGTTCTCAAGGTTCGGCAGTGATTGTTCAAACCAAGCATGGTTATTTCGAGTTGCATGAATGCAGCGGTTATATCACATTCGAGCCGGATGAAGTCATTTTTATAACAGAGCGAGCTGATTATATCTCGGGTATGGTCTTGGGCAAGCATTGTACATGTTCAATGTTCTCTCCGATTCAAAAAGCTGCATTACATGCTAATTTTGCTGAACTTCATCCCAGTTTGATTATGTCGGCAATGCAATTATCATTGGCTGAAGAGATTTTAGACACGGAATAATCCACATAATGAGTGAGAAGAACAAGGAAAACTATGGTATCATGATTATGAATGACAGTAATCATACCCGGATACCCAAAGCAAAGATTACACAAGCAATCACGAGGACATTACAAGGTGAGTCCATAACGGTTGCAGATATTTGCGTTATTCTTCTTAATGATAAAAAAATCCATGAGATGAATCGCAAGTTTTTGCAGCATGATTATCCAACTGATGTCATAACATTTCCTTTGGAGGACAATCCTCTTGAAGGCGAGATTTACATTAGTATAGATACGGCTATTGAGCAAGCGAGGGACTATAATGTGAGCGTCGCCCAAGAGTTGATGCGTTTAGCTGCACATGGCACTTTGCATTTAATCGGTTATGATGACAGTACTGATGAAGAACGAGCACGTATGAGTGAATTAGAAACACTATATATTGAAAGTTAATACTATGAAGAGCGGCGATTTTTCTTATGATAGAATTATTGAAATCATTACGGTACTTGTCAAGATGTTAGCTTCTGAACCTTCTGTGGAATCCATTGACATAGAGCAATTGGAAAAACGTGGTTACTCACACGGAGAAATCATCACGGCACTAAGCTGGATTCTTGATAAAATTGATAATGCAGATAAGTCTTTAGCGCATCGTCTCATAAAAGTTGCCGTGCCCTCCACCGAGTTTTCATTGAGAGTGCTGAATGAGTATGAAAAAAAATTGTTTACCAAAGAGGGATGGGGCGAGCTGATTACCTTGGCTCAATTTGGTGTTATCAACCCTACAAACATTGAAGAGATAATAGAAAGTGCGGCATTTTCCGACGCACCTTCACTTGATAGAGATGATATTCGTAATTTTGTAGCAATACGTTACTATGGTGCTGCGCGTCAAAAACAGAATGGAAAAAATTTGTTTTTGGGCACTATGGACACAATACACTAAATGTAATCGGTCTCGTAGTTCAGGTGGATAGAACACAAGTTTCCTAAACTTGGTGCCGGAGGTTCGAATCCTCTCGAGACCACCAAGTAATTTAGTTTCCATTATTGAGTTCTCATGTTTATATAGTACAGAGTGGCTATTGCTACATTAAAATCAATCACTACTTGTCGTCACATCTACTACAAAAAGTTTTTTTTGATATAGATACTGTTGCACAGTTTATGTCAGAACTGTTGTATATCTAATTAATCCATTGATTAAATCACACTTCAAAAAGTAATAGCTTTTTTATATGAATATACTGTTTTTAATTGGGAATGGTTTTGATCTAAATATTGGCATGAAAACACAGTATCGTGATTTCTATAAGTTTTATTGTCAAAAAGAAAGCACATCGAAGCTCGTAAAGGAACTAAAAGATGTAATTCAATCTGAAATTGAAGATTGGGCAGATTTAGAGATTGAACTTGGAAAGTACACAGAAAAACTAAAAACAGAAGAAGATTTTGAGGTAGTAATTGATGATATAAGAGAACATCTTTCTCAATATTTAGAATTACAAGAAAAAGAGTATGATTATTCAGTATTGTCTCAAGAAAAACTCTTTCATAATTTGTGCTTTCCTGAAGAAATGCTTTTAAAAATTGATAAAGATAATATTACAAGATATAAGTCAAGATGGGGGCATACTGCATGGAATATAGATATTATTACGTTTAATTATACACGTGTACTTGAGAAGATTCTTGGTTCGGAGAAGATTATTGGAAAACATCATAGTGGTGAAAATGTTGTACTGAATAATCTACATCATATACATGGTTATACAGATTTAAGGATGGTTTTGGGAGTAAATGATATAAGTCAAATTAAAAATGAATCTTTTCGAAAAAATCAAAACATTATTGAAGCATTAGTAAAAGTTGAATGTAATAAAGCTGCTAAGCATGGTGTTGATGAATTATGTGAGAATTCAATTAAAGATAAAAATTTGATATGTATTTTTGGCTTATCCTTGGGCGAAACCGATAAAGTCTGGTGGGAACGTATAGGAAAACAGTTGCGAGAAGAATGTCAACTCATACTCTTTGTTAGAGAGAAAAAGGATATACCTAATCGCGATGATCACAAAAAAATAAGAATTGAAAGAGAGTTTAAGGACAAATTTTTCAGCAAAACTGCTTTGAGTGATGAAGAAAAAGAGAGATTGAAAGATAAGATGTTTGTAGCGATAAACACAGATATGTTTAATATTCGCACTACGTAGTTTGTTTCTTTGTTCAAAGAGAGTCACATCGAAAACTTCCTAAGCCGAACAGCTTGAGTCGTCCTTTCTCGATACGATCAAGTGTTTGTCTTTGGTACTCACGATTTTCACCGCTCATTCGTTTACACTCAGATACTATCTATGATTGGTATCAAATCCCATGAATGAAATACAGCAACTCTATCAACAAGTTATACTTGACCATAATAAGAGTCCACGTAATTATGGACACTTACCCGAATGCAGTCACAAAGCCGATGGGCTTAATCCTTTGTGCGGCGACCATATCACCGTTGAGCTGTATGTCCATGACGGCATTATCCAAGATATCCGCTTTACCGGTGCGGGCTGTGCTATCTCAACATCTTCTGCGTCAATAATGACGACAGTATTGAAAGGAAAAACAGCCGAAGAAGCAGAGCGAATATTCCAAGAATTTCATGGTGTTGTCACCAATGATGATGCTGTAATTAATGAAGAATCTTTAGGAAAATTGGCTGTCTTTGCAGGAGTACGTGAATTTCCGGCACGTGTGAAATGCGCAAGTCTGGCATGGCATACTGTCCACGCTGCATTACAAGGCGAACAAGAAATTTCTACTGAATAAAAGAGGGAAATAATGATGGATAATTTTATTACAAATTTAATCAAAAGAGTAAAAGAAAAGAATAATGAAGAAACCGATACTTATTTCCCTTTAGAAGTCAAAGGACCACCCAAAAAAGTGATTACATCAACAGAAAATAACGGTGAAAAATCAATAAAAGACCTTGCAATCGAAGCAATAAAAACGGTATATGACCCTGAAATACCTGTTGATATTTATGAACTTGGTCTTATTTATGAAGTCAAAGTCAATGAAAATAATGATGTAGCAGTTCTTATGACATTAACCTCTCCCGGATGCTTTGCCGCAGGGCAAATACCCGGTGAAGTAGAGAAAGCTGTTGCGTCAGTTGAAGGAGTACAGAAAGTATATGTTGAATTAACATTCGATCCACCGTGGGATAAATCTATGATGAGCGAAGCCGCTCAATTAGAGCTCGGCTTTTGGTGAAATAATAAGTGATTATTTAAAGTATTTTTTATATATAATCACTGAATGTTTTAAAAGGGGAAAAAACCGAATACAATATTTGTATATTATTAATTACTAATTTTTATGGCAGCACAATTTCATACATTGACAATTTCGCAAATACGCAGAGAAACACCCAATGCCGTTTCATTGGTGCTTGATGTCCCTCCTGCATTGCGTGAAGAATTTACGTATAAACATGGACAGTATTTAACGATACGTGTTCATATAGGCGACAAACATTTTAATCGTGCATATTCTTTATGCAGCAGTCCTGCGCTTAATGAACCCTTGACCATTACAATTAAAAATAAAGAAAGTGGTTTTATTTCTGCGTTTATCAATAATAATACACAAGAAGGACAAACCATTGAAGTAATGAAGCCAATGGGTAATTTTACACGAGAATTATCACCTAATGCAGAAAGTGTATATTGCTTATTTGCAGGAGGAAGTGGAATAACCCCGATTATTTCTATTCTAAAAACTATTCTTGCAGTTGAACTAAAAAGTAAAGTCGTACTTTTTTATGGTAATACGGATGAAGAAAATGTGATTTTCCGTAAAGAACTTGATCAATTACAAGAAAAATACAATAATCGTCTGACAATCATTCATACTCTTGATACACTGGCATCAACGCTTAAAGCAATCACCGGACGCTTGGATAAGCAGCAATGTCTTGATTTATTGGATACATACATTGGTAAAGATACTCCGAATGCTCAATATTTTATCTGTGGACCACCCCAGATGATGAAACAAGTCGAGGATACACTACATGCCGCACATATTCCACAGAATCATATTCACAGGGAATTTTTCTCTGCACCTATTGATGCTGTGGTTGAGCCGGCACCGACATCTGTAGAAGATAATGAACCTAAAGAACGTTCCGTGACCATAAGATTATATGGACGTGAAGAGACTATCACTGTTCGACCTAAAGAAACAATTTTAGATTCCGCCATTCGCAATGATCTTGATCCTCCGTATGCGTGTCAAATAGCTGCATGCTGCACATGCCGGGCAAAAGTTGTCAGAGGTAATGTTCACATGGATAGCCGCGAAGCACTCACCGATGAAGAAATGGACGATGGCTATGTGCTGACATGTCAATCACATCCGCTGACAGATGATGTGATTGTTGATTATGATCAATAAAAATATAACATTTCCACAAAAGCTCTTATATCATTCGATATGAGAGTTTTTTTTGTTTTATACCGTTACGAAACCATAAAGAAAGGATTTTTTTTGGTTTTGTGTGCATAATGCCGTAAATTACTTGTCAATGATGTCTATTTCCTAAGTATTGAGGTCATTATGAGACTACTGTGTGCTGTAATGATATTTGTTGTTGCCACGATTTCTATGCAAGGGCAGCGTATTGCATCGGGTCCGATGGTTGGTCATGCAACAATGCGTGAAGTAAAAGTATGGGTGCAAACAGATAAATCTGCCGATATTGTAATGGAGTATTTTTCCGATTCTTTGCCTCAAAAAAAATATAGAACAGAGCCAAGTCGTACAACAAAAGAGAAAGCCTATTCTACGATTCTGATTGCAGATTCGGTGCAACCCGGAAATAGATATTTATATTCGATTTTTCTTAATGGAAAATTATATAATCTTCCCTATAAAACGACATTTCAAACGCCGCCATTATGGCAATGGCGAGGTAATCCCCCCGATTTTACGGTTGCTCTGGGCAGCTGTGTGTATGTGAATGAAACTCGGTATGATCGTCCCGGAAAATCGTATGGTTCTGAATATGAAATATTTACCAGTATCCATAATCAGCAGCCAACACTGATGCTATGGCTTGGTGATAATACATATTTGCGTGAAGCGGATTGGGATAGCCGTACAGGGATTTTTCATCGTTACTCCCATACGCGAGCATTACCGGAAATACAACCATTATTGGCTTCAACACATAATTATGCTATATGGGATGATCATGATTATGGTCCGAATGATAGTGATAAAGGATTTTATAATAAAAACATAACATTTGATGCATTTACAACATTTTGGGCAAATCCCGGCTATGGGTTTGATGACAAAAAATGTATTACTTCTACTTTTGAATGGGGTGATGTTCAATTTTTTCTATTAGACAATAGATCCTTTCGCTCGGCAAATAAACGAATAACAGGAAATTCTGAAATTCTGGGCGATGAGCAAATTGATTGGTTATTGCAAAATCTTGCTTCTTCAAAAGCAACATTTAAAATAATAGCTGTCGGTGGTCAAACATTGAGCAGTGCAGCCGTGTTTGAAAATTATGCAACAAGACCTGTAGAAAGAAAAAAATTACTTGATGGAATAGAAAAAGAAAATATTAAAGGAGTATTTTTTCTTTCGGGTGACAGGCATTTCACAGAATTGTCAAAAATGAGTAGAGCATTACATTATCCTTTGTATGATTTAACATGTTCACCTTTAACATCAGGCATTCACACAAAAGCATTTGAAGAGGAAAATATGTACAGAGAGCAAAAAACTCTTGTCATGGAGCATAATTTTGCAGTACTCGCATTTAGTGGTGACATAAAAAACCGGTTAATGGAAATTACAGTATATAATGCACAAGGTAAGAAAAAATGGACTACAACTATATCTGCAAATGATTTGAAATAGGAATTTCTACAGTTATCTCAATACATATATTCTATTCCACATTATACTATGAAAAAAATACTATTAGTTTTTGTCTTGTTAATAGTGGCTAATTCTGATGCGTACCCACAATTAGAAGCAAATACTTGGATGTTTAATACGGGGATACGTCTGCAATTCTTGCCGAACTTCACACTTATGACCAATGTAGGTATTTATCCATCGCTTACATGGGGTAATAGTTGTGTTTCTCTGTCTGAGGGTGTGCATGGAAGATTATTACTTTATGGTGGTGCCGATCCGGGAATTAATCCCAATGTTTCTCCAACTATGATAATTAATGATGCACGTGATAATCAAATGCATTCCGAACCTTTACACGGTACAGCAGCAGCGTCGCAAGGCTGTATTGTGTTACCATCTTCAGAAAATTGCCGCCAATTTATTGTTGTCGGAGTTGTGGCTGAATCATCAATCCCCTCAGAAAATGGTACAATTGCCTATAATATTCTTGACAGAACACTCAACAACGGTTTGGGTGATATTGTTAAGCCATATAATCGTATGGTCTTACGTGATAAATTGAATGAAGGATTTGCTGCGACTATACAAGCCAATAAAAAAGATTATTTTATTGTAGGAACTTTACAATCAGCCGATAATCGTTTTTTCGCTCTTCCTGTTAATGCTACGGGACCTGATGTAAAGAAAATTATTTATAGTAGCGATATTTATGAAAAACCCCATTTAGGAAATATAGTCTCAATTTCTCCGAATAGTAAATATCTTTATTCGATTGCACGATATCCTCATGAAACATCTCTTTACTCATTTGATAATTTTACGGGAAGAATACGACATCTTTTTATGCTGGGAGAGACGAAAGACAGTCAGGGGAAATTACTTTCACAACAAAAAATAGAACCGGGAGCAGGAGAATTTACCCATGATAGTAAGCATTTATATGTTGTATTAAAGAAACCAGAAAAAACATTGTTGCATATAGATATTGAACAAAAAAAATATGAACTAATATCTTTTATGACTCCTATAAACCATGTTGTATCACCTCGTGCTTTACGTCTTGCACCGGATACATCCATATACTTTTTTTCGTACATTCCCGAATCAAATAATTGGTCAAAAGAAATCGGTTTATTCCGTTTGCGCTATAGGAAAATACAGCCTCAAATTGTTGAACAAATCGCCGTTCTTAATGATACAGATATTAATGGGACAATAAAAAGTTTTACAACAGACAGTGACTTCCCGCATTTTAGCCGTCATATTTATGACCCTAATTTTAAGAGGGCATCTACTGTATGTGATATACCCAAAATTATGAGTACTGATACAGTGATGTGCACTGATGTTTGGTCTGAATTATTTGTAAAATATAATTCAATTTCTACTGAAAATACCATACTGTGGCAGGCAGAAGGTGCTGAAATTAAACAAAGTAAAGAACAAAAATTTCGCACAAAATTTACAAAAAGCGGACATTATCCTGTTACTGTAAAAGTCTGCAATATAAATGGTTGTGATAGTGTGGTCATGTGGGTGAAAGTTCAAGACACTCCTAAAGCTCAAGCGGGTGAAAATAAAACTATATGCCGCGGAGAAGGTGTCATTCTTGGAATTAATGACTCATCGAATTTGATATATGAATGGAACCCTAAGAAGTATATTGATAATCCGCAAAGCCCACGTCCTATATGCACACCCGATACTTCTACAACATATACCCTAACCGTCACAAATTCATTGGGTTGTACAAATTCAGATACCGTGACAATCTTTGTTGGCAATACTCTCTCTCTTGATGCGGGAAACGATACAACCGTTTGTGTCGGGTCCAAACTTATTCTTAAGGCAACCGGTGATGCTGATGAATATGAGTGGTCACCTAAAGAATATTTTGATAATCCCAAGAGTGCATCGCCCAGAGTAACTTTGGATAAAAGCGCGACACTTTATTTACAAGGAAAAAAAGGTCATTGTACAAGATATGACAGCATCAATGTGACAATTACAAATGGACCAACAATTTCGATTAGGGCAGACAAACAAATACTATGTGCATCGGATACCATAATGTTGATGGCTGATGGTGCTGAGAGTTATGAATGGTCGCCCGCAGAGTTATGCGACAATCCGTTGAGTACGAATCCCCGTATCTCTACCGCGATAAGTCGTTTTTTTTATGTTACCGGAAAAACAGCACAATGTGTGAATAAAGACAGTATTTTTATTACTGTTGATACAAAACCGGAATTAACAATCACAGGTAACCGCGATTTGTGCTATGGCGAAAGTACTCAGCTTCTATGCCAAGGTGCCGACTCGTATGAGTGGATTCCGAATATATATGTAGATAATAATCTTTCTTCCTCTCCTGTAATTACACCTAAAAATTCAATAGAATATACTATTCGGGCAACAAAGGGAGTATGTACGATAGAGAAAATAGTATCTATTAATGTCAATACTCCTAAAGAATTACGTTTTCAAATACTTAGTGACGACACTACATTGCTTCAACCAAGTATGCTTTATCCTGTTGTTATTCATATTCCTCAAGGTAGTCGTAAGGGTACTTTATCATTCCATTATGACAATTGTTGTGTGTCTATTAATAAAATAACTATACCGGAAGGAATAATACTAATGTACAAAAATATTGATACAATAGTCTTTTCCTTTGATATATTGGATGAAAAAAGTAGAGAAATTAGTTTGGAATGTATGGCATTATTACCACCTGATGGCAGAATGAAAGAAGAGTTTTCTCTTGAAGTTTCAAATATATCGGCACAGTGCATGAATGTAAAAGTACAGAACAATAATATACGTTACGATCCAACATGTGCATGGCAATTTAGGGGTGTTGCACAGACAAGCGCACTCGATATAGTGTATTCTGATGATATTGCTTATATTAAAACTGGTTATGGTGGGGATGTGACACTCTCGGTAATCAATGTATTGGGAGAAAAAGTATGGTCATTTACAGACACATTTCCTGCATCTGACATAAAAAATATATTATTGCCCAAATTTTCATCGGGTATATATATTCTTCGTGTTGATAATGGTGTGTGGCATAAAGACAAATTAATAATTCGATAATCGAAAATATTTGTAATGATAATATAGGACTTAATAAAGATTGATTGAGACTATAACAATATAAATTCAGTCGAAGCCATAGACACTCCATTCAAAATAAGAGTAATTCTATGGATACCGGCATAATGTGTACGTGTTGTCATATTGTGAAATGGAAGTTTACGATAAATGGTATATTCCGACCCAGGTTGAAAAAGTCTTTCTGTGAGAACAAAAATTTTCCTTGATGTTGTACCATTTTTTTTAACATAATCAATAGCATATTCAATACGTATTTTTTGTGTTTTGGGATGTGAAGATTGAATCATACAGGAAAAGTATGTTGAGTCTCCGATTGTAATCGAAGTATCATGAATTCTAAAATCTTCAACGGTAATATTTTGAATATGTTGTGTAAAATTGAACAATGATAGTGCACGAATATTCCCATGCTTTAATAAGGAACGTGATGCGTGCTTACATATTCTGTCAATTTGTTCGGAAGCCCCAATCCATTGCGCAATAATATCCAACATAAAATCGGGATGGTCTTTAGAAATGTCATTGAGATTATTGGCTACGCTTCTTCTCACATATTCGCTCTCATCATTGTATAAAGCTGAAAGTATCGGTAAAATTGGTGAGGGATCTTTTTTTAATGCAGGCAGAGCCATTGCCCATGGTAAACGAGGTCTGCAACTTTCGCTGGCGCATCGCCTTACAGCATGATGGCTATGAGTTGCCCATTGTTGTAAACGCGCCAATGTTTTTTCTTGATTGCGTACAATAAATGGTCTGATTGCAAATTCGGTACTTGATGTTTTGGTAAATTCTTCTAAAGCATATAATGATATTTCTTCCTCTTCAAGACCAAATTGTTCAACAAAATCAGGAAAGAACATATACTCGAAGCCGGAAAATTGCGGTGCGACCTTTATTAAAATTTCTATTTGTTTGCTGTAATTACCATGAATAGTTTTGTGAAGAGTAAACGCTATATGGTGCATCCGCTCTTTTAATTCACGTTGCTCCCAAGAATTGTCAAAAATATTATTGAGAAAGAGTTCCACATCAAAATGTGAGTCATAATGATGTATTATCGAAGCAACCGACAAGAGCTTTTCTCGTGTGTAAATATTTTTTAATTGTTCAGCCATTAATTATTGATTGCTTGAATTTGTTCGGGTGATAAAGCGTGTTTTTCTACAATGGCACGTAATTGTTCCCACGTATAAATACCACTGTCATGCCCATCATTCCAGCGTGCTTGCAGTGCATAATTACCGGATGGTTGTAATGCGATGAGTTCATTCATACCGGGCTTCATGATTTGGATGCCGAAAGAATAACGAACGCCCATTATTTCTTCACCTTTGCAAACAGCACAAGGACATTCTTCGCGTAAGGATGAAAGCATAATTATTCCGGTAAAATCAGCATACTCAACTTGTAAAAGATATGGTTTGGGACGTGAAATTGATTTTGGCATTAATGAGGTATTCATTATTGTAATTGTCCTAAAATAGTTTCACCACCAACAACTCTATCTCCTACTTTTGCATTAATCATAGTTGAATTAGGAACAATAATATCCATACGTGAACCAAATTTCATCATACCTATTTTTTCACCTATGGTAAGAGAATCTCCTTCTTTTACTTCGCATACTATACGTCGCGCCAATACACCTGTAATTTGTTTAAATAATACTTTTGCTTTAGATGTACGCACTCCGATGCGCGATTGTTCATTAAGTTCAGAACTTTTAGGATGCCATGCCACGAGATAATCACCCGGCATATATTTATAAAATTCCACAATACCTGTGACAGGAGTGCGGTTAACATGTACATCAAGAGGAGAGAGAAATATACTTATTTGCGTCGCTGAGGATTTCAAATAATCTTTTTCTTCAACGGGAATAATCTGCACAATTTTGCCATCGGCAGGTGCTAAAATAATTGTATCGTCATTGAGTGCTTTTTGAGGTATAGTGCGGGAAGGATCGCGAAAAAACCATAGAGTGAACAAAATGGTGATTCCTCCAAGTATTGAGAACAAGACAGACCAAAACCCCTTAAATAAAAAAATGCCAAGACCAATCAAAATTAGCCCAAAGCCAATCATGAGAAAAGCATTGTCATAACCATATCGTGTAATCATGATGTTAATTGTGAATTAAGTGGAACATTATGCTAAAGAATTATTTTTATTACGCGATTCTTCAGCCATTTGTTGTTTATATATAATAATTTTTTCTTGTAATTCGGGTATGGATACAGAGAGGATCTGTGCCGCTAAAATACCGGCATTTTTCCCACCACCGATAGCTACAGTTGCGACGGGTACTCCCGATGGCATTTGTACTATGGAGAGAAGAGAGTCTTGACCGTTTAATGCTTTCGATTGCACAGGCACACCGATGACGGGTAGTGGACTAAAAGCAGCAATCATTCCGGGAAGATGTGCAGCTCCGCCTGCGCCGGCAATAATGACTTTTATGCCTCTTGTATGAGCCGTTGCACCATACTCTGCCATATCAGCAGGCGTACGATGTGCTGATACAACCCGCATTTCATACGGTAAAGAAAAATATTCACATATTGTTGCCGCTTCTTTCATTGTCGGTAAATCCGAATCGCTCCCCATAATTATTCCGATGAGCGGATTATTTGATTGTATCATAGTAATTACTTTCTTTCAAAACTATATATTTATGATTGAGTGTCTTGTTGTTTAGTTTCTCTTTTAATTATTCCCCACAATTGCTCACGCCCCATGCGAGTACGAGCAGAATAGGGAAGTACATCAATACAATAGTCACACATCTTGACGGCATTTTTAATTTGTGCTTGTCGTGCAGTGATTTGTATTGAACTTAGCTTATCGCATTTCGTGAGAATAATGACATAGCGTCGCCCTGCATTTTCCAGATTTTCAATTAATTCCATGTCAATCGGCATGGGGTCATGTCTGCCATCAATAAGAACACATGTTAATTGCAATAATTCACGGTGTAATAAATAGCCATAATTAAGATCATGCCATGCTTGACGGTCGGTTTTTGCTACTTTCGCATAACCGAATCCGGGCATATCAACAAGCATCCATGTATCTTCAATAGAATAAAAATTGAGTTGTTGAGTTTTTCCGGGCGTTGTACTGACATGCGCAAGAGAATTCCTATTCACTAATGTATTAATTAATGAAGATTTTCCAACATTTGAACGCCCGATAAATGCAACTTCGGGTAAAATCGTTTTAGTTGGTAAATTTGTTGCTGATGAAGCAGCGGTAAAAAAAGCAGCACGAATAGATGACATACAATAAAGATAATCCTGATGAAAATGTATTCACCATGAACATGTGTAAAAAAAAGATTATTGATTTTGTAAAGATTGACTACGGCGTTGAATAGAATTAAAAATACTGTCAACGGGAAGATATTCCATGCAGCGATAATTTGGATTGACGCATACTGATTTATAGTAACATGTGCATTCTACTGATGGTTCAATGATTTCTCCTCGACCATAGAGTTCAAATTCATGTTTATTGAAAATATTGTTCATGACAACTATTTGTTTTTTCAGACCAATCGCAATATGTAGTGCCATTGTAACTCCCGTGACAATAATATCGCATTGATCCACTACTTCAATAAATTTATGCATAGGAACATAGCCATTATATTCTGCGCCGGTTCTTTGTGCTATTTCTTTATTTCTTTCATCTTCCTGTGGTCCACCCAGAAGTATGATTTCGTAATTAGTGTCAATAAGTTTTTTTGTAAGGGTAATCCATTGCTCAATATCCCAAAGCCTCGATGTCCAACGCGCTCCACACCCTGTATTAAGCCCTACGAGCGTATTTGCCTTTTTCTTTATGGTTATTGTATGTCGTATTGGAAGTTCATATTCTTCACCTTTAAATTCCCAGCCGCAGATTTCAAATATTTCAGTCAAATATGATTTTGTGTTTTGTTGACTTATATCATCGAAAATTCCTGTAGAAAATTTATGTATTGCTGTTGTATTAACAGGAGCCGGTTTACCATTCTGTAAAATAAAGCCCCATTTATTGTCTGCTTGTACCGATGATGCTATTGCACATGCCTCGGGAGCTTTATCAAGATTGATAACTAATGAAAAGGTTGTCGAACGAATTATTTCCAAAGAAAGGGCATCACAAGCCAGAATTTTATGCAGAGAAGTCGGTAAAACATCGGGTGATTGTGTAATCCACCATAGCTCATAACCGGGGAATTCTTTTCGCAAACGAGATAACAATGGTGTTGTGCGGATAACATCACCTATAGCTCCCAATTTGACAATAAGAATACGTCCTTGTGACTGTGTATAATGCCGACAATCAGCACAGTGAACCCCATGTTGCTTATGTGGAATACATGGTATTTCTCCGTTGAAATGGAGGCAGTCTGCTTTATACAGTGGGTAATTCATGATTTAATGTGATTGATAGCCGAGTAATTATAAACGATATTGCACAAAAAGATTTGCAAAAATATTATAGACCCTTGTTTCTTTATTTTCATATTTAGGGTCGAAATATGGTGTAAGCAATTCACCTCGTGCATCGTCGCGTCCAATCATATTCATAAAGTTCCATCCCACACTTAGGTTGACATACCACGGATCAAAAACTTCGCCTTCTATCCCAAGTCGTCCGCCGCCGCCAAGTCGAAATGTGCCTTCTTTGGACAATGTGACAGTTGAGTTTTGACGCGGGTCACTCACATATTCATATTCTTCTTTATACGTATTGGCTACAACAAAAGTACCTCGTATATCTAATCCGGCATAGACTTTTGCCTGAGCAAGACGTAAATTCAAAAAGGCAAACTCAAAACCACTCGTGAAAGCAGGTATATAATGTGTGTTGGATTTATAGACAATAAGCCCGCCGCTTAATTCGCGTGTGCGACTCGAATAAAAATGATAATCAAGTCCAAAGTTCGCACGTAAGTTTCTGTCCTCATCAAAAACCCACATCGCTCTTAGACCAAGTCCCGGAAACTGTCCTTTATAATATGCTCCCGGTACGAATCCGACTAAACCATCTTCATCATTAACCGGAAGAGTAGGTGCGAACGGTAGGGAAAGACGTTCATTACCAACAAACCACGAAGTGGTTAAACCACCGAGTAGATAGAGACCTCTTTTATCAATAGGTCCCAACGGGGTAGAAGTTTCGTCTTCTGCAAGAAGATTAGTGTGCAATGATGAACATAACAATAGGGTTGCAAGCACAATATTTTTCATAAGTTTCCTTTAGAGTTTTTCACGAATGCTGTATTCAGCTTCGCGTAGTGAATTTTTAACAATGAGTTCGCCAATTAAGCCGACAGATATAAGCTGAACGCCGACGATAATAAGGGCAACACCAAATAATGCTAAAGGTCTATTGCTTAATACCGTTCTGTCGAAATACCATTCCACGGTCAAATATGCATCTGTCGCTAAACCAATGAAAGCCATCAGAGTGCCTATTGTACCTAAGAGATGCAGAGGTCTTTTGAGGTATCGTGTTGTAAAAAGAACAGTAAGAAGATCTAAAAAACCTTTAAAAAACCGACTAAATCCAAATTTGGAATACCCATGTTTTCTCGCATGATGTGTAACCGGTAATTCGGTGACACGAAATCCTTCCCAAAAAGCGAGAGCCGGAATATAGCGGTGCATTTCTCCATAGACTTGAACGGTTTTGACCACTTCTTTTCTATAAGCTTTCAATCCACAATTAAAATCATGGAGCGTTATGCCGCTGGCTTTTGAGGTAACATAATTAAAGAACTTCGATGGAACGGTTTTATGCCATGGATCGTGACGTTTCTTTTTCCACCCTGATACCAAGTCATATCCTTCCTTAATTTTATCAATAAGTCGGGGAAGTTCAGAGGGGTCATCTTGTAAGTCCGCATCCATTGTAATCACTATATCGCCTTTTGCTTGTCTGAAACCTATTGCTAAAGCGGCAGATTTTCCATGATTACGCCGAAAACGAATCGCACGGAATTTCCGATTGTTTTGGTGAATAGCACGTATTACTTCAAAAGAACCATCCGTAGAACCATCGTCAATAAAAAGAACCTCATAATTATTACCTGCGATAGTTTGCAGCACTGCTTCCAATCGTTCAGCAAGTTCACGCAGTGATTCTTCTTCATTCAATAATGGAATAATCACTGAAACCTGTATTTTGTCACCAAAATTCTGATGTCGTCGCAAATCATGCTGCTTTTCTTTCGGTTTGTGTGCAGCTTTCTCATCGCTCTTTGTTTCGGTTAGAGACAGAGAAGCCGGGTCTGATGTTTCATCGTAGTGCTTCTCCGCATTGGTGTTGCGATGATTCTTGCGTTTACGTCTTTGAGGATTTGTATTACGCTCTTGTTCCACAGTAAGGTCTTACTCCTAAATATAGACAGCCGTCGAAAACGGTGTTATAGACATTGGTAATGTTGTATTTAGACAACAAAGATAATCAAAAAAAAAAATGCCCGATGTATTCCATCAGGCATTCATAAAGAAAGATGTAAAATTATCCAAGATATGAACGCAGCGATTTAGAGCGTGAAGCATGGCGCAGACGACGAATTGCTTTTTCTTTAATTTGTCGAACACGCTCACGTGTGAGGTTAAATTTCTCACCAATTTCTTCTAAAGTAAGGACAACTCCATCCAAGCCGAAATAGTATTTGATAACTTCTGCTTCGCGTTGGGTAAGTGTGTTCAAAACTTGCTGCACCTCCACACGTAAAGACTCACGCATAAGCTCGGAATCAGGAGGTGGTTGCTGATCATTAGGAAGAATATCAAGCAAACGATTATCCTCACCTTGTACGAATGGAGCATCAACTGATAAATGTCTTCCGGAGATTTTGATGGTTTCAGCAATCTCAGCAACACTCATCTCAAGCTGTTCTGCTAACTCGGCAGCTGTCGGTTCACGTTCAAATGCCTGCTCAAGCTCACTGAACTTTTTACCGATCTTATTAAGTGCTCCTACGCGATTCAAGGGTAAGCGAACAATACGGCTTTGTTCTGCAAGTGCCTGTAAGATAGACTGACGAATCCACCATACCGCATAAGAGATAAATTTGAAGCCCCGAGTTTCATCAAAGCGTTTGGCTGCCTTAATTAAACCAAGATTCCCCTCATTAATAAGGTCTCCTAATGATAACCCTTGATTCTGATATTGTTTGGCAACACTCACCACAAAGCGCAAATTGGCTTTCACTAAACGTTCAAGTGCAAGATCTCCTTCTCGAGTGCCACGTTTGATAGCTTGTGCAAGTGCAATTTCGTCATTTGCTTTTAAGAGTTCTACTCGACCGATTTCCTGCAAGTATTTATCTAATGACTGGCTTTCACGATTTGTGTACTGTTTCGTAATCCGCATTCAATATTCATCAATAAGTGAAAAAACAATGTCAATTGTTACCGGAAAGTGTTCCGCAATGTCCCAAATGGGCTGCAAAAATACGTGAAATTTGATGGATGCACTCAAACGAAGAAAAAAAACTTCGAGATGCAATCTACTTTTAACACATCACAATAACATATAGTTGCAGATAATGGTGGACGGAAATTTTATCTTGGTATTGTCAAAAAAATTTGCAGATTCAAAAAAAGTTTGTAATTTCGCACTCCCATTTACGAAGCATCGGGCTCGTAGCTCAGTTGGGAGAGCGCTTGAATGGCATTCACGAGGTCAGGGGTTCGATTCCCCTCGAGTCCACCAAGCACCAATATTGAAAATTTAGTGGGATCGTAGCTCAGCTGGTTAGAGCGCCTGCCTGTCACGCAGGAGGTCGCGAGTTCGAGTCTCGTCGGTCCCGCAATCAAGCCTACATTTGTATGTGGGCTTTTTTTTTACCCTGTTTGTTTCGGAAATCTCTTTTCACCCACTTCGTCATTATTTACTAAATTTGTAAGACATAGTTTATTAACAAAGACAAACTTTGATAATGACTATGTTTCGGTCAAACACGATTATTATACTTATGAGTACGCAGTGCGTTAATGTGAGCAGGGGATGATATGATGAATACGCTGAATTTAGACATGAGTCAGATTCAAAGATTAATCCCCGGATTTCTTTTGCTTGATGTGAATTTGACAATCATCAATGCCGGTTATGAAATGGTAAATCTTTGCTCTGTCACTGTGCCGGAACCATTTACAGACAAGTTTACTATCGTCTCTCCTGTCAATTGTTCTTTACATGACATTAATACAAGCAACAAAATACTTCTCGAATGTCGAAATCATCAAGGAAATTTTGAAGCTACGGTCGAGCGATTACCTCATTCCGATTACATACTTATAGCTTGTACAGCACAAAAAATACAGGCAACAATCTCAGAAACTCATCCTCAAGAAGCGAATCAATCTACCAATACTATTCTATCTGATACTACAAAAAAACATACTCAAGATCAATTATTTATGTTGAGCGCAGCACTCGAGAATAGTGATATTGCAATGCTTACTACCGATACACAAGGAATAATTAGATGGGTAAATCAAGCCTGTCAGCAATTGATTGGATATTCATACGATGAATTGATTGATACAGAATTTGTTAATTTATGGCATAATGTTGAAAATAAAGATCCCAATTTATTGCGTACATATATTGAAAATTATTCTTTTTTTGAATTCGAATTATATCATGTAGGAATAAAAACTGAGTCAAAATGGATATATGTTAAAGGGCAGCAGATTGTTGAAGGTTCTATAAAAGGGTGTGTGGTAACGCTGCAAGATATTACACAAAAAAAACAAATCGAATTGCACGGATACAAAAATGCTAAGCGATTACAGGACTTAGTTGTTAATCTTAATGATGCAGTGCTGTTGGAAAATGAAAAAAGACAAATTGAAATAATTAATAAACGGTTCTGTCAACTATTTTCGATTCCATATTCTCCTGAAATGCTTCTAGGTGCAGATTGTACGCAAGCAGCGGAGAATTTTAAACATTTATTTATGGACGAAGACGAGTTTGTGCGAAGAATAGAATCAATATTAGTTGAAAAAAAGCATGTCGTTGGTGAAAAATTACAATTAAAAGATGGGCGATGGTTCGAACGTGAGTTTATACCAACAATGACAGATCGACAATATTTAGGACATCTTTGGATATATTCGGACATTACAGAAAGAACCAGTTATCAACAGAAAATTTCAGAACAAAGAGAATTTTATGAGACTGTCCTTAATCAAATACCTTCGGATATTGCTGTGTTTGATAAATCGCATCATTATCTTTTTGTGAATCCTATTGGTATAAAAAATCCTGAAATTCGACAATGGATTATAGGAAAAACTGATTATGATTATTGTGAATTCAGAAATAAACCACGCAGTATTGCTGATGATAGGCATGAACTTTTTAATTCTGTAATCCAAACTAAGGAACTTCGTGTCTGGGAAGAGGAACTAACTGGAGCCGACGGTAATCTCGAATATTACTTGCGATATATGTACCCGGTACTTGACCAAGAAAATGAAGTGACTATGGTAATTGGCTATGGTGTTAATATCACTGAAAGAAAAAAAGCAGAAAAAGCAATTGCCGAAGCATTAGCACAACAGAAAGAGCTTTATGTGTTGAAGTCTAATTTTGTTTCTATGATCTCTCATGAATTTAGGACACCGTTAAGTACAGTTCTTTCATCAACACAGCTCCTTAGCAAATATCATAATACACTTACAGATGAAAAAAAATCGAAACACTTGATTACTATTGAAAAGGCTGTACATCGAATGACATCACTGCTTGAAAATGTACTGTTCATTGGAAGAAACGATTCAAATAAACTTACATTTTCTCCTGTAACAATAGATATTGCCATATTTGTTAATGAACTTATCGAAGATTTTATCCTTGCAAATTCGGGAGTAAACCGTATTGTCTCAACATATGAAATAAACTCTCCCACTCTCTTTGCTGATCGTGGACTACTGAGGCAAATTCTTAGTAATTTATTAACGAATGCTTACAAATATTCATCCACAGAATCTGACGTTGAGTTGTTTGTATATGTAGATGAAAAAAAAGGTGTGTTTGTTGTAAAAGATAAAGGTATAGGTATTCCGGATGAAGATCAGAACCATCTCTTTGATGAGTTTCATCGAGCAGCAAATGTCGGAAATATTCAAGGAACAGGATTAGGACTATCAATTGTGAAACGTTGTGTTGATGCTCATTCAGGAAATATTGACGTACAAAGTAAGGTCGGTAAAGGTACTGTATTTACCGTTGCTATCCCCCAAAATAAAGAAGAAATAATTTGAAAATAATGTATAGGGTTTTACAATGAAGGTATTTCAAACTGCATATGTGGATGGTAAATGGAATGATAACTATGATAAGCAAAAACCGGATATCATCTTCTGTTTTGGAAATAAAGAAGTTATTATTGGAAATGATATTGTACATGATGTTGTTTCTATGTATCCAAACAGCATTGTTATTACTGCATCAACAGCAGGAGAAATACATAACTTTACCATACAAGATAATACCGTCGTTGTAACAGGAGTAGAATTTACTAAAGGAAGTAAGGTTGTTGCAAAAAATGTAAATATAGAACAATATAAAGATAGTTATACTGCCGGAGTTGCACTTGGAGAGCAAGCTAATATTGAGGGACTTAAACTACTATTTATTATTTCTGACGGACAATTAGTTAATGGCGGAGATTTAGTCAACGGACTCCACTCTGTTATTAAACAACGAGTACCGGTTTCAGGTGGGTTGGCAGGAGATGGCACAAATTTCCGAAGTACAATCGTTGGTTTAAATAATGATTTAAGAAACGGAAATGTGATTGCAATCGGATTTTATGGTGATAATTTACATGTTGGCGTAGGATCAAAAGGGGGGTGGGATAAATTTGGACCTATGCGAACAATAACAAAATCGGAAAAAAATGTGCTTTATGAGGTAGATGGCGAAAATGCTTTGGACTTATATGTAAAATACCTTGGAGAGTATTCTGAACAATTACCTGCCTCAGCATTATTGTTTCCCATTGCTATTCTGGAAGATGATGACAAGGAAGTGGTACGTACAATATTAAGCGTAGATATGGAAAATAAATCCATGACCTTTGCTGGTAATTTACCCGTTGGTTCTAAAGTGCGACTAATGAAAGCAAATTTAGATAATTTAGCAGCTGCATCCGCCGATGCTGCGATCTCAACAGGTTTTACCCAAGATTATGAAGACGATGCTTTAGCGTTGCTTGTTAGTTGTGTAGGTAGAAAACTTATTTTTGGTAATCGTATAGAAGAAGAATTAGATGCCGCCCGTGATGTTGTTGGAAATAAAGCTATTATTACAGGTTTTTATTCATATGGTGAAATTGCACCTTTTAGTACCTTTATGAAATGTGAACTACATAATCAAACTATGACAATTACCACTTTGAGCGAAAGCTGACTATGGCACTTCACAAGCTGTTACAAAGACAGATAAATAAGTATTTATCGGGAGTAAATGTTGAAGAATCACAACAACTGTTGAATTTTATCAATGCTGTAAGCGAATCGTATAGTAATTATGATAATGATAAGATTCTGCAACAGCGAGCGTTTGATATTGCTGATAAAGAGTACTTAGAGCTGACACAAAAATTATTACAAGAAAAAAAGGTACATGATCAAAGTATTAAAACGCTGTATAATGTGATTAGATCACTTGATGAAGAACAAACGCAATTTTTTGACTTTGATGAAAATAATCTTCTACAACTTATCACATATCTTGAACGTCAGATTCGTTTGCGTCAATCTGCCGAGGAACGCAATAAAGAGCTTGCATTAGTTGTTTCTAAAACTACTGATGCGGTTATTATTAGTGATACTCAAGGAAATATAGTGTGGGTGAACAATGCCTTTGAGAGGTTAACCGAATATTCATTCGAAGAAGTTGTTGGAAAGAAACCCGGACAAATTTTACAAGGTCCTGATACTGATAGTGATACCATAAAAAAAATTGCTCAAGCAGTACGGGAAAAACGTAATATTAATGCTACTATTCTCAATTATTCAAAGTCAAACAAAAAGTATTGGCTTAATCTTACAATTAACCCTGTCTTTAATGATGAAGGTGTTTGTGTAAATTATATTGCCATTGAGCGTGACGTTACTCGTATGATTGAAACTGAATTAGAAATTAAAAAACTAAGTGTTCAATTACAATCAATATTAGATAATGTTGCAGGGTATATTTTTTGTAAAGATTATGATGGTCATTTCCTTTTTGTCAATAAATCACTTGCTGAATTGTTTGGTACAACTCCCGAAAACGTGGTTGGTAAAACCGATATTGACTATGGTGCCAATGAAAACGAAATACATCAATATTTAGAAAAAGATCGTTATGTCATAGATAAAAAAGAGCTTCTTTTTATTCCTGAAGAAACCATTTTACGTAAAGACGGTACACGTGGTGTTTTTCAAACTACTAAAGTTCCTATTGACTTTCCCGGTGTTACAAAGGGCGCTGTTCTTGGCGTTTCGATTGATATCACTGATCGTAAAAATTCTGAGTTGATTATTCAACAAAAAAATGAAGAGCTTGCTCACAGTGAAGCAGAGTTGCTCAATAATTTGTATGAGTTACTTGCAACACAAGAAGAGTTGCAAAGACAAAAAGATGAAATTAACGAAATTAAAGAACGTTTTGAACTTGCTCTGCGCGCATCTAACAATGGTGTGTGGGATTGGGATTTGCGTACAAATACGATTTTTTATTCCCCACGTTGGAAAGAAATGTTGGGATATAATAATGACGAAATTTCTAATCAACTTGAGACATTTAATATTTTAATTCACCCTGACGAAAAAGAATTCGTATGGTCTCAGATCAATGGGTATTTAACAGGTACCCTGCCTGAATATCAAAGCGAATTTCGTATGAAGCATAAATCAGGTCATTATGTATGGATATTATCAAAGGGTGGTGCTGTTTTTGATGAAAATGGTAAGCCATATAGAATGACAGGTTCACATGCAGATATTACAACTCAAAAAGAAGAAGATATTCGCCAACGAGAGCATCAAGTTACCATTGAACGTCATAATAGAATACTTACAAAACTCACAACTACACCATTTTCCGCTTACGAATCATTTGAAAAAGCTTTAGATACAGTTGCAAAAGAAACAGCAAAAGGACTTAATGTTCAATCTGTACGTATAGGGCAATTTTCAGAAACAAAGGACGTAGATTGTTTAAGTTGTTTTCTTGCAACAAAAAATGAGTTTACTTCGGGATCACGTTTACCGTTTACTCTTGCTGAAACGTTTATTTCTACTTTACTTAATGGTAATATTATTTATACAAATGATGCTGCCAATGATATAAGGACAAAGGAGCTACATGACTTTCTGCTTGCACCGCTTCATATAGCTCGTGTTCTTGCTATTCCCATTAGAAGTGACAGTGTTGTTACCGGAGTTTTGTGCTGTGAATCTACGCAATAACATATTATATGGACTGACGATGATTTGCGCTTTGCGCGTTCTATCTCGGATATTGTTTCAATAATGTATGAATCGGAAAAAACACGTAAGGCGGAACAAGAAACTTTTTATAAAAGTACATTGTTGAGAATGTTATCTGAGACAACTGAACGCTTACTCAAGAGTAATGATTGGGAGCATGCCCTTAGAAATAGTATTCATGATATTGGTGATTTGTTCGGTAATGATAGAATTTACTATTATCAAATAATCAGTCACCATGGAACGCGTGAAAGATCTGTAAAAAAACTTATTGAATGGATAAAATCGGATGAAGTTATCAGAGAAGATATTGATGGTGTTCATAAAATGCCTTACTCTACTTCTAAGGCTTTTTATGTAGATATATTTAGAAAAGGTTGTTTTATTGCAGATATTGAGACACTACTTGATGCTGATTTAGCAAATTTTATGCGATCACAGAAAATTAAAACTGTTTTAATTTTTCCCGTTTTTAAAAAAGATGTTCTCATAGGCGCAATCGCATTTGAAAATTGTATAAAATCAAAGAAATGGGCTGAGTCGGAAATTACAATTCTGAAAACCCTTTCCAATAATATATCTGTTTCCATAGAAAGACAGGCAAATGAAAATGAAATACGCGAAAAACAGCAACATTTTGAATCTGTAATTACAAATGTTCCCGGAGTAACATTCCGTTCTGTTCATAAAAATAACCAATGGATTTTCTCTTTTATCAGTTATGAAGTTGAGCGATTATCCGGCTATCCGCAAACACATTTTTATAATCAACCAACATTACATTGGTCAAACATAATCAATGAGGAAGATAAAGCAAGAATTAATGATTATGTGAAATCTAAAACATTGTTTGATGATTTACTGCAAGTAGAATATAGAATTCTTACTGTTGACGGTAAAGAAAAATGGGTAGAAGAACGTAGTCACAGTGTCTATGACCACGAAGGGAAATTTATTGGCATTGATGGCTTTATCATGGACATTACTACACGAAAACTTACAGAAAAGGAAATTATCCAGGCGCGGGAAATAGCTGAAGCAGCAAGTAAGGCTAAATCAGACTTTTTGGCAAATATGAGTCATGAGATACGAACGCCGCTAAATGGTGTTATCGGATTTGCCGATATTCTGATGCGATCTTCTTTAGATGATGTGCAGCAAAAATACATGGGAACAATTTATCAGTCAGCAAATACTTTGCTCGGTATCATTAATGATATTCTTGATTTCTCTAAAATTGAAGCTAATAAATTAGAATTAAGTTACGAGAAATCCGATATTTTTGAACTGAGTTCGCAAGTCGTCGAAATTGTTAGTTTTCAAGCTCGGAAAAAACATATTGAGCTATTGCTTAATATGTCAAATACAATACCGCGTTTTGTATGGTGTGATGAAATTCGATTACGTCAGATACTTGTAAATCTTCTTGGTAATGCTGTGAAATTTACCAATAAAGGAGAGATTGAGTTAAAAATTGAACCGGTTGCTTTTATTGACTCCACTCATATTACTTTGCGCTTTTCAGTGCGAGATACAGGCATAGGCATTGATGAAAAAAATCAAAAGATTATTTTCGAAGCATTTGCTCAGGAGGATTTATCCACGACAAAGAAATATGGTGGTACCGGATTGGGGTTAGCAATTTCCAGCAGATTACTTCAACTTATGGGGTCAGAGTTGCTCTTAGATAGTGTTCAGGGTAAAGGAAGTATCTTCTATTTTGATATTACTTTACAAGCTGAGTCGGGTGATCCAATTGTTTGGAACGGTTTGGAAATGTTTCATAGTATTCTTGTGGTCGATGATAATCAGAATAATTTAGAGATAGTTCGTACCATACTAGCTTCAAAAAATATTGCCGCTGTCACTGTACAATCGGGTAATGAGGCAATTCAACTCCTCCAAAAACCACACAATTTTGATGCTGTCTTTGTTGATTATCAAATGCCGGAGATGGATGGCATTGAGACCATAAAAAAAATACGTCTTGATCTTGGATTAACTCAAGACCGCCTGCCTATTATCTTACTTTACAGTTCCGTTGATGATGAAAAAATTAATAGTGCTTGTAAAGAATATGGTGTCCAAGTGCGTTTGGTAAAGCCAATAGACATGAAACAAGTATTTTATGGATTATCCCATCTCACAACAGCAACGACAACACAAAATAATACTGTATCACATCGTGACACAGCAATAGTTAATGATGAATATTCATTGAATAATGAGTACACTATACTCATCGCAGAAGATCAGCCTGTCAATATGATGTTATTAACGACGATTATTCACAACATTTTGCCGAATGTCCGAATTATCGAAGCATATAATGGGGAACAAGCAGTGCGCAGCATCGAGCAGCACTCACCTTCTTTGATATTTATGGACATCCAAATGCCCGAAATGAACGGTTACGATGCTACACGAGCAATTCGACAAACTGCAAAAGGTGCAAATATTCCTATTATTGCTTTAACTGCAGGTGTGGTCAAAGGCGAACGTGAAAAATGTTTAGATGCCGGTATGAACGATTATATAACCAAACCCGTTGTGCAGCAAACTATTGCCGACACATTAGCTCGATGGTTACAACTACAACAACACATTAGTACACAGGAGGTACACATGGATATTAACAGCGTGACAGTATCAATTCATTTCGACAAGCAAGATTTTATGACTCGCATGGGTAAGCACGCCAATCACATGCTGAAAAAATTAATTCCCGTCACTTTGGCAAGTCTCGAAACTGCAATGGCAGAGGTGCGTGATGAATTACCCGCTAAACGTCCTGAGATACTGTCCGCTTTGGGGCATAAAATGAAAGGAACCGCATTGTCTTTGAGCTTAATCACTTTGGGTGAGTATGCTAAACAATTGGAGTCAGTTAAAATTGATGGAACGGAAAATGCCGAATCACTGTATTCCCTCATGTTGGAGGAATTTGAGCAAGTAAAAGTAATTTTGAACCAAGAACTTGCATCGCTATAAGACTTAGGAACATTTATTGATAGTCAGCTAACACACACTCTTGTGTGTTCAATCAACAACATCGCAGTATATACTAAGCCATTGTTATTTATGAAAAAAATACTTGTTATTGAAGATGAAGAGCCGGTACGTATGAACATTGCCGAGCTTTTGGATTTAGAAGGATTTGCTGTGCTTGAAGCAGAAAATGGTCGTATTGGGCTAAAGATTGCCCAAACAGAAATTCCTGACCTCATTATTTCCGATGCCAATATGCCGGAGCTTGACGGATACGGTGTACTCTCTGCATTACGTCAAAACCCAAAAACAGCAGCAATACCTTTTGTTTTTCTCACCGCACGTGCCGATACAACCGACATGCGCCAAGGCATGAGGCTCAGTGCTGATGATTATCTCACAAAGCCATTCACCTTGGACGAATTACTCCATACCATCACCACACGACTCGATCGACAAGACAGCATCCAGCAAACTCTCAACACCAAACTACATGATTTGCGTGCCAATATCAGCATGGCATTGCCCCATGAACTACGCACACCGCTCATCGGCATTCTTGGATTCTCCAAAGTCATCAAAACCGAATATGATTCTCTCGAACCCGCGGAAATGGGGCAAATGGCTGACTATATCTATACCTCTGCCGAGCAACTCCATCGCATCATCGAAAACTATTTGCTCTATGTACAATTAGAAACACTCTCTACCGATGCTGACAAAGTCAATCTTTTGCGCCAAAGCATCACACCCGACACATACGACATCATCATGACCGCCGTTCTCACTAAAGCTGCTGCCGTCCATAGGAAAAATGATATTCAATCTCAATGCGAAGACTGCCCATTGGCAATAGCACCCGAACACTTCACCAAAATTCTCCATGAATTAGCAGACAATGCCATTAAATTTTCCAATACCGATACACCTGTCACTGTGGCTTCTTCGTCAGACGACACATTTTACTATCTGCGCATAAGCAATAAGGGCAGGGGAATGACATCCGAAGAAATTCAAAACCTTGGCGCATTCATGCAATTTGACCGAGCTTCCCAAGAACAGCAAGGTGCCGGTATGGGATTAGTCATCGTCAAAAGAATTGTCGCGCTCTATGGCGGTAAATTCTCCATCGAAAGCACAGTAAATGAGCTAACAACTGTCACCATTGCTTTGCCGATAGCACATCTGTAATCATCACCAACGAATGAACGATACATCGGCTTTGCCGCTTTGGAAAAAAAATCTACGCATACTATGGGCTGCGCAATTCATCGCCATGATTGCAATGAGCGCATGCTTACCATTTCTGCCGCTCTTTGTTAGAGATCTCGGCGTTAATGACCTCCAACAAGCACAACAATGGAGTGGACTCATCGCCGCCGGACCTTTCTTCCTCTCCATCATCTCCGTACCTTTTTGGGGAAGTCTTGGCGACAAATATGGGCGCAAACTCATGATAGTACGAGCAATCGTAGGGCTCGCACTCGCAATGGGACTCATGGGACTCGCACAAAATGTCTGGCAACTCCTCTTCCTCCGAATGCTCCAAGGAGCAATCAGCGGATTCATCGCATCAACACTCGCATTCGTCTCATCAACAACACCAAAACAACATTCCGGCTATGCCATAGCCATACTCCAAAGCTCCGTCTCAGCAGGTCCTGTCGTTGGTTCCTTCATCGGTGGCATACTCTCCGATGCCGTAGGCGTGCGTGCCGTCTTCATCTATGTCGCCATTGCCTGCATTATCAGCTCCATCATCGTCATGATATATGTCCACGAAGAAAAAAGCCAACACACTGCCAACAAAAACGCATCACTTCTCAACAACTTGCGCTATGTCGGCTCCATGCCCGCACTCCGCACACTCGTACTGCTCATCTTTCTCGTGCAAAGTGCCATCGTCTTCTTCTCGCCCGTACTCCCATTTTACATCGAACAATTAGGCGCGCCCCACAACCGACTCTCCACCATCACAGGAATCTTCGTTGGCATAGGCGGACTCTTCAGCGTCACCTTCGCATCATATTGGGGCAAACGCAGCGACAGAAAAGGATACGGCAAAACCATACGATTAGCCGCCATAGTCACCGGAACTGCCACCATACTCCAAGCATTCGTCCCGCACTATATCTGGTTATTTCCACTCCGCGCCATAGCAGGCATCTTCACCGCCGCGCTCATACCCACGCTCTACGCAGCATTCAGCAAAAACTCACCCGCCGAAAACAGAGCAGGACTCATGGGCATTGCCTCCGGGGCAACGCTCTTCGGCAACCTCATCGCGCCCATACTCTGCGGATGGATTGCATCATACTGGGGCATACACATCGCTCTCATACTCCCCGGCATACTCATGTTCATCGTATGGATCGGCTCAAAAAAAGAAGAACAATATGAATTGAATGGATAATCATATCATCCACATCCCCAATTCCCCTCGTTGAGGGGTGGCGCGAAGCGACGTGGTGGATATATCTTGTTCTATGATGATACCATCCCTTCGGGATTGATTGATGATGTACTTGGTCAAACGATTTTTTTCGTTTCTTCATATAGGCTCGGAAGACAATTTTGACGCATACGAAACTTTGTTCCGTGGTTATGGTCTGTTCGTGCATCAAAATCTACCAAAATGTTTCCATTGTCTAACTCATTTAAAAGTATGAAAGAGTGTGGTGAGTGATGTGGTATTTAAATGTTGTGATTTTAGATCAAGTAGTATTCTTAGAACTATCATTTTTTACTTTCAATCAGTTTTATTGAGCGGTTTAATTGTAAAAGTAAAATTGCTTGAATGCCTTTAGGTGTGAGATAGAATTCATTATTCACTTTAACCAAGAATTGTAGTTCACAAGCATAGTTTGAGAATATATAGGTGGCAGTATCTCTTGCTTTTTCTGTTCTCCAAGTTTCAGTTTTTCCGACTAATTTGACAAAGTAGTCCACAAGTGCATCTTTTGAAACAGGGTACGCATTCTTTGAAAGCACGAATACAGTTTCTATCAATGAGAAGATAGAATATGTCACTGATGAAAAGAATGGATTCTCCTTAATTGAATTTGATAGTAGCTCTACTTGTTCATCGTTTAGTCTATCATCAATAATGTTCTCCCCCATACGAACAAATTCATTACCTAAGTCTGTTAAATAAAAGTTGTTTTTAAATTTGTTTACTAAACCTAAAAGTTGAGCAATAGAGATTTTATTACGTATTGTCTTCTCTGATTTGTTTTCAATTCTACAAATTTCTTTTAACTCTATTCCTTCTCCTAAGTAAATCAGAGTACTCTTTATGAGTCCTAATCGAACAACTCCATAATCACCAGATTGGATTTTAAGGAAGGCAGAAAGTTCTTTGAAATTTTCGTAATATTTAGATAGGATATCTTCTGGCTTGTATATAAGTATGACTATATTGCGTTCTGTGCAAATTCTATAATCATTAGGTTTCGCTCCTGTAACTAAAATAATTTTTCTAATTTTGGACTTAATTAGTTTGTTTTGTTTCTGTAGTTCGGTCAAATCAACTTCATAATTATTTATCTGATTTATAATTTCAGCGTAGAATGGAACAACTTTCAACTCAATGAGAAGCATTTCATCTTTATAAAGATAAAGCATATCAAGTTTACCGGATGAAACAATCTTTTGCCTTGCAATTAAACTTAGGTCAGAATGATGAACTGATATAACATCTGATATGATTGATTTATCTGATGTCAAAATATCTTCAATGACCTTTTCAGAAATTGGATTAGTCATTTTGATTACCTGTTATAGAATTGAGATCGCATTGTTCACAAACAAAATCACCTGTCGGGAAGTCAAGATTATTATCCTTTCTTGTCTCAATATCATTGAAATCTGGGATTCTATTTACATATCTTCCTGAACCGAACGAAACGTTGACTCCGCAATGGTTGCAGATCTCTACTAATGCTTTTTCTTTTATTTGAGTTTCCATAATAGGTTTAGAGAGGGTTTAGTAATAAATCTTGTCGTAACCCATTTTGCAAAGCCGCTCCTGACCATTTTCCGCTTTTTGTTCCTGCTTTCATACCGTTTCCGGTAGAGTTTTTTAGGTTATAAGGTGGTGAAGTAACAACTAAATCCAAACATTCGCTTGGCATTTCTCGCATTACAGTTAAACTGTCACCACAGATAATTTTATCGATGTAATCTTGTATTGATTTCATATTAGGATATTATTCTTCACCAAAGATACAAAAATCGGTTGTTCCTATGATACTATCCAATCCATTTTAGACATTAGCCCATCAACAGAAAAGACAGGATAAAGGTAATGGTTCTCGCACGCATACCTCCTCATATTACCCTGCCTTTTCCTTGATGTGTTATTGTGTGTAACGGCTTATCCGCCGGTGATGACTTGTATGGTGAATACCGTCCATGAGCTGGTGATGGTGTCGGCTATGGCTCTGCATCGCACATTCCAATGCCCATTGGGTAGCGCGTATTCATAAGACCATGCCGGGGTGATGGCTATTTCCGTCCATGAATTGCCGCCATTGATGTCTTGGAATTGCCATTCTATCTGGTTTGCTCCCGGGACTTGGTCGGCGATTAAGTAGCCGTTTTCGTAGCGTGCATTGTCGGGGGCTGCTAAGTCAGCAACTAACATCAGCGCATCGGAAAATGGTGACAGCATATTGTCACTGTTGCGTGAACGGATACGATAATAGAGTGCGCCCTGGGTGGGGAATGCCACTTCCACAGCTTCACCCGTGAATGTTTTCACAAAATCATAGTTGATATTGTTCGTACTGTTGTGCAGTTCATGGCTGGTGGCATCTTCGTCTGCTTCAAAGTAGATATTGGGTGTATTATAGACAAGGTCTGTTGGTGCTGTGGGGGCAGTGCTTCCTTTGGGTGGATTGATAACGCCGTAATAGTCATTCGCTTTGGCAGCATCGCGACGCTTATAGTATAGATTGGCAAGCCGCGCATACTCATCTACTATGTCCCACAATTCATTTCCTTTGCTGATGCGCTCCAATGTTTTGCTATTGCGTAAGGAATCCGCCATGTCTGCTTCATCTCTTTTATTGTCAAATGCTTCGAGTGTGGCGGTTAATGCACTTATCATGGCTGCATTCACACCTTTTGGAGTCAGTTCCGCACTATATTCGGTGGCGCGGTCTATGATAGTGCGCACGCGGACTATAAACTCTTTATTGTTTGCTCTGCTGATTGCTTCAAATTGAAATGAGTTATATGCCGGCGACTGCTTAAAGACTATGGCGCTGATTACCCGTATCTCTTCGATGGTGTATTGAATCTCCGTGCGGAGTGCATCGCGCTCGGCAACTATTGATTTTAAGTTACTCCGCCACCATGAATCGGGCTTCAATTCCTTGAATTCTTGCGTTAGCGTTTCCAATTCTGCTATCTGCGGCGCACCCATACCTCGCGGCGTAAGGTCTGCTATGTCCCGCTCCAAAAATAGTTTGAGCATCTCCGCCGATTGTATAAGCGTTGAGTTCTTCATATTGTACTGACGGACAGGTAATTCGCTGATGTTCATATTCTACCCTTTATGATTGATAAAGAATGTTATGTGATTGTTGTTCTGTGTTTATATGCAAATATACATCATTTTTCTGAAATTAATAATATTGATACATTATAGACAATGCTTTATTCAAAAAAATTATATGTTGTTTTATTGTTTTTATAGATGTTTTATGCAATTATACTACAATATTGCATAAAAAAGTATGTTTTGGCTAATATTGTACATATTTATCTTACAAACTATTATCTTCAATTTTATATAATGATTTGTAACTATATTATGATAATTTGTAGAACTAATAACTATATTTGCAGAGTAATTTTGTATATTTTCAAAGTAAATATGTATAATTGTTAAACAAAGAAGTG
>DDTD01000077.1 GCA_002344005.1 Ignavibacteria bacterium UBA2373 | reverse complement strand
GAAATTGGCTGATGCGGCGGTAACTGCTTCTAAACTTAACCAAATGGGTGCAGCTGATGGGCAAGTCTTAACATGGAATGGTACTACATGGGCTCCGGCGGCGGCAGGAGGCGCAGGTACTGTGACCAGTGTGAATGT
Organism: Ignavibacteria bacterium UBA2373; assembly: GCA_002344005.1. GTDB lineage: Bacteria > Bacteroidota > Ignavibacteria > Kapaibacteriales > UBA961 > UBA2353. The sequence goes on along the minus strand of DDTD01000077.1, from coordinate 49,542 downwards.
CTCCGGTGGTACTACAGGTTTAACAGCATCAGGTGGTCCTGTAACTTCTTCGGGTACGATTACTCTCGGGGGTACTCTTGCTCTTGCAAATGGTGGCACGGGTGCCACAACTGCGGCAGGTGCAAGAACGAATCTGGGGCTGGGCACGCTCGCTACATTGAATACAGTGACATCTGCTGAGATAACCGACGGAACAATTACTGCCGCTGACCTCAATCAAATGGCGGCTACAAATGGGCAAGTCTTAACATGGAATGGTACTGCATGGGCTCCGGCGGCGGCAGGAGGCGCAGGTACTGTGACCAGTGTGAATGTCTCCGGTGGTACTACAGGTTTAACAGCATCAGGTGGTCCCGTCACTTCTTCGGGTACGATTACTCTCGGGGGTACTCTTGCTCTTGCAAATGGTGGCACGGGTGCCACAACTGCGGCAGGTGCAAGAACGAATCTGGGGCTGGGCACGCTCGCTACATTGAATACAGTGACATCTGCTGAGATAACCGACGGAACAATTACTGCCGCTGATCTCAACCAAATGGGTGCAGCTGATGGGCAGGTGATAAAATGGAATGGCACTACATGGGCTCCGGCAAATGACAATACAGGTGCTTTAACACATTTCACAGAATCGCTTCAAACCACAGGAGCGTTTACCACAACCAATGCCGGAGTTCAATTACTTGCAAACAACGCAACTGCCACAAATATTGACATTGCTTTAACTCCCAAAGGTACCGGGGCACTCACTGCTCAAGTGGCGGATAATGCAGCAGCAGGCGGGGACAAACGCGGCACTTATGCTGTAGATTGGCAAATGGCGAGAGCAAATGCAACAGAAGTTGCTAGTGGAATATATTCGACCATCAGTGGGGGGCAAAACAATACTGCAAATAATCAATATTCTACTATCAGCGGAGGCACAAACAATATTGCCAGCGGAACATATACAAGTATCGGCGGTGGGGAAAGTAATAATGCCAGCGGAACATATACAAGTATCGGCGGTGGGGAAAATAATACAGCAAATGACCAATACTCAACTGTTGGGGGTGGTTTTTCCAATACAGCCGGTGGAGAATTTTCCACCGTGAGCGGTGGTAATACTAATACGGCAAATGCCAATTATTCCTCAGTAGGAGGCGGACAAGATAATACCGCAAGTAACCTACATGCAACCATCGGTGGCGGACAAGATAACACTGCAAGTAATGCACATTCAACGATAGCAGGTGGGGAAAATAATAATGCAAGTGGAACACATTCAACGATAGCAGGTGGGGAAAATAATACAGCAAATGACCAATACTCAACTGTTGGGGGTGGTTTTTCCAATACTGCAAGCAGCTTTTATGCTACTGTTGCCGGAGGTAATACGAATGTTGCAGGTGGTGATTATTCCACATCAGGCGGCGGACAAGATAATACCGTAAGTGGAACACATTCAACAATTAGCGGTGGACGGAATAATACCGCAAGTGGAACACATTCAACAATAGCAGGCGGACGGGGATTAACACTTTCGGCTTCAGGTAGCTTTGGTTTCCTTGGCGGTAATAATGGCTCAAACGATATGACCATTGCTACAAACAACACTGCCGTCTTCGGCAACACCGACCTTTGGCTTGCCAATAATGATAATGCGGCAAGCGAATTGCGCTTTTATGGAGCTCAAAGTTCCAGTGGCGCATTTCCCGCCGGCACAACCTATTATACGGCATTTCGTGCCGGAACTCAATCGGCTGATATTACCTATACTCTGCCAACAGCTGCACCGACTGCCGGACAAATTCTTAGCTCCGATGCAAGTGGTAATATGAATTGGGTAACATCAGGCGGTGGGCTGCAATACTTCATGGAAAACCGTAATATAGCAGCACCAAATAATGTTATTCCCGTACATCAATTTATTCCAATCGGAGCAGAAGCCGATATTGACATTGCTTTAACTCCCAAAGGTAATGGCGCACTTACGGCGCAAGTGGCGGATAATGCAGCAGCAGGCGGTAATAAACGTGGACTTTATGCTGTGGATTGGCAAATGTGGAGAACAACAAATACCCAAGTAGCAAGTGGTATTTTCTCAACTATCGCAGGCGGACAAAATAATACGGCAAGCGATCTTGAGTCCACAGTAAGCGGTGGTAATACTAATACGGCAAGCGGTATTAATTCTACAGTCGGCGGTGGTTATCTAAATACGGCAAGCAATGGTTATGCTACTATCGGCGGTGGATCTGGCAATACCGCAAGTGGCGACGGTTCCACCATTAGCGGAGGAGGTAACAATACGGCAAGCGGACTAATCTCTAGTATTGGAGGTGGTGATAATAATACGGCAAGCGCTTCCTATTCTGTGGTCTCAGGAGGAAGACAGAACCAAGCAACCGATGAAACAGCCACAGTAGGAGGTGGGAACACCAATATAGCAAGTGGTGTGAGTTCAACAATTTCCGGTGGCCAAGACAATAATACTGCCGGGGCACATTCCACAATAGCAGGCGGACAGGGATTGACCTTTACTGCCAATGCCCAAAACTCCTTTGGTTTTAATGGTAATGCCTCTACGGGAGATAAAGATATCACGATTGATGCAGCCAATACTGCCGTCTTCAATAATACTGACTTTTGGCTGACAAATAATGATAATGTAACACGGTCACTTCGATTTTATGAACGATATGATATGGATGGGGATTTCCCCAACGGTACGAATTATGTCGGTTTCCGAGCCCCGAATAGTATAGTCGCTGATGTGACATGGACTTTACCCAATGCCGATGGAACAAACGGACAAGTGCTTTCCACCGATGGTTTAGGAACGCTCACATGGGTAACAGCCGGTGGCGGTGCATTGACACATTTCACAGAATCACTTCAAACCACAGGAGCGTTTACCACAACCAATGCCGGAGTTCAATTACTTGCAAACAACGCAACTGCCACAAATATTGACATTGCTTTAACTCCCAAAGGTAATGGCGCACTTACGGCGCAAGTGGCGGATAATGCAGCAGCAGGCGGTAATAAACGCGGAGCAAATGCTGTGGATTGGCAGACAATCAGAAATAACCCAAGTCAAGTTGCATCGGGTAATTATGCTACTATCGCAGGAGGGTATCGTAATAGTGCAAGTGGCAATTGGTCATTTGTTGTAGGACAAGAAAATAGTGCAAGCGGTGTTGTTTCTACTGTAGCAGGTGGCTATTTAAATACAGCTTCGGGTGAAAGGGCGACAATTAGTGGCGGCGGTGAAAATATAGCAAACAATTTCAACGCAACTGTTGGAGGTGGATCTTTCAACATAGCAAGTGGCGACAGATCCGTTGTCGCAGGTGGATACAATAATCAAGCAACTGAATATCATTCTACTGTTGCAGGAGGAGCGGGGCATCGAGTCAATTCTGCCGGATCGTCAATAGGCGGTGGAATATCTAATAGAATTGACGGCGACCAATCCGTAATTGCCGGTGGAAATGAAAACAGAATTGATGGAGCATTTGCGTTTATCGGTGGTGGTGATGATAATCGCTTGGATGGATATGGAGGTGTTATTGCAGGAGGAGTAAAAGATACAATTCGTTCCGGTGCAGATTATTCAGCAATTCTCGGAGGAAGATTCAATACGATTTCAGGAGATTATGCAACTATCAGCGGAGGACAGAATAACACCGCAAATGGTCAACATTCCTTTATTGGTTCGGGACAAGGAAACACAGTTGGCACGGATTGGAGCGTTATTGCAGGAGGAAACGGCAATGAAGTATCAGCCGGTAATTATAGCACTATTGGTGGAGGAAGCAATAATAGTGTACAAAGCAATGAAAGTGTTATTGCCGGTGGTTCAAATAATACTATCACTCAAGACTGGAGTGCCATACTCGGTGGAACAGGCATGACTATTGACGCTCAAGGCAGCTTTGGTTTCCTTGGCAACAATAGTGGTGTGAACAATATGACCATTAGCACTGCAAATACTGCTGTTTTTGGTAATACCGACCTATGGCTCGCTAATAATGATAATGCAGCAAGCGAATTGCGCTTTTATGAAGCTCAAAGTTCCAGTGGGGCATTTCCCGCCGGCACAACCAATTATACTGCATTTCGTGCCGGAACTCAATCGGCTGATATTACCTATACTCTGCCAACAGCTGCACCGACCACTGTCGGTCGCCCATTAACAAGCGCTACCGATGGGACAATGAGCTGGGGGTTGCGCACCATTCAATTGCTTGATCAGCCGGTAGATTGTGGTAACTTAACCGCAACGGGAGGTACCGCTTTTGTTGATATTACTGTCACAGGAGCAATTGTTGGAAGTACTGTTCATGTATCACCCCGCGGCGATATGGAAGGTGGTGTTATCATTGCAAGTGCTCGTGTTTCGGCAGCAAATACAGTTCGTATCAAATTCGTGAATGCAACGAATGGTGCAGTAGATCCTAATTCCGTGAATTTCGATATCACCGTTGTTCAACCATAACTCTTTTTTCAGAATGAAAACACTCATTGTTCTTTTTTTTATAGCGATAGCCGTATCTTCTGCACAAGAGATACGGCATCCAAGTTCGGTCATCGGCGCGGGCGGCGAAACGATGACAACACCGACCACAATATTGCGAGGCACGGTTTCTCAATTTGCGATTGATTATCATATTGCCGAACAAACTATCCACGGCGTCGGGTTCTGGTATCAGCCCGCTCTTTTGAACAGAACACGCGGGAATAATGCTGTTATCATGATAGCCAATGCTGCCGCTTCTGCCGGGGATATTGTGGAAATACCTTTGATATTGGTATCCTCAAAAAATTTGTTTCAACTCGGTGCAAAGCAATTTGAAGCCAAAATTCGCTTTAATAAAACATTGCTTGAACCATTGAATGCTTTGCAAGTCCAAGAAGAGCAAGAGGACTATATTGCCACATTTCGCGGCGAAGCCAAAGATACAGTCGGTATATTGAGCATGATGCGGTTTCGTGCACGATTGGGCAATGATTCCATCGCGCCATTGCGATTTACATCATTCCATTGGGTAGAAACTACCAAGATAAAAAGTACTACAGAAGATGGTGAGTTTCTTCTCAATGATTTATGTCGTGAAGGAGGCAAAACACGACTCGTATTCTTGCGCAGCAAGCTGTCGGCAACCATCACACCCAATCCTGTCCATACACAAGCCACCATACGCTTAACTCTCCGCGAAGACAGTCATGTCCGCTTAGTACTTAGCAATATTATCGGTAAAGAAATTCGTACAATCAACGACGCACATTTCAAATCAGGCGAGTATCAAACAAGTTTTGACACAGAATTACTACCATCGGGCAAATATTACATTGTCTTGCATACAGAGCGTGATGTCGTTTATGAACCTTTTATGATTTCACACTAAAGAAGCTCATGATATTAAAAACATATACATTTTTTCTTGCTATGATTGGCATATCATGGATGACTGTTCCGGCGAATGCTCAAATGTATGATTCATTGTACAAAGCCAGTATCGGCATCATAGGCGGAGCGGGTTTCAGTATGCACAGTGTGGATTTTCGAACATTGCCGGGTATTCCAAGTTGTTGTCCTCAATACACTTCCGGTACGGGCACGGGATTTATTGCCGGCATATCGTTCGATTATCCGCTAAGTGATGTTTGGTTATTGGACATACGCGCCACACTGCATAAACAGAATGCTCGCCTTGTGACACAAGAACGTAAAACGGTTTTTGACGGCACACAATCCGTTGATGGGATTTTTGAACATAGCATAGATGCAGATATACCGCTCTATGCCATCACACCGAGTATTCGTTATATCATCAAAGACAATATCAATGTGCGCGTGGGTATGAATATCGGTTTTTCGGGCACAGCAAAGTATGTGCAAGAAGAAATCTTGTCATCTCCGACGAACTTGGTTTTTAGTAATGGCAGTAGTGTATGGCTCAGTTCTTCGGGTGAAATACCTATGCTGAATACACTGCAATTATCTGCACTTACTTCCATTGGTTATGATATACCGCTCAACCAAAACCGGACCTTCGTCGCCACACCGGAAATATCCTATGCCATTGGCTTTACAGATGTATTGCAGACCAATCCGTGGAAAATACAGACAATCGGCGCAGGCATAGGGCTTCGCTATATTTTCCGTGAAGATCCCCCCTTGCCTCCGATGGAGCTTCCCGACATACAGCAAACGGAAACAGCAATTACTTTAAATTTAGAAGCTGATGCTGCACCGCCCAAACAACAATTATTGCGTGGCACAATTCGCGGGATTATTATAGACAGTAATGGCAAACAATTGAATCCTCAAATATTCCGTGTTAATAATATTATCTCGTCGAATATCACGGCATTGATGAATAATATATTTTTCGATCCGGGTAGTGTCGAAATCCCAAAGCGCTATATTCAGCTAAGTCCGAATGAAACAGAACGGTTCGAGCTTTCTGTTCTTGATGGAGCCGGCACTCTCGGTGTTTATTATCAGATTCTTAATGTATTGGCAAAGCGTATGATAACCGATCCGACGAGCACTATTTCCCTTACGGGTTGTTTGTCAGGCAGTGAATCGGAAAAAGATCAAATACAACTTGCGCAACAGAGAGCTGAAAATGTCAAGACCTATTTAACCTCTGTCTGGCAAATAGATCCTAAGCGCATCAAAGTACAATATCGTAATTTGCCGGAAAATCATTCCAATACAAATAATGAAGATGGTTTTGCAGAAAATCGTCGCGTGGAAATCACATCAAATTCACAAAGTATTTTCAGTCTATTGTCCTTTATGGACACAACTCGGACAACGAATATAGCCGCTATGAATATCTCGGCTCGTGCACAATCAGAAGGAAGCATCGAAGAATGGAACATCGTGATAAGCCAAGGTAATAAAACACTTAAAGAATTTACCGATATTGGCGAAATTCCTTCCGCTCCTCTTGTATGGAATATCAATGAAGACAAAGGAAATATTCCTCGGGGCAAAGGTCTTTTATCACTAACACTCTTTGCACGTGATCGAGAAGGTAAAAAAATACGCATAGACGGTTCGCCCATAGTGGTAGAGCAATTGTACAATCAAAAAGATCGCATTGTAACATTTAGCTTAATAACGTTTAAATACAATGAAAGTACGGTTGATGAAAGCAATATGGCTATTGTTGAGTTAATTAAATCACGTCTTGATCCTCGCTCAATAGTCACCATAGAAGGTTATACCGACCGCACAGGAAACCCTGACTATAATCTTAAATTATCGGATAGTCGGGCAAAAGAAGTGGCTCGCTTATTGAAATTACCATCCGATATTGCCGTGGGCAAAGGTAATAATCAAATTCTTTACAACAATGATTTGCCCGAAGGAAGAATTTACAGCCGTACAGTGCGGGTTACTATTGAAACTCCGATTGAATAATTCATACACTTTATCCGAATATTATTGTCACAAAAAAAAAGCCGTTATCAATATGATAGCGGCTTTTTTAATACTATTTTTGATATATCAAAGAGATTTTTCATAAAGACGATAGCGTTTATACACTTCACCTTTCATTGTTGTGGTCAAAGCACGATTCATCATCACATTATCTTCCAAAATCCATGATGCCTCACCGTAAGGTCTGCCTTTTTTCCGAGCTTTGTCGCCTAATTCCCAATACATTACAGCATCAACACCTGTTTTTTGATATTCGGGCAAAACTCCCAGCACAATAATACGCGTAATGGTAATATGCTTTTTCTTTGTCAACAAATGCCATATTCCGGAAAGTAATCCGCCACTTTTATTATAAATAAGTGATTGATTTATATCGGGTAATCCAAGAGCAAAACCAACGGGAACTCCTTTAATTTCGGCAATAATCGTGAAATCGGGATCAGCAATTTGTTTTAAATCATTGGCAAGAAAATCAAATTCTTCATCTGTCATTTTCACAAAGCCCCAATTGGGCTGCCATGCCGAATTATAAATTTCCTTCAGTGTCTGAACATCTTTCAAAAATTGTTCTTTATTTTTAAAATTCACTGAACGCACATTCACATGATTTCTTTCACGAACTATGTCGGTCATCCGTCGCAATTTATCGCTTAAATATTCCTCATTATGTAAGCGATATGCCAATAAATCCTGCACTTTTTTCATACCTGTATTTTCAATCAGATTTGCATAATACGGTGGATTATAGGTCATCAGTACAACGGGAGGACTGTCAAAACCCTCAACAAGAAGAGCAGTCTCATCATTCATTGAAGGATTCACAGGTCCGCGCATATGTGTCATGGAATATTTTTTCAAAAATTCACTCGCTGCTTGAAAAAGTGCATCGGCGGTTTCTTGATTATTTTCACATTCAAAGAAACCAAAAAAACCCACTTTGTCATTATGAGTCTTATTATGATTCCAATTGACGATTGCCCCAATACGCCCGACAATTGCACCATTGCGTTTTGCGAGAAACAGTTCCATTTCCGCATGTTTATAAAATGGATTAACTTTTTTATTCAATAATTTTTTTCTATCCATTTTAAGGGGAGGAACAAAATTAGGATCATTTTTATAGAATAACCATTGGGCATCAATAAACGTATGTATATCCGATTGGCTTTTTACTGTAACAATACTCACACTCATTATGTGATTCCTTTCTTGTGATATATAAAGATTCTTTCTACGAAGGAATTAGTATAAACTACTGCCTTTGTAGTTCAATATACGAAATTGACGAATACTATCAAGTCTGCAAAAAAAATCCCTGCCGTTGTTTAACAGCAGGGACTGTGCTTATACTAGCATAGAACAAAGACTTAATCTGCGATAATGATAGGAATGTGACGTAAGCTTTTACCATTGCTTATACGCAAAATATACATGCCCGAACTCAATCCTTCGGTCGAATACTCATTGCGACCTACAATCGCTTTACCCAAATTCTGTACTATTTCTCCGTTCATACCCAATAATGCTACTTCATACATTCCCTCAAGCTCTATTGTCAAGCCTATAAGACCTACTACAGGATGTGGGGTTACACGAATCGTATTTGCTGATACATCCTCTGATACGCTCGTCGTACCCGATGAAGTTGTAAAGCTCCACACAGGGGACCAAACGCTCTCGCCTTGCTCATTCTCCGATAAAACACGCCAATAATAGGTCATCGAAGAATTTAAATTCAATGGCAAAGTAGATAAACCTATCAATTTGTTCTTCGAATAGACAAGTGTACCAAAATTAGCATCTGTCGAAACTTGTATATGATATGACACAGCATTCGATACTTCATTCCATACAAATATTACAGTTGGTTCTACACGTACTGCATTGCGAGGTGGCGATAATAATTCAGGAGCCAATAAGGCACTCGCAGATGTACTGAAACGACGCCATGATGACCATGCTCCGGTACCTGCACTGTTTACTGAACGAACGCGCCAATATAAAGTGCGTGAACTTTCTGTGACATCTATGCTCCACGATGAAGCCGTTTGACCCGCTCCGCTATACGCTATTGTGCTGAAGGTCTGATTATCGGAAACCTCTACATCATAACTCGTTGCGCCTTCTACACTGCTCCATTGTAATTCAATGCGTCCCGCAGCAACAACAGCATTCGCAGCAGGCATAATCAAATCAGGTGCAGAGGCAACTTTCGCACTTGCTGTCGTGAAACTCCACACAGGGGAATCACTGCTGCCATTGGATGAAGATATGCTGCGAACTTGCCAATAATAGGTCGTGGATAATTCAAGCTCGGCTAACGATGAATACTCCGTATTACTCACATTATCTACACTGATAATCGGATTCGATAAATCTGATGATTTCGATACTACCAAACTATACTGCTCAGCACCCGATACTGTACTCCACATATAACGGCTGCGCAAACTTTGATCGGTAGATTTATCCATCGGTGATATTACCGTCGCTGAACCTATCTTTGTCGTAAATGTATAAGAAGGTGACCAAGGAATATCTTGTCCTGAACGTGAACGAGGGCGAACGCGCCACCAATATTGCGTAAAGAATTGCAAACCGTCCAATGCACCTATATCAAGCATTTCAAGGTTATCTACAATCCGTGATAAGGCAATATTCTTAAAGTTATTATCCGTTGCTATTTGAATATCATACGATACTTGTTCACCGGCAGATGTCCATTCCATACGAAGGGGGAAATTCAGTGCCAGACTATTATCCTCCGGTTTCATATTCGTGACCGAAGTTAAAATTGTTGTAAATGTGAATGGCTCAGACCAATAACTTGCACCCAACACAACACTTTCCGCTCTTACACGCCAGTACAAGAGTTTATTATTGGGAAGATTATTGACCGTTGTTGTCAAGCCATTAATTTTCTGATCGAAAATAATTTCTGAAGTGTTATTGAAAAGCGATGATGTACTTATTTGTACACGGTATTCGACAGCAGTCGGATTAGGTAACCATGATAAAGTAAGCCCTTGAGTTGCAATGTCCACAGCACCATCATTCGGCACAGTAAGTTTAGGTGTAGAAACCAATGTACTAAATGCACGTGATGGTGTATAGTTACTTGTTATACCACCGGCTCCCACAGCACGAATACGCCAGAAATAGCGCATATTGTACTCAAGCATAGAAACAAATGCTTGAAATCCTGTAACATCGCCATTAAAAACTAAATCAGTAAATGTCTGATCTTTTGCTACTTGTAAGGTATATGTATTGATACCGGCTAAGCCATTCCAATCCAAACGAACAGGAATAGAAAGTTCTTTTTCATTATCCGGTGGAAATGCAAGAGATGGTGTCGGCAATGCTGTCGCAAATGTCCATACAGGAGACCAAGCACTTGTACCGGATGCATTGGAAGCATTAGCTCTCCAATAATAGCGTGTGCCAAATCCCATTAACGAACGTACATCTTCTGAAGCTGATGTTGTGGACTTATCAACAAGTATTTGCGTAAATGCTGCATCGCGAGCCATTTGGACACGATAACTTGTCGCTCTTGAATCAGGTGTCCATAACAAAAATACCGACGGTGGGTCAAGATTTACTGCATTATCCGCTGGAGAAATTAATACAGGAATACCGGGCGGCGGCGGTATAGTCGAGAAACTGCGAGTAGGTGACCATGCACCGGGAACACCATTGAGAATAGAACGAACTCGCCAAAAATAGACTGTTTCAAAAGCCAAACCCGTTAATGAAGCAGAACCAACCGTTAAGCCGGATTGAGTAAAAAATGTCGTCGCAAATGTTGAAGAAGTAGAAACTTGCACTTCATACGATTGTGCACAAATGGATGTACTCCAATTTACTGTAACCGCCAATGGTTGATTGGCAGCCCCATCTATGGGAGATGTTAATGTTGGCGGAGGAGCAGTGGTTGGACCACCGGGTACTTCAATACGAATAGCATCAATACCGACCCCAACTTGCTGTACAGATCCATCGGATGTGAAACGAAAACGCATTCTTACATTGGCTTTCCCAGCCATTCCTGTCATTACATGAGAACATGAAGTCCATGTTGTTTGTGCACCGTTCCAACGATTTGATGAATGAGTGTACCAATTAGTACCACCTGATGCTGTTGTACCTAATGTTGTCCATGTTGAACCGCCATCAGTAGATAATTGTAAGTCAAGATAATCATAATTTGTTTCAATTTGCTGCCATTTGAGAAAACTGATTGTAGGGTCAGTTGCAAAACAGGTGAAATCCAAAGCAGGGGAGGTCAAAAACGAGGCATCATTTGCAAGATAGTTACCGGTAAGGTTAGTCTTCCAACAACGTGTTCCCTCACCGGATGTCGTAAGAATGCCCGATGCCGGAGAACCCCAAGCCCAAGTGCTGTTTGTTCCGCTTGCGGACCAGTTTCCGTTAGAAGATTCAAATCCTTCAAAGTAAGAAGGAAAAATATTTGTTTGGGCTTTTGAAGTACTCAGCCCCGACCATACGCACACAAAACACACGATGGAAGTAATAAGTGCTTTACGCATAAATCACCTAAATAAATGTAGTTATATAAACACAAACTATAGTATAAACTTTGTTTCTTGATATTCGGATGAAAGAAGGATGATTATAAGTATAGAATAACTTGATGTTAAATTCTCTTTACAGAGCAAACTTAGTAAAATAATTTTGATAATGTGCAAATTTATGAAGCATTGTTCACTTTATTGTCATACAATTTGTTCCGTACGATGCAAAAAAAAATCCCTGTCATTATTGAACGACAGGGACAAAACATAATAAGCAATGATTAATAGGGTTTAGCGTGTGATGACGATAGGTATATGGCGCAATGTTGTGCCATCGCTTATACGCAAGATATACATTCCCGAACCCAAACCATCAGTTGAATAATCTTGATGACCTACAAACGCTTTACCTAAATTCTGCACTTCTTCACCGCCCATACCCAATAACGATACTTCATATATACCCTCGCGATCTATCGTTAAGCCGATGCTACCTACTACAGGATGTGGGGTTACACGAATCGTATTTGCTGATACATCCTCTGATATGCTCGTCGTACCCGATGAAGTTGTAAAGCTCCATACAGGGGACCAAACGCTCTCGCCTTGCTCATTCTCCGATAAAACACGCCAATAATAGGTCGTCGAAGAATTTAAATTCAATGGCAAAGTAGATAAACCTATCAATTTGTTCTTCGAATAGACAAGTGTACCAAAATTAGCATCTGTCGAAACTTGTATATGATATGACACAGCATTCGATACTTCATTCCATACAAATATTACGGTCGGCTCTATGCGTACTCCATTGCGAGGTGGCGATAATAATTCAGGAGCCAATAAGGCACTCGCAGATGTACTGAAACGACGCCATGATGACCATGCTCCGGTACCTGCACTGTTTACTGAACGAACGCGCCAATATAAAGTACGTGAACTTTCTGTGACATCTATGCTCCACGATGAAGCCGTTTGACCCGCTCCACTATACGCTATTGTGCTGAAGGTCTGATTATCGGAAACCTCTACATCATAACTCGTTGCGCCTTCTACACTGCTCCATTGCAATTCAATGCGTCCCGCAGCAACAACAGCATTCGCAGCAGGCATAATCAAATCAGGTGCAGAGGCAACTTTCGCACTTGCTGTCGTGAAACTCCACACAGGGGAATCACTGCTGCCATTGGATGAAGATATGCTGCGAACTTGCCAATAATAGGTCGTAGATAATTCAAGCTCGGCTAACGATGAATACTCCGTATTACTCACATTATCTACACTGATAATCGGATTCGATAAATCTGATGATTTCGATACTACCAAACTATACTGCTCAGCACCCGATACTGTACTCCACATATAACGGCTGCGCAAACTTTGATCGGTAGATTTATCCATCGGTGATATTACCGTCGCTGAACCTATCTTTGTCGTAAATGTATAAGAAGGTGACCAAGAAATATCTTGTCCTGAACGTGAACGAGGGCGAACGCGCCACCAATATGTTTGATTATATGTTAAACCGTGATAATTACTGAATTGTATTGTTGAAAGATTACCAACTATTTCACGTACAACAATATTTTTAAAATTTTCGTCTTCCGCAATTTCAATATCATACGATACTTGTTCACCCACTGATTGCCATTGAAATTCGATAGGGAAGGAAAGGGAACGTGAATTATCTGCCGGTAATAGATTTTGAGTCGGGGCAACAATAGTCATAAAAGAATAAGCATCACTCCAATTACTATTGCCTTTATCTGTCGTTACCGCACGTACACGCCAATACACCAAAGTATTATGTGGTAAATCCATAATATTTAGTGTCTGTCCATTAATAATTTTATCAAGAAGAATATCTTTTTGTGTAAATATTAATGAAGTTGATACCTGCACTTGATACTGTGCAGGTTTGGGATTTTCTTTCCATACCAAATCCACACTTGTTGCTTTATCTACTTCACCGCTAAATGGGAGTGACAATATCGGTGTTGGTACGATTGTACTAAAAGTACGTGATGGCGTAAATGCACTGACGATACCGCCATTACCAACTGCACGGACTCTCCAAAAATATTGAGCATCTAAGTCAAGTGTTGTCGAACTATAGGTTGTACCATTAATATTACCATCAAAAAGGATTGTAGTAAATCCGGCATCACTTGCTATCTGTAGATTATATGTACTCACACCGGCAATACCCTGCCAAGAAAGCTGCAATGGTAGTTCAAGGCCTTGTTCATTATTGGCAGGTGCTGCTAATACAGGCAAAGGTAATAGTGTTGCAAAATTCCACACAGGTGACCATCCGCTTGTTCCTGAAATATTGGACGCATTGACTCTCCAATAATAGCGTGTGCCATAGACCAATAATGTGCTCACATCTTTAGCACCGCCCGAAACAGATTCATCAACAATAATACCGCCTGTAAATGTAGGATCTGTCGAAAGTTGAATGCGATAAGAACTTGCTTTGGGTTGTGATTGCCATTGCAGAGCAACACTTGTCGGATTAAGATTAAGAGTGCCGTCAATCGGTGATAATAATACAGGGCTATCCGGTGGTGAGGGAATTGTTGTAAAGTTACGCGTTGAAGACCATTGCCCCGGATTGCCGTCTTTCACAGCACGTACCCGCCAGAAATATTGTGTTTCATAGTCTAAACCGATAAGGTCATACGACAATTCTGTAAACTTACCCTCAGAATATACAATATTGGAAAAATCATTTGTTGTAGAAACTTCCACTTCGTACCAATCGGCACAATTTTGACTATCCCATGACAATGTTATATCTAATGGAGCATTCGTCATATTATTATTGGGGGAACTAAGAACAACAGCAGGAAGTGTAGTACTTGATGCTTCAATACTTATATCATCAATATAAACACCATCTTCTTCATACGAGGTATCAGAGTCCAAAACGAAACGAATACGAACATTCGATGAACCGGCAGTTCCTGTTAATGTATGACCCGAAATATCCCAACCATAGGAATAATCATAATATCCACAAAAAACATCAATATCCGAATCGGTATTATAATCATACCATGTATTATACCAGTTATCACCCGAACCGGCACTTCCTAATTTTGTCCAAGCGCCTCCATTGACAGAAATCTCTATCCAGTAAAAGTCCCAATTACCTTCCAACCAGTATGCCTGAGCAAAACGTAATGTTGGGTCATCCGTTAGACAAGAAAAATCAAACTGTGGCGATGTTAGGTATGAAAGTTCATTTGTATTATATGAACTATATAAACCTGTCGCCCATGCATTGCTGCCGGAATATGCACCGGATAATTCCCAGCCGGATGGCTCGCCAAGTTCCCACGATGAATTGGTACCGGATGCAGACCAACCACCGTCGCCATTTTCAAAATCCTCATAATATGAGGGAAATACCGTAATCTGCGCAGATGCAGAAGAATGTAGCCCTGCCAACAAACATAGTAGCAGAACTGTGTAACGTACTGTTTTCATAGAACAGTCTCCTTAATAATAGTGATAACGAAATTTTATTTACATACATAATACATAGGACCATACATTCACATGAAAAGGAATCAAGACTTTATTGTGTGGCGATGGTATTTACTTTATTTAACATGTACACAATAGAAATTTACACAAACTTACAATTTTTACAATAAATACAAACTTAATTTATGTTCATAATTTCTTCACTCTGTTTTTCTTGGAAAACTTAGCCACATTGTTACTTTATATTCATAATTTCTTCATTGTTCTGTATGATAGAAATGCAAAAACAACCCTATTTAGCTTCCCAAGTAAAGAATAATATAATCATGTATTTGTTTCACAATTGTACACCCTATGTTTTTAGACTTAATGAGAAAAAAAATTGTGAAATGTAACTTTTCTTTACGTTACTGACTCATTAGTCAACAACAATGGAGGATATTATGACAACGCTTCTGCATCTCTCGACACGCCATATTGGCACTCACGAACTTTCGGATGGCATAAACAGAACAACTCTCTACAGTTTTTTCTCTACACTATGTCTTATTTCAATCATAATTCTGTGCTTGTCTTTTTTTTACAATAAGATTGTTTTTCCTATCATCACTCCACCTGTACAAATACATATTGAACCTCACCCCAAAATACCGGAGACTAAAGGCGAAAAAAAAGGTTCTTCGACTGCAACAAAAAGTACAAATGGGCTGATAGGAAAAACTACACATAAAAATAATGACACTATACCAGAAGAAATTATTGACACACGCACTTCTGTACCATCCGAAACCGATGGCGATGGAAGCGTTGTTTCGTCTTTCTTGGGTGGAGGCGGGGAAATACCAAGTCAACCTTCATATTCAGCAACAGCAATTCCGGAAGAAGAAGAAAATGAGTTTGAATTTATTCCGGAAATTGAACCCAAGATTGATATTATGGCTATCCAAAAAAATGTGGTGTATCCAAGTATGGCAATTCGTCTAAAAAAAGAAGGAAATGTTATCTTAAAAATATTAATTAATGAAGAAGGAAAAGCAGTAAAATCAGAAATTCACACATCAACATCACCTTTATTCCATGAGGCAGCGATTGATGCCGTAAAGAATTTCAAAACCAATCCGGCGATGAATAATGGTAAGCCCGTACCTTATACTGTCTATATTCCTCTTAAATTCGCATTACAATAAACAATATTCGTATGATAGTATTGTAAAGTAAAAAATAGTAATCGGGGTTATAGAACTAAGATATAGCCCCTTTTTAAATTGAGCCGGACTATCTGTAACTATTATAATTGTGCTGTTATCACATTAATGATGACGATTCAATAATCATACATTTTCCTTATCATTATCTTCATACTATGTACAATGGGGTGCTCATTGTTCTTCAATCATCATGTAAGAAACTCATATAATACCATCAGCAACGGATACGTCTCTGCCAGATATTAACGTGCATATTTATGGCAAAAAAATCTACTCTTCCTTCCGAACGACTTTCAGGTGTGGAATCGCGTCGTCAATTATCATTTTTACTTTCTCTTTATAAGCCCTTCGCTTTTCGAGCAGTTGTCTCATTGGTATTTATGACACTTACCGCATCAGTGGGTTTACTCTTCCCGCGACTCACCGGCGGTTTGCTTGATGCCGTGCTCCATCCCGACACTGTACGTTTTTCCGCAGGGGAAATAGCTCTCGGACTTCTTTCGCTTATTGCTTTACAAAGTATCATTCGTTATATTTTCTCCGTGCAACTTACGACCATTACAGAAAAAGTTGTTGCACAATTACGCACTCATGTTTTTGAACATTTGGTGCGTTTACCGATGAGCTTTTTTGCAGAAAGAAGGGTAGGGGAGCTTGGGTCGCGCTTAACTGCTGATTTAACACAAATACAAGAAACGCTTGGTTTTACCTCACTTGAAATATTACGCCAAACGGTATTTCTTTTTGGTGGGATTATTTTTATTATGACTCAAAGTTTGCAACTTGCCGTGCCCATCCTTACAGCTTTGCCCGTGTTAATTGCCGCAGCAGTTCTTTTTGGCAGACGCATTCGTAAACACAGCACAAAAACACAAGACGCTCTTGCCCATGCTTCTACGGTTGTTGAGGAATCCTTGCAAGCAATCGCCAGCGTTAAGTCCTATAGAAATGAACAATATGAATCTTCGCGCTACGGTACGGCTTTGCATACTTCCGTACATTTGGCAATACTCACCGCCAAGATGCGTTCGGCTTTTGTGTCATTTATTCTTTTTGCTTTTTTTGGCAGTATTTCGGGTGTATTATGGTATGGCGCATCCCTGATTGATCAACAAAAAATAACCTTTGGTGATTTTGCTACATTTCTTATGTATGCTATGTTCGTCGGTGGCGCAATGGGCAGCTTTGCCGAATTACTCAGCCAAGTACAAAGGGCATTGGGGGCAGCAGTAAGGGTTCAAGAAATACTCAATGAAACAGCAGAACATGATGATTTTCCCCATGACACTTTGCATAGCGCAGAATTGCGTTCCCTCCGTTTTGACCATGTGACATTTGCCTATCCTTCACGTCCTGATATCAATGTCTTGAATGATATTTCTTTATCTGTTGAGGCAGGACAAAGAGTGGCATTTGTCGGAGAAAGCGGCGCAGGCAAATCAACTATGGCAGCTCTTATACAACGGTTATATGCTCCGCAAAAGGGCACTATTACTTTCAATTCTTTACCGTCAGACAGTTTGCCTCTTGGTGCAATACGTCAAGCCATTGGCATTGTCCCGCAAGACATTACTCTCTTTGGCGGCACTATTCGCGATAATATTCTCTATGGCAATCTTCATGCAAACGATGAACAATTATGGCAAGCGGCAACTCTGGCAAATGCTGCGGACTTTATTCGCAATTTTCCCGAAGGTATGGAAACGATAGTCGGTGAACGCGGTGTTAAATTATCAGGTGGTCAAAGACAAAGAATTGCTATTGCACGTGCTATACTTAAAAATCCACCTATTCTTATTTTGGATGAAGCAACAAGTTCACTCGATTCGGAAAGTGAACAGCTTATACAACAAGCATTGGAACGACTTATGAGCGGACGCACAACCATCATCATTGCCCATCGTTTATCTACTATTCGTCAATGCGACAATATTCTTGTTTTTGCCAAAGGTTCCATTATCGAATCGGGTACACATGAAGAACTAATCGCTCTCGGTGGTAAATATGCATCCTTATGTGCTTTGCAATTTGTGGAATAATTGCTCACTATGACAATATAATTATTTTTCCAAGTGTTTTTTCACAACAGAAGCAACCGTGTTTTTATTAATATTTTTTCGTTGACAGTATGGACTCTGCAACCAATCTTTGAGCACTTTATTATTTTTACTTGCATTGCATGACCTGCAACACAGCGCTATATTATCTGCACCATTCAATGCTGTATCATTAATAATATGCTCCCATGTTTTTTTTGATGTTGTACTCATATTGTCAAATGGAATACTGCAATAGACGCATGATTGATCACGTGCTATAACAGCAGTTTCTACATCTTGTGGAATGCCCCAACGATTTGCCATATAATTCTTTACTATGTCTATGAACAAATTAGTATGTTTCGACTTATATACGTATTACTCTTTCAATGCTCCGGCTGTTAATCCTTGAATAATTTGCTTGTGGAACACAATAAATAACACAAGGACAGGAATAGCGGAAATTCCCGCGCCTGCCATTAAATGCCCCCAATCTATGGATTGTTTTCCTATATAGAACGCTAATCCAACCGGGAGTGTTCTCATACTTTCTTCATTCGTAAATAAAAATGGAAATAAAAAAGAATTCCAATTTCCGAGAAAAATATAAATACCCAAGACTGTCAATACAGGTTTGCACAAAGGCATAACTATTCTGAATAAGATATACCATTCACCTGCGCCGTCAATACGTGCTGCATCTTCAATATCCGTAGGTAATCCTTGAATATATTGCCTCAATAAAAAAATACCGAACGGTGTCACCATCCATGGCACAATTAATGCCCAATAGGTATTTATCCACCCGAATTGCACCATTAAACGATATAATGGTATCATGATTACTTGCGGCGGGATAATCAATACGCCCAGAATTGTCATAAATAATAGGGGTTTTCCTATAAAATCCCGACGGGCAAAAGCATAACCGCACATCAAACAAAAAAGCATATTGCCCACAGTGACAACTAAGCCCACAATTACAGAGTTCAGAAAGTACATACCGAATGTATCTGACCCGAGTGCATCAGCATAATTTTTCAGTACCGTCGGGGCACTTAATAAAGAAAAAAATGTCTCATAGCTTTCGGGATGTTCACGCAATGACAGTAAAATCATCCAAAACATCGGGAAAATCATGCCCGCAGCTATAAGCAAAAGTATGCCGTGGAGTAAAACACTTTGTATCGTCTGCTTCATCGTTTAATCTCCGCCATTCCCGCAGCATCCAATACAGCCCCCTGAGCAACTAAAGTGCGCACAGCAGCAATGTCTTTATACAGCACTCTGTCCGTCTCTGCAAAGGGTACTTTAGCACGCACGGTTGCCATGACGCGCTCTAAACGTTCACTTGTTTTTAAGGGACGATGGAACTCTATTGCTTGTGCAGCACACAATAATTCTATAGAAATCACAGAGATACTATTTTGCACCACCTTCCATGCTTTTTGTGCTGCAATACTTCCCATTGAATTATGATCTTCTTGATTGCCGCTTGTCGGTATGGAATCAACACTCGCCGGATGGCACAAAACTTTATTTTCCGACACAATAGAAGCCGAATTATATTGCGCTATCATCATACCCGATTGTACGCCGCCTTTGGTTGTTAAAAATCGAGGCAAACCGCAACTTAATGCACCATTGACCATCCGTTCGGTGCGACGCTCGGAAATATTCGCTAATTCAGCACAAGCGATTGCCAAAAAATCTAAAGCAAGTGCCAATGGTTGTCCATGAAAATTACCTCCTTCGATAGGTTCACCTGTTTCCGGAAAAATCAATGGATTATCATTCACTGAATTAAGCTCCGTGGCAATCACTTTATAGACATAATCAATGGCATCGCGCGAAGCTCCATGCACTTGGGGCATACATCGCAAAGAATAGGCATCTTGCACACGATCATCATTTTCAAGATGGGAAACACGGATTTCACTTCCCTCAAGCAATGCACGAAGATTATATGCCGAACTCATTTGCCCCGCAAAACCACGCAAAGCATGGATTCGTTCATCAAATGCTTTATCCGTGCCGCGCAGAGCATCGGTGGTGAGCGCCCCGACAATGTCCGCATTATCTGCCAACTGTTGTGCCGTAAATACTGCGAATGCGCCGTACGCACACATCATCTGAGTACCGTTAATCAATGCCAGACCTTCTTTTGCTTTTAATCGAACCGGCTCTATGCCATGACGTTTCAAAACCTCTGCCGACTCTTCTGTGCCGCCGTCCGCACTCAATACTTCACCTCTTCCAATTAATGATAAAGCTATATGGGACAACTGCGCTAAATCACCGCTGCTGCCCACAGAACCTTGCGAGGGAATTGCAGGTACTATGCCCGCATTGAACATGGCTATCAATGCTTCTACGGTGGACAATCGAATACCCGAATGACCTTTTGCCAAAGCATTAATACGCAAGATAATCATTGCACGCACAATATAATCGGGCAAAAAATCTCCCGTGCCAACACTATGGGAAATAATAAGATTTTCTTGTAAATCCTCGATTTCATGAGGGTTAATCACAATATTCGCAAATTCCCCGAACCCCGTGGTTATACCGTACACAACACGATGTTCCGCCACCCAGTCATCCACAACAGCACGCGCACGCTCTATTGCCGAACGTGATGCATCCGTAAGACTAAGAACTGAAGAATAATCACGGGCAGCATGAACAAGCTGCTCAATTGTCAAAGAGTTACCATCAAGAAAAAGTGTTGCCATAGTCAGTCAATCGGATATGTAAATGAAGATTTCAAAAGCAAAATTAGCGGATTTATACCAAGATTAAAGTGATTGTAGAGATTTCATGATTGACTTTCTTGATTTGTAGGGATTTGAAACACTGAAAACTCCAAAACCGCTTTGTTACCTCAATGATTGCTTTTACCATACGAATGTCCGCTTTTTTTCAAAAGCGGACATTCGTGTTCATACACAACATTGTTTAGAAATCCCCCTATACTTTACCCGATGATTACAGCACTTGTACATACGTTCTTGATATGTCAGGATATAAAAACAAAAACAACGAAAACCACTTTATTTCCTGTATAGTATAAGAAATTCACATTTGTTTGTGTAGATAAACTTTTGTAGTTTGGGGGAAAGACGGTTAAAAAGTATGTTTCCTAACAAAGAAACTTTTATTTTTGCAACAACCTTTATGTTATGATAAAACCCTAATGTAAAGTTGAGTTTTTAGAAGAAGATTCAGAGTTTCTTGACAGTCCTGAAGAAAGAGTAAGAATGTAATTTTAAGATAGAGAGTACAAACAATACAATAACAACTAAAATAGATGGAAGAATTGGGAATAGACATAGATATTTTAGAAAATGACATATCAGGGAAGTATCCTAAAGTACTAGACATACTTTTGCGTGACCACACAACAAAACAAAATATCTTTTGGGCAACAGACAATTATCAAGACTTGGGTGATGATTATGGACGTTCTTCGCATATAACAACTTCTTCAATAACCGGTGAAAATGGCAATATAATAATGCCGCGAGTTAAAAAAAATAAAGAATTGCAACAATCGAGAGTGCGTGAAATGGCTGAAGTTTTTACGCCGTCTTGGATATGTAATGCACAAAACAACCTTATTGACAATGCTTGGTTTGAAATGGAAAATGTTTTCAATACTGAAGTGTTATCACATGACGGTACGAGGACATGGGAAGTAAATCACAATAAAATCAACTTTCCTTCGGGTAAAACATGGCAACATTATGTACGGGAAACCAGACTCGAAATGGCGTGTGGGGAAGCACCATATATAACAAGCCGATACGATACAACAACAGGAGAATTTATCCAAGTTGATAATAGGATTGGTCTTTTAGATAGAAAATTACGAGTAATTAATGAAAATGTCGAGGATTCCGGAGAATGGTTGAAAGCAGCACAAATTGCATATAAAAATATTTATGCCTTTGAATGGCAGGGTGACAGTTTACTTCTTGCCAGAGAAGCCATGCTCATCACATTTATAGAAAATTACAAATTCAAATTTCATAAAGAACCACTACTAAAATCTATTCAATACATAGCGTATATTATTTCTTGGAATGTATGGCAAATGGATGGTCTAAAGGGAGTGATACCGGAAAGTTGCCACCCAAAATTATCGAGAAATGACACTTTGTTTGGCGAGGTAGATGTCAAAAAAGAGGAATGTGAAGGATGTGCAAATGATAATATTAAAAAACACAATGGAATGTATTGCTTAATAAGAGATTGGGGCAATAAAGATTTAGAAAACGGTAAAAAAGGCAAAAAAATTAAATTTATTGACTTGCTTTAATAAGAGTAATGCTATGAAGTTTACATCATCACTTAAAATAAAACTTATCTATGTGTTTCGTATCAATGACAGCGCACACAAAGGATGTTTGAAAATCGGAGAAACAACTGCCGACACCGAAGGTATTTCTTTACTACCCAATAGTAAAGTACTCAATGAAGCTGCCCGAAAACGAATCAATCAATATACTCAAACAGCCGGTATTAAATATGAGTTACTCCATACTGAAATAGCAGCTTTCAATGACAAAGGTATATTAAAGTCATTTTCAGATTCAGATGTACATCAAGTTTTAAAACGTTCAGGCATAAAACAAAAACTCTTTGATATAAAAAACAAATCCAATGAATGGTTTATAACAGATCTTGAAACTGCAAAAAAGGCGATTAAAGCAGTAAAAGAAGGGAAAAAATCTATTGGTAAAAGTGAAATCTCAACGGATAGAAATCCCATTGTTTTTAGACCTGAGCAACAAGACGCTATTGAGAAAACCAAGAAGCAATTCAAAAAAGGTAATAAAATGCTTTGGTTTGCAAAAATGCGTTTTGGCAAAACCCTTTCTGCGCTTCAGGTTGTTAAGGATTTGGACTTAAAAAGAACATTAATCCTAACGCATCGCCCTGTTGTAGATGAAGGGTGGTTTGAAGATTTTGGGAAGATATTTTACGATAAACCAAATTTTTCCTATGGCTCGAAAAAGCAAGGAGAGACAATACAAACCCTCGAGACGCAACAAAAGAAAACTAAATCAAAATATATATACTTCGCTTCTATTCAGGATCTGAGAGGTTCTTCACACGTTGGAGGAAATTTTAATAAAAATGATACAATATTTAATACTCAATGGGAACTCATCATCATAGATGAAGCACATGAAGGAACGCAAACTGATTTAGGGAAAAATGTGATTCGTGAATTAGAAAAACATTCTACAAAGGTTCTCCACCTTTCAGGAACTCCCTTTAATCTTTTGAGTAATTATAAAGACGATGAAATCTTTACTTGGGATTATGTCATGGAGCAAAAAGCCAAAAAGGAATGGGACGAAATTCATTGTGGTGATCCCAATCCTTATGCTTCGCTTCCTCGCCTTAATATTTACACCTACGACTTAGGCAAATTATTTAGTTCATTCAAAGATGAAGAATTAGCATTCAACTTCCGTGAATTTTTTAGAGTAAAAGACGATAATCGTTTTCTGCATGAAAAGGATATTCGTGCTTTTTTGAACTTAATTTGTAAAGAGGATAACATTAGTAACTATCCCTATTCTACTAAAACATACAGGGATAATTTTCGACATTCATTGTGGATGGTTCCCGGCGTAAAAGAAGCAAGAGCTTTGAGTGCCATATTACAGTCACATCCTGTTTTCGGTCAATTCAAAATAGTCAATGTGGCAGGTGAGGGCGACAAAGAAGAAGAAAACGAGGAGGCATTGAGAAAAGTAAAAAATGCTATTACCAACAAACCACACGAAACCTATACCATTACTCTTTCATGCGGCAGATTAACCACCGGGGTTTCTGTCCCTGCTTGGACTGCTGTTTTTATGCTTGCCGGGTCATTTAATACATCCGCTTCAAGCTATATGCAAACCATTTTTAGAGTACAAACCCCAGCAACTATACACGGTAAAGTAAAAGAAGAATGTTTTGTGTTCGATTTTGCACCTGACAGAACGCTAAAAGTAATATCAGAAGTTGCTAAAATTTCTTCAAAAGCCGGTAAAACCTCAGACCAAGACCGCCAAACAATGGGCGAATTCTTAAATTTCTGTCCTATCATCTCCGTTGATGGCTCGCGAATGACTGCCTATAATGTGGAAAGTATGCTCGAGCAACTCAAAAAAGTCTATATTGAAAGAGTGGTACGTAATGGATTTGAAGACGGCTATTTGTATAATGATCAGTTAATGAAACTGAACAATGTTGAATTAAAAGAATTTGAAAAATTAAAAAAAATAATCGGTACAACGAAAGCCATACATAAAAGTGGTGATATTGATATAAATCAGCAAGGCTTTACCGATGAAGAATATGAACAACTTGGAGATGCCGAAAAGAAAAGCAGAACTAAAAAGGAATTGACGGAAGAAGAAAAACGGCTCCTAAAAGAAAAAGAAGAAAAACGAAAAAACCGTGATACCGCCATTTCTATTTTACGAGGTATATCTATTCGTATGCCTTTGCTTCTATACGGTGCGGAAGTAAAAGATGAAGACAAAGAATTAACCATTCATAATTTCTCTCAACTCATAGACAATCAATCATGGGAGGAATTTATGCCCAAAGGGGTTACAAAAATTGAGTTTGAAAAATTCAAAAAGTATTATGATCCGGATGTGTTCAGAGCGGCGGGTAAACGAATACGTGCCATGGCAAGAACAGCCGACAATATGAGCATTGAAGAACGAATATCCAGAATTACAACTATTTTCAGCACATTTAGAAATCCCGACAAAGAAACAGTGCTCACTCCTTGGCGAGTAGTGAATATGCACATAGGCGATTGCTTGGGTGGTTATGTCTTTTTTGATGAAAAAATGGAAAATACCATAGAAAAACCACGATTTGTACATCATGGCAATGTCACAAAAAATGTCTTTGCCGAAAATTCAAAAATTCTTGAGATAAATTCCAAATCAGGTTTATATCCACTCTATATGGGCTATGGTATCTATAAAAAATTAGTGGATGCGAAGTACAAAAAAAAGGAACAAAAACCAACCATAGAAGAACAATACAATATTTGGGATAAGGTAATGCGTGAAAATATTTTTGTGATATGCAAAACACCTATGGCTAAGAGCATCACAAAAAGAACTCTGGTCGGCTTTAGAAATGCAACAGTGAATACTCAATATGTCGAAAATCTGGTACATCAGATAACTCACAAACAAGAACAATTTCTTGATAAAGTAAAACAAGGTAAAACTTTTTGGAAATCACATAATACTGACAATATGAAATTTAATGCAATCGTAGGAAATCCACCGTATCAGGAAATGGACGGTGGTACGGATAGAGGAGCTATACCAGTATATCAAAAGTTCATTTTAATAAGTAAAAAGATTTTACCTGACCATATTTCTATGATTATGCCTGCTAGATGGTATGCAGGTGGCAGAGGGTTAGATGATTTCAGAAAAAATATGCTTTCTGATAAGAATATGGCAATACTTGTAGATTTTGAAACTAGTAAAAATATATTTCCCACAGTTGATATAGCTGGCGGACTTTGCTATTTCTTATGGTCTAACAATTATAATGGTTTGTGTACCGTTGTAAATACAGATGCAACAACAAACAAAACCATGAGTAGAAATCTTCATGATTTTGATGTCTTTATACGTTCAAATGCAGCTATATCAATCGTATTAAAAGTCAAAAAATTATCCAACGTATCCTTAAATGAATTAGTACTCTCAATCAACCCATTTGGTTTCAGAACTTACTTTAGAGGAAGAGAAGTTGGAATTAAGAATGATATAAGAGTTCTTACAAGTGCTGGATGGGGCTATGTATCTAGAAAAGATGTAAAGAAAAATATTGATTTGATTTCTAAGTTCAAAGTAATTATAGGAAGGTTCGTGCCTAGCAATGGTGAGTTAAATTTAAAACCTGGCGATAAATATCGAGTGATAACAAATCCTCAACTACTTCTACCCGGTGAAATTCACTCAGAAACGTATATAAATGTTGCGGTTTTTTCTGAAAAAGTAGAAGCTGAAAATTATATTAAATATTTAAACTCAAAGTTTGCGAGATTTCTACTTCGACAATCCATTACTTCTGTGAATGTAACTAAAGAATGTTTTACGTTTGTACCATCACAAGATTTCACAGAACAATCAGACATTGATTGGAGCAAATCCATAGCGGAGATAGACAAGCAATTATATAAAAAATATAGACTGACGAAAGAAGAAATTGGATTTATAGAGAGTATGATAAAACCGATGGATTAAAAAAAGACAGCCATTGATACATACAAGCATTGTACAAAATATTCTTCACCGTTTAGATGAATTATTGGTGTGCTTTGTTGGATGAGTTCAGATAAAAATTTGTGTGTGTAGCCAAACTTTTGTACTTTTGAGCGGAGAAACAACTTTTTGTGTTAGTAGAAATTGTATAAATCCAATAGCTGCAAGGACACACTGCGTCTTCGCACATACACATCTGCATCGTATTAGCTGTGTATTGTAAGATAGTGAACGTACATTGAAAAGAATCTTTAGAACGATAAAAATCGCATGAACAACAAACCGACATAGAAATTATATATTACTTAACAAGCGCATACTAACAGAAACTAACAATAATCAAATCTATTATAAATTTGCAGTGAAATGGCAAAAGCAGACTACATAGTATCGTTAATCAAATCGCATTACATCAGTGAACCGGAAAAGTTTACAACTATTGCATTGCAAATAGCTGCTCACGAAGCCAAATTGGGACATACGATTGTTGCCAATGAGATAAAAACCATCATAGACAAGGCAAAGGAAACAAAGCATAAGAGCAAAACTTTTAGTCCCGACTTGCAGGGATTGATTCAGGAGAACGTTCCCGCCGTTAGACTGTCGGATATGATTGCAACAAAAGATGTTAAAACCAAAATCAACCGTATCATTTCCGAGTTTGTGCAGCGTGATAAACTTCGTAAACATGATTTAGAAAATCGCAGAAAGATTTTGCTTTCAGGTCCATCCGGCACAGGTAAAACTCTTACAGCCTCTATTATTGCCAATGAATTGAACTTGCCTCTTTATACCATTTTAATGGACAAAATGGTAACCAAATTTATGGGCGAAACCAGTGCTAAATTACGTCAGGTGTTTGATTTGATTGAGCAAAAACAAGGTGTTTATCTATTTGATGAATTTGATGCCATTGGTGGCGAACGCAGCCGTGATAATGACGTAGGAGAAATGCGAAGGGTATTGAATTCATTTCTTCAATTTATAGAACGTGACCATTCCGATAGTCTTATTATTGCAATTACTAACAATAAAGAACTGTTAGACCAAGCCTTGTTCCGTAGATTTGATGATGTTATACTATACCATTTGCCTAGTTTGGAAGAAAAAGAGGAATTACTAAAAAATAGACTTTCGCAGTTTACAAAGAAAGTTTCGTTCAAAGATTTATTACCCAATATAAACGGACTTAGCCATGCTGAAATATCGCTTGCCTGCATTGATGCTATCAAAGAAACGATATTAAATGAAAAGCAGCAGATGAATAATGATTTAATTTTAAAAGCAATCAAAGACCGTAATGCCGCGTATCACAAATAGGTATAAAGAATGGTATCATATAATAAACATATCTTCATACAAGGAAATGTAAGAAGCGAAAAATACAGAGTTCCTTCGGCAATGGGAGCAAAACCACGCATACCTGTTCGCGACAGAGCAACTCAAAGTCAAAAACTTTTAAGTCAGTTTGAAGCAATTTGGCAACAAAAAGAACAACTGCAACAACAACGCAGTGCTGAACAGATTGCCACACGAGAAGGAACATATATTCAGTTTACAAGTGCCGCAAATCACGATTTGATTACAAAAAGTCTTGAAAGTATGCGAGGTAAAAAGTCTGAAAAATGGATACGACTTTTGAATATTAAATCAGAATTGTCAGAAGAAAATCAAGTTGTAACCAAGGCTCTTGTTTATGTTCCAAATGGAAAAGAAGGACATTTTATAAAAATAATTCAGGATTATCAAACTAAAAACTTTAGAGATACAGAAAATCCACTTAAAGCAGATTTAGTTAATAGCATCGAAGACGTAAGCACAGCTTTATTGGAAGGTTTGTGGACAGATAATCCGCAACTTATTCCAACAGATACTGCCAAATGGTGCGAAGCATGGCTAAACGTAAATACCAAAGAAAACCAAGATGAGGAACAAATTGCTCAGTTTCTTGCAACGGCACAAAATATCGGTATTGAAGTGAAACAACGCAGAATCGTATTTCCCGAAAGAGCCGTTTTATTGATAAATGCCAACCGTGAGCAATTAGTTGAATTGATGTTGCAAAGCGATTTGTTGGCAGAGTTTAGAGCGGGGCAAGAACCCGCAGGTTTTTGGGTAAATGAAAGCCGTATTGAGCAACAAGCGTGGGTTGATGATTTGTTGCAAAGAATACAAATTGTAGATAGCAATGTAATAGTTTGTTTGTTGGATAGCGGAATAAATAACGGACATCAATTATTACAACCGTTAATTAATGACGCAAATGCACTCACCGTAGATAATTCGTGGGGAACAGACGACCACGAACCAAGAGCAGGACACGGAACATTAATGGCTGGCATAGCAGGTTACGGACAAATGGAACAATTGCTTATTTCTGCTAATGCAGTTCCACTTACGCATAAACTATGTTCTGTAAAAATTCTTCCACGCCCAAATCAGGAACAAACACGACGAGAATTGTGGGGCGATGTAACCGCTCAGGGTATTGCAAGGGCTGAGATTCAAAACCCGCATATGGTATTGGTTTATTGTTTGTCAGTTACTTCAACCGAAGATGTTAATAAGGGCAGACCTTCTTCTTGGTCAGGAATGGTTGATAATTTGGCTTTTGGCGAAGGAGAAAACCAACGATTGATTATTGTTTCCGCAGGAAATGTGGCTGATGAAGAAATGTGGCGAAATTATCCCCATTCAAACTTTACATCTTCTGTTCAAAATCCAGCCCAAGCATGGAATGCGTTAGTAGCAGGAGCATACACTGCCAAAATTCTGACACAGGATCCAAATTTCCCAAATTATACCCCCGTTGCCAATGAAGGACAACTTTCACCATTTAGTTCAACTTCATTAGTTTGGGAAAAAAAATGGCCAATCAAACCTGATGTTGTTTTTGAAGGTGGAAATTTATTAAAAGCTCCTGATAATAGTGTTTCGAGACATGAAGACATGGAGCTATTGTCCACATCAAAGCAGTTTACTACAAGAACGCATTTTGATACGATTTGGGCAACAAGTGCCGCTGCTGCGCAAGCATCATGGTTTGCAGCAAAAATTGCCTACGAATATCCCAACGCTTGGGCAGAAACCATAAGAGGTTTGATGGTTCATTCAGCTAATTGGCATCCTACAATGCTCGCTCAACAAAATGTGCGACAAGGTAACCGAGAAAGTTTTAGAAATTTATTAAGAACATTCGGTTATGGTATTCCCGATTTAGACCGTGCATTGTATAGTCAAGAAAGTGCATTGACATACATAGCACAGGAAACCATTCAGCCGTTTAATTTCAAAGAAGGAAGCAGTACCCCTAAGACAAACGAAATTCACTTTTTCAATCTTCCGTGGGCAAGCGATTTATTGCTGCAAATGGGCGAAACCCCCGTGAAATTAAAAATTACACTCTCCTATTTTATAGAACCCGGAGCAGGCGAAATCGGCTGGAAAGACAAGTATCGTTATCAGTCACACGGTTTGCGTTTTGATGTAAACAACGTAAATGAAAGTGAAAGTGATTTTAGAAAGCGTATAAATATTGCCGCAAGGGAAGAAAATGAAGATTTTAGAAGAAATTCAGGCGCAGAACGATGGGGTATTGGTAAAGACAATCGTAGTAATGGCTCGATACATTCCGATTATATGGAAATGACAGCAGCAGAACTTTCTGAATGCAACCACATCGCTGTTTATCCTGTTATTGGTTGGTGGCGTGAACGTAAGCATTTGGGTAGGGTAGAAAATCGAACCCGTTATGCCTTGATTATTTCGCTTGAAACACCTGCACAAGATGTTGAACTGTACACAACCGTTAAAAATATAATTGAAGTGCCCATCGTAATAAGTTAAGAATCTGAGCAAAACTCCTCAAAATCAATATCTTCTACCTCACATCTTTAGTTTTTGAGACTCCTTATTACTAAACTTTTGTAGTTTGGGGGAAAGAAAAGACTTTATTTTGTCATCAAATATAAAGCAACTATAATAAATAGATATCGGAACACATTATTCTAAAAAACTATAAAAATGGACAGATATAAAGAAACATTCGAAACGTGGAATACTATTGCTTCATTGTATCAAGACAAATTCATGGACTTGGATATTTATAATGAAACATATTCTATTGTTTGTCACTCCATTGCCAAGAAAAATGCTACACTGTTAGACATTGGGTGCGGACCGGGTAATATCACAAAGTATCTTCTATCAACTCGACCCGACTTTGATATTGTTGGAAAGTTACTTATCGTGTTTCAAGCCGTGTTTTTGAAAGATTGTAAGTTAAAAATTCCTAAATATTTATTTTACTATGGAGATAGAGTAGCTTTTGAACATACACAATTTAACTTCTATTTTTCAATACAAGATTATTTGTACTAACCCATTGCTGAATATCTTTTCCACTTATAGCATTAGCCATCATATCGGGGAATAAATCAGGGGTACATGCAAAAACAGGAACGCCTAAAGCACCTAGAAATTCTGCATTTTGATGATCATAATATGGTGCTCCGTCATCATTCAAGGCAAGAAGGACAACAAATTTAATACCGCTATTAACTATTCCTTTCATGGTTGTACGCATTTGCGCTAGATTTCCTCCTTCATATAAATCAGATATTAATACTATTGTCGTATCCGCAGGTTTCGTTGTAATTTGCTGACAATACGTTAATGCCTTATTGATGTCAGTACCCCCTCCTAGCTGTACACCAAACAACAAATCAACAGGATCATTAAGATTTTCAGTCAAGTCAACGACCTCTGTGTCAAACACAACCATTTTAGTTGTCACAGAAGGAATGCTTGCCATAACAGAACCAAAGATACCAGAATATACTACAGACGTTCCCATTGAACCGCTTTGGTCAAGACAAAGCACAATATCCTTTATTGCCCTACGTTTCCGACTATGCCCCAATTTCACACTAGGAATAATGGTCTGGTATTCCGTCTGATAATTCTTCAAATTTCTTTTTATTGTTTCATGCCAATCTATTTCATTATGCTTTGGCCTTCTATTTTTTATACTTTTACTGATTACAGCATTAATTGATTGATTCATTGGAGCTTCTAATTTTTGCATTAAATCATCTACGACTTTTTTGACAACTAGTCTTGCTGTTGATTTTGTTGATTCAGGTATTAATGATTTTAACTCCATCAGCGTCACAATCAGATGAACATCCGGTACAATATTTTCCAAAAATTCTGGTTCGGAAAGCATCTTAGTTAAATTATACCTTTTTAAAGCATCTTCTTGCATGACTTTTACCATTGACTTTGGAAAATACTCTCTAATGTCTTTGAGCCATCTATTTACTTTAGGTGCAGTTCCCCCCAGACCTCCTTTTCTATGCAAATCTGAATTGTAAAGTAACTCCAGTGCATTATCTATACCAACTTGTGTACTATCCAAGATAGCCGGTAAAATGTTCTGAGTCTCTTGTCCTAAGATAAGACGCCATCTGTTAATATTTAAATTATTATTCATACTTTTATAGTTTCAGACCTAGTAATTCAGAGAATGTTTTAATAATTGGTAATGC
This sequence comes from Ignavibacteria bacterium UBA2373, assembly GCA_002344005.1. Taxonomy (GTDB): domain Bacteria; phylum Bacteroidota; class Ignavibacteria; order Kapaibacteriales; family UBA961; genus UBA2353. The sequence continues at coordinate 16,966 of DDTD01000077.1, read as the reverse complement.
TAAATTTTCATTGAATAACACGCCTTTTTCTTCATCATGTGAAAAGTCCACTTCTTTCCTTACATACTTTACTTTTTGAGCTAATTTTTCTTTTTCAGCTTTTTCATATACACTAAATGTTCTGCGTAAAATTGGTAACAATGCTATAAATTCATTTTCATCTAAAGACTCAACCCAATCAAAAACAACAGACCAGATTACCTCATCAAACAGAAGAATGACCGCTGCATTATTAAGAAATCCCTCTATCCAATAAACACTATATTCGGCAATATTATTTAATGAAAGAGCTTGTGAGAAAGATTTAGCGATTTGATTCTTATCTAAAACATTATTTTCATAAGCTAATTTATGACAACTTCCTAATATATACGGATGCACAGAACTATTCTCGCACATGAATTTTATTTGATTATACCATTCATTGAGATAATCAGGATTGTCAAGCATTAAGAGTGCTTTATTACACTGTAATATTAACTGTACTGTTTCGACTGCTTGGTCATAGTCAATATTCATACAGTTGACAGATAGATTTATTAGTAACCGATAAAAAATTACATCAAGAATTACCTTTACTTTTTCTTGATTAGTTTTTCTCACATCACCATACTTTAAAACATCAACCAATGGTAACAGAGTTTGCATAAGAGCTTTTACATCAACGGAGTTAGCACTTACTTCATCCATTTTTTTCAACAATGTGTCTATGCTTTCATGGATGTCGGAGGCGATTGACTTTTGCAATAACTGTGACAAACTTACTATATCAATATCCTTATTTATTATTTCTTTAATATAAAAAAAACAAGCTTGCTTAATAGTATTTCCAAATGATGATTTAGCTATGAGCTCTATCATCATTTGTGGTTGCCAATACAACCTCCATTGTTCCTTAAACGTACCCTTCGATTGTGTTGTTATTAATTCTCCCCAATTGATATTGAGTAAATTTAATTGATTGAGGAACATACTTTTTTGAATATCCAGCGGCTTACGGAGATCAAGTGTAATTATTTGTTCTTCCTCACTCAACTTTAAGCGCAAATATCTTATTTTTTTATCAAAATCTAATTGTAAAGGCGACTTCGGAGCTTCATCTGGTATCTGTCCAATGTTGTTCCCTACATACAGCTCTTTCTTTAGTAATATCATTGGTAAAGAGTCACCCATAAGCATTACTGTACGAGTAGCTTCTTGCATCTCATTTAACCCGGGTTTATTCAAATTCCGTATCATACATAATGCTTTTACGAGCTTTACCGCCTCAATAATATGAGCAGAGGAAATATCAATATTTTCCTTTCTGAAAACATGAGCCGTTTTAGTAAGCCAGAATGTACCATCATCGTTAGGTTGATTCCATTGATGTTGATACCATCCTGGTGACCCTATACCCGCACCATATCCATTCTCAAACATTAATCTATCGTTAGTCCAAGGAATCCATGTGGTATCTACTTTTATCTTTGGTAAATCTTTTATAAGCTCCTTTTCAACACTGGGCTTATATGTTTCTTCGAGTGCGGGTGCATGCCATGCACCACAGATAAAGGCAATACTATCATACTTTTCATTCCGAGCCTTAGTAATAGCCCGCCGCATAAATACTTCTCTTTGTAAATCATTTATTTTAATATCTTGAAAAGACTTCTCTCTTAATACTTTCATAGCTTTTTTGATAGTTTCAAACAGTAAAAGAGGATCTTCCCTGGATAATTCAAAGTGCTGCTCCCACCACTGTTCCCCATCTTCATATCCCGCAATATTCGCTAAATATTGTATAGGATTACCATAAAAAACTTCAGAACTATCTTCTTGGATAGAGCCGGAGGATTTATCCTCATTGTTAATCTTATAGTGAGTACTTTCTTCCTCATGGTCAGAAACTACATCTTCCCCAACACTATTTTGCCTTAACCCCATAGAGTGTGTAAGTGGCATATCTGCAAAACGAATCGGTATATTATTCTGTAAACCAAATTGTATCGCCTGCCACTCAGGAGAGTATTCGACAAATGGATAAAATACAGCACGATGAGGATTGTCAGGCACATAAACCAATATAGCAACAGGTGGCTTCATTTGAGGACTCTTCGCCCAAGATAAAATTGCCTCTGCTTCCGGTGGTCCTTCAATTAATATAATATCTGGATTTACTTGCTTCAGAGCATCTACGACATGCCGAGCAGATCCGGGACCATGATGTCTAATACCTAGTATGTGTGTTGCCATGTATTTTTGATTATATAATATTTCTACAAGCTCGGTATATATCTTTCCAATCGTCTCTTTTTTTAATAACAGTTTCCATATATTCTTGCATCACAATTTTGTCTTGAATAGGATCTTTTATTATAGCACCGATAATTCCACTTGCCAAATCCTCTGAAGACACACTTCCATCGCCAAAGTAGTAAGCTAACGATAGTCCATTATTCATAACAGATATAGCTTCTGCAGTACTTAAAGATCCAGATGGGGATTTTAATTTTGTCTTACCATCAGAACTGATTCCCTCACGTAACTCTCTAAAAATTGTTACAACTCGATGTATCTCTTCAATAATAGACAGAGAGGATATTTCCATTTCTTTTGCATATGAATCAACACGTTGACGTACTATTTCAACTTCTTCATCTATAGTTGATGGTACCGGTAAAATCACAGTATTAAACCTTCTTTTCAAAGCACTTGACAACTCATTTACACCTTTATCTTTATTATTTGCAGTTGCTATAACATTAAACCCTTTTACCGCATCTACTCGAGTATTAATTTCAGGAATCGGAATTGTTTTTTCGGAGAGAATAGTAATTAAGGTGTCTTGAACGTCAGACGAAACACGTGTTAACTCCTCTATGCGGACAATTTTTCCCTCTCTCATACCCTTCATCATTGGAGTTTCGACAACGGCATCAATACTTGGCCCTTTCGATAGCAACAAGGCATAATTCCATCCGTATCGGATGGAATCTTCTCCGGTACCCGCAGTTCCCTGAATAATATATGTTGAATCACCTGTTATAGCAGCCGCGATATGTTCAGAAACCCAAGACTTTGCTGTCCCCGGTAATCCGTAAAGCAACAATGCACGATCTGTAGTAAGAGTGGCAACGGCTATTTCCATTAATCGCTGGTTTCCTATATATTTGGGCGTAATTTCAAAACCATTATATAGCTTACCTCCCATAAGATATTTAATGACTGATTTCGGTGATAACTGCCAGTTTTCAGGTTTTTCATTCTTGTCTAATTTTTGAAGTTCTGCCAGCTCGTCTTGGAATAGTTCTTCCGCCTGTAATCTTAAATTTTGACTCATTATGACTTTGCTAAAAATTATTAATAATTTGTTTTTTATCTTCAATTGCCTGCATTATTAAATGATTATTCTTAAAAAAGGAATTATCATTGGAATTTCTATTCATGGATTGAATCATTTCAGATACGTTGAATGGTAAATACAGTCCCAACAAATAGTACTGATTTCCATAGACTTCATACTCCATATCACGCAAATCCTCCAAAATCAACCGTCCAATCTTATCGGATAATTCAAAGAACTCTTGTTGAAAAATCCATCCTAAAATTGTTATCGTAACTTTTCGATTTTGTTTACCCTTGTAAAAATTTTCAAACATTATTAATGCGTCGTTGAATGGTAAACGTGCGATTAGTTCAACATTATTGGTTAATATGATAATTCTTTTTAAAAGTTCTATATCATCAAAATTTAGAGCATTATCTATAAATGCGGCATGAAATTTTTCATTCTTCTGATTAACGTAAAAATCCTCAAAGAACATCTCTTCGCTAATACCAAGAGTTTTTGCAATAAGAGGTAGTGGTACTCTTGTAATAACCTGTATTGTCTGAAAATCCAAATCGCTTACCTCTTTCAGTGGACTTAACTCTTCAAAACCATAATTTTTCCAATGAGCATCAAACACAAAATCAGGATTGCGCTGTACTGACTTTTCTCTTATAAGACCCATTAATTTCTTTTTATCTGTCACTACAAACATTTTTTTCAGCAATGAAATATAGTCATTGTGGATTTTTGTATCTTCAATATGAATGAGCAGTCTTGAAATCTCGTCTTTTATCTGTGGACTTTTCGTTTTCAACAATTTAAGAAGATAGGGTTCATCTGTTTTCGACAAACCATCACGTAAACATTTAAGTAACTTCAACCTGTTGTCAACTTTTTCGTTTTCAAATATTCTCTCAAATTTACTTTGGTTTGTGTTTTTTGACAAATTTTCAGCATCTGCTTGCAGCGAATTAATTTGCCATATTTTTGTTGGGTCATTTTTTCTAATGACACTTATCCAATCTAAAATTTCTTGCAATGTACCTTCTTCCGGGTTAATATTTTCTTGAGTAACAACAGATTCTATACTCATTAGTGACGCTATCGTTTTTGCAACAGACCCACCATGACGAAGAATAATTCTTCTTCTTTTTATATCTTGACACTTATTGAGCATATCGGGGAGTATATAATTGGGAATACTATAGTTCTGTTTTTCAACAACATACAAGCAGTAATTGAGAAGATTGTTGTTTTGTGTGAGGATTGCTTTCTGTAACATACCTTCTAAAGTAGGATTATTCTCAACTACCGAGTCAGAGTCAAAGATTGTTAATCCTTCAATTTTTATGGGAAGTACACAGCAATCACGTAAACTGTAGTACAAAGCAGTTTGTTTAAGAAAAATGTCTTCTTTTTCTTCAAAATCATCCGAAATTTTTTGCATTATATTTGAAAACGACAACCCCAATTCAGGCATATATCGTTCAGTACCTAACAAAGCGGCTTTAACAATTTCCTCTTCCATCATACTGTATAATATTTATTATTAAAAATGAATGCCAGCGGCTTAAACATTGCATTATGAACCACTCCAAACCAATCAACGGGATTTTGTAGTGTTAGTGCTAAAATTTTCAGCAGTTTTATTTTTTCTATATTTACCTTTAAAGAATCGCCACTCTCATCAGTAATAAACCATTCATTAGTTTTAGTCAATAATTTGTAGGATTTTAACAGAACAGGAAATTCTTCAGTAAAAATATTCAGTGCTTTTTTTTCAGCTATATCAATCCAATGATTGTAGAAACTTTTTTGAGGAAAATCAAATATTTTTTTGTGACTCACAGACTCATACATTTCTATGACAATACGCTGCTGATTTCTTCCCGGGTAAATAAAAAACTGAGCATCAACAGTATTACCAGGTACATGAAATTGTTCTTGCACAGATTGTGTTACAGGATAATATTGCAATAGATAGTAGAAACTTTGATTTACACAGGAATAGAACCATGTTTTCTCGCTTACTAAATTAACATCTATGATTTCTTTTGTTTGAGATAATGTGAATAAAATATCTCTTTGTAATGAAGTAGAATCAAAATCCGATCTATTAAAATTATATCCTAAACGAATTTTAATTTCTTCCTGCCAAGAAACATTTATGTTATCGGAATTTTCATAAGCACTTACAAGGATGTAAAGAAATGAGAATTTACGTAAAAACACATGTTCCCAGTTTGGTTCATACATATTTATTTCAGTTAATTCGCTCAAAACACGCGCCAAACCCGGAGCTTGTGCATCAATCATTTTTGCTTTCATATTTTTACAAAACACATATTGATTTTGTGGCACACTTTGAATACCTAAACGAATAAGATCCTTCATCCATCTTTTAAGTTCAACAATACCCTCTCTTACTTTTTTATCTCTTTGTAAAAACCTTTTTTCTTGAGCTTTTTTATCTACGTTTTGACTCGCCTTTTTGGCTTCCACTTTTTCATTTCTACTTTCTATCCACTCCAATACTCGCGTATGAATATCCGGATGTGTTAGAAAGCAAGATTTATCTTTAACAAACAAATATAGTAATCCCAAACTATGTTTACAAGGAAACTTTCTACTCGGACAAGTACATTTAAACGCTATGTTTACAAGATCAATTTGCGTAAAGTAAGGATTTTTACCACTTCCCTTACACTCACCCCATAGAGCTCTTTCATGTCTATTGACATTTTCCCATTGATTCCTCATTGCTAATTGGCGACCAGCCGTTATTGAAGCATCGTCTGGGGCGAGTTTATTAACATCCTCTTCTGTTACTATCATCTTTACGTTTTCTTTCTCGTTTTGTCCATAGTTGATTTTGTCGTTTAGGATCATTGAGCTACAACCTATAATCGAACCCCTAGTCTGAACATCTCTTTTAAAAGAACGAAGTATTACCTTATCAGCCTAAGAGTATTTTTTTTGCTCTCACTCTGTAAAATTGAACATTTATCGTTCCAAAGCTACAAAATTTCGATGAAAGAATATAGATTATATCATTGTTTCCTCAACCCATTGCCGAAGTCGCGGAGGGGAGTATGAAGCCATCAAAGCAAGTAATTGCTCATAGTTATCGTGAACTATATATAATGGAATATGTTCTTCGCGAACAAATCCTTTTTCCGCCATTGTCTTTATCATCGTTACTAATGGATTATAAAATCCTTCAATATTCCATAGTCCTATGGGTTTAGTATGCAATCCTAATTGTGCCCATGTCAGTATTTCAAAAAATTCGTCCATTGTTCCATAACCGCCGGGCAGAATAATAATACCATCACAGAGTTTATACATACTCATTTTTCTTTCATGCATGGACTCTACGATAATACATTCTGTCAAATGCTGATGCATAATTTCTTTATTGGTAAAAAAAGAAGGGATAATACCCGTGACTTTACCACCATTATCCAGAACACCATCTGCTACAGCCCCCATTAACCCAATGGATGCTCCGCCATAGACCAAAGAATATTGATTGAGAGCAAGGTATGTGCCTAATGTGTATGCCTGTTCGGCATACAGTTCTTCATTACCCGAACTTGAACCACAAAATACAGCGATTGTTTTCATTGTCATCAACAAAATTGATAAAAATATTTTCAAAAATGGTGAATTTCTTGTTTTCACAACATAAAAAAAGCCCACTCCATCAGATGGAATGAGCTTTCTGTAATAAAAATAAATTTTAACGAACAATTGTCAATGGTATATTCACGGTTTCTTCAGTAGTTTTTACCGATACACGATACATACCCGCAGCCAAGCGATTTGTTTCAAAAGTACGGGTTGTATATTCGCCGCTCAGATACAATTTTTGCACTTCCACACCCTCCATTGTTGTAATGGTGATTTGTCGTATCGCCGCACCATTGCTGAAAAGTGTAATAAGGTCATTTGCCGGATTTGGCATTAATTCTACCGATGGCAATGGTTGATTGGCTATATTTTCCTCTTCACTTTCTTTCAGCAAAGGATTACCCGGAGCGCCGATATTATATTTAAGATTTAACTCATCAAACACCGCTGTTCTTTCGTCCACATCCGCTGTGTTAAGCATAATAACCTCAGCTATTTGACCCAAAAATGGATCACCAAATGGTAAAAACGAATAAGCATTATGATAGCGCGTTTGTTCCACAACGGCACCGATGCCATTCAATTGATTACCGCCTTGTATGTTGGGGTCACGGAAATTAACTGCCAATGAAGCAGCTTCAATGAGATAACTTGTAGAGTTAAGCGATAAACGATTACGACTGCCATCATAGACATATTGCACCAAATACACGCGATTAGGCAATACTTGACGATTCAAATGCCATGCACGTAATTGATCCCATACTCCAGCATGTAAACGGAAGCCGTCTATATACATATTAAAACCACCGGGGATACCGCCAAATTCCATAAGCATCTGGCGTGAAGTCACATTAGCACCTGTGCGAATAACTGCAAACATGGTTTTACTTGAACCGCCCGATAATTCCGAACGTGTATTGATTTGCATACCGCGTCCGACACCAAATTGCACCACAGGATGGCTATTGATAAGAAAAGCCGCACTATTACGTAATGCCGGACGACGAGCCATGACCGATTGCTCACCATTATCATCATTACCGGCAAGATCATCCCAAAAACCTGTTAATGTGCCATCAGGACCGGAGTGAGTGCCTGCATTCAAATGAAGTATTCTATTACCTGTTGCAATTGCACCTTTAATAGCAAATGCTGTACTTAGCCCCGGTTGATAACCCGGTGATGCAGCGGTTAATTGTTCAAACGGCGATGAAGTACCAAATGTCAATGTGCCATAACGCGCGATGCCATCTTCATTCATCAATGCTCCTTCTGGAGAATTATTAAGTCTGCGATTGGTGATAAAGACTTCACGTCCTTCCACATCGCGGTCACGATTATTGAATTCATCAATAGCTTCTACTGTCACATCAGGTTGCATCATCGCATCAACATCCACATCAGATGGCTGACCCAGGAAACGCAAACGATCGGCAATGACTTCCAAACGATTATCGTCGCCATTCATCGAACTTGTTGCTCCACCGCCGTCAAGATCACGAAACTCTGTGCCGCCCGGTATCGAAACAGCTTCCACAACGCGGAACAGCAATTGAGTATTATCATTAACCGACTCAGTAAATGTAGCTCGTAACTCAAGTGTACGCGTACCATTATCCGGCACCACAATATTCAATCCTGTGAATTGCGCCACCGATGTTGTGCAACAAGGAATAGACACTTCTGCTATTTCATTAATGCCATCATAAAGAGCAAGGCGGCGAATCATAGCAGGATGGCTGACATCAATGGTTAAAGAAGTCATCGTCGTAGTGAATCCGTCATTATCGGGCGCGGTAGCACCGCCATCACGCACGGTTAATCCCATCACCGCAACGGAATTTGTTGTAGTTATATCATTTGCTCGATAATCAATGTAAGGGATATTCTGCATATAACTAAATTCCGGTGTGACAATAATATCGCTGCCTCGCAAAGCAGTTGCTGCCGTGCCGGCAAGATAGCCATAAGAGTCAAAACTTCCATAACCGTATATCATTGCTGATAATTTATCGCCACCCGCATCTAATGTATGGGTTCCGCCAACAACAGTTGTAGTTGTAGCAGACATTGTCGGGTCATTGGGAATAGTCGTAAAGCCGGTGACAGGAGCACCGTCCAATGTCACATTGGCTGTATTGGATGTTGCTGTGACAATATTGACAAAATATGTCGGAATATTGGGCGTAACAAAAGCATTAAAAACAATACGATCTATCATCTGATCTATGGGTGGTACATAGACAACAAAAGGATCTGAAGTCACACCGTCACAAGATGATCCCGGGCTATATTGCATAAGTGCAACAGGTGCAGAACTTGTGATAACCTCACGTTGTGTAGTCGAAAAACTAAATGTTTGGCGCGCATTGAGTGTAGCAACCACAACGCCATTACGTCGAATTGTTGTACCGTTTTCTGTTGCAACAACATCGTAGAATATAGGCGCAGTACGCAAAGCAAGAGGAATAGTAATAAAGTTTTGTCCTAAACGATTTGTGGGCATATTTTGCTCAAAAATATGGTCACATGCTGTACAGCCACCTATGCGCACACAGGTAGCACCTGCAAAAACAGCAACCGGAAGAGTTGATGTCACAGTACTTCCATTAAGACTTTGGCTTGATGACGATTGCACTTGATAGGTCTGTCCTCTTTGTAATGTAATATCAAATGGTGTATTGGCTGCTCGAAAATTCCGCGTTGTTGAAGAAGGATTAATTGTAACAACGGTATTGTTCTCTGTTGCGACAATTAAAAATTGAGAGTTAAACTCATCTGTTCTTGCCCCGGCAATAGTATAGAAAGTTCCCAAAGCGGGAGTGGGCAACACACCGGTTGCATCACTGGAAGCGGATCCTGCATTAAGCCCATAAACAGAAACAGGATTATTAGCAATAACACGTATCCCCATATTTCTAATTGTTTCGGAACCGGTGTTATATCCTTGATTTAAGGGAATAACAACTGATGTAGAAGAGTTGGCAGCAATTGTAAAGTTTTGTGAGAATGTTCCCATTGGTATAGAAACAGTACCCGTCGTAGCAACATCAGAAGTAATAAAAACAGTAATCGTAGGACTAACGAGATTTTCACTAAATCCTAACCAAAAGTCTGTACCTTTGGTAGAAAGTTGAGCCGATGCAGTCATGCTGCATAATATAAATAGACTTATCAAAAAAGAATATAATGTTTTCATGATTGTTCAGAATATTGTGGGAAAATATAATTATTGTTTAACACCATTGTCAAAAATAAAATCCGCCATCGGCATATTGATTTTGGCTGTATCGAACACATACACAGCAATGATATCATTACCAATTTTCTTTTCGATACGATGAGGCAATGCCACGCCATTGACACGGCGATAATCACTATATTCTACCACAACATCAAGCGAACCTTGATTCATTTCTTTCCGCACTTCACGCACAAGGTACATGGTTTCCGCATCATAATAGAGAACTCTATCATCATTGTCGGCAATATGAGCAAGCACGCGAATCAATGTTTTACCATTTTCTGTTATGCGATTTTCAATGGTAAATGACGCAGCTTTTTCTAAACGTGTCATCAAGCCCATCATCGTTGCTGCCTCACGAGTAGTAATCAAATCCATAGAACGAAGAGGCATTTTATTGCTTCCACCTGCCATTTCGCTTGTTATCCAACCATCATTGCCTTTATAGGACATTTGGTCAAGACCTGTCTCAGGCGTACGCATCGTGATAAGTGCATGATTATCATTTCTGCATAAATACGACACAATCGTCGTTTTGTCGAATTGCGTCATAACACCGTTAAGTGTTATGGATTGAACATGTTCCAAGCCATGAGCATTTTTGACATCTGCCACAAATTGGGCGGATTGCTGTGCATACATCGTGTGTGCTGCCATCATCACACATACTGCAAAGAGACACCGTAGTTTCATTGAACTACCTCCTGTAAAATTGTAAAAAGAAAAAAGGGAAAATACTACACTCATTTTATCAAATACAAAAGTACCATTCATTTCTATACAGCGGGGTACGTAAAACCTACGTAGTGGCAAAACTAACTTCTCAGTCCACAGCATACCGTTGAAGAAACGCGGTCAGGCTTTGTTCTTGTAAGCCGATTTTTTTACGAATATGCTCACGGTGCTTTTCTATGGTTCTTTGCGACAAACCAAAGGTTATGGCAATTTTTGATGATGACAAACCCATGGACAATAAAGTACACACCTTCAGTTCAGTCTCCGAAAGGGAAGGATAATCCGCTTCTAATTTTTGAATAAAATTACTGTAGGCAGTTTTAATTTGGGCTTGAAGACGGCTGCGCTCGGTCTCTGCTAAGTGCGGTGCTTCCAAAGAATCCAATAAATCGTACAATGTTTGGCGACTGTGTTGAGGCGAGAGATGGACAGCATCGGTTATTGTGTCATTAATTTTTTTGATTAAAGAGTTTTTTTGAACAATGATTTCAATCGTTGCTTCTAATTCTTTTTGAACAAGCGCGTTTTTTTGCAAAAGTTCAACACTCCGCAAACGATATATTTCTGCTTCATGTTCAGCTATTTTTTTTTTTTGTTCCGCAAGAATAACTTTCTGTTTTAAATCGAACAAAGTAAGGTCTTTTTGACTTTTTTCAGAAAAAACCGTGCGCTGTAATTCCAAGCATTGTTCAAAAAGTTCTCCGGCTTCTTTCCATCGTCCTTGCTCTTTGTAAAGAGTTGCCAGACCACAACTCACTTCGTATTGCTCTTTTTTGGAATATGTTGTAGCAAATAAAACAAGAGCTTCATTAAATAATTGTTCAGCAATTTCAGTATTGGCATTATCATATTCTTTTTTTGCCAATAACTGCGCTTTAATATATAGGAACATTGCTCGAGAATAAACCGACCCGGCTTCATGGATAATTGGTTCAGCCAATTGCAATGTCTCAAATGCTTGCTCATACATTTCCTGCAATCTGTAGATATTGCTTATATTCAAAAAAACATTTGATATACCTATTTTTTTGCCCGAATTGATATGTGATTCTAATGCTTGATGCAAATAATCCAATGCCATATCATATTGTCCGGTCAAACTATACAAAGCACCGATATTGGCAAGCGCATCACCGACCGAACTTTTACGCTTAAATTTTCTATAATCGTCCAAAGCAAGATGATAATAATAGAATGCCGTATCATAATCATCTAAAGCTTGATGCAAATTCCCCAGATGCAAATACAATGACCCTCTTTGCTCGGTGCCGATAACATTACGTATTTCTAATGCTTTCTGATAACATTCCAAAGCAAGAGAATATTCGGCAAGTCCATAATGTGCATTGCCTAAATTTTCTAAATTCTGCGCAATTACTTCTTGACTGGCAAGTTTTGTACTCACTTCTATTGATTTTTTATAATAATATTTTGCCATTTCAAAGTCACCTCTTACGCGATGTACATTACCAATATTATTATAATTTTGTGCAGTATTTGACCAATAGTTATTCTCGGTATTTATTGTGAGTGCACGCCCATAATATTCTAATGCTTCATTATACAATGAGCGATGCCTGAATATATTACCCATATTGTTTAAAGTCCGAGCTATGGCAAATAAATCTTTCAACTCCTCATAAATTCTGAGCGAGGGCTGATAATGCTCCATTGCTTTGGCAAATTCTCCCAACTTCACATAAATATTAGCAATATTACCAATAGTACGAGCTTCACGCTTTCTATCCCCATTTTTAACAAATATATTCAGCGCTTTATGGTTCAATTCCAATGCAGCATCATATTCACCACGTTGTTTATGAACAACAGCTTTGTGAGAAAGTATATCGCCATGAAAAGTTGAAGAAGGAAAATGGCGCAACACTATTGTTTCCGCTTGCGCAAGATAGTCAAGTGCTTCCTCGAATATTGACAAGACAAGAGATGCCTTACCCAATCCGGTCAATGCGCGGACAATTCCTTCATGAAAATCAATATCAGTAGATTTTTTCAAGACAAAAAGCAATGATTCTTTTGCCTTTATGGCATAACCAACTTCAATATCATTCTCTGCATTTGCCAGTAAACGGATAAGTTCTTTTGTCTCAGTATCTTTAACAATATCTGCATGGATGTTCTCTATTTCTAAAGCACTTATCATAATGTTTGTTTAGCATAGTAAGTGTACTACTTTTGCTTAGTATGTACATTTTGAGTATGCAATGTAAACAAAATAATAGTATCTGCAATAATTTTCCTTATTTTGTATTGTTAAAAAGGGGAATTACACCTTTCATCATAGCACGATACATAGTACAAGAAGAAACTGTGTCAAAGCAATCTGCATCTTCGGTGCCGCATCGTGTATGTCTTATTGATATGCGAAGATGATTCCAATGTAATCATAGCAATTTATAATTCCCAATAGTATTTTTTTCTCCATTCTACAGTAAAAATGCGCCATTGTTTCTTTATCACTCTCTTACTCTTTATGCTGTTCTCTGCGGAGAAGAGCTATGCCCATCGCTACGATACCATTCTACAGAACTATTACAAGAATCATAACTTTAATGGCGCAGTACTCATCGCACGGCATGGAGAAAAGCTCTATCAATCAGCGATAGGCGTTTCCAATCGAGAAGAAAGAACTGCCATTCATGCACAATCACTTTTCAGAATAGCGTCCGTCACTAAGGTTTTCACATCCATTATTATTTTACATTTATATGAACGGGGATTGCTCAATCTCCACGAAACTATTGGGAAATATTATCCGGAATATTCGGGTGAGGGAAAGGACCGTGTCACACTTCACCATTTATTGACTCATAGCTCCGGTATTCCGCATTGCGAGGAATCAAACGGAATAGCCGTATATCAATCACCTTACTCTGTTGATGAATTTATTCGTCGTTATTGTAGCGGTACATTAGACTATGAACCGGGTAGCCAATTTCGGTACAATAATGCGGATTATATTATTCTTGGAAGAATCATCGAAAAAATAACAGGAAAATCCTTTTCAGAAAATCTACACTCTATCATCGTGCAACCTCTTCAGTTACAACATACCGCCATGCTATATCACAAAGATATTATCAAAGGTTTAGCATCAACATATTATATTGATGACAGTACGAAGATTTTTTATCGAGATGCCCCCATGTATATTGAAAATTATTTTTCTGCGGGAGCAATGTATTCAACCGTTGATGATATTTTCCGCTTAGATAAAGCCCTTTTTTCCTCAACAATTCTACAAAAAAGTACTTTTAATCTTATGATGACTCCCTATCCTGCACTTTATAATGTTGCTTATGGTTTATGGGTAAGTCAGCAAAAATTCGGTGAAAAAGCATATACAGTCGTTAATAGACAAGGGTCAATTTGGGGCGCAAGCGCCTATTGGATTCATATCATGGATAATAATATCACAATCATTATTTTAAGTAATACCAATGCAACAAATTTACTCACTTTAGCAGAAGAATTTGTCTTAGCAACAATGAAAAATATGTGATGAATTGAAACGATAATTACTTAATAATCTGTGCTATTATTTTTAAAATAGAGAGAAACAATATACCTAAAAATATTTTCAGCCAGACTGAATACCCATCTTTATTATTTTCGGATTCTTTTTGACCACTATTGTTAGTATCAGAGTATGAAGCCTTTGACAAAGGTTTTGTTATGGTAAATCCTAGATTATCAATAAACTTATTAACCATTTTTTGTTGCTCGGAAAAGTCTTCAGGTTCTATAGTGTCCGACAAACTTTGATACGACACCTCATATCTGTACACAAAATTTCTTTCAGTAGTTTTTACCGAATACTTAAATAGTTGATTCTCTATTGTTTCATCAAGATTCCCCATAGTGGCTTCAAAATCATACTCAATAATAAATGTGAACAAAAATTCAGTAGGATGGGGCCAAGAAAAAGGATGCCTTCGTTGAGTACCCGGAAGTCGATAGATTATTTCGAGTAAATCCAAGGGATAAAATTCAGCCTTACCGGCAGTGGAATTATTGCTACCGTCTTTCGACCAAAGTGATGGTACAAGTAACTCTGCATTAATGATAAAATTATGATTAGCAAACTCAAGGGACGTAGCAAATTCTTTACCCTCTACATAACGAGGATTATATTGAATTGTAGGATACCTCTTAGAATAAAAATCTAAGTATGTTTTTTTGCATACATCTCTACTTATTGTACTATGCCGTTGAGCAACTTGAGGAAATGCATGATACATATACTCATCTTTTATTGACATAGAAGCAGTGTCGCCTTTAATTTTTATATGTTCCGTAATTTTTCTTACATATCTGCTGTTTTTTTTATCAGATAATGTTTTTAATTGTGGCGTATCTTTTAAGTACAATCCTGTACTAAACCAAGGTTCGGCATAATTTGCTATTGTAAAGCAATCATTTGTATTGGTTGGATCAACGAGAATATCCATACCATTATATGCGATAGATAGAACTACATGGTTAAAGCATTGCAGCAATGGTAAATGAGATAGCGTACTTTTAGATGAATAAGAATGAACAACGACAGGGGTTGACTCTATATTTTTAATTTTAAGCAACGTTTTGAGCAACAAAACCTTGTCCTTACAATCGCCATAATTATTTTTTATGACGAACTGAGGATCATGAGGTATATAGCTGTGCTCACTCATAGAGATTGACATATATGCAATATTCTTTTGTACATGTGCGACGAGAGCTTCAATAATGCTACTTTCTTCAGTGCAATTGTTAATTATATCATTAAGATAATCCTGTAAGCTATTAGTTCTATACGTTTCCTTAAAACTGTAATGTTGTTTTAAAATATTGCCAAGATCTGTCCAATCAGCTGAATCTGAGAACTCAACATAGGAATAGGGATTTCTATCAAAGGGTATTTGATCTTCGAGTAATACAGGAGGAATTTCATGTTTTTCCCAGCTAAAAACACCTTCTGAATTAATATACGTTCTTTCAACTTCGTTAGTTCCATCATATATTCGATATGAACAGTGTCTTTCGTTGTTACCGTAAAACACCTTGATGGCAAGGTGATATATAGGCACTCCATACGACATTGGAAGCATATATTCGAAGTGATTTTCATACAACGGATTTACATTAATGGTTGTATATTCATACGTAACAACATCACCAATCTGAAGATTATTAATATGACCTATAAATGTTTTTGTTCCGGTGATAACACTGTTTTCCAACCCGGGTTCACGTTGTAGTTCAGAGAATGTCATTTCATGTGTTTTATCAATTATCTCTCCTGAACGTCGAACTACAACTGAATGAAGCATCAATTCTTCATTACTATCTGCTACAGAAATCTGAAGAGGGTTAACATACTGAAAATCATTAGCTGTGTTGATACGAACAACACATTTTTTATAACTTTTTAGACTGCCTTTTGTATAGTGAATCTGAGACACTAATTGTAAAAACGAGTATGATGCATCACATTCTACAATATTTGCTATGTCACTTACAGTATCAACCCACGCTTCTTTTGCTTTTATCATGGCTATCATAAAACTTTATTTGAAATATTCTTCTTCAAATATACATATTTATCTTGCAACTTACATTATACAATCATGATATTATTATGTCTATCATTCTTCCAGAAATTGTTGAAGGAATGATACTATATTGCCATGAGCAGCTATGCCGAGTTTCTTACGAATTGTCGAACGGTATTTCTCTATCGTCCGCTCCGAAACACCCAATGTAATCGCTATCTTCGATGTACTCAATTGCATCATCATCAATGCACATGTCTTTATTTCTCCGTCATTTAATTCTTTATACACAGACTCCAATCGCGACATAAACGCTCCATACACCGCACGCAATTGAAGCAACACAACTATGCGATCTTCTTCATCGCCTACACGCTCATCCAATAATTCTATCACACTATATACCGCGCGACGACTCTCGCCATTAGTCAAACTCATAGCATATTCTAATTTACCCGATATGCTCCGAATAAATTGACTCTTTCG
>DDTD01000084.1 GCA_002344005.1 Ignavibacteria bacterium UBA2373 | reverse complement strand
GCTCTCAAATTACTTTAATACATAGTTCATATTTTTTGTGTGGAGAATTATTATGAATAGATATACTACATTGTTTACTGCAATTATAATTGTGTTTTTTTCTTTTTCGAAATTACAGGCAGAGACTACTATTCTTGAGACAGTATCTGTTAGTCAACCAAGAAAATATCCCTCTCAATCTTCATTTTTTAAAGTGAATGAACAAGTATTTCAACAATTAAAGAATAATTTATTTGCACACTGTGAACTGCCTCTGCGTATTGGTGAGAAAATAGAAAAAGCGGTCTTAACACGGTTTCATCTTACAGATAATGCAACAACATTTCTTGCTAATTCTTATGGCGTTGAAACAAGTTTTGTACCGGAAGATGTTGTCCTATTAAGTGGTAATTTAGTTAATTCTCCACAATCGTTTGTATATCTTGCCGTATTCAAAAATTATGCTGTCGGCTATTGTGAGAAAATAGAAAATAGTGTTAGAGTTCGTTATCTCATAGCACCATTATCCTTAGACAAAAAAAAATCGTCAACATTAATTATGTATAAAGATAATGGGCAAAATAAACAAAAAAAGCAATGTTTATCGGAGGATCTTCCCGAATATTATGATTTAGTAAATAAGGTTGTCAAAGAGTCCGGTGAAGTAATGAAAGATGAAAATCCGGATGATAAAGATCAGGGTAAAGATGAGCATGTACATAATTCCACAACATTAACAGTACAATTAGCTTTGGATCTTGACGATGCACTTTATGCTGCACATCAGCGCGATATTTCTCGAGCGGTTAATTATGTTATGACAGTATGGGGTGGAGTTGCAGCAATTTATAAGCGTGATGCTCAAGTCACGTTTCGTATTAATTATATGCGTGTTTGGACTACAACCGATCCATATCCCGGAACAAGTACAGATATGCTCGGACAATTTCGAAATTATTGGAATACAAATATGCGGCATGTAAATAGAACTCTTGCTCATTTGATGTCAGGGCATGGATTTGGCGGAGTTGCATGGGTCGGTGTATTATGTGCAGATGTAAAAGGCGGTGGCGGTTATGGTTATGCAGCAAATGGAATAGGCAATAATGTAACATATCCATCACCAAGCTATGTTTGGGATTTAGATGTTGTTTCGCATGAAACAGGACATAATTTTGGTTCACCGCACACACATAATTGTGGATGGAGTCCAGCAATTGATTCTTGCTTTCAAGCCGAAGGTGGATGTTATCAAGGGACACGTCCGCGTCGCGGAACCATAATGAGTTATTGTCATTTAACAAGTTTTGGAACACAATTATTTTTCCATCCACGTGTCGCAAATTTATTGCGAGATAGGGCTGAAAAAGCACAATGTATTTACCCGGAAAACGGGATTGTCCTTAATGATGTAGGAGTGATGGACTTTGAATCCCCGAAAGCCGGAAGTAAGCTGCAAACTAAGACAAATTTTGTTCCAAGAGTAAGAATTGCGAATATCGGTAAAAATAATCGAACAACGTTAAAAGTACGTTATGAAGTTCTTTTTCCTGTTACGCATCAAGTTCTTTATTCTGATTCCGTTCAAGTTACAACGTTATCTGCAGGGCAATCAACCGTTGTTCAGTTTAAACAAATGAACATTGCTGATACGGGGCAATGGCTATTAAGAGCTTCACTTGTTAATTCCGGAGATACGAATGTGTGGAATGATGAAAAAACAATTCCTATTCATTGTTCTCCATCGGTGAAAAACACCGGTTCATTACAAGTTGTAGATATTAATACTTCAATAACCGTAGATGCCGGAACACAATACGTGTTACGTTGGCAATCTAAAGATGTAAAAACAGTTCGCTTATTTCTCACAACAGATGATGGAAAAACATGGGAAAATATTATCAGTAATTATCCTGCCGATTCTTTAAAATATACTTGGAAAATACCATATTTTCCTACACAATCGGCACGTATTAGAATTGATAATTTTGAAAACTCACTGATAACAGATGTATCGGACAGAACATTCACAATACGTGTTGTCAATGATGTTCAACCATTAGAATATCAATTCCCTGAGGTTAATGCTTCTCTACAAATTCCTCGATTTATTCCTGCTGTGAGTATAAAAAATAATTCATCTCAAACTATAAAAAATATTCCGGTTATTCTTAAAATGAAGCATGCCTCAACAGGAAACAGATTTTATAGGGATACTGTCGTCATTGATGAGTTAACAGCTAATGCCATAAAAAACATTTCATTTGATACTGTTGTGTTACGTCGTCGTGGGACGATTGAAATGATTGTACGTACATTTTATGCTAATGACGGTAATGCCATGAATGATTCGCTCACAAGATCTTTTTCGGCTGATACGACAGTAAATGCACCGATGTTGATAAGCCCGGCGAATGAATCCATAGTCAATCCTGAAAAAATTATGTTTCGTTGGAGTTCAGTTGTCGGTGCAAAAGAGTATAAGATAACAATACAACGTCGTCTTTTGGGAAATTTTTTCTCATTTTCTCAATTTATTACAAAAGATACGTTCTTTACATTCCGTAATACAGATAAAGTGCAGGATACTATAGTAAAAATGTCTTGGTACGTTGAAGTTGTGTTTGAAAATCAAATGAATGAAATATCTGAAATATGGAATTATACACTTCCAGTGTGGAAGTACAATTCATCGAATAAATCATTTTATGCAGCGGTAACGGGTAATACTTGGCTTATGGCTTTAGGACTGTCAAAAAATGCAGGCTTGTATATGTCCACAGTAAGAAATAAACAAGAAAATGATTTTATAAGAAATAATTTTACCGGTGATTTACGTATTGGTTTGACTGACAGAAGAAAAGAAGCAGATTGGAAATGGGTAAGTGGAGAGCCAACAACATTTCAACAATGGTCGCCAAATCAGCCCGATAACTTTCAAAACAATGAACATTACATCAATATATTGCAAAATGGTTTATGGAATGATATCACAGAAGGTCAAATTAACCATGTCACGATTTATGAATATCCGCATTATATCCAATCGGAAGTAGGTAATTTACAACCGCCTCGGTTAAATCTCCCCGAGAATAAATCATCGCTTTTATCCGAAGAACAGTTGTTTACTTGGGATAGAGCGAAAGATGCCTTGGGGTATTATTTCCAATTAGCTTTAGATAGTACATTTACCGAACCAATTTTAACCTTACGACTTTCTAATAATTATTGCTCAACGACAACAGGACAATTTCCACAAAATGGTGTTTATTATTGGAGAGTACGCTCCTTCGGTCAAGATACATTGCTTTCTCCATGGTCTGAACTTCGTCAATGTGTATATTTTAGGTGGAGAATGAGTAAAATTAATGGTCATGGATATGAAGAAACTCCATCATTAACATGGGAAGAAGCACATGCTTATGCTCAGAGATTTGGTGCGCATCTTGCTACAGTTCGTTCATTAGCAGAGAATAAATGGATTGATTCTACCTTTGGTGTAAAAAACAAATGGATAGGTATTAATGATCGTGAAAAAGAAGGCGAGTATGTGTGGTCGAGTGGTGAAAAATCTACGTTTACACATTGGAATAACGGAGAACCAAATAATTTTGGCGGGGTAGAGGATTATGGTCATATAGGTGATAATCCTGAAGGTAAATGGAATGACAATAATCCTAATGCACGATTTGTTGGTATTATGGAGCGAGTTTCATCTATATCACCATCGCCGATTATTGTGTCACCGCCGCCAATTATACGTGTTGCGGAGCTGCCTCTGACTTTGCGATGGAGAAAAAATAATGCAAGTAGCATATATAATATTCAAATTGCAACGGATGAAAAATTTACTACAATTGTTACCGATCAATCTCAAGCTAATGATACGACATTTATTATTAAATCATTGTCTTCACCATCCGGTGAATATTATTGGCGAGTGAGAAGCCGTGGTAATTCGACATTCGGTGAATGGTCAGATGTGCGTTTAATTGTTTTAGGTAATAATACTAAAGATTTAGTTGCACATTGGGACTTTAATAATATTGAAACAGGTATAATTTTTGATAAAAGTGCTAAATTGTACAATGCGCAGATTCTTAATAATTACCCAATATTTACTAATGGTGAAAAAGGTGCTGCCCTTCATTTTCTAAATGAAAATAATGCTATGACCGCTAAGGTTCAAGACAGTGCAAGTTTTACCAAAGACTTTACTGTTGCGTTCTGGATGAATAATACTAATCCAAAATCAAATGGAGCATTGTTGGACGCTTATAATGAAAAGGAAAAGCGTGGTTTTAAGATATCTATTCTAAATTCAATGAATGAGCAGTCTTTGGAACTTACTATTGATGATAAGTCTGTGATTGCGCCATTAATGAGCGAATCTAACAGAATTTATTACATGGCTTTTGTCAAGAAAGATGATACATTGTCTATTTATTATGACAGTTATAGAATTACAGCAATTCCATTCACTAAATCTACAACATTACCTTGGGCTTCTGCAATGTTTATCGGTGCAGAAAATATTTCAGATACAGTAAGAAATCCTTTAGATATTGTTCTTGAAGATATACGCTTATATAAACGTGCGCTTACTTCGCAGGATATGCTTACGATAATGGATAAAGATGTTAGCTCAGTATATGAGCAACCCAATTATATGTCTGATTTTAGCATTACACCGAATCCTGCACATGACCGTGTTCATTTTTCAAATGTATTGGGTAAAGAATTTACTGTTACTATATTCTCAACACTTGGTGCAAAATTATATTCAACCTCGTCACAACAAAACAGTGCAGAATGGAATTGTTCTGACGTAGCTTCGGGGTTATATTATGTGACCTTTACAATTGATGGAAGTACACAGACTGTTCCGATAATTATTGCACATTGATTTTTTATGAAGAAAAACTATACACAAAAATCTGAACGCCAAGGGACGACAACGCATAAAAGGGAAAATCCTCGTTCTCGCCATAGTGTGACTCTAAATATTCAGAAAAAACAACATTCTTTCTCACGTGGAACGACTGTCATACATCGAAGTACGCAAACACAATTTTTTGATTTGGTGATGGATAAACTTGGTTTTCCTATTCATGAAAGAAAAAAAATTGAGCTATTGGCAGATATTCCATACGATAAAGAAGTGGATATTAAAAATCAGTCTTTGCAACAATGGTGGAAAATGCATAAGATTACAGCCAAGTTATTGCCAATTGTTGCTGCACCTCAGCCGAGAGGGTATCGTTCTACGACAAAACGGCGTGTGAACATTCAACCAACCGGTATGAAGTTTACCCATGCAGATGGTTCATTTACAAAAGCGGATGTGGCTGAGTCATTATTAGACCCGCCTTTGCATATAGAAATATACAAGACTCTATATTACATTATAGGAGATAAAAAAAATAGAGATTTTGCTCAAAGTTTGAATTTTATAATTCTTCGACAATCAGATAAAGAAGTTTGTTGTATCTTCAACATTGCAGAAATTGATGCTATTGTTGTCCGTGCAGCTAAAATCATTGCTGAAAAGATGAAAAAACAATTACCACAAGTACAATCAGCATTTTTATTTTTTGATCCTTCACGATCTGATTATTATCTTGAACAAGAATTTGAAGCAAAAGGCTCTGTACGAATAAAAAAACTCTATGGTTTTGATGCTTTGAGATTAAGCCATAACGATGTACGAACATTAGCAAGTCCGTTCGGTTTTATGCAAGTGAATATACCAATGGCAAATTACATTGCCGATAAAGTTAAAGAAATCTTTCAGCCGACGGAAGAACATAATTTACTTGATCTCTATTGTGGTTATGGTTTGTTTGCATTTCAAGTAGGACAACAATGTAAGGAAGTTTATGGTATTGATGTTGCGGGATTTTCAATAGAAAATGCAAAAAAGTGTGCCGAGTTTTATCCAAAAGGTAAATTCAAATTTTACGCACGTGCAATAACTGCTGATACAATTGAAAATTTATTGCCTCGTAATAGTGGCAGGGAATTAGTTGTCTTAGACCCGCCGCGTTCTGGTGTTTCTAATGATATTATGACAGCTATTGCAGATAGATCTCCGGAAAAAATTGTTCATATATTTTGCAATATAGAAGAAATTCCTCGTTCACTCAAAACATGGGATGATTGCGGTTATGATGTTGAATATGCTATTCCTTTTGATATGTTTGCGGGTACACCTTCGTGTGAGATTATGGTTATTTTACAAAAAAAGATGTAAAATCGGTTTGTTTTTCCTTTGATTTACCGTTTACCGTGAATGTTATAGTCAAAAATTACTTAAAGGTGCTTTATGAAAAACTATGTATCGTTTATCACTATTTCAATCCTGTGTAGCTTGTTTTTATGTGCCGGATGTTTAGTGGTTGAAGTTCCTGCTGAGCCGAAAAATGATTTGGAAACAAGAAAAGACTTGTTTGCTCAAAGTTGGCAATTAGTTTCTGCGCAATATAATGGAGTCTCTGATTCTACTCTGCCGTGGGCAAAAACACGATATATACGTTTTTACACCGATGGTACATTTGCGGTTAGTTTTCTTAACAATTTTTCCTATGAAGAAGGTACGTGGACCATGGAAGATGATGGTGCAAAAGTTGTTTTGCGCTGGAAACAATATACGACTCCCAGGTATAAAGAAACCCAAACATGGGATTTGCTTAATGTTACACCTGAGAGATTAGAAATGCGTAGGATGGAGCCGTTTGGTAGCAGTCCCCGGACAACGCTCTACGTTTTTCATGATTACGAAACCGTACCGTAGTTAGTAATAAGTTTGCCTTGCAAAATGAGAAACTCTCGTTTGATAATACAGAGGAGAGTTTTTTGGCTTATAATAGCCAATGTTATAGTAAGAATAGAGTGTTCAAGTATTTCTTCCCGTCGGAATTGCACAATTGGGTTATACCAATAACAAAATTATCTTTGAGAAGTTATTACAATATGGTGTAACAAATCCACATTTTTTTTGTCGTTTGTGATGAAGAGAAAATGAGTATATCTATTGTATTGAATAATTCAGTGTCACGGTAATGGATAGACTCTCTGATAAACTATTGTTCTTAAAAGGTATTCGGTCGTGTTATGAAGCATTTCGTCTTTGTTTGGGTATGTCTCTTACTGATGAGTACAGTTGCGGAAGGCAAATCTATTGTGCAGGATTCCCTTTTGAACTTTATGGCAAAGTATGCATCCGCAGCAGGTAATGAGTTTTGGTTTTCTTTTCCACCTTGTTATGAAGAGGTTGCCGGGGCAGAAAATACAACCCGTGTTTTTGTGGTATCCCAAGTTCGCCAACCGGTAACGGTAGAAGTTCAGGGAAAGGGCTGGGCTTCGACGAAAATGGCACCGGCAAATGAAGTGCTTGAATTCAAGCTTCCAACGAATGTTGGGCAACCATATTCAAAGTCCACGCTGGTTAAAGCTCCAAAAGAACAAATTTATAGCGGTGCAGGTATTCATGTAACATCTATATCACCAATTGTTGTCTATGGAATATCGCGCTTTCAATATACATCCGATGGGTTCTTGGCAATCCCTGTTTCCGGTCTGGGACAAGATTATGTGATTGCTTCTTGGCCCCAATACACTGCTGCCGGTTCATCGTTTGAGCTTCCGGCACTTTCCAATATAGTGGCAGCATTTGATGATACAGAAGTAACGTTTACCATGGGCGGAACTTCCGGTTCAAAAACTACCGGTGGTTTACGATCCGGACAGACAAAAAAATGGATGCTTAATGCCGGTGACGTAATTTGTATTGCCAATGATGATGATGGTCAAGATATTGCGGGCAGCCGAGTTGTGGCATCAAAACCTGTCGGTGTCATTTCCGGCAATCAATGTGCGAATATTCCGGAAGGTGTACCTTGGTGTGACTTTACTGCTGAAATGGAATTACCAACGACAACATGGGGCAAAGAGTATCATGTTCCTGCACTCATTGATAGATTAAATAACCCCATCATCCGTATATTCGCACATCCTGATTATAAAAATGTAAAAATATATCGTGATGGTAAAGAATGGTTAGTTCTTCCCAATAATAGCCGTATTGAAAATCAGGCATTTGCAGTGCGACGTTTGCAAGACGGTCCTCCGAAATCAACTCTCATTACCGCAGATGCACCAATCTATGTCATGCTTTATAATCCCGGACAAGGCGATGATAATGTAGCGAGCGACCCTTTCCAATGTGTTATCAGTCCCGTTGAGCAATATCAAAAAGAAATTATATTCTCCACGCCAAATGCAAAAGGAGGGACACTGCCATTTACTGTAAATTATCTCAATATAGTGTATGCGCTTAATGAAAAAGACAGTATTCCTCAAGATTTGGAATTTGCTGTTGTAAACAATGGTAAATTTGAATGGAGAAGCGTTGCAAGCCGCTTTGGTGTCAATCCCGGACAAATATTTTCGGCATCAACTTCTAATGGACTCAAATATGGCATGAAACGTATTATACTTCCCGGTGACGGTGTGTACAGTATTCGTGCAAAACAACCATTTGCTGCATATTCCTATGGATATTCTGATTATGATTCCTATGGTTTTCCTGCAAGCGTTGCTCTCGGTGATTTAACAAAAATGGATACAATGCCCCCAATTCCCGCATACAAGGTTTTATGTGATGGAAGTGCTCAAGGTATTGATGGTAAATTACCTGTTGTAAATGAGATACCTCATGATGCGAATATTCGTTCCAATCTGGCAATTATTTATATGGATATTGATCCCGATTCAAGCTACAATTATGAATTTAAAGTCGTTGATGAAAAAGGTAAACCAACAAAAATTATCCCGGGTATTAGTACAAAAATATATTGGACTCTTAAAGTTGTGAATCCTGCAAAGGATGCGCAAGCTAGAATTGTTTTTGTTGACAAAGCCGGTAATGATACTTCAATTATAGTTACATATGAGGCTTTTCCTGTTAGTTTTAATTCACAAAACATAGACTTTGGTTATACTTATATCAATACACCTTATGCCCGACCTTTCAAGGTAACGAATACATCCGATACATCAATGAAAATAAGTCGTTTGGAATGTAAATCTAACACAGAAGGATTTGTATTGACCGAAAAGAACGGATTACCCATAATGCTACCATTTACTTTAACAAGCAAACAGGAAAAAGAATTTAATGTAGTTTTTAATAAAGGGACTATTGGTGAATTCGTGGATAGTATTGGTATTGGAAATGAATGTCAATTTTTTTACTCCATAGAACTGAGTTGTAGAACTATGGAAACTGATACTAAAAACCCCATTGCCGACTATATTGTACAATGTGATGGCTCGGTGAAAAGTGCTAATGGTTTATTAGCTTATATTAAAGATTTACCGGATACGCCTGTGCGATCAAACTTAGCCAATGTTTATTTGGATCTGATTCCGGATTCAAGTTATAATTATGAATTCACCACTGTTGATGAAAATGGTAATCCGATGAAGATTGTTGCCGGTGTGACATCGAAAGTATATTGGACATTAAAAGTTAATAACCCCCGAATTGATGCTCGCGCTCGCATTGCTGCCTTCGATAATGTAGGAAATGATACTGCGTTTGTTATTCGATATTCTCCATTCAAAGGTAAAATTGATAAAAATAATTTACAAATTGGAATGGTTAAATATGGGGACAGAGCGTCTATTGCCTTTGATGTCAACAATACTTCAAAAGATGACATTATCATAAGTCGTTTCGAATTTAAGAAAAAAAATCAAGGATTTACGATTTCAGAACTTGATGGTTCAAATTTGAAAATGCCATTTACATTACCCGGGCTTTCAAAAAAACAGTACCTTCTTTCGTGTAGTAATAACTCGATAGGGGAATATGAAGATAGTCTTGGAATTGGTGACGATTGTCAATTTTATTATACGACAAAGACACAAGTACAAGTTACCACGTCAGTTTCGGATAATAATGAAAATCAAAATATTAGGATTTATCCTAATCCTGTAAAAAAACTATGCACAGTGGACGGGCTTACAGGCGAAAACACTATCATGGTTCTCAATGTTCTTGGCGAAGTAAAAATGAAACACATAACTCAAGAAACGAAGAGTATTATATCTTTCGAATCTTTAGCTTCCGGAAACTATTCTGTGTTAATTCGGAATAGTAAAGGTATTTGCACACTCCCCTTAGTAATTGTGGAATAAATTTCACATTATTGAAAAGGGTTATAAATATTTTCTATGAACTATACAACTCGAAACAAAATTGACATATATCAGATTGCCCTATAAAAGCTAATATGTCTAAAAATAATATCATAATTTTAGTTGAAAACACAAAATATATAGCAAGATATTAATATAATATAATTTAGGCATAAACCTTGCATAGAATGGTTGAAATTTTATAATTACAATATTAGAAGGGTTACTATGAAACCTGTTTTCATTACTGTATTAAGCATACTATGTATGCAGTCAATGGCGCAGAGCCAAAGTATCTCAAGAGATTCACTCTTGCAATATATCAAAACCAATGCCGGAGGTACCGAGTTCTGGGTATCTTTTCCTCCATGTTATGAAGAAGTAGCGGGAGCAGAAAATACAACGCGAATTTTTGTTGCATCTAGTGTTAGTCAGCCCGTGACTGTGGAGGTACCCGGTAAAGGGTTTACAATGACAAAAATGGCAGTTGCCAATGATGTCATTGAGTTTAAACTTCCTTCTAATATTGGACAGCCCTACTCAAAACCCACTACTTCCAAAGCCCCACCCGAAAAAGTATATGCGGGGTGTGGAGTTCACGTGACCTCTACTGAGCCTGTTGCAGTATATGCAATGACTCGATTCCAATACACTTCTGATGGATTTATGGGTATTCCGATAAATGGACTCGGTCAAGACTATGTGATTGGTTCATGGCCACAATTTGCCGGTACCGGCTCAATGTTCAAACTTCCGGCACTTTCCAATATAGTAGCAGCATTTGATGATACAGAAGTAACGTTTACCATGGGCGGGACTTCGGGTTCAAAGACTACCGGTGGGTTAACAGCCGGACAGATAAAAAAATGGACATTAAATGCTGGTGATGTCATTTGCCTTGCAAATGATGATGATGGTCAAGATATTGCCGGTAGTCGTGTGACGTCAAGTAAGCCTGTCGGCGTTATTTCCGGGAATCAATGTGCGAACGTTCCAAACGGCGTTCCTTGGTGTGATTTTATAGCAGATATGGAATTACCAACTGTTACCTGGGGTAAAGAATATCATGTGACCGCACTTGTTGATCGTCTGTTCAATCCGGTTATCCGCGTTTTTGCTCATCCCGATTATAAAGATGTAAAAGTATATCGTGATGGTATAGAATGGTTTACATTACAAAATAAAAATGGTACAGAAAATCAAGCATTCGTTGAACGACGCTTACAAGATGGTCCACCAAAATCGACATATATTTCAGCGGATGCTCCTATTTATATTATGTTGTACAATACAGGTCAAGCCGATGATAATGTATCGAGCGATCCTTTCCAATATGTAATTACACCTGTTGAACAATATCAAAAAGAAATTATATTTGCCACACCCAATGCAAAAGGTAGTACTTTACCATTCACAAAAAATTATGTAAATCTTGTTTATGCACTCGGGGAAAATGATAATATACCTGATGACTTGGAATTTGGAGTACTAAAAAATGGTCAAATCGAGTGGCAAACAGTTCTCAGCCGTTTTGGTGCTAATCCGGGTCATATTTTTTCAGTACCAACGTCGAAAGGTCTTAAGTATGCCATGAAACGGCTTACATTACCGGGTGACGGTGTCTTTCGTATTCGTGCAAATCAGCCATTTGCTGCTTATTCCTATGGTTATTCTGATTATGATTCTTATGGCTTTCCAACATCAGCTAATTTGATGGATTTAACATTGAATGATACAACTTCACCTGTGATTGCCGTAGAAAAAATACCATCTATTCAGAATAATCAAGCAATAAGTCCGGTATTTACCGGAAAAGTGACAGATCCATTGCAAAATGGTAAAAGTTCAAAATTAGCACGTGTCTTTTTAGCACCGGATTATTCAAAAAATATTAAATTTGAAATTAATAAGATTGATCCTACAAAGGTAACTCCTTCGGCATGGAAAGCTACTGTTATTGATACGTCTGCCGATGCCCGTGCAGTTATTATTGCACAAGACAGAAATGGTAATTTCTCTTATCAAGATTTACAATATGTTGGTAAGGGTCAAGT
>DDTD01000083.1 GCA_002344005.1 Ignavibacteria bacterium UBA2373 | reverse complement strand
GTACTAATGGTATATTTTCTAATGCAGGGTCTAGATGTGTTATTTGGTCATCTAAGAATAAATGGGGTTTTAGAACCTTTAAGACTCTACTTTTTTCTATTCCACCTAACAAAAACATTTCGTCAACAGTAACATTCCAATTCTTTAGTGTATTTATTGCTCTTTCATGTGAAGGAGCACTTCGAGCAGTAATTATTGCAGTTCTAAGTATCTTTTTATATGTATTATTGTTTTGCTCTTTTTTCGTCTCAAGCCGTTGAAAAAATGAAATTTTTGTAAAGAAATCGGCAAGTGGACCAGGGTTGTGAGGTATGCCAACTTGCTCTTGTTCGTGTTGAAGAAACTTATCAAGTCCATCCTTTGTGAAGACTTTTTCTGAATTGTCGTCAGCAATTACGCCATCGAAGTCAAAAGCTATTCTTAACTCCATATCATCATCAACTTCATCATATATGTTTGTCTTGATGATTCTTCCAGCCGGATAGCTTGCGTTAATTGCATTTATCACATCTTCAGAATCAGTAGACAGAAAAAGAGAAATGTTGTAAGTTGGTATATAGCTAAATGGCGATTTACCTGATGTAAATGCTCCTCTAGATATGTCCAAGTTGTGAGTTCTGACTGCATTAAGAATTCTTATACCTGTTTCAGGGCTATTTTTGGAAAGTAGTACTACTTCAACAGGGATTTCTTCATTATAAACTTTGTTTATATTGAGAAATCTTCTTATGAAGGGCATTGCTACTCCAGGTTCTAAGACCTTCTTAGAATTTTCAATTTGATAATTTCTGTATTTATCAACTCCTTCTTCTTTGAAAATTTTGTCTTCAAATTCTAAATTAAATAGTGCATTTGATGAAACACCAACAACTAGTTTCCGCTCAATTGGATAAGGCATTTATATATAAGTTAAATTTTAAATTAAGTATTTGATACTGTTGAACTTTAAATTACAAATCCATTAACTTCAATCATTTGCAGAGTATCCACGTTAAATAATATGGAGTCTTTAGTGATTACTCTAAAGACCCCTTGCTATCGGATTGAGTTATTATACATCTGTCTGAATATATGCTTTAACTGCTTGTTTAATGTTTTCAGAATGCTTATAAATATCATTGATATTATCCAATGGTATTTTTTGTTCATTTTTTTCTGCATTAAATAATCCAATGTACTTTTGTGATCGGTTGAAGTATAATCGGCAAATAGGTTTTCTATTATTGTCGTCTAACAATATGCCACAGTATGTCATAGTATCCCTCATAGCAATGCGTGATGGGTCAATTGTTTCTCGAAGAATAGATTTAACAATGTAAAAGCTTTCCATTTCTTCGGCAGTCGTAATGATGTCTTTGTCTTTACTTTCTGAGTTGTTTGCATCATTCGTTTCGGCTTTGTCGCCTACTTGATTAGTCATACTTTGCTCGTGTTGAGCAATACTGGACAATGCCATCGCTGACTTTAAACGTTCGTCAATAAGTTCATCAATAAGGTGAATAAATGCTTTTCTTGTTATATCTGTAAACTGGTCAAGGACTTTTTGAGTCATTGAACCATTATATATCTGTTTACCAACAAACTTTACAAAATCAGGGCTTGGAGATTTTATCTGTTCAAAAAGTAATCTTTTTATTTCGTTTGCGTACTTTAACTCACCCGCATTAGAAACAATTGAAGCTAAGTTAAATGTTGACTTGTGAAACTTCTTTACTTCATTAACAATAACATCCTTTATATTGAAGAAATCTATTTCTAAAAATGGTTTTGTATCCATTACATTTGGTTGTTCTAAATCTGTAAAAAACCGATAAACAATTCCATCTGTTAAAACACCAATCCGGGCAGGCAGGACAGCCGTAAAGTATCTAAAAAGTTGCGATGCGTGTTCATTATCTAAATTTACACCTGCTTTTTTGCATTCTATAAGCATAATTGGCGTCCCATCTTTGATAATTGCATAATCAACTTTTTCGCCTTTTTTGCCAACTACATCAGCTGTAAACTCTGGAATGACTTCTGTAGGATCGAATACATCATACCCTAACGCAGATAGAAATGGTAATACTAAAGCATTTTTAGTTGCTTCTTCAGTTTGAAGTGTGTCACGTAGTTTTTGGGCTCTTTGTGCTAAGTTGCGCACTTGATCGATGAAATCCATCACTAATCCTTTCAAATACTAATAATTAACAAATAGTTTAACCTAAAATATTTTAAGCAAATATAATAAAAATTTGGTTTTTGTTGTTCAATATCTTTATTTAAGATTAAGTAATTACAATCTCAGATTGATTTTTTACTTATTCAATTGAGAGATTCTCTCATTGATAATGATTGTCTATACTCTTTTGCATCAGGTAGAATCCTAAACTCAATTCTGTCAAAGTCTTTGTGAATATTCTTAACTGCATTTTTAATCTCATCAATTGATACATTAAAGAATTCTCTTTTTTCATTAACAAGATTCACACGACGATTATTGAAGATTTTGTGAAGTTGATTTTCCATTTCCGGTGCATTGTCTGAATAAATAATAGCGTGAACGTCAAATTCGAAAGGTACGGAGGCATCGCCTAATTCTTTCACTCTGTCAAGTGGTTCCAACCTTCGTGTCATACCGATTTTGTAGATGTTCTCACCAAATGAGCCAATATTACTAATGATGTAAACATGACCTGATTTTGTGAGTTGCGCTTGCGATAATGCTCTCTCTTTTTTGGCATGTGCCTCAGCTAACTGTTGTTCAAGTAACCTAAGTTGTGTATTGAGTTCTTCAAGCTCTTTTCCTTGCTTATTATGTAACTCCTTCTTAGCTTTATTTATGGCATCTTGATAGCGTTGTTCTTCTTTTTCGGCATCTTGTTTTGCTTTTTCTAATTCCCGCAATGCTTTTTCTTCTTCTCTCATTTGTTCTTTAATGAGACGTTGCTCCTCTTTCTCTTGTTCAAGCTTTTCTTGATACTCATAAACAAGTCTTAGTTCTTCAATCATCAGATTCACATAGTCATCTGTAATCTCAATATCCCATTTCTCACAAAGTTTATTGATTGCATCTTTAGATTTGCGAATTTTATCTTCGAAAGTAACAACATTACCAAATTTGACTTTTGCGATAATAGTATCACATTCGCCATTAAATGCGCGAAGTACTAATTTGATAATGTTCTTCATTAGTTTCTGTCCTTCTTTATCGCTTCCACGCACTTGCCATTGCGTGTTGGAAACGGCTGCTTTATCATCCTCAATCATCGTCTTCTGCTTCTTACGTATTTCTTCGAGTTTTGCCTTATACTTTTCACTCGTATCAAACGAATATCTTGCAGAATAAAATCCGACATCAATAACATCTGTAGCTTTTGTCAAATCAGATAGTTGCTTTTCGTGGATTTGAATACTCTTTTGAATTGTTTCGAGATCATTCAATGCCTGAATCTTTAGCTTGTGATTATCAAGAATTTTCTCTAAATCTTCAATACTTTTGACTGCTGCATCTTTGATTCTTGATTTCTTTATGTTTTCCTCCAATTGTGATAATTCACTTCTTAGCTCTCCTATACTTTTATTAGCAAGCTCTTTTAGTATTTGGTCTGACACTTGCTTTTTTGTTTTGAGGAGGAGAACTATTAAGACAATAGTTAGTATTAAAAGAAAAAATATNNTTTATGAATTTATTTTTCGTTAAACTAAGCAATAGAATGTGTATCCATAATAAAATGATCTTCCTTACCCTTTTCTTTTTCTCCAAGGTGCATCAATTTCCCAATCGCCCGCCATAATGCAGCCATAGGGGATTATTTCATCAATGATAGTGCCGAGACCAAATTCTTGCATTTGTTTGGTGACCATTTCTGCATTTTTATAGGCACTCGGTAATTCGGATATATCAATATGACCGGAATAAAAACGAATATCCAAGCCCTGTGTCTCTTCATGAAACACTTCATCTATGGTTTTATGCGCATGTTTTTTCTTATGTTTCCCTCTGCTCAGATTTCTTCCCGCACCATGGGGCGCAAATCCCAAATTATTCTCGGTTGTTTCTCCCTTCACAATAAGCACGGGCTGACTCATATTCAGCGGAATTAAGCGCAATCCTTGTTGTGAATCGGGCACAAAAGCATCATCGAGCGGTGTGGCTCCTTTGGCATGATAAAAAATATCATCTTTTTTAAAGACAAAATTATGTTCATTCCAAAAACGATTATGTGCCTCGATACCTAAGGAATGAAGTGTGGCATCATGCAAAGTGTTGTGATTGAGTTTTGTCCATTCACGCACAATTTGCAAAGCATCCCAATAAGATTGCCCTTGTTCGGTATCATAGGGTATCCATGCATTCGGTTGTGCTGTTTTCGGCGATAATTCTTTGCGAAACATTTCTGCTATTTTCATTCCTTTTTTGTACAAATGCGCACCAAAACCACGGCTGCCATGATGCGTGACCATGATAGTTTCACCCGTATTTTTCGATTGCCCGACGAATAAAAAATGATTACCGTCACCTTGCGTACCAAGATGTTGTGAAGCTAAAGGCAAACTAATTTGATCATGAAACATATAATTATCACGAATTTTATCTTCAAGTTCTTTGGGTAATGTGGAAAATTCCTCACGCCCGCCACCGCCAAAATGTGTGACCGCATGCGCTGCATCAAGGACACGTTTCGGTGATATATGTCCCATATTTGTCATCATCACGGAGCAACAAATGTCCGCACTGTGCATGGACGGATGTATTGCATTGCGTGCCATGATGACCCCGCCGACGGGAATTTGTCCTTCTCCGGTAGGGCAGGCATCGGGCATCACTGCGCCGCCAACGATGGTGGGTGTAACCATTAATTGTTCCATTGCCATGAAGACACTTTCCACATTCAGCAATTCTTCTTCGGATTCGGCGCGAATATTACGATAAAAGTCTAATGGCTTTGCATGGGGTTCTTGATATATGGGATGGACTTGATGTAAATATGTTCGTAATTGTTCGCCCTCCAGAGCATGGGCATTGGCATACTCGATGGCATCCTTGAACCATTTTCCGGGTGTAAATCCCAGTGCGATAATGTCATTTCCGGTAATCATGATATGATTAATTGTTATACAGTGAATAAAAATTCTGATGCGATGAACAGTGCAAGAGCATTGCGTTGTACTCTAAAATAGGACAAATCACGTACATAATCTCTATTCATTCCTGATTTTTTCGGGCGATTGGAGGATATTGTCAATAAATTTTGAGAAAGCTGCATTTTTCTATCATTATGATATATGTGTAGTTAGATCGTTGCTGAGTTCATGTGTGCTTGTGCGTGCTAAGGTTTTGTAAAGGTAGTGTATTGTATAAACCTTTGTATATTGCATTCGGCACATTGTGAGAGTGTTGATATAAAAAAGCACAATACGCAATGGCTCGAATATACATGGTGCTGTTGAATCAGGTGCTGCGTATAATTGTATTTTTTTTCATTACAATATTTCAGGTGAATGTATGAAGACATTGTTTCTTACTGTCATTGTTAGTGTATGTTGTCTATCACAGCAGGTATTTTCTCAAGAGCTTTTATGGCGGCAAGGAAGAAATTTCAGTCAGCATCCTGTTTCTAATTTTGAAAGTAATAATCACCCGGCCGGGCTGTATTTCAATGGCGAATATATGTATTTCTTGCGAACAGATACGGAAATTGCGCTGTATAATCCTCAGACTTTAGTCGAAAGTAAGAAACAGATTACAAATGTCGGTAGAATAATACAAGTTTCGCCCCATTGTAAATTAGTGTTGATTGAACACCCCGACAGCATGGTATTATACGATGTCCGCCACGGTAAAAATCTTTATTCTGTGAAGGGTAAACATTCTGTCGTGAGTTTTTCGCGTGACAGCCGTTACACACTATTTTCGAATGGCGATATTATTGATTGGAATGATACTTTAGTTTCCTCACCGATAATTATGCCGCGAAAAGTTGATAATGTGGATAAATATGCTCTTATGTCAGCCAATAGTAAGTTGCTGATGTGGGGGACATCAGATTCTCTCCGCATCTATGATATACAGAGCAATAGCAATACATGGATTCCATATTCCTTTGCAGATAATTCACAGTTTCGATTTTCACCCAATGGTTCAACAATTCTGAATTTTTCTCCTTCATTTATTACATCTATTACGACGCTTGATAGTAAAATATATACGCGCAAAGGAAAATTCGATACTAATTATGATTATGAATTTATTGATGATAATCATTATATGGCGCTTAGGAATATTGGCAATCAGTCTGTGCTTTATAAGCAAGCGGTGAATGATACGACAGCGAATTTTCAGCGAATGAAACCCGAAATTAATGGTAGTAACTATCCTCCAAGTTTTATTGTGACTGATGCTAGGCTCACAAAGGGTAATAGTATTCTTTTTTCACGTTCTAATGATGATTGCGGTGGTATGCCTACATTTTCAAATGTTATTTTCCATGTTATTGATACACTCTATTCCACAGTGAAAACTATACCCGATAATTCATTGTATTGTATGCGGGCAGGGTGTTTTATGGATGGCGATTCTTTATTGGTTTCTCTGACATGCAGAGGCACATTAATCCAAACGAATGTCGAAAATGGTGCGGTGGTTAAAGAATGGCAATTACCTAAGTCTATATTTACCGATACATTGTTTTTTATCAACGGATATCATATTTATACAGAAGTATTGTCATCCGGAGACTATGTCCACTTCAATGCAGGTAAAAAGATTTATAGATTTTCAACACAACAGGGTACAATTACTGATTCTATGATTGTGGGTGATACATCGGTCACATTTCTGACATATTCATCGGATAAAAAGTATATACTTGCAGTGAGCGGTGATAAAGTCGCCATCGCTGAAAATACGAATTTTAGTTATATAAAAACAATCACGGCGGAATCTCGATTATTCCAAGTTTCCATGATCAATGACAGCATTTCATGTTCAGTTGCCGGTGATGGAAAAATATTGACCTATAGTTTTTCGCAGGGCACACGATTAGGAACAATGTTGTTAAAAGGGAAAAGCATTCATTTATCATTATCGGGAAGTTCATACGCTGTGGATCAATTACCGAATATATTCATGCAAAAAATGCCCGGACTTCTAAAGTATAATAAAAATAATATCTTTGGTATTGCATCAATTAACAGTTATTTCATAAGAATAAAAAATCATGATAATCTTTGGGGTATAATGAATATACCGTTTCAGATTGATGACTCAAAAAACACGTATGTCAATCTTGTGAGTATTAATAAAGATTCCATTATTTTGGTCAAAAAATTAACCAATGGTTTCTCATGCCAAACAGATAATCTCATTGTATCCAATAATCAAAAATATGTGCTTGCCATTGGCGGATTCAGAACTGCATTTGATATGTATGCTTTTGACAGTATCATGACATCTGTTGATGATGATATAACACAATGGACAGAGAATCCGAATAATGGATTTTTGGTGCATACGACTGCGTTTTCACTTCAACAATCGGAGAGAGTTGAGTCATGTGAGGTTTTTTCGGCGATGGGTGAATCTCAAGGATTGGCACATATCACATCAGAAGAAGGGAAAGTATTCGTAGAATTACCGCAAGGTTTAGTGAATGGAATGTATATGTTGCATTTCAGAACAGATACGTCAACCAGAACTCAGTGTATTATTCTTATGAAATAAATTGGAAAAGACTAATATGACAGTAATGCTGTAGTGACGATGAGTAATGAGAATATTTGCGGAAGAACATATAGTATTTAACTAGAGCTAATAACCGGTATAAAAATTCATTGATATAAAGACATTTTGACAATGAAAACCACTTTTGATTGAATGTTATTGCTCTTAGCATTGAGGAATCAAAAGTCATATTGGATCAATAGGAAAACTATAACAAAGTATAAAGGAATAAAAAACTTGCAAAAGGATTTAAGAATTGTAATTCCGGCATTCAGAACCGGTGAGACAATCCGGAATTGTATTCATGCAATTCTGGAAGCAATGACATTTCACACATCTTGGGAAATCATTGTTGTTGATAATGGACAAAATCCTAACTTAGAACTATTGCTCAAGGATTTTAATGTAAAAATTTTGCAAAGAGATGAAATTCACAGTGCAGCGTATGCAAGAAACGAGGGTGCTAAAAATTTTCTTACAGGTATTCTTGTTTTTATTGATAGTGATGTCGTTTGTGAAAAAGACTGCATTCGGAATTTAATCAAACCTCTTCAAGAAAATTTATGTGATGCGACCATTGGTAATTATTCCAAAAATATTAAAGGATTAAGCTTTTCACAAAAATATAAGCAGATATATATCAATCATGTCTATAGTCGTGATGGTTCACATATTAAAAACGATTTTTGGACGGCTATATGCTGTGTAGATGCTATGGTATTTCACAAATTAGGGGGTTTTAATACTAACTTTAAAGGTGCAAATGGAGAGGATCAAGAATTCGGGATTAGACTTACCCAAAAGGGTTTTACTGTGCTATCCGTGAAAAATGCGAATGGGCAACACCTTAATCCATACGGTGTATTGAATATTATGAAAAATGATCTTAAAAAGGGTTTAACCGCAGTGAACAATAGCTTAGAAAACAATGTGCCTTTGTCCGACAATAGACATTCAAAGATGAGAGATATTCTTGCTGTATTCTTCTCCATCATTACAATTGTTTTTTTGCTTTTCAGTACAATTAATGAACATTTATTGTTTGGTTCACTGTTGGCATTATTAATGTGGCATCTATGCAGGATTTCATTATGTAGAACTTTCTTTCAAATCGGAGGATTGATTTTTTTCACAAAATCTTTGATTCTTATGTTTTGTTTAGACCTCATACGATTCACTTGTGTTGTAATTGGGTTTGCAAAGCACAAATTAACAACATTGTTAACTAACGATACATTGAACCATATTCAATTCCAATATAATAATGACACAAAAATTGATGCATAAAATCAGCGCAAGCAAGAAGTTGTTCTCGCCCGGAGCGCAAAAACCAATCTATTTGTTGAATTTCGTCACAAACAGTTGCAATGCGGCTTGCGACCACTGTTTTTACTGGGAAGAACTAAATACGAAAAAAAATCAGGAACTCACAGTTGAAGAACACTCAAAAGTAGCACAATCTTTAGGTTCAATGTTTCAAATTACTTTCACAGGGGGAAGTCCCGAATTAAGGAAAGATTTGCCCGAAATAGTTTATGAGTATTATAGGTATTGTAAACCAAGTAATATGACTTTTTGCATGTTGGGATACAATACTGAACGAATTATTGAACATGTTACAAAAATGTTACAAAAATGTAGTAGCCAACAAATTACTATTGGCATTTCTTTAGACGGCTTGGGAGAAGAGCATGATAATTATAGAAAGCTAAAAGGACTATTTGAACGAGTTGTAAAAACTGTCAATGAACTTCACAAACTACAAAATCATTATCCAAACCTTAGAATTGCTATTGGTATGGTCGTTCACGGACTCAATATTCATAAAGTAGAAAACTCAGCTTTATGGGTACGTAATAATTTACCTGTTGATATTTTAAAGCCAATTTTAGTTAGAGGTAATCCATTGAACCCTGAAACAAGAAACGATGAATGTATTGGCATTTACGATAAAATAGTAGATAGGGACAGACAGTGGCTAATGGATAAAAATGCAAAAAAATTAAATCTAATTGATAAGGTAATAAGAGCAAAAGAAAATGTTCAAAGAGATGTAATTAAAAAAATTAGCTCAACAAAT
Source organism: Ignavibacteria bacterium UBA2373 (assembly GCA_002344005.1). Classification (GTDB taxonomy): domain Bacteria; phylum Bacteroidota; class Ignavibacteria; order Kapaibacteriales; family UBA961; genus UBA2353. Next base: position 40,066 of record DDTD01000083.1, on the reverse strand, counting down.
ACATCAGATATAACTTGCAGCGGTGGCAGAGAAACCGCAGTGATGTATCCTTCCGGAAACATTACAGGTTGTGAGATGAGAGATGATGTTTTCGGAAATATAAGAGAACATGAATTTAATTTTAATGCTCTTTGGTTTTCGGATAAGGCACATTCATTCAGGAAAACTGTAGGTCAAGTACGTGAATGTGAAGGATGCTATCACCATTGTTTTATTAGTCCTGCAATTTTTCGGACACCGTCAATGTGGCCCAGAATTGCAAAATCTATTCTAGCACTAAATGATTAAAAAGTTCAGCGTGATAGTACCTTTGACGCAGCGACATTTCAGTGCAATGGCAACATTAATCCTCTGTATAATCAAAGTTTTGTATTTTTGAGAAAACAATAGACACAATGTGCTAAAACGATAGAAATGCAAAAGCTCGAAAGGTTTTTTGAATATTGATTGCCGGATTTTCGCTATATTGTTTTTTTACAATGTACGAACAGGTAAAAAAATCTTTGCAAAAATGGAATATTTTTTAGAAAAGCGTATGTATGAGCCGATTGATGAACTGCCAATGATGTGGAATATTGTTCATAGCAGTACGGATATATTTAACACAAAAAAACGTATAACAACAGTAAAAATAGTGGGTGATACTGTGCTTACTCTACCTCAATTCGTAAATCCTTTAGGTTGCTATTTTGACGAAATTATATATTCCCAAAATGCTAAATATTGTTTCGTCTCGGGTTACGGTGTTTCTGCAATGTATAAATCTCCCGATATTTCAGTCTCTGTGCAGGAAAAAGAAAATAGTATCTCAGATACAGAAACAATGTCATTGTGGGTTATGGGCAATACAGTAACATTACAGGATAATATAGAATATACATCATGCAACCTTTATACTTTGGAAGGTGCGTCATTGGGATTATGTGCAATGACAAAGACAGGTGATAAAATTATGATTCAATTGCCGGAGGGTATATCATCGGGCATATATTCACTGCATTTATATGATGCCTCGTCGGGTAATGTACGAAGAGTAATGATAGGGAAGTGATAAAAAAAGCCGTCTTTGCAGACGGCTTTTTTTGTGAATATCTATAAAGGATATTAAAATATCGGCGGATATTGTTGAGGATTAGCTTCATTCATGATAGAATACATTGCTTCGATAATATGTTCAGCTTCAGGTTTTGACCAGAAATTACCGTCAGTACCGTATGCCGGACGATGTTCTTGCGCTGTTAATGTCGCAGGCGTACTGTCAAGCCATTTAAATCCATTCTGACATTCAATAACTTGTCGCATCATAAATGCTGTTGTTCCGCCGGGCACATCTTCATCAATAAATATGATACGATTTGTTTTTTGTAATGATTGTACGATGATGCCTGTTGTATCAAAAGGTAAGAGTGTTTGAACATCAATTACTTCAACCGAGATACCAAGTTCTTCGAGTGAACGTGCTGCATCCATGACGGGTCTGCACGTTGCGCCATAGGTGACAGCTGTTATATCGGTACCGGACTTTAATATTTCAGGGACACCGAGGGGAACAGTCATTGATGTTATATTATCGGGCAAGCGCTCTTTAAGACGATAGCCATTGAGCACTTCCACCACAATAGCAGGTTCATCGCTTTGTAGCAGCGAGTTATACATACCCGCAGCTTGGGTCATATTGCGAGGCACACAGACATGCATACCGCGCACTAAGTTGATAATTCCCGCCATAGGAGAACCGCTATGCCATACGCCTTCCAAACGATGACCGCGAGTTCGAACGATAACGGGAGCTTTTTGCCCGCCTTTTGTGCGCCATTGTACCGTTGCTAAATCATCGGACATCAATTGCAAAGCATAAAGCAAATAATCGAGATATTGAATTTCGGCAATAGGACGCAAACCACGCATCGCTAAACCAATGGCTTGACCTAAAATGGTGACTTCACGTATGCCTGTATCGGAAACGCGCAGGGCACCATATTTTTCTTGCAATCCGGCACATCCTTGATTGACATCGCCTAATTGCCCTACATCTTCACCGAAAATAAGTGTCTGAGGCATTGATGCAAGCATGGCATCAAAACAGGCATTAATAATTTCAGAGCCATTGACCGATGGACTATTTTCAGAATATTGCGGCGCAGTAAATGTCTGTCGGCTGATTGCTTGCTCTGATTGACTATATAAATGGCTGCCATAGCGTTCTTTATTTTTTGCATATTCTGCATTTTTCCATGCAAGAAGTTGTTGCTTTTCTTGTGAGGAATCATTGCGAAGAATAATCAGTGCTTTACTGATGGCAGCGAAAATATCACGTCGAAACGGTTCACGAATATTCTGTAATTCTTGCACAATTGGTAACAGCGACTGCGAATATTGCTGCTGCTGTGCAAAATGAGTTAATAAGCCAAGTGCGGACTGTATTTCCTCTTTAATCGGATTCATGTATGCATCCCAAGCAGTTTGTTTTGCCAAGCGTACATGCTCAATTTCTTCTTTTTCGATAGAGTCTAATTCTTCCGCTGTGGCAAGATTCTGATCAATAATCCACTGTTTCATCCTTGTCAAACAATCGAAATCCTGTTCCCATTGTAAACGCTCTTTGGATTTGTAGCGCTCATGTGAGCCGGAGGTGGAGTGACCTTGAGGTTGCGTGACTTCTATCACATGAATAATTGCGGGTTTGTGTTCCTTGCGAACTTGGTCTGCAACTTCCGCATAAGTTTGCACTAAAGTCGGATAATCCCAACCTTTGACCACACGCATTATATAGCCGCCGCGTTCATCTTTTTCTTCAAAACCACGTAAAATTTCTCCGATATTGCCTTTTGTCAATTGTATGTCATTCGGAACGGAAATGCCATAACCGTCATCCCAAATGGAAATAATTGCGGGCGATTTAAGCACCCCGATAGCATTGACCGATTCCCAGAACATACCTTCGGCTGAACTTGCATTGCCGATAGTACCCCAAGCGATTTCATTACCATTGGTGGAAAACTGTGATTGCGATTGTAAGACTTCAACATTACGATATAAGCGTGAAGCATAAGCCAATCCGACTAAGCGGGGCATCTGTGATCCCGTGGGGGAAACATCTGCGGAAGAATTATACATCGCACTTTGTTCTTTCCATGTACCATCCTCATGAAGAAAGCGAGTGCCGAAATGCCCATTCATTGAACGACCGGCGCTGGAGGGTTCAGCATCAACATCAGTATGAGCATAGAGCTGAGCATAAAATTTCTGAACATCGGAAATGCCCAAAGCAAACATAAAGGTCTGATCACGATAATAGCCCGAGCGGAAATCGCCTTTGGCAAAAGAACGCGCCATAGCCAATTGGGCAACTTCTTTACCATCGCCAAAAATGCCAAATTTTGCTTTGCCGGAGAGAACTTCGCGACGTCCGAGAAGGGATGCTTGACGACTTCGTATGCCTATGCGATAATCAAACAAAACCTCTTCTTTATTCCAATTGGGGAGAGCGGCTTGTTTATTTGTGGAAGATACCGAATTTGAAGTGCTGTTTTTTGAAACAGTTATCGTGTTTGCTTGTGCTGATGATTTCTTTTTTGCTACTTTTGACACAATGGTGGATCGTATAAATGGATAAACTGTTCGATATTTTATTGCGCAAAATTAACCCCATATCTACGATTGACCAAGTTAATTATGCGAAAGGGATAATGCTTGTATGGCTCGTTACAAACTGATAATCGCCTATGACGGCTCTCGTTTTTCGGGTTGGCAGGCGCAAAAAAATGCAAAAACAGTTGCCGGAACTCTCAATGAAGTTCTCTCAATGCTCTATCAACAAGACATAAGTGTCTATGGATCGGGACGCACGGATAGCGGCGTTCATGCCATTGGACAAGTTGCACATTGTGATATTGATGCGATGCCCTCAAAAGAAGAAATACAGAGTAAACTACCGTATGGTATTCACATCCGCTCACTTGAAAAAACAGATGCACGTTTTCATGCTCGCCATCATGCAAAGGCACGAAGTTATGTGTATCAACTGTCAAATATAAAGCCATTATTTGTAAGTAAATATGTGTGGACAGTTGAGAAAAATGTATCTTTACCGATTCTTAGACAAGGTTTGGAAAAAATCAAGGGTTTCCATGATTTTGCTTCATTCTCTGCTGAAAAAGATGAAACAGTTTCGACCAAGGTTCATATACTGGATAGTTCATACACAGCGTATGATGATGCGATAGTGTTGCGTTTTGTCGGTAGCCACTTTTTACGAAGTATGATACGAAGAGTCGTGGGGACATTAGTGGCATTGAGCACAGAGGAATTGTCGCTCCCGGAATTTGAGCAATGTATAGATACATTTTCTTTATTGCCTTCGCGCCTTACAGCACCGCCCGACGGATTATTCTTGGAAAAAGTCTGGTATAATTCAGAAATTGAGATAAGCGAAACGATAGAACCCCCCTTGATTTCGTCATGGAAGAACACTATTCGCTGAAAGGTACTATATGAAAGCAACACTTATTGTCATGATTGCGGTGTGTTGCACCGGATTGTTACAAACAGGATGTACGGAAGCCCGCTCTTCCGACACGAAAAAGAAAAGTTCAAATGTAAAGGTTTATTCCTTTGAAAAAAAACAAGTTGTTGAAGTGAACTATGTCACAAAGTCCGACAATGAATGGAAGAAAACACTTACACCTCAACAATTTGATGTTACACGAAAAAAGGGCACAGAAAGAGCATTTGCCAATGAATATTGGGATAATCATCAAAAAGGATTGTATCAATGTATTTGCTGCGAAAATGATTTGTTTTTATCGGAAACGAAATTCGATTCCGGTACCGGCTGGCCCTCATTCTGGAAGCCCATCCATGCTAAGAATGTAGTGGAAGAGACAGAAGAAACGCTTGAATTCATAAGAACTGAAATCCGTTGCGCGCGTTGCGATGCCCATTTGGGACATTTGTTTGACGATGGTCCTAAACCGACAGGATTACGCTATTGCATGAACTCGGCATCATTGCGGTTTATTCCGATGAAGTAATAGAGAGTGTTAAAGACATCAGCACACTGATTTCGTATTTTTGTGCTCGGTAAAGTGAATTCCTTCAAAATTATATGTGAAATATTATTGTAACTTATTGAAAATACAATGGCAGACAACAAAATTATCTTTTCCATGGTGGGTGTCGGTAAAGTACACAAACCGCAAAAACAGGTCTTGAAAGATATCTATCTTTCATTCTTTTATGGTGCAAAAATCGGTGTTCTGGGTTTGAACGGTGCCGGTAAATCATCATTGTTAAAAATTATTGCAGGTGTTGATCCCGACTATATTGGACAGATAACAGCCAATAAAGATATTACCTTCGGGTATTTACCGCAAGAACCGGAACTTGATGCAACCAAGACAGTCAAAGAAATTGTTGAACAAGGTGTGCAAGCAACGGTGGACTTAATCAAAGAATATGAAGGTATTTCAGAAAAATTTGCCGATCCTGATGCCGATTTTGATGCTTTAATTGAACGTCAGGGCAAATTACAAGAACAGATTGACCACTTAGGTGCATGGGATTTGGATTCCAAATTAGAAATGGCAATGGATGCCTTGCGCTGTCCGTCGGGTGACACATCGGTCGGGGTATTATCGGGTGGAGAAAAACGTCGTGTTGCTTTATGCCGTTTGCTTTTGCAACAACCGGATGTTCTTTTGCTCGATGAGCCGACAAACCATCTTGATGCACAATCAGTGCAATGGCTTGAACAATTTCTCCATAAATATCCGGGTACCGTAATCGCTGTAACTCACGACCGCTATTTCCTTGATAATGTTGCCGGTTGGATATTGGAACTTGATCGCGGTCAGGGCTATCCTTTCGAGGGTAACTACACCTCATGGCTCGAACAAAAACAAGCACGATTGGCAGTGGAAGAAAAACAAGAATCATCACGCCAAAAAGTACTTGCTCGCGAGCTTGAATGGGTACGACTTAATCCTAAAGGCAGACATGCCAAAAGTAAAGCGCGTATCTCTGCTTATGAGAAAATGCTTGAAGATGACGGCGAAAAGCGCAGCGACGAAATTGAGATATTTATTCCGCCCGGACCTCGTTTGGGTAATGTAGTTATTGATGCCGAAAGTATAAGTAAAGCATTTGGGGATAAGCTGTTATACGAGAATCTCAGTTTCTCTTTGCCTCCCGGAGGTATCATTGGTGTTATCGGTGCGAATGGTGCGGGCAAAACAACATTATTTAAAATGATTACCGGGGAAAGTGCACCCGACAGCGGTTCAATACGGATAGGCGATACCGTAAAATTGGGTTATATTGACCAAAATCGCCCGATTGATCCTGACAAAACAGTCTATGAGGAGATTTCCGGTGGTGATGATGTGCTTCAAGTAGGCAGCAGAACAATCAATAGCCGTGCTTATGTAGGTAAATTTAATTTTACAGGTCAAGATCAGCAAAAGAAAGTGGGCGTTCTATCCGGTGGTGAGAGAAATCGTGTGCATTTAGCAAAAATGTTACGAGAAGGCGCAAATGTCTTATTGCTTGATGAACCGACCAATGATTTGGATGTCAATACTTTACGTGCCTTGGAAGAAGCATTGCAAAATTTTGCAGGTTGTGCGGTGGTTATATCCCACGATCGTTGGTTCCTCGATAGAATATGTACGCATATACTTGCATTTGAAGGGGATAGCCAAGTGCTTTGGTTCGATGGCAATTATACGGAATATGAAGAAGATCGCAGAAAACGCTTGGGTATTGCTGCCGATCAACCACATCGTATTGTCTATAAAAAATTAACTCGCTGATAATAATTACCTTTAATGAAGAACAAAGTCACGAAAATGCAAACCGTTATCGGGATACTCCGTCAAGAGTATCCCGATGCATTTTGTGCTCTTACCCATAGCTCTGCTTTTGAATTATTGATTGCGACTATACTATCTGCGCAATGTACTGATGCACGTGTTAATATTGTCACCCGTGATTTGTTTCAAAAGTATCGGAGTCCTGCCGATTATGTTGCGGTTGAAAGAGCTGAACTTGAGTCTGACATTCATTCTACAGGTTTTTTCAAGAATAAAGCAAAAAATATCCAAGAATGTTGTAGAGCAATTATCGAGCGATTTGGCGGTGAAGTCCCCGACACTATGGAGGAACTCATTACACTTGCCGGTGTTGGTCGCAAGACTGCGAATGTATTGCTTGGTAACTGGTTCGGGAAAAACGAAGGTATAACCGTTGATACTCATGTCACACGATTGATGAATCTTCTGGGGTTTGTGCAGACTACAAATCCGGAAATCATCGAACGTGAACTGATGCCTTTGGTACCGAAAGAACTTTGGACAGATTTTACTCATTTCATTATCAGTCATGGCAGGGAGATATGTATTGCACGTCGCCCGAAATGCCATCAATGTTCACTTTCACATCTTTGTCCTTCATCAACTAATGACTCATAATTCCGGATTGCCTACAAGTCCCTCATTCAGAGCATGGATAGCGGCTATACGCCCCAAGACACTGCCTGCCGGAATATTACCGGTGATGGTGGGAAGCGCTGCTGCATATCATGATAATGGCTTCGCTGTCATACCGGCATTGATAGCGTTGGTATGCGCCATACTGATTCAAATTCTCACCAATTTTATCAATGAAATCTATGATTTTCGCAAAGGTGCTGACACAGCAGAGCGATTAGGTCCGCTACGAACTGTGGCAAATGGTATAATTTCTGAGTCTATGATGATGAAAGCGTCAATACTGGTAGCAACGGTCACTTTTGCTCTTGGTTTATGGTTGGTATGGATTGCGGGTTGGGCTATTCTTCTTATCGGACTTTTGTCATTACTGATGGCATGGGCTTATACAGGTGGTCCTTATCCTCTTGCTTATAAAGGTTTAGGTGAAATTTTTGTTATTCTCTTTTTTGGTATAGCGGCAGTTATGGGCACATATTATGCTCAAACCGGATATTGGTCTTACGATACTTTGTTCCTTGCTTTACCTTTGGGGCTTTTGTCATCCAATTTGCTTTCCATCAATAATATTCGCGATAGAGAAACAGATAGTAAAGCGCAAAAACGCACTATTGCAACTCGTATCGGCAGAAAAAATGCAGAATTGGTTCTTGATATGCAAACATTGCTCAGTTATGTGTTTCCGATTATCCTGTCTTTTCGTGGTTATTCTTACCCGATATTGTTACCATTACTTACTTTGCCTATTGCTGTGATAATGCTCAAGTCGGTAAAATCAAGAGATGGGAGAGAGTTAAATATATCCTTGCAAGATTCGGCAAAACTGCTTGTGATATTTGGTCTTGTGCTCACAATCGGCGTTCTTCTTTCGTAAAAATACTCTCTCATGTATTTTCTGTCATTGCCCTATATAGTAAATCCGTTTAATTTTGTGTAAGTTTCATAGAGAGTCTATAATAACTCTCCTCATTTTACCACACCTTAGGATTCTATGAGAAAGTTGCTTTTTCTTTTGCTGATGCTATGGGGTTCTGCAGAACTTTGTGCACAAAATCCTCGTTTGGCATATATGATTCCCGACATAGGTACGCCGGGGATGAATACATATGTCGAATTTATTGCAGAACATGATGCAATAGGTACATTCGGTGCAGATAATACGGACGATAATGTTAATGCGATGATATATCTTAATAATCCGGGTGATCGCATAAGGGTAAAATGTACCAATCCCCTTGATACCAATAAAGTTATCATCGGACCGCTTGTTGTTAGTCACGAAGGAAGAATGATTGCAACACAGCTCTTTATTCATCCAGATATGAAAAAACCATCTCTGTATCCTAATTCATGGGACTGGTCGCAATTGCGTCGTGAGTTTCGTATTCCTATACATGTAGAAATAGATGGCAAAGCGTCCAGACCCGATACATTTTACATTGTACGACCTTTTGAAGTTAATCCGGCATCAATTAATGAAAGAGTTTTAGGACAAGGACTTCTCGGAAAACGATCGCCTCGTGGTGCAATGTTGATTGGAGCATCTGATCCTAAACAAGATTCCTATAATGTATTTTTTGGCAGTGGTACTTATACCGTATCTACCAATGATTGTGACCCCTTTCGCGATGGAAATCAAGGATATTTACCACTTACTTTATTAGTAAAAGGTGTTGTGACGGGCGATGTCCTTAATGGTGGAACAATTCTCTCTGTTGATGCTTCCGGGAAAAATGGCGGTGTCGGCGGCGGCGGCGGCGGTGGCAGTTTTTGTGATGCCCCTTCCAATCTTGGGCAACCGGGGGGTGAAGGTTTTACGGCAGGGGGGCGTGGTGGTAGGAATAATAGTGGTTTGCCACTTATCAATAGTCTCTACACCGCATACAGCATCGGTAGCGGTTCAGCAATCGGTGCTTCTTTGAATAATGTGCAACCGGGAATTACGAATGCTTATGAAAATGCCGGTGGCGGTACCGGCTATCCTTTTGGTACTTCCGGTGCCGGTTGGAATGGCGTTGTAATACCGGGTGGTGGTTTTGGCGGTGGCTCAGGTGCCGGACAAAATGCTCGCGGCGGTGGCGGTGGTTTTGCTACCGATGGCGAAGGAGTCAATGCAACAGGTGGAAAAAATGTCGGTAATCAACCAATAGTTCCTATGGCAGGTGGTTCCGGTGGTGCGGGGGGGAATCCCAATCTTCCATCGAATTGTTCCGGTGTCGGCGGTGGTGGCGGCGGTGCCATACGTCTTTATGCGTATCAGATAAGCAGACTGCAAATTACTGCCAAAGGGGCTGATGGCAGCAATAATTTTCCTGAGGGGGGCAGTGGCTCCGGTGGTTCTATCACTCTCTGTTCAAAAACTGCTATTGATAATGTGACGACAGATGTAACAGGTGGTGGAATTGGCAATAATGCTATTCCCGACGGTGGTGAAGGGAGAGTGCGTTATGATGCTGAAACCAATAATTCTGTTCCAACAGGAACTTCCGTCTATCGTGGTCCGCAATCCAAACGTTTTGCGAATAAGGTACAGCGCATTTCATTTATTTATGAAGGTACCAATAATGCACTACAAACTTTTACCCGAAATTATTTTAAGCCATTCGGTAAACCATGGTCAGACAATAAAGTGAATGAAAATCCTCAAGGCAGTGGCTCGACATGGTCAAATACAGTCAATCTTAATGATAGAAATGCCTATCCCGAAACTTTATATTTTTTAGTGACAACTCAAAGTAATGTCGGTTATGTTAATACGGGTTTTACAGCTGCTCCTGCGCGAATAATGTCACAAGCTGCTGCAGAAATTGTGGAAATTGATGAAGGACCGGTGGCAATTTGTCAAGATACAGCCCAATTCGACAGTATTTTGTGCCCTCAAGATTATAAACAAATACAAGGTAAAGTCTGGAATGAAGGTGGTGCTGATTTGCGCATACTTTCTTCAAATTTTCAGCTTGGCACTCAAGGTTTTTCTGTTGTGTCAATTGATAAAACAACTATACCGCCCAATGATACGGCACGTATTACTTTTGCATGGCAAGCTCCGGCTAATTCGAAAGCATTAAATTTTGAGGATAATTTTCTCATTAAAACCAATGACCCCGATCCGACACGAGAAACAATTACCATGAAAGTAATGTTGCATCGCGATACATTGGATATTGCACTTGTGGAAAATATTGCGGCATTGCAACCTATAGACACAATTAATTTTGGTACTGTGTGCAGTAATTCTCCACAAACTAAAGTTATATATTATCGCAATAACTCAAGTGTTGAAATTCGACCCACGACTTTCTTTGTCAGTGATAAAGCAAATATTGATGTTTCTTATACGGTGCCGCAACCATTTTTGCCCGGTGTTGCAATGCCTATAACAATTACATATACTGCAAAATCAAAAGGCGATATCATGTCATCGCTTATTATTAGTGCACGGGAATGTTCAACACAGGATACCGTGATTATTCTTGCAAAAGGTATTGAAACACAATTAGATTTTTCCGGTACTGGTCAATTTAATGATGTACGCGTCGGTGAAAAAGCTATAGTTACTGTATCTCTAACAAATAATGGTACAGCAAATGCAAATTTACCGGCAAATTTTTTTCCAATCAATACTCCTTTCAGAATAGTTTCAACCTCACCGCCTTTACCTGTTGTCTTACAACCGAATCAAACATTATTCATTGATATAGAATATGCTCCTTCTCTTGAAAGAAAAGACAGTGCGGTATTGAGTATTGAATCATTAACTTCGGTGCAATCTTGTATAGATACTGCTGCCATGTTATTATCGGGCAATGGATATATTTCTAATGTGATTACGTCTGTAGCTTCTTTACAATTCGGCAATGTGGCACGCTGCGATACGAAAACCGATACAATTCGATTGATAAATAAAGGTGGTAATATCGTACGACTTGATTCCGTTGCAATCATTACCGGAATACATCCGCAAGGATTTACCATAATTCAACAACCTCCTATACCTACCGATATTAACTCGAATGATTCCGTGACATATATCGTAAAGTTTAATCCGAATAATGGAGTGCAGGGCTTAAATTCTGCGATTATTGTGATGTTTACTAATGATAAAGATTTTCCCATTATTCAAAGACCCATTTCTGCGGTCAGAGAAAAATTACAAACATCATTACCCACATTAATTACTTTGCCTGATGGTATTGTCGGTGATAATGCTCTTGGTACAATCACGATACAAGATAGTCAAAACTCATCATTAAGCATTGCCGATATAGTATCACAATTAAGTACCGTAACACCAAAGAATTTTGTCGTGCCATCGGGCGGTTCACGGCAAATTTCTATTTCGCTTCCTTTAACAAAAGCAGGAGTTATCAGAGATACGCTTTTTGTCATATTTAATCAACCTTGTGCCGATACGCAAAGAGTAATTGTTGAAGTTATCGGACGATTAGCATCAGCGACGCAAAATACATTTATTAATTTCGGCACAGTCGAATTTTGTGAAACGAAACAAGATAGTGTGATTATTGCAAATACGGGCGATGTACCTGTTCAAATTGAGTCAATGGATATTCAGGGAGTAGATGAAAATTTCTTTCGATTTGTAAATTCAATGACTTTTCCTGCAATCATCAACCCACAGGAAACTCTTACAAGAGAAATAGAATTTATTCCTACGGCTACAATTGATGGTGCAAAAAAAGCTGAAGTTATTTCGCAAATTAAAGTTGCAGCGGGCACAGTGCCATATATAACGGAATTACATGGTGAAAGAAGAAGTCCTTTACTGGCTTCACCTGATAATCCTACATTACGAGTAGAAGAACAATCCCGATTAACCCAACGATTCACTTTGCTTAATAATGGAACGGTTGCAGTTACTATTACTGATGTCAGTATTGAAAATGCTCCATCCGATTTACGTATAGTTCCTAATGCACCGATAACATTGCCCACACAAATATTACCATCGGAGGAAATTGCATTTTCAATTATTTTTACGCCAACAAGTGTATATGCAGAGCAGAGAAATATTCGTGTAGAATATGGTTTATCATCATGTACGGAGATAAAAAAAGTTGCTTTGAATGTGGAAAGTATTCCAACAATCAGAACAATAATTTATTTGCCGAGAGATACAAGTCTTAATCCTCGAACAGTCGAATATTCTATACCTTTGACGATGAGTGTCACTCCGGTAAATAGTGAATTAACTAATGTCTCATTCAGTGCAGAAATATTGATTGATGAAAGGCTGTTTTTCCCGAAAAGAGTTACGAAAGGAAGTTTGCAAATTATTCCTCCCGATAAATCAAAATCGCGTCGTAATAAGTTGATAATTGAAGGAGACGGCATCACAGTTTCGAATTCATCACCACTCATCACTGAAATTATAGGAGATGCTATTTTGGGGAGCATAGAGGGCGATTCCATCCTTTGGGGAACATCGGCATTTCGTTGGACGCGAGGAACGGCAGCGAGAGTAGATTCAACTGTAGATGGCTTACTTTCGCTCACACTGTGCGAAGAGGGTGGCAAGCGTTTATTATATGATTCTGTTTTTCTAACGCAAGGAATCACAATACTGCCCAATCCTCCCGTACATCAAGCAACAACCATAGAGGTGTCCGATGCAGAGTTGGGCTCATACTCACTTGAAATCTATGCTGTTAATGGTGAAAAAATATTTATGCAACAATGGGAAAACACACAAGTACATACATCGCGAAAAACGATTGCTCTGTCATTGAGTTCCGTTGAAAGCGGCTATTATACCATTGTCTATCGTAAGCCATCGGGCTTTGAGTACTCATCATTTCTTCATTATCGTTAATAATTTGTTCACATATTTTCAAAGGTTTTTTCATGGCATTACAATCACGCCAAACACAAAAGAACTCAACTTCATCGAGTGGCTTCATTCCAGAAAAATATAGGGATTTAGCATATATACTCGGGCTTATTGTTGCAATTATTGTTTTTTTATCACCCGTTTTATTTTCCGGTGGAAGTTTTGGTTCTTCCGATAATGTCGCATCAAAAAGTTTTACGCCTTATTTGGAAAAAGCGAAACAATCCGGTGATTTTGCGCATTGGAATCCTCATATATTCAGCGGCTTGCCAAGTTTTGCGGCATTATTAACGACGGGTGACAGATGGTATGATCTTATGAGTAAAGTATTCTTTACCATTAATCGAGGATTTGCTGCTTCTTTTGGTGGCGATGTTATGCGTATTGCCTTTTTCTATATGGTATTTGCTGCGGGTATGTATTTATTTATGCGTACAAAAAACATGGATAGGAATATTTCTTTCTTTACCGCTTTTGCCGCCACATTTTCGACATGGATTATTATTTGGATTGTTATCGGTCACAATACGAAGCCGATAGCTTTATCAATGTTCCCTTATATTTTGATGTGTCTTGAAAAATTACGTTCTAAATTTAGTATTTTATATTCTGCTCTTCTCATCATTGCAGTGCATATACTTTCTGAATCAACGCACGTACAGATGATGTTTTATGGTGTTTGTACTTTTGGAATTTATTTGTTGTTTGAATTAATCAGCCGCATAGTGTCCAAAGATGAACCATTGGGTGTATTAAGAAGTGCCGGTATTTTAGCCGTCGCCGGAGCAATTGCATTTGGAATGTCGGCGGATCGTTATTTAAGCGTGATGGAATATAAGCCGTATTCCACTCGCGGAACTGCCCCGATTGAACAAACAAAAGGCAAACAACAAAATGAAGAAGGGGGCTTTGATTATGAGTATTGCACGAATTGGTCATTTAGCCCTGAAGAGACAATTACTTTTTTTGTGCCTAATTACTTTGGTTATGGTAAAATGCAATTGAAAAAAAGCGGTATCTCAAAAGCACCGTTTGAACAAACATATTGGGGACAAATGCCATTTACCGATGCTGCAAATTATATGGGGATTTTTGTACTTGGATTTGCATTTATTGGGATTGCGATGTACAGAAAAGATGCTTTAGTGCAAGCATTAACGGTATTGTCCGTGTTTTCCGTATTCTTATCGTATGGGAAAAATCTTCCTGTTTTATATGATCTGTTCTTTTATTATGTCCCCGGATTTAATAATTTCCGTGCTCCGCAAATGGCATTGGTAATGATTCAATTCGCTGTGCCAATACTTGCCGGCTATGGTTTGAAAGCAATTAATGATTGGCGCACTAATGCTCAACCATCAACAAAAAAAGGTCTTACAATATTTCTTGCAATTTCCGGCGGATTCTTTCTCCTTAGTTTAATAATGCCTTCGATGATTGAATCATCGTATAAAATGGCTGTCGAAGAGTCCAAAAAAATTGCTCCCGAAAAAATTAGTGCTATTTATGATGCAATGGCAAGCGATTGGATGCAAACAGGATTTGTGATGCTCGGAGCTGCTGTGCTTGTATGGCTTTATGTTGCAGGACGTTTGCCCAAATCGGTTTTTGTTCCTGCAATTATGATACTGTTGGTTATTGATTTATGGCGAGTGGATTATCGTGGCTTTGACTATAAAACAGGTAAATTGGAATCTGTTGAATTACGTAAGCCGGAATTTGTTTCTTATCTTGAGCAAGATAAATCTCTCTATCGTGTAGCCGATTTTTCCTATTTACAAATGGGTATGACAAATATACCTGCATATTTCCTTTTACAAAATGTTCATGGTTATCATTCGGCAAAAATGAGGGTTTATCAAGACTTACTTGATGTTGCCGGTAAGGGCGGTGGAAGTGCAATAGCTAATATGTTTGTACTCAATATGCTTAATGCAAAATATATCGTTTCACCTGAGCCGTATTTCCCGGGAATTGAACCTGTGCATCAATCGAATATTGAGTTGGAAAATGGTATGGGGATGCCTTCGATTGTCTATAAAAATCCTCAAGTACTGCCTCGAGCATTTTTTGTCAAATCAACACAAGTCGCATCAAAAATTGACATTCTTCATCATTTACGCGATGGTGATTTCAATCCTCGTGAAGTAGCATTTACCGAAGAAAAAATACCGATATCACTTGATACCAATATTACAGACGCTAAAGCTGAAATTGCTCAATTTGAAAATCATAAAATTGTAATTAATACAGATAATCCGGGAAATAATCTTTTATTTGTCAGTGAGATACATTATCCGGTTGGTTGGAAAGCATATATAGACGGTAAAGAAACTCCCGTATATAAGACAAATTTTGCATTTAGATCAGTCGTTGTTCCACCGGGTAAACACACCGTAGAGTTCCGTTATCGTTCTGAAAATTTCGAGATGGGTAAAACAGTAAGTTTATCATTAAATATTGGGGTATTGTTATTGCTTGCTCTCGGGATATTTATTGAGGTACGCAAACCAAAAGCTTCTGCTTAATTATACTTCTTCCAGAAAAAATCCCTTTTCATTGTTGTGAAAAGGGATTTTTTTTGCCTGATTGCTGTATATTATTGTTGCTCTTCGAGTAATTGTAGAATTTGTACTGCATTGGTAGCAGCGCCTTTACGTAAATTATCGGCTGTAATCCATAAGTGAAATGAATTTTCCGATGAATCATCACGTCGGATACGACCAACAAATACTTCATCTCTATGTTCTGAATCGGCAGCTGTCGGATATTCTTCCATTAAAGGATTATCCACGACAACAATACCCGAAGAAATATTCAAGATATTCCGTATATCATTGGTGTCACAAGATTTTTCCGTATGAATAATAACTGATTCGCCATGACCGCCGAGAATAGGCACTCTTACGCATGTTACGGCAATCGGTAAATTGGGAATACCCATTATTTTCCTTGTTTCATTTTTGATTTTTATTTCTTCTTCAGTAAATAATTCACCAACAGGAAAAGCATGAAAAACAGTATTATAAGCAACTTTGTGACTTGATATTCTTTTTGTAGGAGCAATCCCATTAATTTCATCCAATAAATGATCAATACCTTTTTGACCTGCTCCACTGGGCGTTTGGTATGTTGAAACTATGACTCTTGTTAAACCAAAATGCATGTGTAGAGGTTTTAATGCAACAACTAATTGAATGGTTGAACAATTAGGATTGGCAATAATACCTTTATGTTCATGGGCACTCTGAGGATTAACCTCGGGAACAACTAATGGCACATCGGGATCCATACGCCATGCGCTTGAGTTATCTATGACAATGCAACCATTTTTTGCAGCAATTGGTGCATATTGCTTACTTATGGAACCGCCGGCAGAAAAAAGAGCATAATCAATTGAGTCAAAAGAATCTTCTGTTAATTCTTCGACTGTGTATTCATTGCCATTCCATGCAATAATTTCGCCTGCACTACGCGCTGATGCCAATAATCGTAATGATGTAACCTGTATATTTCTTTCCTGAAGTACTCGCAACATAGTGCGTCCCACAAGTCCTGTTGCACCAACAATAGCTATATTTGCCATAATATTATGTGATTACGGATGAATAAAATGAGAAATCAGAATGTTCGCTGAAAATTGCAGTAATTTGAGTAAAAAATATTTCGTCCGATATTGAAAAGCGTGTAAAAAGGGGAGAGTCTATATCCAAGACGCCGATAATATTCTCATTGTACCACAAAGGGATTACAAGTTCAGAATTTGAAGCAGAATCACATGCAATATGTCCCGGAAAATCATGAACATTGGCAATACGTTGAGATTTTTTTTCAGTTACTGCTGTACCGCAAACACCTTTGCCGACCAGAATATGTGTACATGCAACTTTACCTTGAAAAGGTCCGAGATGTAATATGTTGTTATGCAGAAAATAAAAACCTATCCAGTTAATATTAGGAATATATTCAAAAAGCAAAGCACTAATGTTAGCGGCATTTGAAATGTAGTGATTATTGCCTTCGCATAAAGAACGAACAGATTGTAATATGAATATATCTCGTTCTTTGTCATCTTTAAAATTATGCACTGAAGATACAGAAGTCATATTTTTATTACCGTAATTCTTGCAACACTTGTTTAGCTCTTTCGCCCACTTCGCCCTGAGAATCTGTCATAAATTCTACATTATCACGCAATTCTAATAATCCTGCTGAAGCAATGATATCTAATGCACGTATTTGTTCTGATGATGAGTCTGAATTTAGTAATTCTGCTACACATTGAGAAGCAATAACACGATTAATTGTCAGGAGAAAATCAAAAATGAATTTATTCACATGGCTATGGGAATACATAAAATTTCTTTGTAAGTTTTCAAGTATGCTCTCTGCATGTTCTTCGTCGGCATAATTCCAGAGTTCACGCAGTATGCCAAAAATGCTGATCAGAGCTTCATTATTATCCGTATTTTTTTCAATTAATGCATTAATGATTGTACCAATAATCGTTGAGGAAGTGTGGGTAAGTAATCCATAGAGTATATGCTGTTGTGTTGCTTCATTATTGCGTTCCAACTCGGTAATCAAAGATGGAATATCTTCAATGAAGTAATTGTTACCAAGAGCAATAATACCGGCTGATTGAATATCGGGGTCTTCATCATTGACTGCATTATATGCTATGTATCGTAAATCATCGTGTAATATCAATTGCTCTTCTAAACGGTATGCAATTGCACACATAGTTTTTAATATTATCCCTTGTAATTCCTCAGGGGCATTAGGTAAGATTTCAGCAAGACGATGGCTAATTTCTATTTTTGAACCACATAAAGCCAAACTGTCAATACATGCTGTTTGAATATACATATCATCTTCTGAATTTAATCGTTCAAGAAGAAAATTTTCTGCATTTTCCCCACCAATTTTACCTAATGCATCAATAATAGGTACTTTTATTTCTTCGTCGGATTGATATGCTTCGAGAAGCGATGGTACTGCAATATCTGAACGAATATTTCCTAAAGCTTCAGCAGCAGATACTCGCACATTTGCATCAGGGTCTTGTAAACATGCAATGAGAATAAGCAAATCTGCTTCCGTGCCGATTAAACCAATAATGTCCACAGCAAATTTTCGTACATCAAAATCATCATGCCGCGCATAGTCCCATAAAATGGCAGCAGAGGAGGTACCTAATTTTATAAGTACGTCACCAGCTAAATTACGAACCTCGATATCATCGGTGATAATTTGTTTAGCTACATGGGTTGCAATTTCAACTCCTTGACTGTGTAATGAAGTCAATGTCATACTACAGGCATCGCGTACACCTCGGTCTTTATCGGACAATCCTCGGGCTAATGCTGCAATAGAAGCATCTTCAAGCGTATCAAATTGACGAAAAGCAAGAGCCGCTTCGCGCTGTAATTCGGAATTACCTAAATTCAAAAGTTGCGATTGTAGTTCAGATTGTTGCATAGTGTATTTCAACAAATGGTTAAAGTTCTGCGAATTTATGAATGTTGTGATGTTCTATCAGAGATTTACTTCACATTGCAAAGAAAATTGTCGTATAGGTGCGAGATTACCAATGACCTCAACATAATAATAATTCAAAATATTTTTTGCATTAAGGATGAGTTTCATTGGTGCTATATCTGCTTTTGCCATATTGTAAATAAGTCTTGCATCTAATACATGGACGGGAACTCGAGCTTGCACATCCGGTATAAATTGTTCGAATATACGTTCATTATCATCAAGGATACGTTCTGCTCTGGCGATAAACCTATAATCGAATTGTACTTCAAATTCTGACAATGGAATCCATAACCGATTGTACCAGAGAATCGGAGATCGAAATTTGAGTGATCTGTCTGTACTATCTGTTAATGCACGAGCATACAATGCTGTCAATGATGTTTCTATACCTACGAAACCAAGCAGTGAACGAAAGGTTAATTCAGCACCTTGGATACGAGCTTTGAGTATGTTGTTGAAAGTAATGGATGGATTGGCTCCAACAAAAACTATTTGTGGTTCAACTAAATCTTTAAAGTCTGTATGATAGATACTAAAATCAATGGAGGTGGGAGCCGAACCGAGTAAGAAATCCACGCTGCTACCAATTTCATAGGTCATGGATTTTTCCGGTATGAGATTAGGATTGGCAGAAACAAGAATCGGATTACGAATATCTGCAAAGCGTTCTGCTACTGCGGGTGTGCGAAAACCTCTGCCGAGTGAGCCGCGCAACCGTAATGGAGCAAATCCATTGTACGAAATCCCGAATTTGGGGCTAAACTCGGTATGCTGTTGGTTTACAGTTTCTGTTTGCTCAATGTCAATTCTTGTTCCGGCGGTGATGATTGTATTGGGAAGAGAAGAATTCTCGACTTGAACATAGGCAGAAGTAATGGTTTGTGAACGCATACCAAATGTACCGGAGTTTACAGAATTGAGAGTAAAGGTCAGCCCTGATGTGAGATGATTTTCAGCTGATAAGGCGGAAGACCATTGTGCATCGGTAAACCACGATACAGCATTGGATGAAACGACTTCATCTCCCGGATTTTTATATAATTCATCGAAGGATGTTGAAAATGCCGAGCTGCGAATAATAAAAAAAGCATCATCGCTCAATAGATGTTTTAACTCTGCACCAATGATTGTTTTGCCTGATAGCCGTCTTTCATTGAGATTTACGCCTGAAGGTGGTTTGGTTGCACTATCCAAATCTGCCCAGAAAAGAAAATTACCACGTAATTCGGAAGCAGCGTTTACAAATGCAAAAACTGATGTTTGCGGAGTGAAATTATACGACATTTTAGAATATAGATTCCATCGTCGAGAATCGTCCCAAAGGCGATAGGAGCGGTCATATTTCACCCCACCGGTTGCTGTTATTGCAAAATCACCAAATTTTTGAGAAAATGCACCATCAATACCATAGAGGAGTGGTGTTGAGGAAAAAACTTTCCATGAGTCATAGGTTGGTTCTGAATAACCGCCTATGAATGAGCGTATTTGAATTGTTGCCTCTTCTTTGGGTGTTCGCGTGAACATACTCACTACTCCGCCCAAAGCACCCGTGCCATATAAAGCGGATCCTGCGCCTTTAATGACTTCAATACGCTCAATTTCTGTCATAGGCATCATGTCAAACTTAATATCGGCATTATCACCGGAGAGAAGGGGAAAACCGTCTAAAAGGACAGCTGTTCGGCTTCCGAGACCTAAGGCAAATCCACTTGAACCGCGAATACTCACTTGGTCGCGTGCTACATTAACTCCCGAGACATACCGCAAAGCATCATCTATTTTTGTAATACTTCGGTCGGCAATCGCCCTCTGGTCAACAACGGATATACTGATTGGTACATCTTGCACTGCCTGCGCTCTTTTCGATGCTGAAATTACAACTTCATCTGTGGAATACGGTAAGGGATCGAGTACCAGCGTCATTGCATTCATCGAAGCAACAATATTAACATCAATGGTCGTGGATTTATAACCGACACAACGAATCAGCAAGGTTTGCTTGCCTACAGGAACATTCTTTATCGTGAACTGTCCTTTAGAATTTGAATATGCACCAAGTTTTGATCCCTTCAGCTGCACAGATGCTCCGGCAATTACAGTTTCGCTTCCTTTTTCTTTAACCACGCCATTAATACTCATATTGTCTTGTCCATAGAGGGAACTGAAGCTGCATAATATGAGTAAAATAATGACATAGCAGTTTTTTTTCAGAAATATAGAAGTCATGGCACTTCTCCTAAAGTTGTGGTTGTGGTGGTAAATTTTCAAAGTCAATCATAATTCGTACTATGGCGGTATCACGAGGACTAAGTTGTATTGTCCCCGGTAAATTTACATCACCTGTGGGTGCATATACACCAATAACCTTTTGTGCAAAGATATTATCCTTTTGATATTGTAGTGCCGCACCGAGATATCTGATGGTTTTGGGAGGGTCGGGAATTTCAACAACAAATGTAGATGAATCCGTATAAAGAGCAATTGAGTCAGAACTGATGTATGCAGTTCCTGACAATAAACTTTCTATAATATTCTTTGGCGGATTATCAACAAAACCAGCAACACGCACCGCATAGATAGAATCTTTGGAGGCATTCCATCCATTGATACCGTTTTTAAATATCAAGGTACCTTTAATATATGCGGGTCCGGTTAGTTGTGTGGATGAAACAAAAGCAGGTTCAAGTCCTTCATTACAACCGACAATCAGACAATACGACAGACTAAGAAAGAGAAAAAAATAACGAATAGTCATAAAGAACTGACGATAGTATATGAAACAAAAAAAGCCATTGCATAGAGCAATGGCTTCCCAAAAGTGCGGAAGACGGGACTTGAACCCGTACACCAGTGAAGGCGCCACCCCCTCAAGATGGTGCGTCTGCCAATTTCGCCACTTCCGCATCGGCAAGTATGTGAATGCAAAATTAGGAAAGTAAAAAAGATTGACAAAACTTTTGGTGTTTATGTGACAAAACTTTGATTCAAGCATTATTACAGTTTGTGAAGAACAAATCAATCTTTTATGAATGAAGATTCATAAAGTTTTGTCAGAACTTCGAGACTTCGTATTTTAGTTGTAATTGACTTCATATAATGTATTTTTTTAAACAATCAAAGGATAGTGTCATGAAAAAGTACGGACTTTTTCTTCTTGCAATTTTCCTTATTGCTCAATCGGTTGCGTTTTCACAAAACGCAGTCATCAAAGATGCAAAAAAGGATTTGCCTAATTTACTCGGTACCTCGAATTCCGGTAATGAATTCTGGGTATCTTTCCCACCTTGTTATGAAGAAGTAGCAGGTGCTGAAAATACTACTCGTATTTTCGTGGCATCAGGTGTCCGTCAACCTGTTACTGTTGATGTTCCGGGCAAAGGTTGGTCTATGACAAAGATGGCTGTTGCCAATGATGTAATAGAGTTCAAACTTCCTTCTAATGTTGGGCAACCCTATTCAAAACCTACGACTGCGAAGGCACCGCCGGAGCAGGTATATGGAGGAGCAGGAGTTCATGTTACTGCCATTGCGCCCATTGTCGTATATGGTATGACACGTTTCCAATATACATCTGATGGATTCTTAGGTGTACCGGTTTCGGGTATTGGTACTGATTATGTTGTTGCATCATGGCCCCAATATACTGCTGCTGGTTCAAATTATAAACTTCCCGGTCTCACTAATATTGTTGCTTCTTATGATGATACGGAAGTAACATTTATCATGGGTGGTGTGCCCGGTTCCCGTACTACAGGCGGATTGAGACCCGGTCAGACAAAAAAATGGACAGGTCTTAAAGCCGGTGATGTTATTTGTATTGCCAATGATGATGATGGTCAAGATATTGCAGGTAGCCGTATTGTTGCCAATAAACCTGTCGGTGTAGTTTCCGGTAATCAATGTGCTAATGTTCCTGCCGGTGTTCCTTGGTGCGATTTCACCGTTGATATGGAGTTACCAACAAATACTTGGGGTAAAGAATATCATGTAACAGCATTGGTTGATCGTATGTTTAATCCGGTTATTCGCGTTTTTGCTCATCCCGATTATAAAAACATCAAGGTCTATCGTGATGGTAAAGAGTGGTTAGTTCTTCCTAATAATAGCCGCGTGGAAAATCAAGCATTCGTCGAGCGACGTTTGCAAGATGGTCCTCCAAAATCAACAATGATTTCTGCGAATGCACCGATATATATCATGTTATATAATACAGGTCAAGCAGATGATAATGTTTCGAGTGACCCATTCCAATATGTTATCACTCCGGTTGAGCAATATCAAAAAGAAATTGTATTCTGTACTCCAAATGCAAAAGGTGGTACTTTACCATTTACTAAAAACTATGTAAATCTTGTTTATGCGCTTGGTGATGGTGATGTTGTTCCCGACGATTTAGAATTTGCCGTTGTCAACAATGGTAAATTTGAATGGAGAAGTGTTGCAAGTCGTTTTGGTGCCGGTCCCGGTCAGATATTTTCTGCTCCAACTGCGAATGGACTCAAATATGGTATGAAACGCATTACATTACCCGGTGACGGTGTATATCGAATTCGTGCAAAACAACCATTTGCCGCTTATTCCTATGGTTATTCAGACTATGATTCTTATGGTTTCCCAACGAGTGTAGCTCTTGGTGACTTAACGAAAAAAGATACCGTTAATCCTAATCCTGAATATAAAGTACTATGCGACGGTTCCGTAGAAGGTCCTGATGGTAAATTACCGATTGTGACGGATTTACCCAATGATCCTAATGTTCGCTCAAACCTTGCCATAGTGTATATGGATATTGAACCTGATTCAAGTTTCAATTATGAATTTAAAATTGTTGATCAAAATGGCAAACCCACAAAAATTATTCCGGGTAGCTCGGTAAGAACTTTTTGGACACTCAAAGTTATTAACCCGGCAATTGATGCTCGTGCTCGATTAATTTTTGTTGACAAAGCTGGTAATGATACAGCAATTGTTATTAAATACAATGCATTCCAAGTAAAATTGGAGAAATCACCAATGGATTATGGTTTGGTGATGATTGGTGCACAAAAAACATTATCTTTCAAAGCCGTGAATAATTCAGATGCCTCTGTCGTTGTTCATCGTTTAGAGTTAATGAAAAAATCAGAAGGTTTTACCATTTTTGAAAATGATGGAGTAACGCCGGCTGTTGTACCATTCACCCTTGCAGGAAAAGCAGAAAAAGAATTCAAAGTAACATTTATGAAAGATGTTGTTGGTGATTTCCTCGACAGCATCGGCGTTGGTGATGAATGTAGATTCGGTTATTCCATCGAAGTTCGTGCAAAAACAGGTGAGCCGGAAATTGTCGTGACTCAAGATGCCAACTTTGGTCAAAAACCGGTAAATAGCACAGGACATTCTTGGCCATTTACCGTACGAAATGCCGGAACTGCTGATCTTGTTGTTACAGGTTTTACGCTTCCTACTTCGCCGGAATTTGTTATCAAGTACAATAATGTGCTTTTAACAACTGCAATGATAAATGATACCAAACCACTTATCATTAAACCGGGTGGAATTGAGAATTTCTCGGTTGAATTTTCACCAACCGCAGTCAAACAATACTCCGATCAAATTTACTTCAAAAGTAATGCTAAAAAATCTGATAGTATTGAGGTAATGACTGGCGAAGCTATTGAACCGGGTCTCTATGCTCAAGGATATAACTGGGATAGAAAACGTGTTTTATCCAATAATTTATATAATAGAGCTGTTTGGGTTACAAATACAGGAAATGCACCTTTAACAATTAATGATGTTACACCAAGTAATCCTAATGATAAAAACTTCCAGTATTCCGGTGGGTTTGGTGCTTGGAAACAATTATACTTTGTTGGTAAAACGCTTCAACCAAAAACCGCCAATTCTGCAGCAGACACAATTTTTGCACCTGTGGACTTTGTGCCTGAAAGTATCATGGAGAAATCATTAGACCTTACATTTACTACGAATGAAACCAAGCCTGCAACTGCTAAATTATTAGGTACAGGTATTATTGGCAGATTAAGAACATCACCGGTTGATTTTGGTACTACCAAGCTTGACAATGGTGTCAGAGTAGCATTACAAGAAGTAGCAAAAAAAGTGCGTTTTGAGTTTGAAGACTATCAATACAGTGATAATGTGACCATTACATTACCATTTATAATGGATGCAAATGAGATTGTTGCAAGTAAAAAACTTGGTAATATCTATGGTTCACAAGGATTTGCTCATGATTTAGTAGGTACAATTGTCGCTAATCCAACCAGTGCTTATGATGCTACCGCAGGGACAGTCACATTAACAAAAAGTGGTGACTATGTTGAATTTGAAGCATACTTCAATGGAGAATTCGAAAAAGACTATACAACCAATGTTACAACCGAAAGTGATGCAGAAGCTGAAGTTACTGCTGTATTGACAGGTAAAACAGAAAATGTTCCTTCAGGTAATGGTATATTAAATACTACGCCTAATGTGTTACCGATTGTTTGTATAGGTGAACCAACGCCGCAGAAAGGTAGCATCGAAGTCTTGAACACAGGGGATGCTGATTTAATAATTACAGGAGTAACTTATAATCCTGCGATAGATGCAAATTCCGCACCTTGGTCGGTTAACAAAGATTTTGCTCCGGCGTACTTTACTTTAACGAAGTTCAACACAGCC
This sequence comes from Ignavibacteria bacterium UBA2373, assembly GCA_002344005.1. GTDB lineage: Bacteria > Bacteroidota > Ignavibacteria > Kapaibacteriales > UBA961 > UBA2353. Next base: position 14,515 of record DDTD01000083.1, on the reverse strand, counting down.
TACGATAGAGATACACTTTACTATGATTTTAAAGCTCCGAATACACCCGGTGTTTATACACTTGATGTAACAGTTACCTCTAATGCTCCTACAAATGGAACACAAACCAAAACATTACGAGGCGAAACAGTTGCATATTCGGGTTCATTAGGAATTGACGGTGAAGGAAGTGCTTTACAATATGGTAAAGACTATGTCTATACAATCAATTTATCAACAGCAACAGCTCCGACAATAGCAAATGTGAATAAAATGACGTTTACCGTAGCGTATCCTACTCAGATGTTTGTCTATCGCGGTAATGTGCAAGTATTAAACCCTGCATGGGAATTAGACGGTGCACCGACAGTGGCAAATGGTGTAGTGACAATATCACTCAAATCATCATCAGCAACTCCGGTCAGTGCAAATACAACTCCATATATTGCTATTCCGTTCTTTACTGTACTTTCTTCTGATCCGACATTTGTTCAAGGCGGCAAAGCTCGTATCAATGTAACAGCAACAGCAAATGATTGTTTCCCGATTGCACCAACAGGTATGGATGTATCGCCACAAGCCGTGTGCTTTGCTCCGGGACGTGCAGTTGGTGGAAGTGGTTTGGGTCAAGGTATTAAAGATATTTCACCGAATCCGGTTCCGTCAATAGGTGGTAAAGTTAATTTCTCAATAGGTATCCAATCATCAACAACATTGATTATCTATACTGCAACCGGTGAAGAAGTAACAACAATGCCATTAGGTGTTTTACAGCCCGGTGAATATGAAGTAACTCTACCAATGGATAAATTATCTTCAGGAAGTTATACTGCAAAATTTGTTTCAGGTCCTTATACTGAAGTCAAACCGTTTGCCGTGACTAAATAAGATAACATTTCTTAACAAAAAGCGGTGGCTGCTGTAAAGTAGCTGCCGCTTTTTTTTTGCAACAAAGCGAACTCATAAACGTTGATAGCCCCAAAAATTTTGTTAATTAACTCAAGGATTTTCTATGTTAAAACGACAAATTGTTGCAGCAATGTTCTTAATCGGCGTAGGAGTTCTGTCAGGAATTATCTTAGTTGCCAATTTTTCGGATAATTCCTTAGAATCACTTTTTGCGGCTAACATTTCTGATATAGGCGCAAAAAATGCTCCTGTCACACTCAATGAAAATGTAAAAGCATTAAACAATGCCTTTGTTGCAGTAAGTGAGGCATCAAATGAAACTGTGGTCAGTATCAGTGTCGTGGCAGAAAAGAAAGTACAAAAAAATCAGATGCGCGATCTATTCCGATTTTTCGGAGAGCCATTTAATCCTCGTGACAATAATGAAGAAGAATCAGCGCCGGATACTGAAGAATCAAGCGGAGCCGGTTCAGGCGTCATTATCACCAATGATGGATACATTGCAACGAATAATCATGTGGTTGAAGATGCCAAAGAAGATGGTATAAAAGTTATTCTTCATGACAAAAGAGAATTTAAAGCAAAACTTATAGGTCGTGACCCACTTACAGATTTAGCTGTTATTAAAATTGAAGCCAATGGATTAAAACCCGCACATTTTGCCAATAGCGATCAAGCACAAATAGGCGAATGGGTTATTGCTGTCGGTAATCCTTTGGGTTTAAATTCTACGGTAACAACCGGAATTATAAGTGCACTGGGACGAGGACAATTAAATCTAAATAGAGATCAATATGCTGTTGAGAATTTCATTCAGACTGATGCTGCAATAAATCCCGGTAACAGCGGCGGCGGATTATTTAATCTTAATGGCAGCTTAGTGGGAATTAATACGGCTATTGCTTCCCGTACCGGTTTCTATAATGGTTATGGATTTGCAATCCCGTCGAATTTAGTAAAATCTGTAATCATTGATTTGATTGAAGATGGGAAAATTGATCGTGGTTATATCGGTGTACAAATTTCCTCTGTGGATGAGGTAAGCGCGAAAGCATATAAATTAGAAAAAGTTGCCGGAGTTATCGTACAAAAAGTCTTGGACGGCAGCCCCGCAGAAAAAGCCGGAATTGAAATTGGTGATGTGATTTTAGACTTAGACGGTGCACCTGTCAATACATCGAATGAATTACAAAGCCGTGTTTCTATGCATAAAGTCGGCGATGCTATTAAATTAAAAATATTACGCGACGGTAAAACTATTTATAAAACAGTAATATTAAAACCGCGCGATGAAGATGCAAAAACGGCTTCCAATGAAGCGAAACCCGGTAAATCGGAAGATGAAGAACTTAATAAACCTGTAAAATTCGATAAATTAGGATTTTCTGTTTCACCGACAACTTCAAAAATAAAAGAAGATATGGGAGTAGAAAAAGGTATTGTCATCAGCAATGTTGAACGCTATGGTGAAGCCGCCAGCCGTGGTATTGCGCCCAACGGTATTATTTTGAAAGCAAATAATCAGGAAATTTCTACAACGGGTCAATTCAAAAAAATTATTGAGCAAAATGCAGGCGAAGTGATTCGTTTGCAAGTAAAATATAAAGATGGTGCAAGACTTGTCTTTATTGAAGTTCCTAAAAACAACAGTTGATATAATTTCCTTATTTCACATTCAATAAACCTCGTATTTCTCTATACGGGGTTTCTTTTTTTATGGCACGATTTACTCACTTATCTCCTCGACGCATTATTTGTCTTACCGAAGAGACCACAGAAACGCTCTATGCCATAGGTGCAGATGACCTAATTGTCGGCGTTTCCGGTTTTACAGTGAGACCAAAAAAGGCGCGAAAAGAAAAAAAAACAGTTTCCACATACTTGGATGCAAAGTTTGATGATATACTTGCATTGCAACCTGATATTGTTTTTGCATGGTCTGATTTGCAGGCAGATATTTGTCAAGAACTTATTAAAAGGGGAATTGAAGTTGTATGCTTTAATCATCGTACAATACAGGGTATTTTTTCGATGATCTACCGACTTGGTATTCTCGTTGGGAAGCCGAGCGAAACTGAAAAGTATATCGAAACGCTTGAAGCTTCGCTTGCACGTGGTGCTGATTTTGCACAATCATTAACAATGTGCCCCAAAGTATATTTTGAAGAATGGTATGACCCGCTGATTACAGGTATTGCTTGGGTGAGTGAGTTAATTGAACATTGCGGTGGTATTGATATATTTGCTGAAAACAGACAATTTCCTGATGCAAAAAGACGTATTCTGGCTGATGCTTCACTTGTTGTAGAAAGAAATCCTGATATTATCATTGCTTCATGGTGCGGCAAAATGTTCAAGCCCGAAAAAATGTTACAAAGACCGCACTGGGAAACAATAAATGCCATACAACACAGTCAAGTTCATGAAATACACTCTTCGATAATATTGCAGCCGGGACCTGCTGCGCTTACCGACGGTGTTGAAGCACTTATTTCAATTTATTCACAATGGCAATCAGCCCAAAACATTTGAAGTATAATTATGGCAATGACACATACACCCGTAACAGCAGATATTGACGGATATTTACAAAATGGTTTTTCTGCCGAAGATGAATTTTTACTCGAATTGAAGCGTGATGCAGCCGAGAACGGCTTTCCTGATATTGCAATTGGTGGTGTGCAGTCAGCTTTCTTGCAAGTATTTCTGCGTTCCATGAATGCAAAATATGTGATGGAAATCGGATCTCTTTACGGATATTCGGCTATTGTAATGGCAAGAGCTTTACCTGAAGACGGTAAAGTTGTCTGCTTTGAATTACAAGAGAAATATTGTGATTATATCCGTAAAAAAGCAGAAGCAGCAGGTGTAGGACATAAAATTGAAGTATTTTCGGGCAATGCCAAAAGGGTTCTCAAAGACTATAACCCTAATTATAAGTTCGATTTTGTGTTTATTGATGCCGATAAACCTTCTTATTCCGCATATCTTGATCTCACATATCCATTAGTACGCAAAGGTGGTATTATTGCCGGAGACAATTGTCTTGCATGGGGCTATGTGGCACAATCCGAGTTCACTTTTGAGCCGATTAATGTGGCAGCTATTCAAAAATTTAATCAAGCAATTATTGCGCATCCCGGCTTGCAACATTGTTTTGTGCCAATCGGTGACGGTATGGCTATGGGGCTTAAAATCGAAGAATAATTGTTTGAAACTATTGTCGGAATACTTTGTTATTATGATGTGCATTGTTAAGTGTACATCAATGTAATTTTCTCTCTTTTTTTATTTATTCTACGGAGCTTTTATGCGCCGCATATATCTTGTACTTGCATTATTTGTTGTTTGTTGTTCTGTACAAAATAGTTGGGCACAATTTGGCACAAATAAAGTGCAATATGAAACTTTTTCATGGAAATTTTATAAAACTCGCCATTTTGATGTCTATTATCATGAAGGTGGGGATTATCTTGCGAAATTTGCCGGAATAGTATGTGAGCGTTCATTAGCATCCATCGAAAGAACACTCAATTATACCATAAATAAACGTGTAGCGATTATGGTATATAATACCCATAATCAATTTCAGCAAACCAATGTCATTTCCTCTTCTTTATCAGAAGGCACAGGTGGCGTGACAGAATTATTAAAAAATCGCGTCACATTACCGTTTGATGGTGATTATGAACAATTTAGACATGTGATTCACCATGAATTAGTCCATGCGGTCTTAAATGATATGTTCTATGGCGGTTCTTATCAAACTGCGGTGCAGATGCGCAACCCCGTCATGATACCATTATTTATGAATGAAGGTCTGGCAGAATTTGAGGGCATCGGCGGCTATAATACCGAAACCGATATGTTTATGCGTGATATGGCATTAAATGAATCTTTACGCGGTTTGCAATCATTGAATGGATATTTGGCATATCGCGGAGGACAGGCATTCTATTGGTATATCGCCGAAAAGTACGGTAAAAGAAAAATTGGTGAATTTATTAATCGTTTGAAAACTGCACAATCCTTAGATGCTGCCTATAAAAGTGCTTTCGGATTAAATTTTGAGGATTTTTCTGAGCAATGGGTTAAGGATATGAAAAAAATCTATTTACCCGATATTGGTATTTATGAGGATGTGAAAGATTATGCAACGCCAATTACTAATTCCAGAAAAGATTTAAGTTTTTATAATACTTCGCCCGCTATATCGCCCGATGCTACAAAAATGGCATATATATCAGCCATAGATCGTGAATTCGGTATTTATATCAAAGACATCACAAATCCAAAAAGTGAACCGGAATTAGTGCTTAAATCGGGACGCTCACTTGATTTTGAAGAATTAAATATTCTGACACCCGGTATTTCATGGAGTCCTGACGGCAAAAAATTAGCAATTTCTGCCAAAGCCGGAGGCGAGGACGCACTTTACCTTGTGGATGTCAAAGAAGGCGATTATGAAAAAAAATTATTCGGCTTAAAATCAATATCTTGGGCTATCTGGTCGCCCGATGGTGCGTTTATTGCCTTTATTGCTTCGGAAAATGAACAAAGTAATATTTATCTGTATAATACAAAATCAGAAAAAGTAGAACGTTTGACAAGTGATATTTTTACAAAATTACACCCCACATGGTCACCCGACAGCAAAAAACTCTATTTTGTTTCTGACCGAGGCGATTATTTACAAGGATCCTACACAGCAAAAGATTTCGAAATGTGGAATTATGATCATAGCCGCCGCGATATTTATTCGATAGATATTGCTTCGCATGATATGGAAAGAATTACAGTTGAGCCACAATATGATAAAACATCCATTGCGGTTTCGCCCGACGGGAAATCACTGTTCTATGTCTCCGATAAAAATGGCATAGGTAATCTCTACCTTTTGAATTTAGAAACGAGAAAAATAGAAATTAAAACCAATTCTTTACAAGGTATTGCACAATTGTCTTTAGCACGTGACGGCAGCACGCTTTTGTTCAATACACTTATTAATGGCGGTTACGATATTTTTCAAATGAAATTTCCTTTCGACAGAAAAACGTATGATTCCATTCCCGTCACCACATTCAGAAAAAAACAAGCATTAGCTCAAATAGAAGAAACATTACCTGAAATATCACAACCACAAGAACAAAAATCACTTTCCTATGGTGAATATGAACTTGAATTTTCACGTCAGCAAAATGTGAGAATCAATACCGATGTCATGGCTTCACCAAGCTATGCATCTTCCGGCGGCGGAGATTATATTGATACGACAATGGCAGGACCATATCCGTATCGTCTCTCATTTTCAATGGATTATGCTTTCAGTAATTTCGGCTATAATACTTTTTGGGGTGCACAAGGACAGCAGCAATTTCTTTTCAGTGATATGCTAGGCGATCATCAAATTTATATAGCGGCAAATTTATTTTTGGATATTCGTAACAGTAATTTATATGCTGCTTATTATTATTTGCCGGAGGTCGTTGATTATCAAATTGCTGTGTATAATCGGCTTGGCTGGTCGGGCGTAAATATCGGTGGTGCCAATGTACTCAGCCGATTTAGAAATACAGGTGTAAACTTCGGTGCATGGTATCCATTATCAACCTTCCGCCGTGTCGAATTCGGAATTTCATATATGAATACAGCCCAAGATTATCCCGAATTTCCCACATTCCAAGGCACAAGTTTGAATACTATTGTTCCTGAAGCACGATTGGTATATGATAATACGCGGCAGGGATGGTGGGGACCCGCTGATGGTACTCGCTATGGGCTTAATATTATGGGTTCTCCGAAATTAGGCAATAATGGTATTGGATTTATGAAAATTACTGCGGATATGCGTCAATATTTTTCCATGTTTGATGGTTATTTAACTACTGCATTGCGCGGCAATGCCGGAACAAGTTTTGGTCCTAATCCTCAACGTTTTGTTCTTGGAGGCGTAGAAAATTGGATCCGTCAGATTAATTTCAATCAAATTCCATTTTCAAGTCCTGCCGACTTTGCATTTATGGAATTCGGTATGCCTATACGTGGTTGGGATATCGGCAGAGGAATAGGAAATAATTTCTTTTTAACAAATGCAGAATTACGTTTTCCGCTCTTTTATGGTTTGCTCGCCGGACCTGTTCCCATACCATTACAAGGAGTACAAGGGACAATGTTTTTTGATATGGGGGGAGCATGGAATAATGGACAGACATTCGTTTCCGCTCGTCCTGATGAAAATGGTAATCTTACAACAAGAGATTTATTGATGAGTGCCGGAGTCGGTATGCGCTCATTTGTTTTAGGTTTGCCTTTGCGAGTGGATGTAGCATGGAGAAATCTGTATTGGAATTGGTCGCAGCCAATGTGGATGTTTTCTATTGGCGCTGATTGGTAAACGGGTGACTTATTCGGGTGACATTGTGCCATTCGTTTAAAAAAGAAATACAATCGAATTATCACCATTTCTCTTTATTGCGTGAAGAGTCTTTTGATCCATATTTTAATGATTGTCTTTTTTTCTTGCTTTTCTCTGAAAGCAAAAACAGATACTCTCAGTACCGTTTCACCATTACGATTGGTTTGTGTCGGCGGCATAACAACAGCCGGTTTTGTCTATGGGCATGCCCTGCAAAATAATTTATGGTGGAAAGGCGAAAAGACTGATTTTTATATTAATACACACCGCGATTGGGAATATGCCTTAGGGGCAGATAAATTAGGACATTGTTTTTTTTCTTCATTGGTGAGCACGACTTATTCTCGATTATGTATGTGGACGGGTATGGACACCGTAAGTTCATTATATACGGGTGCCGGAATTGCAATGGCATATCAGACCTATATTGAAATTCGTGATGGTTTTTCGCGTGATAATGGCGGCGGTTATCTGGGGTTCAGCCCGGGCGATATGATAGCCAATACTGTTGGAGCATCATTGCCATTGCTTACATATTATTATCCTGCATTACAGCCATTTTCCTTTCAAATCAGCTTCGATTGGAAAAATTATAATCCCCAACGCTATGGGGCAATCATTGATGATTATGAAAATACTACTCATTGGATAAGTGTGGGTTCGGAGGCATTTATACCTGCTTCTTGGCGCAATACATGGTATCCGTCTTGGATTGGTTTTTCTATTGGTCATAGTGTGAAGCACCTAACAGGTAATGGTGGCGGCACACATGAATTATATTTGTCTTTATATTGGGATATTCGTAAGATACCACTTTCCGGTGGTTTATGGGATAGCATCATTGCTACGTTATCACACTATCGTTTACCTGCACCGGCAGTTCGAATTGTACCGGGAATAACGTGGATTGGTTTGAAATTGTGAGAATAATCAAAAAAAATGTGACTTCTCCTATTTTGTATATAACCAAATCAAACACATAAATTTCATTATTCGTTTGCTACTTTCTATAAATTATATTTGAATTATAGTCTTAAATTTCTTGATTCTACAATATCATACACTTTTATCCCGTGTGCTTTTGCGTAATCTGCTAATCTCGAGTCAGAAGTAATCAATAAGTCATTATTTAATGAGATTTGGAGCAGCAATGAATCCGTAAGTCCACTATCTATAAATGAGTAATGTTCCGCACCAGTCAATGAGGAAACATATTGCTCCGTTGTCTTACGAATTATTTCTAAATATACTTGAATGTATGAGTTTTTATCTTCACCGGTAAATCCATGTAAGAGATTATCAGCTTCTGTCAAAACATTTGGTAACGTAATCAGACGATTAATATCACCAATAATCCCAACTAAATCAATATAGTCTTGCTCCTCATAAATTGATAAACACTTATGTTCTGGAATTTTCTTCTGATTTATCAATCCGACAATAAGCAAAATTAGGGCATTAGTATCAATAACAATCATAATTAATTTTTGAAAAAATAGTATCCCTTAACATGCCTCTCAGTGTCAATAGTCAGTTTTTTATATATTCTTTCAAAATCAAGCATTGAAATCCCTAACAAAGGATTATTTCTTTTATTCGTATTTTCTACTAAAAAGGAAACAACGATTTCCCATTCATTTTTCGTGTCAATGAACTCCGCTTGCTCCAATCTGAAATCCGGATTAGAAACCGTCGTAAGTTCGCTAAGTGCGCCGACGGCAATTTCAAGCAATTCTTTGAGTGATATTTGATTTTCGAGAATATACATTAGCTTCTCCTTTTGTTGAAAGTTGTGATTAAAATCTGCTTCAAAGTTAGCACTTTACGGGTACACTGCCAAATCTCCATCCACACATCTTTCCGCCATGATCATAGCTTTTGAGCATTATAGTTAAGCAGTGAGTCGCTTTTATTAGAAAAATTTTTTCTCAAAATACTGTCATTAGTGTTCGCTATCGTAGTTTTGCCTTTGACATTGATTACAACTCAATATTGACAAAGAACATTATGTATAGAGATATCATCGTTTCAAGTATTACAGCTCTTCTTGTGCTTATCGGCATGGTATCGCCACTATCGGCGCAAAGGATAAGCGGTATCATTAACTCTTATGCAAAAGTTACATCTTTTGATGCTTGTTCTAAAAAAATTACAGTATTGAATGCTACCGGATTTCGCTCGGGTGAAAAAGCATTGCTTATACAAATGCAGGGAGCTGATGCCGATACTTCGCAATCTCCGACATTCGGAACCGTTACGGCTTATAACGATGCAGGTAATTTTGAATTTGTGAAAATTAAGAGCATACGTGACAATGAGATAGAGTTTGAATTTGTGCCCTTATTTAATTATGATGTGCAAGGTAATGTTCAACTCGTGACGGTGCCCAGTTATCGCAATACAGTGTTTGTGAACGGACTTCTTACCGCAAGACCATGGGACGGAGCAACGGGCGGCGTACTTGTCTTTGAAACTACGGCGGCATTAGACCTGGACGTGGGTTCAATAGATGTCAGTGGTTTGGGTTTCCGCGGTGGATTAGCTAAAAATGGTTCAAGAAATATTTTCAATGTCCCCACATATTACAATCCCGCTTCGGAAATTGACAGCGGTGCAGCAAAAGGCGAGGGGATTGCGCGACCTATACTTGGCAAAGAACATGGTCGGGGAGCATTAGCCAATGGTGGTGGCGGCGGCAATGGACATAATGCTGGCGGTGGCGGCGGTGCTAATGGTGGAGCGGGTGGCGTAGGCGGTAAAGAATTTCACAATAATCCGCTCAATGCCATAGAAAATGGAGGTGAAGGTGGTAAAATTCTCGAGTGGAATCGCAATAGTACTATTCTTACACCTCGTTTATGTATGGGCGGTGGTGGAGGTGCCGGACAAATGAATAATAATGTCGGCACATCCGGTGCAAATGGCGGTGGTATTGTTATTATTCGTGCTAAAAATATTGTCGGAAGAAATAAAGTAATAAAAAGCAATGGTGCTTCACAAACAACAGTGTCGCTCAATGATGGTGCTGGCGGCGGCGGCGCAGGTGGCAGTATTTTTCTTGATGTAGATCAAATATTATCCGCGCAAGGATTTACCATACAAGCAATGGGCGGCGCGGGCGGCAATGTCAATACAGGCACCAATCACGGTGCTGGCGGCGGTGGCGGTGGCGGTTTGGTATTTATTAATGATCAACAATTCCTGGATAAAATTACTTTAGAATTTAATGGGGGTAAAAATGGCGTTAATATTGTAAATAATAATTCTACCTTAGCAAAAGAAGGATTAAATGGTCAACCTGTTTTCGGATTTCGCATTCCCGAAAGCACTGCTCCCGAATTAACTATCGGCACAGTAAAAAATGAAATTATATGTAAAGGAAGCAGTCGTCGTATAGGGGTGCCCGTCACAGGAGGCAGACAACCCTATACGTATCAATGGGATCCGCCTACATATTTGGATAATCCTTCTATTGCGCAGCCCACGACAAGTCCTGAAGTTGCCATGCGATATACCGTTATTATTACCGATGCCGCCGGCTGTAAAGATACCGCTATTGTCTCGGTCAATCTCTTTTCCTTACCCGAAATTGAACTTGCCGACACACTCAATGTCTGCTTAGGTAATGCTCAAAGGATTGAAGCCAAAGGAACAGGTAAATTCCGATGGAATCCAACAAATGATATACAATATCCCGATAGTGCCAATCCCATTATTACGCCAACACAATCGGGGTGGTATTATGTGACACTGACGGATGTTAATTTATGCTCGCAAACAGACAGTATTTTTCTCAAAGTCAATCCTTTGCCAACAGTAAAATTACCCGACACAGTCTTGATATGCGAGGGAAAAGAAATTACCCTTTCGCCTTTCGATGAAACAGGAGCAGCGCCCTTACAATATACATGGTCATCCTCGGAACCTATTGCCACACCCACACAAAAAACATTGCAATTTATTCCCCGACAATCTGCACGCTATATTCTTACTGTGCAAGATGCCAAGGGATGTATAGTACAAGACAGCGTGGAAGTTGTGCTTTTTGCACAAGCCCAAGCAGATGCCGGCAATAATGATTCTGTATGCATAGGAGCGGCAATACAATTGCAAGCAAAAGGAGGTACACTATATGCATGGTCGCCCAATGAAGACATTTCCGACAGTACATTGCCCAATCCCATAGTAAATCCGCGCACTTCACGCTATTATTATCTCCGTATTGAAAATGAGAATGGGTGCATCGGTTATGATTCTGTCTATATTACGGTATTACCTTTACCGGAAATACCAATTATTGCGCGTTCAACTGATACTTTGTCTATTGATAAGCCATCCGATAATTCGATGAAAATTGTATGGAAATATAATGGTGAAATAATTGTTCGTGACAGCCACACTATTATCGCAGATACAACAGGTATATATTCTGCAGAAATTCAAGATAAAAATGGTTGCACACGCGAATCCGCTCCGATTTCTTTCAGTATAGCCAATGCCCAATTTTGCGCCGAAACCGTAAAAGCACGTGTCGGTGAGATAATTACCATACCCATATTTCTCTGCAATACACGCCTTCTTGCAGAAAGCAATGCCTCCGCCATTGAAGCAACGGTCACTTTTAATAAAACCACATTATTGCCGATAGGAGATTATCGTGAAAATACTATCACGGGAAATAGGCGCATACTGACAATACAAGGAAATGTGCCCGAAGATACAACACAACCATTTGCATTGATCAAAGCCCAAGTTTTGCTTGGCAACGATACCCTAACCCGCATTATTATCAATAATGGAAAAAGTATTGGTGGAAGAGTACTCTTCACTTCCGGCATGGGAATATGTATTACCGATGGTATTTGTATTGAAGGGGGAGTGCGCCTATGGCAAGACGGTGACATTACAGGCATACAATCTGTGCAACAATATGATAAAACATCAATAATAGCTTATTCACTCGCTTCCACAGAACCTCATAAAATTATTATTGCAACATCGCTTGGCATGAAAGCAGCAGAATTTACTCCGACAGTATATCAACCGGGTGCACAACTTTTTGAATTTGACAATAGTGCTTTATCCTCAGGTGTGTATTTTATCACTATTCTCACACCAACAGAAAAATCGGTAGCGATGTTCCAAATTATCAAATAGCAATTGTCAATAAAATTAACAGAGTAATATTATCTATCAGTCAATTATTTTTAACAATAATCCGAAAATAATCAGAGAAATATTCCATTATAGTATTGATGAACGCATGGAAAAAATAAAGGATAATTATTCTTTGATAAATTTCATAATACTTTGTCCTTTTGCGGTTTTGACATGAATAAAATACACACCGTTCGGAGCTTGAATATCCATGCTTGATTTAGTAGCTGCGCTTATTTGTTCGGAGTGAATTATTTTTCCTTGCAAATCAGTGACCGTAATAGCCGCTTCGCCGACAGCATCGTTTAAAGCAATATGAATAAAACCATTACTCGGATTGGGATAAAGAGAAATATCAATACCATTGCCCATATCCGCCACACTCGTCGCTGTTTGTTTCATTTTATGAATAAAAACGTCGCGTTCACCTTCCGAAGTTATATTATATTCACCCTGACCCGGGTCAAAATCAACAGTCCTATGAAAATAGCCTGTTGTATATAAATCACCTACAGGATCAATGGCTATAGAAGATAAATAGTCAGGATACAGTCCCCCAAAAGATTTCGCCCAAATGAAATTTCCATTGGAGTCTAATTTCTGAATGAAAGCATCTACGTCTCCTACGGCAGTAAGATTCGCCACACCTGGTCCCGGGTCAAAATCAACGGATTCTCGAAAAGAACCTGTGGTAAAGATATTTCCTTTATTATCAATAGCGATGGAACTCCCGTCTTCATAACTCTTCCCCCCAAAGGATTTTGCCCAGATGAAATTCCCATCGGCATCCATTTTCTGAACATAAACATCTCTTTGACCTACAGCAGAAATCTTCGCCGAATTAAAATCAACTGTCTCACCAAAACTTCCAGTGGTATAGACATTACCTCTATCATCAAAAGCGATAGATGCTGAATAAGATGTCCCAAAAGATTTTGCCCAGAGTAAGTTTCCCTTATTATTAAATTTCAGAAAAAAAACATCTTGACCACCTCTTCTTGCTGAAAGGTTCTTTACATTCGCGCTGGGTTCAAATTTTATAGAATCAGTAAAATCTCCTGAAGTATAGATATTTCCATCGGCATCAATTGCTAAAGAAAACGCATAACTTTCACCATTCCCCCCAATAGATTTTACCCAGAGGAAATTACCATCTGCATCCAATTTTTGAATAAACGAATCCCATGAACCCAGAGCAGAAATTTTCATCGAATCGGGACCCGGGTCAAAGTCAACAGTATCAATAAAGTATCCTGTTGTGTAAACATTGCCATCAGCATCAACAGCGATAGAAGTGCCAAGGTCGTAATCACTACTCCCTCCAAAAGATTTAACCCAGAGGAAATTACCATTAGCATCTAATTTCTGAATGAAAATGTCTCCTTTGCCAATAGAAATTAGATTCATCGAATCAGGACCCGGGTCAAAGTCAACAGTATCGCCAAAACGGCCTGTGCTATAGACATTACCCACATCATCAATGGTAATGGACGTCCCTAATCCATAACCCCTCCCCCCGATAGATTTCGCCCAGAGGAAATTACCATTAGCATCCAATTTTTGAATAAAAATACTTGAACCTTTTCCTGAATTTAGCTTCATCACATCCGGTCCCGGGTCAAAGTCAACAGTATCATTAAAACTTCCTATTGTATAGACATTGCCGGCAGCATCAACAGTTAGTGACCTCGCTCCATCATTACTTTTCCCGCCAAATGTTTTTACCCAGTCGAGTGTTTGGGCATTGAGGTTGGCTGCCATGAGAAAGCAGATTACGGCAATGAATGTTGTTACGGCTTTGTTGTTCCCAAGTCCTGAGAGAGTATGAAGGATTCTTTTGCCCGCAACAACAGATGCAGCAGGGAAAAAGGGCTTTGAGTCCGCTTTGGACATAGTGTAAGTGCGATTATTGAGGCTTTCCATCGCGGTATCCTTGAATATATTGGGAAAAAATAATTTTTTAGAAAAAGTAAGCGTTAATTATTCTTTGATTAATTTCATAATACTTTGTCCTTTTGCGGTTTTGACATGGAACTTGTCTAAACAAAAGTCGGG
>DDTD01000093.1 GCA_002344005.1 Ignavibacteria bacterium UBA2373 | reverse complement strand
AGGTAATTTACACTTTGATATTATTGACAAAAAAATCTCTATTCTAAATACTGACAATCAGATACGAGCATACGACATTTTTTTTCATTCCGGTTATTCCGAGTTATCCGTGGTATTCAGTGAATATTCTATTCAGAACATCTTGTATATCAAGTAATTATGTGATCTGAAATAACCGCAGATTTCTAAGCACCGACCCTTTGTGGGAGAAGTACAGAGGTCAGACTCCATTTCATTATTGCGGGAATAATCCACTGATTTTCAGAGATCCTTCAGGTTTAGGAGAGGAAGAGGTAAATAATGCAGCTCAAAAAGTTCAAGAAACTGTGACACAAATAGAAACACTTGCAGAGCAAAACAAAGAAAAGAAAATTGAGTTTGCTGCTACAGGAGTCAATCAAGCCGACGGTAGTATAAAGATGAGTGACATAGTTCGGGGAAACGAAGGTGAGGCTACTATAAGTGTCAGTGATGTAGATGTTTCTATACATAATCATACACCCTATGGACAACCAACGACAGCCTCAGCGGACGACATTCTAAAACTTGCACTCTATGGCAAACAGGGGGCTATTCATTTCGTCACAGCGGGAGACGGTAATCGAGTTGCAGTTGAGATAAATGATGTTGAAGCAGCGAGAACATTCGCTAACAATCAATTAAAAGTTGGCGAGGATCAAGCCGTAACAAATCTTGGTTTTCAATTTTCAGTAGGGATGATGGCTGTAGGAGGTAAACCCAAAAATTTGAGTATAGCAGATATTCCAACTAATTTAAAATCAAAAGGTGTAGCCAAAATTTTAGACCAAAATGATACAGGTATGTCAATATATGTTCAAAATAATGGAGGTACGTATGAAAAAAAATAATACTTCAATTGAAATATTCTCGTTGATAAAAAAAACCTATTACTTATGTACTATTATTCTTCTTTTGTGTACAACAAACATAGTCATTACTCATGAATTACATGCAAAAGAACAATGTGACTCTCTTTATGAACGCACGCAGAATTTATCTCTTGAAATTAAAAACCATGAAATGCCGTTAGGCACTATACTATCTCAGATCGGCTGTCAACCAAGAGCGTATTATTGGGGAATTCCCCATACTCGTATTACACACATAACATTGTATTTTAGATTAAATGATACTTTAGATATAGAATTAATTTTACGTCTAAAAAAATCTTACAACGATATACCTTTTTTTACTGATGCTTTAAATCTTGAAACTTTGAGTGCGGAGTTAATTTCTTCATTAGAATATGAAGTTGTGCCTTCGCTAAGTGAAGATATTATACAGCATAACAATGACATAAAGGTACTTTCTACTCTCTTTGTTCAACATCCTGAAGTCTTGGATGCTTTGCAAAGGATGTGTACTAATTTCCCGTACTAATTTCCCACTTTGCATGGTAAACACAAAGCGTGAACAATCTAAAAAAGGAGAAAAATCTATGAAGGGAGAAAAGTCCAAACAATAAAATTGCTAATATTTTTTAGCATTCATATGTATGATTCTAATATTAATCTCAACGATAATGCTTAGAATCATTGATAAAAAGTGTTCAGCTATCTTCCGACCGACTTTCGTATATTAGCAAGGAGAAAGACAGCGAATGTGATCTCGGTGACTTCGGTGTTCGCAAATATGAAACAGAGACAGGCAGATTTCTAAGCACCGACCCTTTGTGGGAAGAGCAAAGACCGTGGAATGTCTATCATTACTCGGCGAATAATCCCATTGTCGCAAAAGATCCTACAGGATTACTACCGGGTGATTTGTTTAAAACACCATTTCAAGCGGTACATGACTTCGGAAAAAATTACAATCCTTTATCAATATCAAAAAATGCCGAATTTGGCACAAGAATTATTGAAGTTAAAGAAGGAGGAATAACATTTTATACATACATAGTTCCAGATATAGGAAATGATAAAGGTGTAGATACACGAAAGACTGATGACAAACAAGTTGCTATCGCTCATACACATGGTGCGTATGACCCAAAAACGGACAACAATGTTTTTTCTGATGCAGATAAAGAATATGCAAAAGACCAAAAAGTGCCAAGTTATGTTGTCACACCCAATGGAACAATTCAAGAATACAATCCTACAACAGGAACAACTACCCTCATGTCAAAAGATATGCCATCAGATCCTAAAGACCCTGATCGCAAAAATGATAAAAAACCTGAAAGAAAAGACGAACGTCCAGTACAATGGCAATATAACGGAACTACACAGGAGACTTCAAATGAATAGAATCATAATTATTATAATCTTTGTATTATTATGTGGTTCGTTTTCTTTTCAGAAAACCACCCAATATAAAATACCTGATTTCGTACCTGATTCGGTCACAGCGAAAGCAGTAGCAGAGATAATTCTGCTTAAATACTATGGTAACAACACAAAACGATATTTTCCGTTAAAATTAAAGGATAAGTCAAATAAAACTGTATGGATATTGGAAGGCTCAATTCCATATAAAAAGGGATACGATTATATGGGTGGAGTACCATACATAGAAATCAGAAAAAGAGATTGTTGTGTCCTCAAAATGACACATGGTAAGTAGTAAACGCCTTAGGTTTTACAGACTATTCTAAGTTCCTTGGACATTCTCGCTTCTCGTGGAATGAATATGAGCCATTCGGAACTATTCTTCGCTCGGGCGGCGGGCAGCTATCTTCCGACCGACTTTCGTATATTGGCAAGGAGAAAGACAGCGAAAGTGATCTCGGTGACTTCGGGGTTCGCAAGTATGAAGCAGAGACGGGCAGATTTCTAAGTGTTGATCCGCTGTGGGAAGAGCAAAGACCGTGGAATGTCTATCATTACTCGGCAAATAATCCCATTGTCGCAAAAGATCCCGATGGGAAGCATCCATTAATTGCTGTAGCGGTCGTCGCAATTGCGTATTTTCTTTCTTCGCCGAGTGTTGCTGTTGCTCCAACACGTGACACTCAAAGTGATAAAGCAAAAGTTGAGCAAGCAAAACGCAATTCACAGCAAAATGCGGCTATAGTCACAACAACTGTTTTGACTGGCGGTGGGGCTCTTTCAATAGCATCCGGTTTAGCTACCGGCGGTGAAGTTTCTGTAGGAAAAGGATTAGGTAAAAATAACTCTGCATTAAAGAACAGAGTTAAACTTCGAAAAGAAACAAAAGAAGCTATTCAAAATGCAGCGCCTAAAACTAAAGATGGTCAATATATAGACCCAAATACTGGTAAGCCAATAGAAAAAGGGCAGGAAGTATATGGACATAAAACTGGTCATGAATGGAGTAAATATCAGAAGGATCCAGCGAATCAAGGAAAAACAAGACAAGAGGTCATTAATGATCAAAACAATCCCCAAATATATCAAATTGAAGATAGAAAATCTAACGCATCACATAAATTTGAAGAAAAACCCAAAAAATAGAAACAGGAAAATGAACACAGATATTATTAAAGCAATACAAGCAGGTGATATAAAATTAGTAAAATCATTAATCGAAGGTGGTACTGATATTAATTCTGTTGATAATTACAATAGAACTCCACTTTATGAAGCCATTCTTGTTGGTTCAATAGATATTGTTGAGGTATTATGTTTTGCAAATACTAATATCAATCATCAAGATAAATATGGAAAAACTCCTTTACATTTTGCGTCAATTCACAATCAATTTGAAATTGCTAGATTACTCATCAAATATAACGCTGATGTGAATGTTAAAGATATTAATGGAAATACGCCAATTTTTGATGCAATATTCAATTCACACGGTAATCCTAAGATAATTGTATTACTTAAAGAAAATAATGCAGATTATAAAACTCCGAATTACCATGGAGTTAGTCCGAAAGATCTTGCTGAAACGATAGGAAATTTTGATGTATCTTACATGTTTTACTAATTTTAGGCACTATCTTCGCTCTATGATTGGAATGAATATGAGCCATTCGGAACTATTCTTCGCTCGGGTGGCGGGCAATACTCTTCCGACCGACTTTCGTATATTGGCAAAGAGAAAGACAGCGAAAGTAATCTCGGTGACTTCGGCATTCGCAAATATGGTCCAGATGGACCAAAATAAAAATAAACGATGAAAGAAAAAATACACCCTTACAAACAATATGAAAACACCCATTTATGGGAACTAATAAATAGTGCTATTGAAGATTTAATAACAAATCAAGACATAGAATTAACTACAAGAAAAGAATATGTCATTGGATATTTATGCAAAGTCATCAATTCAGATTTAAATGAGGATTACGCAAATTAACAGATAAAATACCAGACTAATCACTAGACAACATCAATTCTGAATATCACGGATATTATTTTGAATCAGTAGTATCCTTAATGATTGTCAGATATAATTTCTTGGAGATTTTGGTGTTCGCAAATTGAAGCATATGGAATCAGAGTTTCCAATGTCCGCATTATGTATGCAATTTTTGAGATAATGTTACCGTTGAGATTATTGCTATAAAACACAGGGATGAGCTTTAGCTAGGTATTTATCATAGAAGGCACTATTTGTGCGTATAAAACGACAAAAAGCCGTACGGGAATGTACGGCTTTTTGCAAGAAAAACCCGGCAGCGACTTACTCTCCCACTCCCCGACGGGAGCAGTACCATCAGCTCAGCAGGTCTTAACTACTCTGTTCGGAATGGGAAGAGGTGTGACCCCTGCGATATAGCCACCAAGTATAGTTATTGGTAATATAATTATAGCTTACTTTATCAACAGATGACAAGGCAACATTACCGAGTCATGAAGATGTGAATCGACGTAGAACGTCGACACCTGTAGAGGACTTACTTTATGGTAAGCCGACGGACTATTAGTACGACTTGGCTTCACACATTACTGTGCTTCCACCTATCGCCTATCAACCGGGTCATCTCCCCGGGTCCTTAAGAGATACCTCATCTTGGGGTAGGTTTCGTGCTTGAGATGCTTTCAGCACTTATCCTTTCCGGACATGGCTACTCAGCCGTGCCACTGGCGTGACAACTGATACACCGTCGGTCCGGTCATTCCGGTCCTCTCGTACTAAGAACGAGTCCCCTCAAGTATCTTGCGCCCGCATAGGATAGGGACCGAACTGTCTCACGACGTTCTGAACCCAGCTCGCGTACCGCTTTAATTGGCGAACAGCCAAACCCTTGGGACCTTCTCCAGCCCCAGGATGCGATGAGCCGACATCGAGGTGCCAAACCTTGCCGTCGATGTGAACTCTTGGGCAAGATCAGCCTGTTATCCCTAGCGTACCTTTTATCCTTTGAGCGACGGCCTTTCCATTCAGAGCCGCCGGATCACTAAAGCCGACTTTCGTCCCTGCTCGAGATGTCTCTCTTGCAGTCAAGCTCCCTTATGCTTTTGCACTCTACGCACGATTACCAACCGTGCTGAGGGAACCTTGGCAAGCCTCCGTTACATTTTAGGAGGCGACCGCCCCAGTCAAACTACCCGCCTAGCACTGTTCCCGCGGATCCACTCCGCCGGGTTAGAATCCGATTGCATGAAGGGTGGTATTTCACCGTTGGCTCCCCGATACCCGAAAGTACCGGATCGCAGCCTCCCACCTATCCTACGCATCATGCAACCAAACCCAATACTAAGTTATAGTAAAGGTGCATAGGGTCTTTCCGTCCATATGCGGGTAACCGGCGTCTTCACCGGTACCACAATTTCGCCGAGCCCGTGGTTGAGACAGTGCCCAAATCGTTACACCATTCGTGCAGGCCGGAACTTACCCGACAAGGAATTTCGCTACCTTA
>DDTD01000081.1 GCA_002344005.1 Ignavibacteria bacterium UBA2373 | reverse complement strand
GAAAGATTCACACCAATTCTGTGGAGGGTACCTGAACGGAACAACACAGTTGCACCGTAGTCAATATTTACTTTATTTGTCACAATACCAACGCCACCGGAAAATCCCGCCGTGCTTGATTGACCGTCTGAATTCACTGCATTGCGAACAGCATTATCATAACCTACTCGTACCTGCACGGCTTTACCAACATAAAGTTCGCCACCAACAGCAAAATTAGATAATCTATCAAAAAAATTATCGGTTTCATCCGTTAAATGGTGAAGATTTACATTTACAAGCAGTGGCAGACCTCGCAAACGATAACTTAAACCAAGCCGTGCATCCAATGGTAAACTTTCTCTAATTCCTTGATATGTTGCCAACTGTGCACCTATATTTAAAATAGAAAATCCTATATTCAGTTTTGATTTAACATTTCTATATAAAATACCGGCATCTACAGCAATTGCCATTGAATTAGCATCTGCGATACTTGAGTAAATTGCTTTTACTGTTGTACCGTATGAGAGCGTTGAATCAAGATAATTAGAATATGTCCCCATAAATGCAATATCGGTACCGGAAAATGAACCCGAAACCACACCTTGATTATTGGCTCTATCGAAGGAACCATAGCTTGTAAATAATACAGAGCCCGACCAATATCCGAATGATTGTCCATTATCCGCATACGTTGCCAAACCTGAATTTATGTCTAAGACATGCTTCAAGAAAGTAAAACCAACTTTTCTTTTTTCTAAGGTTGCTAAAGAAGCGGGATTAAAAAAAACAGCATTTGGGTCATCGGCAACAGCATTAAATGCACCTGATAAAGCAGCAGCACGCGCACTTGCATTCAATTGTAAAAACTGAAAAACTCTTGATTGTGCAGAACTTGTATATGTAAAAACCATACCTAAGCAAAGTGCAACACATAGTTTACTCATCATCTCACCTTAAGTAAATTATTTGACATTAATGTAAATACAGTAAACATTATGCAATAGCACCCTTTAAATTGATTTCATAAGATAATTGTCAATCATTTGACGATATGATTTTGGAGGACGAGCCGGTTTCATCGTTGTTGCATGAACAAAAGTATGGACAGTTCGCCCTTCTGCAATAAGCATTTCTTTTCTTCGGATTATATAAGAAATTGTAATTGTTGCAGTTATATACGAAGATAAACATGCTGTAATCTCTAAAACATCATCATAAAATGCCGGTGATTTATACTGTATATTGGCTTCTATCACAGGTAACAAATACCCTTCTTTTTCGAGTTCGGTATAAGGCAGACCAAATGCTCGTAAAGCCTCAGTTCTCCCTACCTCGAAATAAGTCAGATATTCACCATTATACACAACTCTCATTTGGTCTGTTTCGGCATATCTGACACGAATTGTAGAGGTATGCTGCAAAGTTGGCGTAGCTCGTCCATCCATTATTGCCCCATCCTGGATCGTTCAATTTCAGCCAAAAGATCTAAAATTCTTTCAAGTTCATCCAAAGAATAATAGTCTAACTCAATAGTTCCGACAGAATCAGATTTTGCTTTTAAGCGTACTTGTGTAGAGAAAATATGACGTAATCTATTTTCAATATCTTGAATAGTTGCTTTTAATTCAGATGGAACAGGCTTAGTATTATCATTTTTTGCTTGTGTTGTTGAAGAAGCCAATTTTACTCTACCTAGTTCCACATCTTTGACTAATTGTTCAGTTTTACGTACTGATAAATCTTTCGATATAACCGTATCTAAAACGTAGAGTTGCTTATCATTCGAAGTGATAGCCAACATGGCACGTGCATGCCCCATAGAAATTTTTCTATCACGCAAGCAATCTTGAATTTGTTGCGGTAATCTAAGTAATCGGAGAAAGTTAGCTACTGTTGAACGATCCTTACCGATTTTTTCAGCAACATCTTCTTGTGTAAGATTACATTCTTCTATCAATCGCTGATATCCTAATGACACTTCGATAGGATTAAGATTTTCTCTTTGGACATTCTCGATAATAGCGAGTTCCAGCATTTGTGCATCCGTATCAACGTCCATAATGTAGGCAGGAATTTTTGTTAGACCTGCTTCTATACTTGCTCTTACTCTTCTCTCACCGGAGACTAATTCATATCCACTTTCAGTACGACGTACAGTTATTGGTTGAATAACTCCACGTACTTTTATCGAATTAGTTAAATCTTCCAATGCTTTAGGATCGAAATCAAGACGAGGCTGGAAGCGATTGGGGCGTATCTTAGTAATATCAATAAAAGCGGTTACACCTACAGATTTTCCATCATCAGTTTGTAATGTATCATTCGATACTGTACTCTCCAATGATGCAGTAGGTATTAAAGCCCCCAAACCTTTACCTAATGCAAATGCGGATTTCATTTTTTTTTGTGTCATGGATTATATGTGAAATGCACGTTTATTGAGCAGAACTATGTACAGTTGTTGATAAATAATGCTGATTTTTTGTTGTAATTTCTTGTGCTAATTGAAGATAGTTTTGAGAACCAAGGCAGATTGCATCATAGAGAATAACCGGTTTCCCATGACTTGGTGCTTCAGAGAGTCTCACATTTCTTGAAATTATTGTTTCGCAGACTTTGTCATCAAAATGCTTTTTTACTTCTTCAACAACTTGGTTCGATAAACGCAAACGACTATCATACATCGTCAATAAGACGCCTTCTATATCAAGCGAGGGATTAAGATGCCTCCGCACTATAGAAATAGTTGTTAATAATTGACCCAAGCCTTCTAAAGCGTAATATTCACACTGAACCGGTATCAGAACAGAGTCTGCAGCAGTTAAAGCATTTAAAGTAAGCAACCCCAATGAAGGAGGGCAGTCTATGATAATATATGCATACTTTTTTCTCACATGGGAAAGAGCTTCTTTTAGTACTTTCTCTCGATTATCCACTTGAATCATCTCAATCTCGGCACCCACTAGGTTAATATGCGACGGGATTAAATCCAAGAAAGGCATTTCAGTGGGAATGACGGCATCATTGACAGGCAAACGATCAACTATAACATCATAGACAGTAGCTTCCACTTGGCGAGTATCAATACCAAGTCCATTAGATGCATTAGCTTGCGGATCTATATCAATTAATAATACCGGTAATTCCGATGCTGCAAGTGAAGCTGCTAAGTTTACGGCGGTTGTTGTTTTGCCAACACCACCTTTTTGATTCGCGACTGCTATTACTTTACCCATTGCTTCAACTATATAATTTTCTACAATAAACTTTCATATCGCTGTGAATACCAAAACAAAGCTGATAAAACCAAAGGATGACGAATCTCGCCATCACGAACTAATTGTCCAACATTTTCGATTGGTATTGCGACAACTTCAATGATTTCATTACTGTCTAATTTTTGTTCTTGTCTCAAGACACAGTTTTCCAATAAAAAAGAATGACATTCATTATTCATGAATGCAGGATTTGCATCACAAACGCCAAGTAATATAGGACTTGAATCAGATGTATATCCCGTTTCTTCTAGAGTTTCTCTAATAACAGAATCCTCTGTTGATTCCTCACTTTCTACCAAACCACCGGGTAGCTCTAAAGTAATATCATCAACACCATGTCTGTATTGACGGACAAAAATAATCTTTTTTTCAATAGTGATAGGAATAACATTGACCCAAGTCTGTGAATCAATAACAACAAAATCACTAATTTTGCCCGTCGAAGGATTCTTACGTTCCATACGCAATACATTAAAAATGTAATAATCATCGACTGTATGTATGCGTGTAGTTTCCCATTTTTTTATCATACATTCATTCATTGCAAATAGAATATGGCTGCACAATCGTCTCTTCTCTTAAAAATCGGCTCTAAAGCAATAGATTTTAACTTAGTAGAACCACTAACTGCCCAATTTCGTTCTTTACAAGATATTGTAAAACCAAAAGGTCTTGTTCTCGTGTTCTTATGTAATCATTGCCCCTATGTTAAGCACATAAACAGCTGCTTATCAAAGATAGCAACAGAATATCTGGACAAAAATATAGGTTTTGTTGCAATCAACTCTAATGATGTGTCTCAATATCCTGATGATTCGCCTTCAGAAATGGCAAAAGTAGCAAAATCTTATCCATTTCCCTACCTTTACGATGAATCACAAGACATTGCAAGGCAATACAGAGCAGAATGCACGCCCGATTTCTTTGTCTTTTCAGGACAGCTAGACCTTGTTTACACAGGTCGTTTCGACGCTTCTCGACCGAATACCGACACTGAGGTCACGGGTTGTGATCTACGTTCTGCTCTTGATTATATTCTTGACCAAAACTCTCCATTACCTCCCCAATACCCATCTATTGGATGCAGCATCAAGTGGAAAAGATAACTACATCGAATTTGGTGCAGAAACACCTAATATATGTAAACCATTACGAAGTGCGCTCTGTGTAAACTTACATAAAGCAATTCTCACATCTCGCAACTCTCCCTCGGTACGTAAAACCGGGCAATGATGATAAAAAGCATGAAAATCCGAAGCTAGCTCGCGTAAATACTCTGTTATAATATACGGTTCATGAGATGCCAATGCCCTTTGTATGTGTTCTTCAAAACGCGCCAGAGTTTTGATAAGATTTTTCTCTTCGGCTTTTTCTAACAATGAATAGTTATTGTTTTTAGTTAGAGGAATTTCTCTCTCTCTTGCAGTCTCCATTATTCGACAAATTCTGGCATGAGCATATTGCACATAAAGTACAGGATTTTTTTCACTCTGCTCTTTTGCCAATGCCAAATCAAATTCTAAGTGAGTATTGATACTTCTCATAATGAAAAAGAAGCGTACAACATCCACCCCAACATCGTCAAGTAGCTCATTCAAGGTGTATGATTTTCCGCTACGTTTCGACATTTTTACCTGCTCACCATTTTCCATAAGAGTCACAAACTGATACAAAAGAACATGAATTTTTTCATCGTCATATCCCAGTGCTTTGGTAGCTGCAATAATATCCGGTACAGTAGCTATGTGATCTACACCAAAGACATCAACAATTGTATCATAACCACGCTCAAACTTATTGCGGTGATAAGCAATATCGGGCAATCTATATGTCGGTTCTCCTGTACTTTTTACTATTACCCTATCAGTTAATTTCTCTTGTATTTTTGAAAGAGCAATCCATAAAGCACCTTCTTTTTCATACACTAATTGCTTTTCACGCAAATCTTGTATTGTTCTATCAATAGAACCGTCCTCATACAATGTTTGCTCATTAAAATACACATCATGGACAATACCTAGAGAAGACATTGTCTTTTGAATGGAAGCAGTACACCATTGTTCTGCTGCTTTTTTACAAACAGCGATATGTGAATCTGTAGGTTCAAAAAGCGAATTTCCATGCTGATCATATAGTTGCTTCGCAATATCGGAAATATATTCACCTTCGTAACCTTTTTCAGGAAAGGGATAAGAGCTATCAAAAATCTGACAATAACGTGAATGAACCGATAGACCGAGCATAGTCATCTGGTTACCTGCATTATTAAAATAATATTCGCGTGTTACTTCATAACCCGACCAATGATATAAATTGGCAACAACATCACCGATGCAAGCATTTCTGCCGTGTCCAAGATGTAATTCTCCTGTAGGATTGGCACTTACATATTCAACATTTACTTTTTTTCCATTACCAACAGAAGATTTTCCGTAACTTTCACCTGCAAAAGCAATACTCTCTAATAAATTGGTGTAAAACAATTCACCAAACCGAATATTAATAAACCCCGGTCCTGCAATTTCTACAGAAGAGATAAGGTCAGAATCGAATTGTAATTGTTGAATAATTTCCTCTGCAATGGCACGTGGTGGCTTTTTAGCAGATTTTGTTAAAGATAATGCTATCGTGGTTGCACAGTCTCCATGTGAACTTATTTTGGGTTGTTCAAAATGTAATAAATCGACAAAATCTACATAGCCCGCGCGTCTAAGTGCCTCTGCAAAAATTGGATGTAAAATTGATTCTATCATCTGTTTAATCACTTTCTTTGAATCGGATGAATAGTTCCATCTTCTTGAACTGAATAGAATATCCCATCCGACCACAATTTTTCAAGTTTAAAATACTCTCTTTTTTCTCGAAGGAATACATGAACTACTACATCAAAGTAATCTAATATAATCCATTCTCCGACATCCCATCCTTCACTTTTACCAACTTGCCAATCCTGTTTTCGCCATTGATTATCAACTTCAGAAGCGACGGCTTTCGATTGAATTGTTGATTCACAAGTACAAATCACAAAAAAGTCAGCGGGCGCACTTTGTGCTTGGCGTAAGTCAAGAATGATAACTTCTTCACCTTTTTTATTAAACATTGCTTTCGCGCACAGCCAAGCAGATGCAAAATCATCCGATACCTGTTGCGTTTTCTTCGATATTGTTTTCTTAAATTTTGGCTTTGTAGTTTTTGCCGCTTCAGCTTTTTTGATGGTAGGTTTAGCAGCAACTGTTTTTGTCTTTTTAACAGTAGATTTGACACTAGCTATTTTCACCTTTTTCTTAACAGCAGAATCAGACGTGGGTTTTCGTTTTGTAGAAACTGAGGCTGATTGCTGCGTGGATTTAGGCTTCGTCTTTGTGCTTTTACTTACTTCGACAGTTTCTACTGTCTTTTTTGTACGTTTTAATGCACTTGTTACACTATCTTGTTGTTTAGTCATTGAAATACTTTAAGATTTTGATAATTTTTCCCTATCACAACTGCACAGCGTAAAAAAAGCGATGAATCAATTTCAACAATAACATCTTTTTTTTCAAGCCCTATGGCTTGCGCAACTCGCATGGCAGAAACAGTATCACCGACATAATCAATGATACGAGATTTTTCTATTTGTTTTGTGTTGCCTGTTTCAACCACATCGAATCCGCGCCGACGCAGAAACAGCATCGTGTGCTTTGCCAATCCCTTCACGCCGCTGGCATTAAGAACACTCAATTGAATGACTTTTTCCGAATTTGCTCTTCGCAGTCTCTCATTAACGGTTGCATCAACATTTGGACTGACAAAAAGACGCCAAAAAAAATACCACAAACCGCTAAGAATGATTATGGCTACAAGAGTTACAATTAACCAACTTGCTATTTGTCTAGAATCAAACTTCATATCTCAATCGAAGAAATGATGCTCATGTTGTTTCAATTGGTCATACAACCTTTTTCTGGCTCTAAACAAATGGGCTTTCACTGTACCAATCGGTAAATCCAATGTTTCGGCAATTTGTTGATAATCCAAATCATCTTCATGTCGTAGCTTCATAACAATTCGAAACTTATCCGGCAATGCGGCAATTGCATCATCTAAGATTTTCTTTTTTTCATCAGACATAAGTTTTCTGTCAGCAACTTCCTCAAGATCGGGTAACTCAACAAAATACTCTCCCCCATCGTGTCCCGAAACCGGTTTATCTATAGAAAAAGTCGGTAAACGTCTTTTCCTTAGATAATCTATACAAGCATTGGAAGCAATTCTGTACAACCACGCAGAGAATGAATATTCCGCTCGATAACTTGTTAAAGCAAGATACGCTTTGATGAAAGTTTCTTGTACGAGGTCTTCAACATCAGATGGCTTTTGAATAACTCTTCTTACAGCCGAGGTTATGAGTCTCGTATATTTTTTTTGCAGAAATTTATATGCATCTTTATCTCCTGCTAAGACCTGACGAATAACATCATGGTCTTGAGCCGCAGACTCAATTTGTTCAGGTGTTAATTCCTTACGTGACATTAGATCATGAAATAGAAATTTGCTGCAAAATTAACACTAATGAAAAAGCCGAATACGTATAAGTATCCGGCAGTTTTGCGGAAAGAGAGGGATTCGAACCCTCGGTACCGTTTCCGGTACACACGCTTTCCAGGCGTGCCAGTTAAACCACTCCTGCATCTTTCCGAATATTCAAATATACGAAATGATATTCTTATGTCTATAAAATTGTTCCTGATTTTGTTCCCATGATGTAATCATTAGACAAAATTTTCATTTTAGATATCATTCGAAGCTATTACATTTAACGTTTAGGCAAACATTTTGCTGGAGTTTACACTCCAAATACAATATTTTTTAGTAAATTAGTGCATCATGGGCGCAATCGGTATTAGCTTGCTTCCCCTAAATGCGGGTCATTAAGAGGTTTTGAAATGAAAAGTAGGAGAAATTTTATCGGATTTTTTGGGATGGGATTGATTGGAAGTTTTGTAAAGGCTTCCGCCCTGAGCACCAATGTTCCTCTTAAATTTTCCAATTCTATAGCATCAGACAATGACGAAACTTTAGTTGCATCGGCTGAAGGGAGTTCGCCTAAGCTTTTATTACCTAAAGGACTTCGTGAAGGAGCAACTGTTGCTGTTACTGCTCCGGCAAGCGGTATCAATCCGGGAGATGCAACAAAAAATATTTCACTTCTTAAATCCTTAGGCCTAAATGTAATCGTCGGACAGGCTTTATATAAAAAAAATGGTTATTTGTCCGCACCCGATGAAGAGAGGGCAGCCGAGTTCATGGAATTTGTTGAACGCAAAGACATTGACTGTATCATGTGTGCCCGTGGTGGCTATGGAGTCATGAGAATTTTACCGTTGCTTGATTTCGATACAATCAAAAAAAATCCCAAGATTATAGTCGGTTATAGTGATATTACCGCCCTTCTCATAGCAATTACGAATAGAAGCGAGCTTGTAACATATCATGGACCTGTAGCTTCTTCTGAATTTGATAATTATACAACAGAACAATTTATTAATACGCTCTTTGCGAAACAAACTACAACAGATAAAACTCTATCAATAGTTGATTCTATCTACACCATCTCCGGTGGTACAGTAGTTGGCAGATTGGTTGGTGGAAACCTAAGTATGATTGTAAGTACATTAGGTACACCTTATGAAATTGATACTAAGGATGCTATTTTATTTCTTGAAGAGATTGAAGAAGAACCATACAAAATAGATAGGATGTTGACACAATTATGGCTTGCAGGTAAACTTCAAACATGTAGAGGATTTGCAATTGGTCAATTTAAAAATTGTGAGCGTTCATCACGAAATGGGAACTCAACATTAAAAACATCATTAAAGCAAGTTCTCAATGCACGTATTGGTTCATTGGAAGTACCGGCTGTTTATGGTTTACCTTTTGGACATGTTCGAAGTAAGATGACATTACCTTTAGGTATATTAGCCGAGTTAAATGCTGACAAAAAGACTCTGTCTTTTGTAGAAAATCCCGTTACATTTTAATTTTTTAGAAAGTAATTTACATAATATAAAGGGTTATACTCATGTCATTTCACCCATTTTTTCGCATAGTATCAATGATGATACTAATGTTAAGTGTAAGTGTAACAACTACATTTGCCCAAACGAAAGTATTTAGAATCAACACTGTTGATTTCAGCAAATTCCCAAAAATGAGAGCATACTATGAAGCTGAAGAAGTTTCGCCGGATGGTAAAGAGCGTAAACCTCTTACAGGATTGACCAATGCTGACTTTACCTTGGCAGAAACAATCAATGGTAAGGGAACAAAAAATTATCCTGTGAATGCCATTACTCAACAATGCTCTACAAAAAAGGACGGCTCGGCTGTTCGCGTTGTTCTCGTACTTGATAACAGCGGTTCTATGCTTCAACCTGTTAATGAACAGGGGTTGACACGATGGGACGTAGTGAAAAATGGTGCAAAATCATTTGTACAATCAGTTGATTTTATTGACTCAACCGCAGTAGCTGTTTTATCATTTGAGACTGAAGCCCGCTTACGACAACCATTTACACGAGATGTGAATAAATTACTTTCTTCCATAGATGCAATCGCGCCAGCTGGCAATACTAATTATGATAACCCTATGTTAGACCCGAAAATTGGTGCAATTAAGTTGCTCAAAGAAACTTTAGGACCGCCTGATGTACGAAGAGTTATCATATTTCTAACGGACGGTAACCCATCTGAAGGTATTTTGGGATCGGGTGATAACAAAAAAAGAGAAGCTTTTCTCCAAGAAGTTGAAACACAAATGAATGATAATAGCATTACATTCTTTGCTATTACAGCGTTTATCCAAATGAATGCTTATCTGGATCGTTGGGCACGGGCAACCGGTGGACGAACATTTGAGGTAGTACAAGGTGACCCGAAAGCACAAATGGAAGAAATCTATAGAATGATTGCCGCAAGTGTTTCAAAAAAAGTAACTTGTTGGTTAGAATGGACAAGTGAATATGGATGTAATCAAGATAGTCGCCAGCGCATGATTAAAATTTCAATACCAAAGGAAAATCTTTCAGATGAAATTAATGTCACCGCTCCCGATACAACCATCGCATCGGTGCGGCTCTCAAAAACGGGTGTTTCATTCGGTAATCCTCCTCCAAACGGAACACAACAGCAAACAATTGTCTTAACTGCAGAAAAATCTGATGTCCTTATTAGCGATCCTGTGTTTGCCAATACTCCATGTGGTACATATCGGGTTGTGTCACCTTCTTTACCTGCACTCATTCGCAAAGGAGAATCCACAACGTTTACTTTGGAATTCAAACAAGGTCCTAATCAAGTATATTGCCCTTCTACATTAGTATTCAGCGGACTTCCATGCCCACCGCCGCAAATTTCTCTCTTCGGTGGCGTGAACTCAATTCAATTAATTCAACCAAGCCCGACAGTTTCTTCTATTTTCTCAAGTTGTGAAGATATTGAAATACTTTGGGAAGGTGTACAGCCAATTTCAAAAGCAATTCGCATTGATTATAGTACAGACAATGGAACTACTTGGAAAATCATAACAACCAATGCAACAAATGGAAAGTATGTATGGAAATCCGATGACTTAAAACTTTTACCTTTAGGTAGCCAATTCAAGTTGAGACTCACCGAGGCAGCAAGTTCTAAATTCTTATGGGCTAAATCAGCAGGCGGAACATTAGCCGATAGCATATTCACTATAACCATAGGAGAAAATAACGATGATTTATTCGTTTCCGGAATTTACAAAGGAACAATAAACTTTGGTTCAGGAGTATCTCCTTTAACTTCCCCACATGCTGATTTTAGCGGATTTGTTGCAAAATATGGCGGCGTAGGTGGTACAGCAATTTGGGCAACTCCAATGACCGGCACTAAGCAGTTAAAAACATATTCCGCTGCTTGCAATAATAAAACAGCAGCTAACCAACGGATTTACGCAACCGGCTTTTTTGTTGGCGATGGACAATTCGGTGCGCAAACTCGTAATCAATCCACCGATAAGGATAGACGAAGCATGTTCTTGGTTGTTCTACGGGGCGATGGCTCTGTTCAAACAGTTACAGATCTTGGGTATAGAGCAAATGCTTTTGGTGAAATGTATGGAGAAGGTGTCGCTTTTGACCCTGCATCCAATAAAGTCTATGTCAAAGGTAAAGGACGTGGTAAAATTGCATATATAGTCTCTACTGGTGAAAGAATATTTGACTTCGGTACATCCGTTAATGCTAATGATTGGAGAGATTTTACTGCTGAATTTGATGAACAAGGTGTTTTGACTGATGTACGTTCAGGGGTTTCCGGAACATTGCGCAACTTATGGCCAACAGCTTCTCTCAATGCTTCCGATGGCAATACATACAGTGTTGGTACATTTGCAGGCACACGTAAATTCACCGGCCTTGCAGACCTTGTCAGCGCAGGTAATACAGATGGCTTCATAGCAAAATTCGGATCAGTTCAAGGCAGCACTTCAGTATCCGCTGTACCCTTCAACATCTCCGTCGCCAAATTAGCAATGCTTGACCAATCTTCCGTATTTCAATTAGGCCAAGTTGCGGTTGGGAATACTTTAAGCACATATATTCCATCTGACAAAGGACTTACAAACACCGGCAATATAACATCAAAGGTGTTGCAAGTACTTAACTCCAATCCTACTGAATTTAAAATCAATAATACTTTAGAAGGCATTAACCTCAAAAATGGTGATTGGCAAGGTATTGATTTCCTTATCTCGCCTACCGGAACGGGACAACGCTGTGCAAATATCACTGTGATTGGTGAATGTAGCGATCCCGTACACTTTACTGTCTGTGTCGAGGGTTTACCATCATGTAACTACTTTACTCTCAGTGATACTACCTTCGATAATACTATCATCGGTGCAAAAAACACAAAATCATTTACAAGAGTGTTTGAAAACCAAACAATTTTTGCTCGCAGAATAACAGTTTCATTAGGTAACAATCCCAATAATAGCTTTAGATTAGTTAGTGTGACACTTAATACTACAAAGGCTAATGTCATGAATAACACTATATCTTTAGTATTAGACCCTAATCAGAAAATCGAAGCTGAAGTTGAGTTCTCTCCCAAAACAGTTGGCATTGATTGTGCTCGATTATTCTATGCAACTGATTTACCCATTATTTGCGATACAACATACACTCAACTTTGCGGAGAAGGCATCGCTCCTTTGGATGGAAGACTCGACAATCAATCATGGACTTGCCAAAGACCTAATACTCGTCTTACGAAAAATGTGACTTTCACAAATATTGGGCAAATACCTATCAAAATCAATAAGGCTTATATATCAGCCGGACGTTTCACTTTACTTTCTCTCCCGCCATATCCTATTGTTGCTCCAAATGGTGGTACTCTTGATTTCCAAGTCGAATATCAGCCGGATGATGCGACAAATCATAATGCTTCTATGACTATTGAAGCAAGCGATGAAAACAATGTCACACAAATTACTCGCAGAGCTACTCTGACAGGAAATGGATGTGAACCCAAAATTACTCTTGAAAGAGAATGCTTCCCTACTGTCATTATAGGAAAGTCCGATTCTAAACAAAATGCTGTCACTATTAAAAACGATGGTAACTTTGACATGAATGTGACTAATATTACCATCAATCCAAATTCGGAATTTGCGCTCACAACAGCTTTTGTTCCGTTCACATTAACTCCTAATGAAACACGCACGATACCGATGCAATTCACTCCGGCCGGTATCGGCGCAAGAACGGCTACCGTCACCGTAACTTCTGATGCAACCGAAACAACAAAAACTATTGATATTTGCGGAACAGGATTGCCCGAAGGATCTGTCATACAAATGGGATCAATTTATGTCTGCGATACAAAAGTAAATCCGACTTTCGTGTTCCCGACAACAGCTAATCCTAATGAAGATATCACTGTCACGGCAGATATTATCAATGGTGATCAGGGGTCATTTATTATTGAGCCGGCTTCGCAAGTTATACGTCGCAATACCACAGGAACTTGGAAGATTACCTTCTTGCCTCAAGCAACAGGGACGCTCGCTACTACATTACGCTTCACAACTCAAGGACTCGGTGAAACGCAATATGCTCTCACAGGAGATGCCACAAGCACTTCCTTGAAGCTCACTATGTCGCCCGATAAGATTGAACCAATTAAAATCGGTGCTCCTCAAACTTTCTCCTTCGCTGTCGAAGCGGGTGCTAATATAAGTTCATTGAACATTGATGACTTTACCATCACTCTCAACTATGAGCCGACTATGTTCAATTACAGACCAAATAGCTTCACTTCTTTGGCAAGTGGCGTGACTTGGGAAACTCCAACAGAAAACAAATCCAATGGAGTACTCTCAATCAAAGGTAAAGGCGTGCTTCCTTCACCCGGAAATCAAAACATCTTCTCACTTGCTTTGGATGTTCTTCTTGGGAAATCGCTTAGCGGTACCATAACATCCGCTATCACCTTCCCGACAAAATATGCCGCTTGTTTGACTCCCGTCACCGGATCGCAAGCAACATACAAATCAGAAGATGTGTGCTTTGCTCAAGGAAGATTGGTCACCCCCGGAACATCTATCAATGCGCCGGATATAATCCCCAATCCTTCGTATAGCACGGCAAGAATTGACTTCACTGTGGGAATTGATGCGCCGGTTTCTATCGTGATCGTCAATCAACTTGGAGAAACCGTCATGACGGTGATTGATTCAAAACTCGAACAAGGCAATTACTCCTCTGTCGTGGATTTATCCGCTGTTTCAAATGGATTATACCATATCATCTATACTTGTGGTCCTTATTCATTTACCCAAGTAATGAACGTAGCGAAATAATACTTCGCTCCATAAACAACAAAAAAGGCATCAGAGCAAGTTTCTGATGCCTTTTTGCTTTTGTCAGCAACAATCATAATAACTTTTACTATATTGCAATCAACATTGTTTCACTTATTCAATTCGGAGATTCTATGGTTTCATTAAACTCTATTGCTTTCTATCTCGGTGACAAAGCCGAATACTACCTCAATCATTCTTCCAAAACAATTCCCGCTGCCGCGCTCCACCTCCCTAACCCACAATCCGTGGACAATTACTTCGCCATCAGCGACAGAAACAACAAAGTATTGCGCAGCTTACAATGGATTAACAACTCAGGAAGATTAGCAGGCACAGGTTATGTCTCAATTTTACCCGTAGATCAAGGAATTGAACACAGCGCAGGAGCAAGCTTCGCAAAAAACCCTCTGTACTTCGACTCTGAGAACATTGTCAAGCTCGCAATCGAAGGAGGATGCAATGCCGTCGCTTCTACATTCGGCGTTTTGTCAAGCGTCTCAAGAAAATATGCTCATAAGATTCCCTTTATTGTCAAAATAAACCACAATGAACTTCTGACATACCCCAACAAAGCCGATCAAATCATGTTCGGAACGCTGAAAAACGCCGCTGACATGGGTGCAGCAGCCGTTGGTGCAACTATATATTTCGGCTCACCCGAAAGCGGCAGACAAATCGTCGAAGTAGCAAACGCTTTCGCTATGGCTCATGACTTAGGAATGGCGACCATACTCTGGTGCTATTTGAGAAACCCCGCTTTCAAATCAGACAAAGACTATCACATCAGCGCAGACCTCACAGGACAAGCTAATCACCTTGGCGTTACCATCAATGCCGACATCATCAAACAAAAGCTCCCCGAAAACAATGGAGGATACACCGCGCTCAATATGGGCACCTCCTCTTATGGAAAAATTGACAAAAAGGTCTATACAGAACTAACATCAGACCACCCCATTGACCTCTGCCGATACCAAGTAGCCAACTGCTACATGGGTAGAATTGGACTTATCAACTCCGGCGGGGCAAGCGGTGAAAATGACTTCGCCGAAGCCGTCACTACAGCCGTCATAAACAAAAGAGCCGGCGGAATGGGACTTATTTCAGGCAGAAAAGCTTTCCAAAGACCTCTCTCAGAGGGCATCAGCTTGCTCAATGCAATACAAGATGTCTATCTCTGCAAAGAAGTAACCATCGCATAACTCATAAAACACAAAAAAAAATCCCCGCCATACTATCCATGACGGGGATTACTCTTAGCTCTTCTCGCTTACCAAACAACTTCGCTTATAAGCAATAACCTTTTGCTTAATATGCTCCGATGACTCCTTCACAACTATCCGACGACCGCTCACAAACGTTATCGTCGAATCAAATGACGTTTCCACAGTCTCGATTTCATCCGCATTCACCGTAATGGAACGCCCGTCTATGCGTGTTAAATCTATCATACTATCCCTCTATACTTCTTTTAATGTCTCAAACGAGGATCTGTCGCATCTCGCAATGCATCCCCTATTAAATTATATGCCGATACCGTCATAAATATCAACATACCCGGAAATACTGCCAACCACCAAGCATTGACACTACTCCGTGCCTTAAACAATACCGAACCCCATGTCACTACCGTCGGAGGAACACCAAAGCCCAAAAAACTTAATGCCGATTCCGTCAAAATTGCACCCGCTATACCAAAAGCAGCACTCACCAATACCGGAGCAAGAGCATTTGGCAATACATGACGGAATATAATACGAGAAGTGCTATAACCCAATGCCTGCGCTGCCGACACAAAATCCAAACTACGTATCCGCAACACCTCACCACGCACAAATCGCGCTATCCCCGTCCATCCGGTAAGACCAATCATCGCCATGATCAACCAAATACTACCCGCTTGCACCATCGCAACTATCGTGATAATCAAAAAAAATGTCGGAAACGTTATCACAAGCTCTATCAAACGAGAAATAAACGTATCAACCCAACCGCCGAAATATCCGGCAATCAAACCAAGAACTATACCAATGCACAAAGATATTCCCATAGCAACCAAACCTATCGCCAAAGCATAACGGCTGCCATGAATCAACCCCGCAAGAACATCGCGACCAATATCATCAGTCCCTAACCAATGCTTACTCGAAGGACGACGCTCATCCAATGATATAATACTACCATCAGCAGCTTGCGGCGAATACCCGACAGGAGCACGAACAGCCCAATCATAGCCCAAAGTGCGCCAATCGCAATTCGACAACTCTCCCTTATACCATTCCATCAAACCAAGCTGCGTCGAATACTCCCGAAAAATAGGCAACACAACCTCGCCCTTATATTGAGCCATCAATGGCTTATCATTCGCCAAAAAATCCGCCATCAAAGCAATAACGCTCATCACCAACACAAAATACAATGACCACAAACCCATACGATTCTTCTTGAACTGACGCTTCACAAATGCGCCATACGATTCGCCCAAACCGCCATTATCGCCTTCCTTTACCATATCTCACTCTCCCTAAAATTGACGCAAAACGCGCACATCATTCTCATACAAAAGACGTATATCATCAATACCGGTCGTCAGCAAAGTAACACGCTCTATACCAAAACCAAATGCATAACCCGAATACTCCTCAGGGTCTATGCCGCAATTGCGCAGCACATTCGGATGAACCATACCGCAGCCCAATATCTCCAACCAGCCCGTAAACTTACATACCCTGCAGCCCGCGCCCTTGCACAAATAACATGTAATATCCATCTCGGCACTCGGCTCCGTAAACGGAAAATACGAAGGACGGAAACGATACTTCAAATCCTTACCATACATCGCCCGAGCAAACTCCACAAGAGTGCCTTTCAATTGCGCAAACGTCACATTCTTATCAATATACAATCCTTCCACCTGATGGAACTCCGCCAAAGACCGCGCACTCACCGCCTCATTGCGATACACCCTTCCGGGCATCACCGCTCGAATTGGCGGCTTCTGATTGGTCATCAAACGAACCTGCACAGACGATGTATGGGTACGCAACACAATATCCGAACTATGCTCACTCGCAACAAAAAACGTATCCTGCATATCACGAGCCGGATGATCGTCCGCAAAATTCAACATAGAAAAACAATGAGCATCATCTTCAATATCCGGACCCTCCGCAACCGCAAAACCCAATGTCTTGAATACACCCAAAGCCCGCTCCAATGTCGCATTAATCGGATGGACAGTCCCGCGACGCATCTTACGCGCCGGCAAAGTCACATCAATACTCGGGGACGATTGCGCTTGCTGTTCTAACAATTCCTTGGCTTGCGTCCATGCTTGCTCGGCTTTGGCGCGGACACTATTGAGCAATTTGCCCACCTGCGGTTTATCGGCTTTCGGCACCTCACGCAATTGTTCCACAAACTGTTGCAATGTGCCCTTTTTCACCAAATGTTTTAAGCGAAATTCTTCCAATGCTTTCTCGGTGGTAAGCATTCCTATTTCGGCATCAAGCTCTTTGGAGAGCGTTTCTAATTGTTCAATCATAAAATTTGCTGTTATTGTGTGGGTGCAATTTACGAAAATCATCACTTATGGACATGAGTAACAGTATGCACGGGTGGACTATCCCCTTTTGACGGTGGCAAAGTGCGCCCGATTGATTCTGATAGTGAGATAGCATCAACCATACTGATAATGATGGTATATGGACTATGTTTTGGTTTATACGGGGGATGTTTTTTGATCTAAAGAATGAGTTTTGATGGCTATGAAATGGCTAATAAGGTCTATTGAATGTGTTTTGAGGGGTATGGAAGCTGTTTTTGATGGTTTTGAGGGGTATATAGGGTGTTTTGAGGGTATTTTGAGGGTTTTGGGGTCTATTTTTACATGTTTTGAGGATGTTTTTTGTCATGCGGACTATGTTTAGAGCTTTGCAAGGGCAGTCCGCCAAGCTTTTGAAGTAGTCCGTAAGACTTTTGAAGTAGTCCGTAAGACTTTCGAGGAAGTCCGCCAAGCTTTTGAAGAAGTCCGTAAGACTTTTGAGGAAGTCCGTAAGACTTTTGAGGGAGTCCGCCAAGCTTTTGAAGTAGTCCGTAAGACTTTTGAGGTAGTCTGTAATACTTTTGAGGGAGTCCGTAAGACTTTTGAGGTAGTCTGTAATACTTTTGAGGAAGTCTGTAAGCTGTTTGAGGAAGTCCGTAAGCTATTTGAGGAAGTCCGCCAAGCTTTTGAAGGAGTCCGTAAGACTTTTGAGGAAGTCTGTAATACTTTTGAGGAAGTCCGTAAGCTATTTGAGGAGGTATATATCATATGAGTTGAGGTATATATCTTATGAGTTGAGGTATATATCTTATGAGTTGGGGTATATATTTCATAAGTTGGGATATATATTTTATGAGTTGAGGTATATATCTTATGAGTTGAGGTATATGTTTTATGAGTTTGGGTATGTGTTTTATGAGTTGGAGTATATGTTTTATGAGTTGAGGTATATGTTTCATGAGTTGGGATATATGTTTTATGAGTTTGGGTATGTGTTTTATGAGTTGGAGTATATGTTTTATGAGTTGGAATATATATTTTATGAGTTGGAATATATATTTTATGAGTTGGAATATATATTTTATGAGTTGGGGTATGTGGTGAATCGGTTGTTTTTGGGGAAAGGTTGGTTCATTGACGTTACAGTACTAATCTTGGCAATGTTGTTTTGGTGTGGGTTGGTGATGATTGGGCAGTATTTTGGGCAAGAGGAGGAACTTTTTTCACTATTATCATTGTATTTGTTGGGGTGGGAGTTTTGTTTTTGGTGGTTTTGAGCGTGGTGAGTTATTCGTATTTTTGTTTTGAACTTTGGAGGATTGTATGAGGTTTGTTGAGATTGCCGATGTGGCGGGTTTGTTTGAGGGTTGTGGGAGTATTGTGATTAGTTCGCATGTGAATCCGGATGGTGATGCTTGCGGGAGTAGTTTGGCGATGTATCAGGTTTTGGTTGGTTTGGGTAAGGATGTTCGTGTGATTTTTACGAGTTCTGTTCCGAGTAATATGCGTTTTTTGCCGGGTGCGGAGTTTGTTGAGCTTTAT
Source organism: Ignavibacteria bacterium UBA2373 (assembly GCA_002344005.1). Lineage (GTDB taxonomy): Bacteria > Bacteroidota > Ignavibacteria > Kapaibacteriales > UBA961 > UBA2353. Next base: position 32,295 of record DDTD01000081.1, on the reverse strand, counting down.
GATGGGAGTGTTCATGATGATGTGATTGTTGGTTCTGATTTGTTGTTGGTTTTGGATTGTAATGCTCCGAGTCGTTTGATGCGTATGGAGGGGGTTGTTTTGCGTCGTGAGAAGCCGATTTTGGTTGTTGATCATCATGAGTCGCCGGCGGAGTTTGCTGATTTTTATAGGGTTGATGTTGATAGTTCGAGCACTTGTGAGCTTGTGTGGGAGATTGGAAGTTTTTTGGAGTCGCGGGGTTTTGGGGTGTTGTCGAAGGATTTTGCTGTGTGTTGTTATACGGGTATTATGACAGATACGGGTGGTTTTCGTTTTCCGAGAACGGATGCTGCGTTGCATAGGGCTGTTGCTCGTTTGATTGAGTTGGGTGCTGATCCGGTGATGATTGCTGACTCGGTGTTGAATGATGGTAGTGTGAGTAGGTTGGTGTTGTTGGGTCGTGCTTTGAGTTCGATGCGTTTGTTTGTTGGTGGCGGTGTGTGTGTGATGAGTGTTCGTCGTGAGTGGTTTGTTGAGACGGGGACGGGTTTGGATGATATTGAGGGTTTTGTGAATCATTGTTTGAGTGTGAGGGGTGTTGTTTTGGGTTTGTTGTTTGTTGAGCATCCATTTGAGGGTATAGTTAAGGTTTCGATGCGTAGTCGTGGTGATGTTGAGGCACGTCGTTTGGCGGTGGAGTTTGGCGGTGGGGGTCATTTTCATGCTGCTGCGGCACGTTTGGTTGATGGTGGATTGGATGTTGTGATTGGTGAGGTATTGGAGCGTGTGGTTGTTTTGGGCTTGGTTGTTTGATTGTTGCTGGGTGGTGGTGTGTGATGTTTGGAGTTTTGTTTTTGTTGATGTTTGGTTTGTTGTTGGGGGGTGTTGGTGATTTGTTTGGTCGTGAGCCGGGCATTATGAGTAGGGTTGATTTGGGTAATGTTTCTGTTGTTCGTGCTTTGGATGTTTGGAAGTTGTATGTTGGTACACGTTATGTTGACAGCGCGGTTTATGAAGGTTGGTATGATCCTTTTGGTGATCGTTTTACGGAGGATATGTATGATTGTTGGTTGCCGAAGGGAGTGTCAGGGACGGTTGATTTGTATAGTGTTGTTTTGAGTGCTGAGCCGGAAGATGATTATGTTGTGTTGAGGACATTGTGGTATAGGCGTGTGGCTGGCGATTTGTATCCAGCGACGATAGCGATAACCCGGACTTATGTTTTGTTGGGGGGCGATGGTGTTGCTCGATTGTGTAATCCAGTTGTGATGGCGATGCGGGGAATGAAGCGACGTTCGGTTGGTGGTTTGAGTTATGTGATTGATAAGGATTATAAGTTGAATTATGCAGCTGCTGAGCGAATGGTTGCTTATTGCGATTCATTGAGCGCATTGTATGATGTTGAGGATATACGTGAGAGTTATTTTGTGATAGCTCGCAGCCGCGATGAGTTGGCGAGTTTGTGCGGAGTTGAGTATTTTGCTTCGCCGCCGATAGGTTTGGCTTATCCGAAGAGCCGTTTGATGTTGAGTTCATTGGGTAATGAGTGGTATCCGCATGAGATGGCACATATAGTTTTTCGCCAGTTTTCGGGAAGTCATCCATTTTTATTCGAAGGTTTGGCGGTGTTTGTTGGGGGTAGCATTTATGATAGTTATAGGGGTTTGTTGCAGAAGGCGGCGCGAGAGTTGCGCTCGAGGTCGGAGATGCCGAGTTTGAAGTATATTATTGAGCATCCTGTAGAGGAGTCGTTGTTGTACTATGCTGTTGGTGGTTTGATAGTTCATATGATATTCGATATAGGTGGTGGTAGTGGTGTAAAAAAGTTGTTGAGTGAGACGAGCGGGAATCTTAGTGCGGATGAAATTTTGTATGTGATTGATACCAAATATGATAAGGGGACGGAAGGAATATCTGAGCGTTGGAATAAATTAGTGATGTTGTATGCTGAGAAGTACGGTTATTGATAAAAATTGACAGAGAAATTTGCTCAATATGGTAAGTTGTTGTATTTTTGCGGCTCTTAAAACAAACATTTAACGTAGTTATGGCTCATCATAAGTCAGCAGAGAAAAGAAATCGTCAAAGCATCAAACGCAATTTGTACAATCGTGCTAATAAGAAATTGGTAAAAGAAGCTGTTAAAGCAGTACGTTCCGCCCAAACAGCGGATGTTGCCAAAGAGGCTCTAACCAAAGCAATGAGTATATTGGATAAAGTTGCAGCACGAGGTGTTTTACATAAAAACACAGTAGCTAATCGTAAATCTTCATTAGCAAGATTTGTTAATAGATTAACAGCAGCATAACAACAAAGCGTAAGTATCTATAAACGCACCCTTAGCTCAATTGGATAGAGCATTTGACTACGGATCAAAAGGTTTTGGGTTCGAGTCCCTCAGGGTGCGCCACTTAAACCCCGTAACTTTAATAGTTACGGGGTTTATTTGTTTCAATAATTACTGAAAACAATCGTTTACTCAGAAGTTTTGTAACATTTTAGACACAGAAAGTGTCCGTGTCAATTATATCCATACACCGTTTACTTATGTCACCTCACTATCGTTACAGCATAATCGGATTATTAAGTTTACTCACTTTTGTCACAACCGGTTATGCACAATTAAGTGTCCAACTTGCAAATCAAGACGCATTTGGCAGGAAGGTTGATGCTTCCCGTTACCCAATATGTAAAGTCACGGCTCGCGCAACGAATGGTGCAACTTCTATCCCGATTGACCTGAATAATATTTATTTTGTGCAAAATGGACAAAGAGCACTCCCCTTCCGTGTACAGCCTGCTGCCAATAATTATTATGATGTCTTTTTTAATAGCAGATCAGAAGGCAGCAGCAGTGTGGAAGTGATTGTTACCCATCAAGGAAATGCTGAGAGTTCAATCGGCAGATTTGACTCGACTCGGTTATGCTTGGTACGATTTCTGGATGCCGGGAAAAATCCTATCAAAGAAGTCAAATTTGATAATCTTTCATCTTTACCGATGATTGTACAAGCATTCGTAGGAAAAACGAATCCCGATGGAACCCAAACGACGGTACTTTTAGATTCACTCAGCATATCCTCACCGGATTTTTCGATACGATGGGTAGGCAGTGCAATCTCACAAAAAGAACCGCCTGTAGAAATGCAACCCGGATTTGAAAACTTTTTTTATATTGATTATAAATCCCAAACAATTGGCTATGTGAGAGAGTATCTGACAGCCCACTTTGAAGCGGGAGGGCAGGTTACAATACCGATTACTGTTTCAAGACAAGCACTGCCCGAACAACAACAGTTGATTCTGGAATACCCTAATGGCACTGAAATATTTGCTCCATGTCAGAAAATCATGGTTAAGTGGCGCGGCTATTCACCGGACTCTCCTACTTTAATTGATATTTCCACAAATGGTGGCACAGATTGGGAGAGTATAGGTCAATCCAATGATAGTACATTTTTATGGACTGTCCCAGATAATGTGACAGAAAATGCCATGATTAGGGTTCGGCAACTTTATAGCAGTGTTCAAGAAACCAACCTTCAAGACCAAAAAGATGCCTTCGGAAAAAAAGTGAATTTCATAAAAGATGGCTCGACAATGCTTAGTGGTTATGATAATGGTTTTGTCACGGAATGGGATGTACTCAATAAATCAAAACTTGCAGAATATTCTCTCAATCATGTTGGCTTTCCGATTGTTCGATTAACTATTTTAGGTGTTGGGTACGGTGCAAACCAAAGACCTTTTGTCGCTTATCGTGACGGAACAAATAGTCAAAAAATAGCTTTTTTTGATAGGGGTAATTCTACTCCTACGGCGACATATAATTTACCTCTTTATAGAATTCGTGAAGTAGTCCCATCTGTTGCAGGTGATTTTCTTGTCATTGTTCCAGAATTAGGGGCTAATATTACTATTGTAAGTTCTACAGATGCAAGTATCCAACGAAGAATTAATTTTGATGCGCCGATATCTGCATTTTCACTGAATGAACAGAAAGCTGTTGCAGGATTTTTGTCGGGAAAAATTACGACATTTTCTCTGCCCGGTTTTATTCCGATTGATTCTATTATTGTACCTGAGTTATCTATAGCCCATTCAGTGGCTGTAACAAACGATGGTACTTTAATCGGTGCCGCGTCACGAGTAGGTGTTGCAACGCTCTATGACAGCCCTAAAAGTGTAATGTTGGTTGGCGATATGTCCAGTAAAAAAGTGGTACGATACAATGATCAACTTGGTGCCGGTACAAATCCTTTAGGTTTAGCATTTAGTAAATCAAACCGTTATTTAGCGGTAGGCTATAAAAATCAGCCACAAGTATCCGTATTAGAATTACCCGGTAATGGGTCATTTTTAGGTAGTATATCCGGTCACTCAACAGACATGTCTTCCATTCAATTCAGTCCTGACGGTAAAACAATTGCGACATCGGCAGATGCACAGGACAATGTAAAGATTCGTCGCATTACTTTTCCGGAAACAGATATTTCAGATCGAATATTTTCTATTCGTAAACCAATAATTACATCTCAGACAATTTCTATTCCACCTACATATTTATCACAAATTAGAGATTCAGTAATAATCGGCGGAATTTGCAATACAGGTAGTGTAAAATTTATCATTGATTATGCTCGCTTTCAATTCGGGGTACATTTTTCATTACTTGAAGAATTAAATACACTTGATACGATTAAAATTGGTGAATGCTTACAGTTCTCGCTCCGTACCATGCCACTTGACACAGGAATAATACGCGATACACTGTACATCGGTTCTTGTGGTAATGAGTACCGTATTCCTTTAGAACTTAATAGTCTTAATAGGGATATAAGTTTACTTGCCGACAATACTGATTTTGGTGAATCGTGTACAGGTACAAGTGTAGTAAAATCTTTAATTATTGCTAGGAATAATGATCCCATACCTTTGATTATTAACTCCATTCAATCAGATAATCCCAATTTTAGTATAATTTCCATCATTAAGGATACTGTTCTTCAGCCGGGACAAACACTCTCAGCAACAATAAGCTTTTTACCTCAGAATGTAGGTGAAATAAATGCCGGAATTATTATTTATCATTCAAATCAAACTAAAATTTCAATGCAATTTACTCTTGTAGGTACAGGAGTAGGTGCAGATATTGCAGTAGTATCAAAGGTGTATTTTATACCCGAAATTCTTACTCGTACAATAGAAATAAAAAATAACTCTAATAATACAGTTGACATTATTTCAATTGAAAATAATCCATTAGGTATAGTCAGTGCTTCGCCATCACTCCCAATATCAATACCGGCTTTAAGTTCTCAAATTATAACATTATCATTAACGAGAGAATTATTAGAAACCGAAATTGATACAATAATAATTACAGCAACACCATGCGCTACAAAAAGAATAATTGAAGTACTACCTTATAGTGCTGTTTCATCGGTATCATTACCAAATGTCAAGGCAAATCCTCGAGGTGAAGCAATTATTCCAATTGAATTTTCAAATACTGAACCTACTGAATTCGGGGCAAATCGTATATTTTCAGCTGAAATTTCTATGAACCCTCGAATGTTTCTCCCAAGATTCGTACAATCACAATTTGGTACAGGAACATTAATAAAAAACGAAATAGTCAACGATAAGAGAATCATTGGATTTTCTATAAATGGTAATTTCCCATCAAAGGGAATTGTCGGTGAAATTGTTGGTGATGCAGCTATGGCAGAAGTCTTGGAATCACCTATTATCTGGGAAAACACATCACGTTTCTGGGGTAAGTCGGTAAATATATCTACTGCAAACAATGGTAGTTTTTCCTTAACAGAAGGAATTTGTGGTGATCCTCGCGTTTTTAGTGATGGAACAATACTATCTACTATTGTTCCCAACCCTGCAAATGATGCTATTGAAATAAATATTGAATCGCAAGATGAATATTCGTACAATATCTCATGCTTTAATCAGTTGGGGCATATTGTATTTACACATTCTGTAACAGTCCCTAAAGGTATGCACAGTATCCCTCTTCCTGTAAACAACTTACAGAACGGGATGTATATGGTTTACATACAAACGCATAACTCACATATAGTATTACCATTATTTATTACTCGATAATACAGAGTACTTTACTTATGAAATATTTACAGAATTATCTATTTGCGTATATATTTATTTGCTTCTTCTGTTTCACTAATCTTCTACATGGTGAAAAGGATAGTACAATTTTAAAACCTATCAAAATTACAGCCTCTCTAGGCGGAAATATATCATTGCATACTGCTAATTTTGCTGAATTACCCGGGATTCCTAATTGTTGTTCCGGTTTTACAAAAGGTAATGGATTTTCACCTACATTTTCTGCCGGTATTGAATTTGTACCTGAGAATCTACTTTTTAATTTGCCATACACCTACGGTATTTCCTTAGGTTATGCGGGAGTTGGCGGCGACCTAACAACAGAAGAATTTTCATTTAATGTGATTTCAGGTAATTCACTTAACAGAGTGATTTCTCGTCACAATTTAGCAACTACATTGTCTGTTATAAGTATTGACCCATTCATATCATTATTCCCTTTAAAAGATATTCCTTTCGGAATTACAATCGGTGCATCAGCCGGAACATATATTACAAAAACATTTAGTCAGAATCAGGAAATTATTGAGCCAAGTAATCTCAAATGGGTCGAAACCGGTTCCTCAATCAGAGGTGCCGCTTCGGGTACAATTCCAAGTACTCAGTCTTTATTTATTGCACCTTTTATGGGGTTACGTTATGATATACCACTGACAGAACAAATCGCACTTGCTACAAATCTACGCGTTTTACCACAAATAACTCCTTTTGTTCAAGATTTGGTGTGGAGTGCTTTGCATATACGTCCATCTTTAGAGTTTCAATATCGTCTTGCCGAACCTAAACCTGAGAGATTACCTCCTCCCCCACCGCCGCCGCCTATTGAAGTTCCTAAAAAGTTAGAACTGGCGATTGTAGTTAAAAGACAAGATGGTTCACCAATAAGTGATGGGGAAAGCATTAAAGTACAATATGAAATTCTCAAAAAACGATATTTGCATGATGCTGCACCTATTATTTTCTTCAAGAAAAATATGGCAGATATTCCTCCACAAATTCCGCTCTCTTCGGCTTCATCGGAAGAAAATGCTCAAGCAGCTGTATTATTAGGCTTAGTCTCACTTTTACGAGAAAATGTTGATACTAAGGTCGAGTTAGTCGGATTTTCTGCTCCTGATGAACCGTCAGGCATTGCTGATGAACGTGTTGAGAATGTTGCTAAATTTCTTTTTGAAAATGGGGTGGATAATGTTCAAGTGGCAAAACGAATTATTAAACAAGAAGGTACCGTAAGAGAAATGCGCGAAGAGTTATTGGATGAAGATCGCTCTGTTCGCATAATGGTGAATGGGAAAATGCGTACGATTGCAGTGACATTTGAACAACAACAAACAACACATACACCGATTACATTATTTTTTGAGCCTAAAATTATTGCAGAATCAACACCATATCAAGCATTTGGAAAAGTAAATTTTGAAATGAAAAAAATGTTCGATCTTAATGATAAAAATATGACATTACAATTTACGACAAATGATATTATGCAAGGTCAACCAACGCGCATAGTTTTTGATTATGCACTTGCTGACGCAAGCGATCGAAGAACTGCTGCGGGTTTACAATTTAAAATTTCTCCTACAGTAAATACTGTTATTGAAAACAAAAAGTTCTATTCTTCCGGTTCAGAGAACAATGATTATATTCTTGGCTATTTTAATTTTAATGCATCAGAGTTCTCTTCAATTAATTTTGAAACTCTACAATATATAAAAGCCGAGATACAAAAAGGTAAGAAAATCCAACTATTCCCAAAGACCGATAACTTCGGAACACCTGAATATAATCTCAATCTTGCTAAATCACGAATCAAATCTACACTACAATTGCTCGGTATAGATGAATCTAAGTGTATTATTAACTATGATAATGTTCAACAGAATTATGATCCATCTGCGATAGCTCGAATACTTCATAGAACAGTTACGGTAAAAGTTATCGAATAGATTAAAATGGGTTCTATAAAAACGAATGCTTGCAGAATATTAGATGGGTCGAAAATCCCATATACTGTTCTTGAATATTCTGTAAATGATGAAGAACTTGATGCGCTTACCGTAGCAAAAAAAATAGGGTTACCTCCCGACAGAGTATTTAAAACTTTAGTATTACAAGGATCTTTATTGCCCTATTTTGTCGTTGTAGTACAATCGGTGAAGGAATTATCGTTAAAATCAACAGCAATACAAACCGGTAATAAATCATGCAATATGTTGCCACAAAAAGAATTGTTGAACGTGACCGGATATATTCGTGGTGGATGCTCACCTATCGGGATGAAGAAAATGTTTCCAACATTTATAGATACATCTGCTTTCTGTTATCAGACTATAAGCATAAGCCCCGGCTTAAGAGGCCTGCAAATACTGATTTCGCCTCATGATCTAAAGACGATGACACAAGCAAAGATCATAGAGTGCTGATAGTTCCGACTACTCAGCGACAAATAAAGAAACAATAAAAGGGGATATAAACAAAAAGGCAAATATCAAAAGAAACTCTTTGGCAGTTTTTTCATTGTTATATTCAGGTTTGCCAAATCTTTTGAATAATATCAACAGTCGTCCAAAGCCAATAACACAAAAAATACCGACTATAACATGATATATCATTGTTGCACATTTCTCCTAATGATTGAAGAAAGTATTGGTGGTGTGAGAAGCGTTGTCATAATAACTACGATCACTATAACCGAAAACAATTCATCATTGACAACCCCTAACCCTTTACCAACAGAGGCAAAGATTAGTCCTACCTCACCTCTTGGCACCATTCCCCATCCTATCAAGAGCTTATTTGTGCCTTTACCGGCAACGAAACCTGAGACAATTTTTCCGAGAACAGCCATGATTGTCACCCCTAATGCAATGAGTAAAATGCTCGGTTGAAACAATACATCAAGTCGTACATCCAAGCCAACAACAATAAAAAAAATCGGCATAAGAAATTGCCCGATAGGTTCAATAATTTCTTCTAAATGTTTTTCGGTATGCTCTTCAAGTACATGAGTTACTTCTTGTGCTATAGGATTAGAAGTTCCACCTAATGCAGCAGTGATTTTAGGTATAACAGACGGTCCGTCAAAAGAACTAAAAAATACTTCATCCAGTAATAAACCGGCTGTAAAAGCACCCACTATAGGAGCCAAACCAATGCTGTGCGCAATGTATGCAAAGAATAGGCACATGGCTAATGCTAAACCTAATTTTGCACCGGAAGATTTATTTATACTCGAAATAATGCGAGCTACTGGAATGCCTATATAACGACCCAGTATCAAGCCCCCAAACAAAAAAAGTAAGGATACAAATGCAACACGAATTACCTCCAATATTTCAAATTGACCGGTGATGACGATTGATTGTATAACAGATAATATCATTAAACCAACAATATCATCAATAACGGCGGCTCCAAGAATTATGCGTGCTTCTTTAAGATGTAATGCTCTCAAATCTTTGAATACTCTTGCAGTTATACCAACAGATGTTGCGGTCAATGTGGCACCAAGGAACAAAGAACCATGAGCGATGTGTTGTGGAGTTCCTTCTGTAAATACGAAAGGACCAAGAATGTAAGCCCCCATCACAAATGGTACAATTACACCAACCAGCGCTACAAGTGAGGCACGAAGCCCCACTTGTTTCATTGACGTAACATTCGATTCTAAACCGACCTGAAATAATAGTATAACCACTCCCAATTCTGCAAGAAATCGTAAAGTAGTATCCTGTTTTATTGGCTCAAAGAAGTCAAATGACAACAGAGAAAGATTACCAAGGATGATACCGACAGTCAGTTCTCCCAAAACTGAAGGTAAACCAAACTTTTCAACAACACTGCCAAGTTTGGACAACAATAGAATCACAGCTATCCATAAAAATGTGTAAGCAAAAGTACCATGACCGTCACTTGCGCTATTATTTGCAAAGACTGTTTGGGTAATACCCAATGTCATAATTACCGATAGAACTATGATATAAAAATAGTTTTTCATTCGCATACAGATATAATGAATGTGTCATTGAACATAGTTACAAGTTACAACAAAAAAATGAGAAAAAAAAAGTTCGTATCTTTGCTTCATGATGAATAAAAATCAACCTATCGGAGTCTTTGATTCCGGCATCGGAGGGCTGACCGTCCTCAAACATCTGAGAAAAATGATGCCTAATGAGCGTTTTTTGTATCTGGGCGATACAGCTCGGGTTCCTTATGGTAATAAATCTAAGGAAACCATACGGCTCTATGCACAACAATGTGCCGGCTTTTTAATGGCAAAAAACGTAAAACTTATTGTCGTTGCATGCAATACAGTATCGGCAAATGCTCTTGATGAAGTACAGGATTTTTCCTCTGTACCGGTCGTTGGTATGATTGCGCCAGCTGCTCGCGGAGCATTGCAAGAATCGTCAAATGGTAGAATTGGGATCATAGGTACAAGAGCAACCATAGGCAGCAATGCCTATCAGGATGCTTTGCGTATCTTTCATACCATGGTCCCGACACCTCATTCACAATTGCATGTCACAGCGCAATCGTGTCCGCTTTTTGTTCCATTAGCTGAAGAAGGTTGGCAACATCATCAAGCCGCAGCTCTTATCGCGCAAGAGTATCTGAAGCCGATGATACATGACAAAGTAGATACATTAATTATGGGCTGCACGCATTACCCGCTTTTGCATAATTTACTCTCAACAACTCTTCCGAATGTCACATTGATTGATTGTGGCGAATATGCAGCCAAAATTTCCCTTGAAATTTTAACCCAATCAAATAATGTAACAACGACAATTTTACCGACACACATTGAACATACAGAATATTTTATTACAGATACAACACCAAATTTTTCTGTCATAGCCGAAGAGTTTTTAGGGTATCACGTACCGCAGCCTCAAAGGGTTATTATTGAACCAAACGATGCTTTACCAATTTCAACTGACATTCACAGTTCAGAGTTTCGATATGGATAATAATGAGTTAATAACAGAATTGCAGGAGCGATTAGAGCTCGTTTCTACAAAATATGCACGAAGTTTTCTGCAAACGGTGGACATGCTTGTTGAAGTAGTTACAGTATTCGACCGATACCATGAAAATAGTCATGTTGCTTTTGTCGGCGAAAAATCAGCTGCAGTAGCTCGTGCACTAATGTTATCCGATCGTGAGGTTTTTGAAATTGAAACAGCCGGATACCTTCATGACATAGGAAAATTTTCATTGCCTCCGCAATTTTTATCACAATTGTCTTCTGAGCTAAATTCTTTTGACTTCAAGCACTATGCTTCGCATGTGGAAACCGGGCATCGTATATTAAGCATGCATGAAGGAATGCTCTCAATTGCCAATATCGTCTCACAACACCATGAACGATATGATGGAATGGGATTTCCCTCTAAAAAACGCGAACACGATATCCACATCGGTGCACGAATTATTGCTGTTACCAATTTTTATCACAATATCATGTACAAAATGCGTGGGTCACGACATGAAGCATACTCTACACCACCACCACAAATGCAACAAGAAGCAATTACAGTAAAACATGCACAAACCATGACATTGGTGAATAAAAGAGCCGGTTCAATGTTCGACCCTAAAATTGTAGCGGCATTTAACGCCGTTATGGAAAATGAACGAAGACAATTTGCCGGAAAATCTTTTATGAGAGTAATGATTAATCAACTTAAACCCGGTATGAGATTAGCCGAAGACTTACGTACATCATTTGGATTACTCATTGCCTCACAAGGCGATTTAATAACAGATTCAACCATACCTAAGTTAATTCGATTTGCAGAAAACAAAGAAATTTCCATGAAAATTTTAGTGGTAATATAGAGTTATGGTAGTTTTTATTATTCGTAAATTTTTCTATATGATTGTGGTATTACTTGGAGTAATAACATCTTCATTTATTGTGAATTACGCACTCCCCGGTGACCCTGCACGTGTAATGTTGGGTCAAAGAGCCGATGAACAATCCGTCATCGCTCTCAGAAAAGAATTAGGTCTTGATCGTCCCAAAATAATTCAATACATTGATTATGTTGGCAAAGTACTCAAAGGCGATCTTGGAAAATCTTTTACAACAAATAGAACTATTATAGAAACATTGCAAGAACGTTTTCCGGCAACAGCCCTTTTAACCATCACCGCTTTACTGTTCTCAACAATATTCGGAATAATTATTGGCGTTATTGCTGCTTTATATCAAGGAAAATTTCTTGATTCCGGCGTTATGGCAATTGCACTCTTTGGAATCTCCATGCCTTCTTTTGTTCTTGGTTTATTATATTTATTGGTATTTGGGGTTATTCTTGATATCTTACCCATATCCGGCTATATTGACCGCGGTTGGAATCATCTGATTTTACCTTCCATGGCATTAGCTTTAAGGCCATTATCTATTATTGCGCGTGTAACTCGAAGCAGTATGATTGATACATTAAGCCAAGATTATATCAGAACTGCACGCGCAAAGGGTCTATCAGAATTTACAACCGTCGCTCGCCATGCCTTACGCAATGCGCTTAATCCGGTTATCACAACTGTGAGTGCTTGGTTTGCAGGACTATTAGCCGGTTCTTACTTTATCGAATATATTTTTAATTGGCCCGGTATAGGTATGTTTACCATAGATGCGATTCTTAAACTAGATTATCCGGCAATTCAAGGTTCTGTATTATTTGCCGCAATTATTTTCGTATTAGTCAATTTTATTGTTGATGTTTTATACGCAGTTGTTGATCCTAAAGTAAAATTGGGCTAAAATAAATGAATACTCATCATAGCAACTCAAAAAGCTTAAGCCGCCATGCTTTACAAAAATTATTGAAACATAAGGCAGGTATTACAGGTATTATCTTGATAACTATCTTAGTAATTGCTGCAGTTTTTGCTCCATTATTTACAATCTTCGATCCAACTACGCAAATATTGGAATATTCGGTCAAGCCAATGGGATTCGTTGGCAATATCATTTTAAAGCATAATCCTTCGACCCCTCATTCGCCTGTCTATGTGCCGATACTTTCTCATAAAATCATCGGCGACAGCATCACATACATAGATATTTCTCATCGCAAAGTTACTATTCACAGCAAATATTTATGGGGAACAACAGAAAGCAAATGGCATATAACACCAACATATTATCTCGGAACGGATAATTTTGGCAGAGATTTATTCAGCCGTCTTTTATATGGTGCAAGAATAAGTTTATCTGTGGGTGTTGTATCTGTTCTTATTTCCTTAGCAATTGGCATTGTCTTAGGTGCTTTAGCAGGATACTATCGAGGCTGGGTGGACAATGTCATTCAATATATAATTACTGTTGTCTGGTCTTACCCGACTATTTTACTTGCCATACTTTTCTCTTCTTTGATTAAATCTGTTGACACACTATTTGGCTTTACGCTCAATGCATATTGGCAAACATTTATAGTTATTGGTATTACAGGTTGGGTAGAAATAGCCCGGATTGTCCGAGGTCAGTTTTTTTCATTACGCGAGATGGAATATGTTGAAGCAACAAAAGCATTTGGATTTTCAACATTTAGGACAATATTTATTCATATTTTACCTAATGCATTAGGTCCTATAATTGTTGTTGCAACAGCAGGAATTGCAAGCGCAATTATCACGGAGGCAAGTCTAAGCTTTCTGGGGTTAGGCATACAGAAACCTGAACCATCATGGGGAATACTCATTCAAGATGGATATGGATATATATTAGCCCGATTAAATTGGGGACTAACGATTTTCCCGAGTATTGCTATCGGCTTAGCTGTCTATGGTTTTAATTTACTCGGCGATGGACTTCGTGATGCAGTTGATCCAAAATCAATTCAAAGATAAACATGAAAAAAAAATTAGTATTTATTCTGGATTCAGATAAGTTTCATCGAGATAAAATGAAGCGAATTTTGGAGAACAATTCCGATATAGAAATTCGTGAATTTGAGTCCTCATTATTGATGCTTCACGTGATGAAGAATTTTATTCCTGATATTATTGTCATGGAACTTCAAATACCAGTTGTCAATGGGCTATCTGTATTGCAATACATTCGAAGTCATGAAGAATCTGCGGCGACTCCTGTTATTATTTGCACGAATGATTATTCTACCGAATCAAGAAATATTGTAGATGGCTTAGGTCATAACGGTATTCACTATCAACCAATTCATGATAACGATTTTAAACATTCTATAGAAAACATCCTCAATAATTATGACACTATAAAACGTCATAATCAACAGTTTTTATCAGATTTAAATAAACAACCTCAAAGAGTAATGTCAGTAGATGATGAGATGGCTATTCGACTCATCTTTCGAAACATTGTCACGCATAAATTGCAATTGGATTTTGTTGATTTCAACAATCCGCTGACTGCACTTGAGTACTTACAATCCCCTATAGTTGAGCATATTGACCTAATCATAGTTGATATGAAAATGCCGGAAATGGATGGAGTATCATTCTTAAAAAAGGTCAGAGAATTTGAACATTGCAAACATATCAAAGTAATTGCCTGTACTGCTGAAAATGATATTACGACCATTCAAGAGTTTTTAAAATTAGGTATTGTAGATTTTCTTGCAAAACCATTCGATAATGAAGTGGCTCTAAAAAAAATCACCAATGCACTCTATTGTTAATACATTATGTTTATCGAATCAATTGAATCTGTCATTAAGAACAAAAAATTTCCGCCCGTCCTTTTATTGTTTGGTAAAGAATATTTTTTGAAGGACGAGGCAGTTTTACGTATCATTGAAGCTGCAACAGAAGGCATAAACAATGATTTTGACATAGAGACTGCTGATGCAGAAAATAATTCACAAGAGCAAATTGTCGCAATGGCATCGGCTTTTCCCTTTGTATCGGATAGAAGAGTTGTAATTGTAAAAAATGCTGAAAAACTCTCAGTCACCAAATCAAAAAAAAAAGATGATAAAACTCCACCAATAGTAAAATATTTACAGAACCCTGCACAAACTACCTTTTTACTGATGATTGCCGATACATCCGAATTGGATGATTTAACATCACAGTTACGCAATACTCGAACAAAAGAAAAGGCAGAAAAAAGAATGGCAAACCTTAAAGAACCATTTCATACTTTGATTAAGAATCATGCTGCTATGGAATTTGGGACACTCTATGAACGGGAGATTCCAAATTGGTTAGCAAAAAGAGCAAAACTTGAAGGTAAAGAAATTTCGCCGGAGGCAATAGATTTATTAGTGGCACGGGTAGGGACATCATTACGTGAGTTACACAATGAATTACAAAAAATAATCACATACTCACCCGAAAAAAAGAAAATTTCTCTCGACGATATTACTCATATCGTCGGTCAATCGCGAACATATAATATCTTTGAATTACAGAAAGCAATCGGGGAACGGGATTTAGCTCGCGCAATTGACATTACTTTACGAATGGTATCTGCAGAGCGAAATGAAATATTAATCATTACGATGCTTACTCGATATTTTACAAGTTTATCTAAATTGCTGGAAGCATCGGCAACCACTTCAAATCCTATGGAATTAAGCCGTTCTGTTGAAATTAATTCTTATTTTATTCCCGATTATATTGCAGCACTACGACGATACTCCCCTAATGATTTGGCAAATGCTTTTCTTGCTATGCGTGAAGCTGATATAGCATTAAAAACGACAGCGGCACATACTGAGGCGATTATGCAAAAGATGATACTATCAATTATCGGGGGACGATAATGTTTCGACTATTTTATAAGTGTGTATTCATTTTTATAAGGTTATTTTTACCTTTACTAAAAAGGAATAATCCTAAATTAAGAGAACGCGAGAACTATACCAAAGTATCATTCACGGCAGTACAAGAATTTCGTAATTTGCACCCTACCCATACAGTGTTCTGGATACATGCTGCTTCAACAGGAGAATTTGAACAAGCAAAAACCGTCATTGAAAAATTAAAAGTGTTTTATCCTCATAGTCTAATGTGCGTAACATTTTTTTCTCCCTCCGGATATAATGCTCATAAAGATTATGCCTTTGTGGACTGTGTATGCTATCTCCCCTTAGATATAGGTAACAATGCCAAGATTTTTATTGAAACGCTTAAACCTGATTGTGTTATTTTTATTCGTTATGATTTGTGGTATAACTATTTATTTTACCTGAAAAAAAACAATATCCCAACATTTTGTATTTGCGCTACACTTTCATCGTCTATTCCGAAAAACACACTCTATACATTTTATCTTAAAAAAGTATTTGAGTTATGTACAAAAGTGTATTCTGCCAATAAAAACGAATATGAAAAAATTTCAGAATATTATCCTTCTGTAAATAATGAAAATTCATCAGATACACGATTTGATCGCATTATATCTATTGTAGAACAACAAAAATCTTTACCATTAACGAAAGAGGATTTTCCTCCTCACATGCCGATTATTGTTGTTGGTAGTTCTTGGCGTGAAGATGAGCATTTATTTTTCCAAATGTATATAAGCGATAAACAGAAACTGCCTTTTTCTCTTATTATTGCGCCACATGAACCAACCGATGAACATGTACTCCAACTTCGTACAATGTTTAAGTCTTGTGTACTGTGGAGTGAGATTGAAGATAATCCGATGAAGTATAAGAACAAAGCACCTTCGATTATTATCGTAGATTCTATCGGGAAATTATTACAGATTTATTCTTTGGCTGATGCAGCATATATTGGAGGAGCATTTGGGGCAGGAGTTCACAGTTGCGCAGAGCCTGCAGGTTATGGTATTCCGCTTTGCAGTGGAAGAAAAATTGAGCGTTCACCGGATGCAATAGCCTTAAAAAAAGATAAAGCTCTGACCATTATTGAAAATACCCAAGAATTACGTCAGTGGATTTCGATTATTGTGATGAATAAAGAAGCAAGGTTACGACGTGGATTTTATGCAAAAAATTATATATACTCTAGAAGAGGTGCAACAGATCAAATTACATCCGATATACAGCAGATTATCGAATCCCCAAAAAACATTACTGGTTCTGCTCAATAAATGTGCCTGCACGTGCATGGGTTTTTTGTGTGACAGCATGGCAAAATTCATCGAGTAATGAACACGGTATTTCACAGTAAATTTCAATGATATCACGATAATCAGCTTCATGGGAAACAGCATAAGTATCAATTAATGTTTTGACGACGCTGATATCTTCGTACATACACATTACACGAACTTGGTTTGTTTTATACACAGGTTTTTTACTACATAGTTTTAAAACATTTTCCGCAGCATCGGCATAAGCTCTTGATAAACCTCCCACACCCAATTTTGTACCTCCATAATATCTGGTAACAATAAGCAATACATCACTTACTTCATATTTTTGCAGCATAAATAATATAGGTTTTCCGGCAGTACTATTCGGCTCGCCATCATCGGAGAAACGAAAGTCCAAACCACTTAGCCCCAAGCGATAGGCATAACAATTATGGGTCGCATCATAGAACTCCGCCCGAATGCGTGTAAGTCGCTCTAAAGCACTTTCACGTGAACTTATAGGAGTGCATGTTGCGATGAATCTCGAACTTTTTACACTAATTTCTGCTCGATATTCTTCATTAACCGTAAAATACGTATCTTTACTTTCTGACACTAATCTACAACCTTATGAATATTGGTATTGTATGTTATCCTACTTATGGTGGCAGCGGCGTAGTAGCAACTGAACTTGGCAAAGCACTCGCTCATCGGGGCCACCAGATACATTTCATTACATACGCGCAGCCGATGCGTTTAGACCGATTTCAAGACAATTTGTTTTATCATGAAGTCGAATTACCCAATTATCCTTTGTTTGAGTTCCAGCTTTACTCTCTTTCTTTAGCAAGCAAAATTGCAGATGTAGCACGTTTTGAAAACTTAGATATTGTTCATGCACATTATGCCATTCCTCATGCGGTCAGTGCTTATTTGGCACGTCAGATATTGGGTAGCGAGACCAAAATGAAAACAGTCACAACATTGCACGGCACAGACATCACGCTCAATGGATTAGATCCCAGTTTTCTTCCTTTAGTCCGCTTTTCCATCGAGCAATCAGATGCAGTGACCGCTGTTTCGCGTTATTTGGCAGAAGCTACAAAGAACGGTTTCAATGTTCAAAGGAATATACATGTCATTAACAACTTTATTGATACAGACTTATATCAAAGACAGCCCTGCACGCCATTTAAAAGACAGATTGCGCCGGAGAATGAAAAAATCTTGATGCATATCTCAAATTTTCGACCTGTGAAGCGTGTAGCCGATACAATCCATATTTTTGCAAAAGTGCGCGATAAAGTTCCTTCAAAGTTAGTACTCATCGGTGATGGTCCTGAACGAATTGAATGTGAACGATTGAGCCGTGAGCTTGGCATTAATGAACATGTGCGATTCCTTGGTAAACAAACAGCTTTGCCGGAACTGCTTTCAAGTGCAGACTTATTCTTATTACCGAGTCAATCTGAAAGTTTTGGCTTATCGGCATTGGAAGCCATGAGTTGTGGCGTGCCCGTCGTAGCAACAAGCATGGGTGGCATTCCGGAAGTTATCTCGCATGGTGAAACAGGTTATATAGCTGAATTAGGCGACATTGACCGTATGGCAAAATATGCGGTGGAATTATTAACAAATTCAAAAAAATGGCAACTGTTTTCAGCAAATGCACGTGAAAAAGCAATTTCAAAATTTAAAACGGATATGATTGTTCCGCAATATGAGCAATTATATGAATCATTATTATAATTTTTATGTTATTTCTTCAATGAAAAAATTTTCAAACTACATTAACGGAGCATGGATTCATCGTTCCGACTCATCATTTTTTCAGAATATTAATCCTGCGGACTCACTTGATATCATAGGTGAATTTCCGGAATCTAATTCATCCGATATTGATGATGCAGTGAAAGCTGCTCAACAAGCATATAAACAATGGCGATTAATGCCTGCTCCAAAACGTGGCAATATTATTCGTAAAGCAGGTGATATTTTTGAAAGACGCAAAGAGGAACTTGCTCGAATTATGACAAGAGAAATGGGTAAACCCGTTTTTGAAACCAAAGGTGATATTCAAGAAGCCATAGATACTTGTTATTATGCAGCAACAGAAGGAAGGCGATTATTCGGCTATACTGTTCCAAGTGAAATGGATAATAAAATGAATTTATCATTCCGTATGCCTATTGGCGTATGTGGAATCATTACTGCATGGAATTTCCCTATTGCCGTTCCTTCATGGAAAATTATTCCTGCACTCGTTGCGGGTAATACTATTGTGTTTAAGCCCTCGGAAGATTCTCCCGAATCGGCTATAATTTTTGCGGAAATATTAGAGGAAGCAGGATTGCCGGCAGGCGTATTTAATGTGGTTTTCGGTAAAGGTGACACCGGATCAGCACTTGTAGAGCATCCTGATGTCAAGTTAATCGGATTTACGGGTTCCACAGCGACGGGCAAACGTATTGCGATGCGATGCGGTGAATTAAATAAAAAATGTTCTTTGGAAATGGGCGGAAAAAATCCGCAAATTGTTTTAGATGATGCAGATCTTGACCTTGCACTTAATGGTGTCTTGTGGGGAGCTTTTGGCACGACAGGGCAACGCTGTACAGCGACTTCCCGTTTAATTCTCCATGAAAATATTCATGATGAATTTGTACAAAAACTACAAGCAAAAGCCGAAAAATTACGTGTTGGTAGCGGATTAGACGATACAACAGAAATGGGTCCGGTTATTAACACAAAGCAATTTGCAAAAATTAAGGAATATATCGAAATTGGAAAAAATGAAGGTGCAACACTTCTTTGCGGCGGTGTAGAACCGTCTGATGAAACATTGAAAAATGGTAATTTTCTGTTACCGACAATTTTTACGAATGTAACACCGCAAATGCGCATATTTAATGAAGAAATTTTTGGACCTGTTTTATCTGTTTCAAAAGTATCATCGTTCGAGCAAGCTATTGAATATGCAAATCATTGTGCTTATGGTTTATCTTCCTCAATTTTCACTAAAAATGTTCATGTAGCTTTTGTAGCTATGCGTGAATTGGAAGCCGGCATTACCTATATCAATGCGCCAACGATTGGTGCCGAAGCTCACATGCCATTTGGTGGAATTAAAGGAACCGGTAATGGACATCGTGAAGGCGGATGGACGGTCTTTGATATATTTACGGAATGGAAAACTGTCTATGTTGATTATTCCGGTCAATTACAAAGAGCACAAATTGATAATCAAGAATAATATATCGTATGGGAGTAGCATTTGATACTACTCCCATATTTTTTGTCTATTTTCAACATGATCTAACAATATGACAGATAATTCTACCGAGAAGAAAAAAGAAATTGCCATTGCTATTGCTGTTGTACCTAAAGGTACTAATCGCCAATTAGTCAAAGAACATCTAGACGAATTAGAATTCTTAGCTGACACAGCAGGTGCTGAAATTATAGCAAAAATTGTTCAAGAATTACAACGTAAAGTACCCGCAACAGCTATCGGTTCCGGTAAAGTGCAAGAAGTTAAACAATTAATTGAAGAATCTCATGCCACTTGTGTCATATTTGATGATGATTTAACACCAATGCAAGTGAGAAATTTAGAAAAAGAATTAGAAGTCAAAATTCTTGATCGCAGTGGCTTAATTCTTGATATTTTTGCCTCTCGAGCCCGAACTGTCGAAGCTCGCACACAAGTAGAATTGGCACAGTTGAAATATATGATGCCGCGCTTAACTCGTATGTGGACACACTTATCGAAACAATATGGCGGTGTAGGAACAAAAGGTCCGGGTGAGACTCAAATCGAAACCGACAGACGATTAATTCGCGACAGGATAAATCGTCTCGAAGATAAAATGGCGACCATTGATATTCAAAAAGAACAACAACGCAAAGGACGTGAATTATTACATCGTTTCGCACTAATCGGCTATACGAACAGCGGTAAATCAACCTTGATGAATGCTCTCACACATGCCGAAGTCTATGCTGAAAATAAATTATTTGCTACACTCGATACTACGGTTCGTTCTTTATCTTTACCCGGTGGACAACAAGTATTACTTTCCGATACAGTGGGTTTTATCCGAAAATTACCTACACATCTTATTGCATCCTTTAAGAGCACATTATATGAAACTATCGAAGCCGATACACTCATTCATGTCGTTGATATATCTAATCCTGCGTTTAGAGAACATATTGAAACAGTAGAAAAAACACTGAGCGATATTTCGGTTCACTCGCATGACACAATTTTAGTATTTAATAAAATTGATGCAGTGGAAGACCCTGAAATACTTCATGCTCTAGAACTTGAATTTCCTAATTGTGTTCTCATCTCCGCACAGAAAAAAATCCATTTAGATGCTCTATTGCACAAAATGAAAGAATCATTTGAACGGCAAAGTGCATTATATACTGTCGCTATTCCATATTCTCACAGCAATATTATCGGTCAATTGTATGATGCAGGCGAGGTTATTGAACGACATGACACAGATGAAGCAATAATGATTTCTATTCGCACTACCCAAGAAAAAAGAGATTGGTTCAGAAGAAAGTTTGAGCAGTTTTTACAATAAAAGGAAGTAACCGATTTTCTTCAGTTACTTCCTTCTTCATTATAATTTTATTTCTCACGAAGTAATTTAATAATTTCCGGTAATGTCAAACGCTTACCATAAGCCAAAACACCAACACGAAATATTTTTGCCGATATAAACATAAAAAGTATCATCGAACTATAAATTGATGCAAGAGATAAAGCAATTTCCCACAATGGCGGCGTTTGCAACATAATCCTACTACTCATAATCATCGGTGCAGTAAATGGTATATAAGACAACACTGTGGCAATTGTACCGCTTGGTTCTTGTAATATAGGTAAAATAAACACAACGGGAAGTACAGCCAACATGACAATATATCCTGTAATATTTTGTGCTTCTTGCTCGGTAGTCACAGAGGAGCCAATACCAATCATCAAAGAAGCAAAGAGAAGAAATCCGCTGATACCAAACAATAGAATAATAGGAAGATTAGCAATATTTATAAAATTCTTCTCAAATACTATTCCTGTAATGACAGCCATTCCCATCCATACTATTGCTTGAAAAAGCCCTAAAGTTCCCAAACCTGCCAATTTACCGAACATAAGTTCTGTAGGAGAACAAGAAGACAAAAGAATTTCCATTATTCTATTGTTCTTCTCTTCCAATAATGATCTTACTAATAATTGAGCCGACGTAATGACTAATATCATCACTATAATGATTGCACCATAGCCGGAAGCAAATTGTTGAAGAAAATCTGTCTCATTTTCTTGTCCATCCGGAGTCACTTTTACTAACTTTTTATCAATCGGAGTACTGATTTTTGCATAAAGACTTGAATCAATACCATTCTTTCCTAATTCAAGGGAGATTATTGTTTCTTCGAGCATTGAAAAAAATCTCTCTGTCTCGCGTACATTGGCAACATTCAGTCCATAATATTCTGCTTTCTTTTCCGTAAACACATTCTGAGGGATAATAAATAGTCCAGTAAGCTCTTCTTCAAGTATTTCATTTCTTACCTTATCCAATGCTTTTTCAGATCCTAAATCTGATGCAAGGTTCCTAAACTTATACATAGGCGTACCATCATCAAAAGTATATTTTTTGCTGAGACTCCGCTCAATCACAGGCATTAACTGTGTTGTTTTATCTAATACGGCAAAAGTCTTTACTTCATTAGATTCTTTCAAACCCATAAGTGTCGGCAATACACCCATAGCAATCATAATTATCGGTGTCAAGACCAAAGAGACAAGGAATGATTTAGTGCGAACTTTTTCGGTAAATTCCCAATATCCGACAGAGTATATTTTTGATAATTTCATTGAAAATCTCCTGTGTTTGATTTTTGTACATTTCCTTGTATCACCGACATAAATATATGTAACAATGATGGTTCTATTTTAGCAATTCTTGTTAATGTCATGACATCGGCAATTTGTTTTACTAATGTCGAAAAGTCTATTGTACTGTCATATTCCAAAATAGCGGTTTGCCCGTTCACAGACTTTAATGTCGTATGAGGAATACGTGATAAATAAGAGACATCACCCAAGAAACCAACTTCACATTCATTACGATAAAAATCTTTTCGTATGTCATGCAATGTACCGTACAATACTCTTTCTCCTTTATTGATAAGAAAAAAAGTATCACAAAATGTTTCTGCCGATTCTAACTGATGCGTGCAAAAGATTATCGCTTTCCCCTGTTCTTTTAATTCACTGACAGCTTCTTTAAATAAGACTTGATTTATCGGGTCAAGACCGGAAAACGGTTCATCCAGAATAAGTAATGACGGATTATGCAATACTGCTGCAATAAACTGTACTTTTTGCTGATTACCTTTTGATAATTCTTCTACTTTTCTCTTTTCCATACCACCAAGATTAAAGCGTTCAAGCCAATAAGCAGTATTCTGTTTGATTGTTTTCTCATCCATTCCTTTGAGTGAGCCAAAATAGGCAAGAGTATGCCCAATGGTACTTTTTTTATACAATCCTCGTTCTTCGGGCAGATAACCGATTATATCTTTTGACAATTCGGTACTATGCTTACCGTTTATGCGGATTGACCCTTGGTCCGGTGCAATAATGTTCAATATCATGCGGATTGTTGTTGTCTTTCCGGCACCGTTTGGTCCAAGAACTCCCACGATTTCTCCTGAATTGACGCTAAGCGACACAGAATTCACGGCTTTGAAACCACCGGAGAAAGTTTTGGAAATTGAATCTACTTGTAACATAATGTTCTCCACTTTGTGTAAATTGCACTTCATCTACGAGATGTTTTTTGAAAAGTTGCTAAGAGTATGGAAGCTGTCTATGCAGAAAATTTAACTCCCGAACATTCAATCATTGAATTATCAGCTGCGGAAGCAAAGCATTGTCGAGTCCGACGAATGAAAGATTCCGACACAGTCATTGTATTGAATGGTAAGGGTTTAGCAAGCTTAGGTGTACTCCGTATTGATGATAAAAACGATACTATTTCGGTTCAATGCAAGCAATTTAAGGAAAAGTACGGCGAATCTTCCTATGACACCACTATCATGCTGGGCTGGCTTGACAACAAAGAGCGATTAGAATTTGCCATAGAAAAATGCACAGAACTCGGGATAAAGCGGTTTATTCTAACGCGAACACAATTCAGTTCACAAAAAAAACCCGATGCCCTCCGATTACAAGAAAAAATTATTGCTACGATAAAACAGTGTAAAAGAGCTTTATTACCTCATATTATCATAAAGAACAATGTGAAGGAAGCTCTTTCTTTACTTCACGATGTGCATATCTTTATCGCTGATGCGAAAGGTACTCCCCTGTCATCACCTACGGACAATACATGTTTTTGCATCGGACCCGAAGGTGGTTTTTCAACGGAAGAATTAGAATTACTGCAAAAAAACAATGGTGGTGCTACTTTTGTTTCTTTAGGTACAACTCGGCTGAGAGCGGAAACGGCTGCAATTGCTGCATCGGTTCTACTGCATATACGCTGATATTAATGCGTCAATGCCCACACTACTATATTTGTTCCTAACTTAAACGATATTTCCCTCTTTTCGGGAGGATCTTGATGCACTTCAGGGTCTGCCCAACCATCGCTCGGATTTGTTTCATAGGTATAAAATACGCATAGGCGATCATTATGAAATATGCCCAAACCTAATGGTGGTTTATTATCATGCTCATGAATTTTTGGCAATCCCGACGAAAATGTATAATGGCATGTATAGATTCCATGATTAAACGGTAATTCGACAAATTGTTTATCAGGAAATACTTTTTTCATTTCTTTTCGAATGCTTGCATCTAAACCATAATCATCATCAATATATAAAAAACCGCCATTCTGTAAATAAGCACGCAATCTTCTCACCTCTGCATCAGAAAAATTAATCGTTCCGTGACCCGTTAAAAAAATAATCGGATATAAAAATAAATTATCCGAACTCAAATCCACATATTCATACTTGGGTTCAACGCTAATATTGGTGTTCGCACGAATATATTTCAATAAATTAACTTCACCGGAAGGATCATTATACCAATCACCACCGCCATTATACTTCACTCGCGCCAATGTCACCGGACTTTTTTGAGCCGTCGCAATAGCGGGCAATATTATGACAATACTGCATAATAAAACAATTCGAAGGAAAAACGATTTCATAATAACTGTCTCGAATAATTATTGTTGCTTAATGACAATTACTTTTTTTTCTTCCTGTGCAAAATAATTATATCCCACACAATCAATACGATGCTCAGTAAACTCACAAAACGGATATGCTTTTTGGGCATCGCTTATTTCTTGATCAAGGTTACCGCCCTTTAATAAAACATATTGACCATTTTTTTTCAATAAAGGAAAAGACCAATCCATTAAAGAAAGTATTGGCGCAACTGCGCGTGCAGTAATTGTATCAAATTTGCCAATCATATCTTTTTCTTTTTGTAATTCCTCCACGCGCACACATCGTGCTTTCAAATCTCTGCGACCGGTATGGGAAGCAAACATTTCCGTCATCTTTACTTTTTTGGCAATCGAATCTGTTAATAAAATACGCAAATCCGGTCTGGCAATTGCCAAAGGTATTCCCGGGAAGCCACCACCCGTACCGATATCTAATACCCATGATTTCTGACCAAATTCAGCATATTTACAAATCATTAAAGAATGAAGAATATGCCGCTCAAGCACATTTTCGCAATCTTTACGCGATATCATGTTTACACGTTCATTCCAATACACCATCTCATTGGCATATCGCTCGATTGCTTGCAGTTGCTCAATATCCAACGGTATAGCATTAGCTCCACATATTGTCCAAAATTCTGTTAACTCCATATCACAAACCTAAAATTATTTTTGACTACTCGCTTCTTTACTATTTTACACATATAGGTTAACAATGTTGACAGTCTATCATCATCGCGTTCCATTTTTTTCCGTCATCATGCCCACGTATAACCGTGCTGCATTGCTTGAACGTGCGCTCTCATCCTTACTTCGTCAAACGGAAAAAGACTGGGAACTTATCATTATTGATGATGGCAGCAATGACAACACGAACGAACGTGTCAGAACAATTATTGCAGAAAATCCCCATGCTTCCATTCGCTATTCATTCCATACCAATCGTGGCACCGGACTCAGCCGCAATGCAGGACTCATGCAAGCATGTGGGCTTTATGTTACATTTCTCGATTCCGATGACGAATATGAACCCGAACACCTTGCTATCAGACGCAGCATTATTCTTGACTATCCCGACATTGATTTGCTGCATGGCGGTGTCAACGTGATTGGTAATCCCTTTGTGAAAGACAAAAATAACCCTGAAAAATCTATCCATCTCGACGAATGTGTTATCGGCGGTACATTTGTCATCAAACGATCGACCGCCTTGGCTCTCGGCGGCTTTGCTGCTTTACGCTATGCCGATGACAGTGAATTTTACGAACGATGCTCCCAACAAGGATACAGTATCGGAAAAACCGATGCCCCCACCTATATCTATCACCGAGAAACTGCCGATTCTCTCTGCTCTACGTATTCCGCCGACACCGACTGAGCATAATGTTTGACGATTGTTTGCACTGCTGTTTCCTTTACTAACCATTGCACTTTTGTCTGATTATTGCACCATGTGAGCTGCCGTTTCGCATAGCGGCGCGTGGATTGTTTCATTGCTTCAAGCCCTTCTTTGTTTGTCAGTTCACCATGAAGTACTTTCAGCACTTCCTTATAGCCGACCGTCTGCAATGATTGAATATCGGGAGTAAATCCCATGTTCAGCACGGATTCCGTTTCCTCAAATATACCATTATCCCACATCATTTCGCAGCGTTTATTAATTATCTCATAGAGAGCAGCACGTGGATAATCCAAACCAAAATATAATGTTGTAAATGAAGGTTTGTCTATGACTTGTGCATGAAAATCGCTAAACCGCAAACCTGTGGCAAAATAATATTCTACCACTCGCAATAATCTATGCGGATTTTTATCGGAATATTTTTCTGCACTCAAGGGATCAATACTTTTCACATAAGCAAAAAGTTCCTCACGTCCTATTTGCTCATATAAATCCATTGCTTTTTGTCGCATTTCTTCGGAAATTTCAACCGCACTTTCTGCCAATCCTTCGCATAGTGCATGAACATATAAACCCGAACCACCGACAATTATCGGAACTTTATGTTCATCGAACAATCTATTCACTATCGGTTTTGCCTCTTTAGCAAATAAACCAGCGCTGTATTTTTCATCGGGATTACATATATCTATGCAATGATGCCTCACACAAGCACGTTCCGCCTCTGTTGGCTTTGCCGTCCCAATATCCAAATATCTATATATTTGTCGTGAATCCGCCGAAATGATTTCCGAGGGCAATACTGACGATAAAGCCAATGAAAGAGCGGTTTTGCCCGATGCCGTCGGACCTATAATAGCAATGGCTATCTTATTGTTCATACATTTTTAAGTTTCATTGTGTATGCAAAACTACTCTTTGTCACATAAAAAGCAAAAGAAAAAAATGTCTCATTCTGTAATGGCTACAAATCCATACAACTCGGTTCGGACAATCTTCACGGCTTTATGTCAGAGAGGAATGAAGCGATTGAATGATTAACAGGATACATTTATTATAGGAAAGAAGTGAAGCATCAATGGTGAGAAAGAATCTCGCAGCGATGTCATGATAATTGAAAGAATGCCATATTTTTGAATCAACGTTTTTGTACTTTGTGAATCGAATCTCCATGAAAATCACACTCATCCTTTCCTTTGTGCTTTGCTGTGTCATTGCAACAGCGCAAGAACCCGTTCAACTTGAAGTTTGGACAACCGTTAAAAGCTATGGCTTTGACCTTATTGAAAACCCTCTTGGTGTAGGTGATCGTTTTGCCTATGTCCCTAATTTCAGAAACAATAAAATTCCTCATGGCTTTATTGTTTCTTATAGAGAGCCCAATACAGATATTCAAGAACCCAATAAGGTATATACATGGGCATTCGCAAAACCGGATGATACACTCAATCAATTTACTTGGCCCCGTAACTTCTTTCCTTCTTCAACTCCTGATATTAATGCTGATGGTCAAAGAGATTTTATGAACGCAGCAGGTATGTTTTACCTCGGAACGAAAAATGATGAACCCGATACAACTATCCAATATAAAGTGGATGGCAATATTGCCATGATTGATGCATTCAATGATGATGCAAGAGATGATTTCTTTTTGTATGGTTCAGGACAAATGCCCAATCCCTATATTGCTCATTTTGTGTTCAGTAACCCTACTCTCAAAAACTTTAAGAAATATAGTCTTGTCAGTAAAAATATATTACAAGATGAAAAATCCGAAGAAATAGCCAAAGCGATATATAAAAACAGGCAGGGACAATGGCGCTTGCTCACCTATTGCCGAGGATGGGTAGATGGCTTATATCAACGTGTGTGGGTTTCCGAGAAGTCCGTCATACGTTTATATTCTTTAGAATTTACCACCATTAGCGAAGACAGTGCATCCGTGACGGCAACACAAATAGATGAATATAGAGACCCGAAATGGATGGACTATATTCCCGATATGAATACAAAAGATGATTTTCAATGGAGACCATTTAATAATCAACGTTTGCTTTACAATACAGAGAATTATCCTAAAATACTCTATTATGCTTCGATGAATACCATGCCCGATAAAGAAACAAAAAAGTATGATTCGTATGCAACATTTTTTGATCTTACTAATGATAAAATAGTTCCATCGAATACGGTCGTTGATATTGCAGCACCCGAATGTAAAATTCTTAAGCATAGCATTGATGGTGATAAAATTCCCGAAATATATGTAAAAACGGGACCCAATATTCTATTCTATTCTATTGCGTCGGAGGGGATACCAACTAACACGATGAAGTATGTCATACCGGAAGACAGATTTAAGGGTGGTTTGCGTGGACTAACATCAATTTCGGATATTAATAATGACGGAATACATGACATTGCTCTTATGAGTTCAGACAATACTGTTGGAAATTATTTTGCGATTGTACTTGGTAAAAACATACTAACACATACTATAGAAGAATCTGATCAATCTTTTTCAATTGGTTCCCCCTATCCTTTGCCCAATAGTTCACGATTAACAATACCATTGCACTGTGCAAAAAATGGATTGTATTCCTTAACCTTGTTTTCCGTTCAAGGTTCTGCATATCCATTATTTGTGAATAAAGAAATGAGCGAGGGAAAAACAGACTTTATGATGGATATTTCTCCATATAGTTCCGGTAATTATATTCTTCGATTCTCCGACGGCAAAACTTCGGTAGAAAATAATATTATCATTACGCATTAAGAGAGGAATATACAATGAAAAATCTGCTTTTGAACAAAGCTATAAATCTATTCTTCATCGTTACTCCTTCTCTTTTGGTAAACATTGGGATATGGGGAAAATCAGAAGAATATCAGGACACGATTATTAAGGTAAAAAGATAAACAAGATACTTTCGTGCAACCTAAAATCAATATAATCCTGTTCTGACTTTTTGGACGATTAAAGTTAATGCACTTATGATTTACTAAAATCTAAAGAAATGCCATTTATACAATAGCGCAAACCCGTCGGCTCGGGACCATCATCAAAGACATGCCCTAAGTGAGCATCACACTTTGCGCACAGAGCTTCAACGCGAATCATGCCGTGACTTGTATCTTTTTCATAGCGTACAGCCTCGGAATGAATAGGTTCATAAAATGAGGGCCAGCCGCATCCTGCATCGAACTTTGTATCTGAAGAAAACAATTCCGCTTCACAACATACGCAGCAATAGACTCCCATTTCTTCCTTCAAATAAAAAGGATGTGAAAATGGTCTTTCAGTTCCTTTTTGCCTTGTCACATGATATTGCTCGGGGGTTAATATTTCTTTCCAATTTTTTTCCATAGCCATCTGTTAATTAAGACTAAATTCTACTTCTTGCTGAACTTCAATTCTTTCGGTAATAAGTATATCGTCCTCATTTTCTCCTTGTACAATAGAAATTAATCTATTTTTTACCATATCTAAAATTGCAAGGAAAGTAGCGACAATATGTTGTTTAGTATCTGTTTCTGTCATGCGTAAAAAACTAATTTCTTTACTATGTTTCAATAAATCCAAAATGAGTGATGCCTTTTCTTCTACTGTCACGGGTCTTTTTTGCATGACATGGGCTTTGGGTTCTTTCGGAGCACGCGCCAATGCCTTGCGTAAAGCCCTCATCAAATCGAATAATGTAGCATTTTTCAAAGAGTCATTATACGGTAGAGCTTCTCTTTCCGCATCAAAAACAGCTCTATAATATGTATATCGTTGTTCATCAGCTTTGACAGATAAATGTGCTGCTGCTTCTTTAATCTGCTTATATTGCAATAATTTTTGTACTAATACTGTTCTGGGGTCTGCTTCATCTTCGGTGGCTTGTTCCGTGATAGGTCTGGGCAATAACATCAATGTTTTAATCTGCATTAATGTTGATGCCATAACCAAAAATTCACCTGCTAATTCCAAATCAAATAAATGAATAAAACGAAGATATTCCAAAAAATCCGATGTTATTTTTGCAATAGGAATATCATAAATATTTAATTCATCTCTTTGAATAAAATATAAGAGTAAATCAAAAGGTCCTTCAAAATTTGGTAAACGAATTGTATAATCCATTGTGATTTATTTAAGGTAAAACAATAAATTTAGTTGTCGAATATTCGTTGCCATACCATAATACTGCTGTGTATGAGCCAAAACTGAAATACTTATGCGGTATTGAAATGGTCGGCGATTGAAATTGTGGTACAATAAACGAGCCAATTATTGCGCCGGATGCATCGAATATTTGGAGTGTTGCCGGCTGATTGAGTCCTTCAAATTGCATGATACATTCATTACGCACTATGGCATCGGACATCTTAATTTGAATATTACCAAGACCTTGGGCAAGGACCGTGCGTTTTCTGTTATTATATTCCAAATAGCCGGTGACGGTGATATTTGCATCAATGTCTCTAATGTCAAGGCGCACGGGAGAGTTATCAATGCTACATTCCAATATACGAATCTTCATATCGGTAGTGTCGGCTACGCCTAATGTTCCAACAATCCTGAATGGTAGCACTGTATTCAATTCACCCGATGAGTATGGTACTGTCATTTGCCATGTGATGACTCTTCTGCCATTGATAGCAGTATGCTCAATCTTGGTTGTTTCAGCAGAATTATCAGGTACAATTCCTACAATACCATCACGAAATTCAGCGGTTCCACTTAAAGTTATTATTTCATTGAGTGCAGAAGTATTTACAAATGTATAGTGCAATGGTAATTCTAAGGTATCGCCTATTTCGACCGAAAAGCCACTGTTCATACTTAAATGAGATAATACTGCCCTATTTTTTCCTGAACCATATACAACAATAGTAGAAAGTGCTTCATATCCTAATCCGGCATTATCAGAAATGGTAATGCTACATTTTGTAAACATTTTTTCCGGTTTTTGTGGGGTAAAGCGAAACGGTATAATCACAGTTGAAGATGGTGGTATAGAAATAATATCACCAACTTTTGCAAGACATTGAAAAGAAGTCGGATTTGTAACATTAATACCAAGTATTTTATATTCGGCTTCTTTATTGCCTCTATTAAAAATAATAAGATTTTTAATTATAGTATCGCCAATAAAGACTTCACCAAAATCAAGTTCTTTTTGTTCTAAACGAACGCCCATAGCCATAGCTGTGAAGGGAATTGTCAATTCAGCGGTTTGTGATGGTTTTTGGGCAGTCGAATATACAAATGTTAATTTTGTTGCAATGGTGTCGGGTTCTTTTGGTGAATAAGTAAACTCAAATTCTTTTATACCTTTGGAGTCAAATTTTATCGGGTATTTTATTGACTGCTGTCCAATCGTTATAATAAAATCTTCAAGTAGAGTAAACTTTTCCAGAATAACCGATTCATTTAAAGTATTTGTAAATTTGAGCTTTCTTGTACG
>DDTD01000011.1 GCA_002344005.1 Ignavibacteria bacterium UBA2373 | reverse complement strand
GCTTTATTATTCAATATAATATGCTCGGTTAGGTTTATTTACTTGGAACAATTAGAAAACACTGAGGATAAAGTAAATCTTTTCATATACTCGGATAGAGAGTTAACAGAAGATGAGAAAGATATTTATTTTGCTGTTGCAGCAGAAATTTCAGGTGACTACTGCGACATGGAAAGTCCTGATGTACATTTTATAGTTGATAATCGAGAATATGACCCTAAAAATTATCAGGGCAAATTAGTATATGCTAGATATGGGTAAACTTAAAGAAAAATACAACAATATTTTCTAAACATATATTATGTCAATACAAAGTTTATTTGTAAAATGATTGAATTAGATTTCTCCTTCGTTCTTTGAAAACTATGAGACATTTCGGGTTTTAGCCCCATACTAATTCCCCGACGGAGAATGCGAAAAAAGCGGGACGCGGTTTTGGGTAAATAATCCACCCCGTCAGACTGCGTCTGACACACCCCTCAATGAGGGGAATTTTTGGTGATGGTTGGCTTTTGAAAATCTATAAGGTTTAGAGACGGAATCCACGCCTCTGCCACACATCCGATGGAGGGGATTTCGTAGGGATGTCATGGCAATCTTCCTTCTATGTGCGAAAATTGTCGTATCTTTGTGCAGTAAAACGGTCGAATTGCTTTTATTTGTCATGAAGTATGTTGCAAAGACAGACCGGCGCACAGAAATGTAATGTGTGTTTTCTTCAACATAAATTCAGACATAATACCTCATAAAGGCAATCTCATAAGCGATGTACGATTTTAAGTAAATTGACACATCTACCCGAGCCAAATGCTCACGGGAACCCATCTCACCCCATAGTAACGGTGCAGCACAATTTCCCTTCCATACCGAGATTTCCTTTCTTTACCATCTTTGTGACTACGATAATCGTGGTTCATGGCACGTAAACGGTATTGTATAATTCAAGAATAAAAAATCTATTATTTTCATGCAGTTAGAGTTGTGTGTTTATGCTTATCGCAACCGGTGACTGCGCTCACAAATTAAAGTTACATGTCACAATTACAATTTCATGACTTGGCTGTAAGCCGAGAAATGCAACGCGCCATCGGCGATTTAGGCTATGTTTCGGCAACCGAAATTCAAGCCCAAGCTATTCCTGCTATTATGGAAGGCAAAGACCTTATAGGACAAGCACAAACAGGCACCGGCAAAACAGCCGCTTTTGGTATTCCTCTAGTTGAAGGAATTGAACGAGGCAACCGCGATACTCAGTCAATAGTATTATGCCCCACACGTGAACTTGCAGTGCAAGTATGCGATGAATTGCGCAAATTAGCTCGCTACCGTCGCGATATCCGTATCATTCCGATATTCGGCGGTGTTTCTATCGAAAAACAACGTATGGAATTGCGCCGCGGTGCCCATATTGTTGTCGGCACACCCGGACGTTTTATTGATCAAATTGAGCGCGGATCCATAAATTTAGATACCGTTAAAACTGTTGTGCTCGACGAAGCCGATGAAATGTTAAATATGGGTTTTCGACCATATATTGAACAAATTATGGGAATGATGCCGGAACAAAAACAAACAGTATTATTTTCTGCTACAATGTCAAAAGATATTCGCGAAATAGCAGCACGCTATTTACAAAATCCGACAACAGTGACCATTGCAAAAAAAGAATTAACCGCAGATAATATTCACCAAGTCTATTATGAAACATTAGGCGTGAATAAAGTGGCTTTAATCCAAAGTATTCTTGAAAAAGAAAATCCTGATTCAATTATGGTATTTTGCAATACAAAAAGTCGTGTGGATATTGTCGTAAAAAAAATGCTGCAAGCAGGTTATACTTCAGCAGGCATTCATGGCGATTTTGTGCAAAATAAACGTATGCGCACTATGAATGAATTTCGTCGCGGTGAATTACGTGTTCTGGTAGCTACGGATGTTGCCGCTCGCGGTTTGGATATAAGTTCGGTCAGTATGGTCATTAATTATGATTTGCCATTAGACCCCGAATATTATGTTCACCGTATCGGCAGAACAGGGCGCGCCGGAAAATCAGGAAAAGCAATTACTTTTTCTCATGGACGTGAAGAATTACATCGCTTACGCAGCATAGAGAAATTTGCTAAAACAACACTTGAAAAAGCTCTTTTGCCCGAAGATATTTTTGTGGACATCTATGAGCCGGAACCGCAACCGTTACGCAGAGGAAAAAAATCTTCATCATCGAATAATGGACGTTTTTCATCATCCCGCAATGATGATGGTGCATCACGTCGCAGCAGCTATGGTAATCGCGATGAGCGAAGCAGTAGCACAGAAAGAAGCAGCAGCGGCGGTTTTGAACGTCGTGACAGGGATGACAGAAGAAGCAGCGGCAGCGGTTTTGAACGTCGTGACAGAGACGAAAGAAGAAGCAGCGGTGGCGGCTTTGAACGTCGTGACAGAGATGACAGAAGAAGCAGCGGCGGCGGTTTTGAACGTCGTGACAGAGATGACAGAAGAAGCGGCGGCGGCGGTTTTGAACGTCGTGATAGAGATGACAGAAGAAGCAGCGGCGGCGGTTTTGAACGCAGTGAAGAAAAGAAACATAAATTTGATACGCAGCCCCAACATGATAGTAAATTCGGCGTATTCAAACAATTCAAAAAAAGACGCACCCCATCATTCTAAGAACAAAAAAAAGGCGGAAAGAAATTTCCGCCTTTTTCTTATGTCTAAATTTCAATAAATTCTGTTGATACTATTATTCCACGATAAAGTATATTCCTTTATTGTGCCTTTACAAATGATGCTGTCATTATTGTTCCGGAGGAAGAAATAACACGAAGGGTGTACCATCCTTGCGCTAATCTTTCTACGGGCACTCGCACAGCCGCATCGCCCGATAAAGTTTGTTGTGCAAGCAATTCACCTGTAAATGAAAATACCTCCATAGTTCCGATGCGTGCTTCTTCGGGCAAATATGCTGTTAATTGATCTTTGACGGGCAATGATGATAATTGAATTGTACCTTTTTGTGCAAGTTCTAAACGTTCACGCACCGACACAGCCAATCCTTCACCATTAATAACAATATTTCTATTTATCGGAGGATTAATAACCTTTGTACTTCGCATTGTTTTTGTGGGCCACTCCACAACGATAGAATCTACGGCAGCAGCTTTACCAAGACCAAAATTGAGAATAAACGGACTCATCATTCCCCAACGTCCGACGCCTGACTGTATATCTCGCGTTTGGCAAATCCCTTCGGCATACACACGCACACGAGCACCAATTGCACCGCTATTTGTTCCTTGTGGCGCATCTAAGCGAATACTGATATGATTATTCGTCTGTGCAATATCATTTTGAAAAACCCATACACGACCGGATTCGGCATTGGCAGTGCGTGGTGAATATTGAATAATAAAATCATCATCACCGTCCAAGTCTATATCAATCGGACGATTGGAATGTGTTTCTTTAAGAATAGTACGCAATCCCAAAGCACCGGCAATTTCTTTGAATGTGTGATCGGGTTGTTGATGCTGAATATAACAACGGTCATTGGTTGCATCGTATCCTGTGGCGCTCAGTAAAAAATCCACATACATATCATTATCGAGATTTATCCATGAGCCGGCTTGATCACCCAGATGTCCAAAATTGGAAACAGTTATTTTTGATCCTTTCGGTAAAGAAAATGTGCCATATTGATTAGACCATGTTGTATCTTTTGTCACATTAATTGTTCTTATTATTTGTCCATTATTTAATGGTCTGTCAAAAGCGTCCGTTTGCCATGTGAGGCGATAATTATTTGCCGCTCCCCCATTTTTTGTTAAAGTGGTTCTTCCTTCACCTGCATTTAATCCTCCATGAATAAGCATTTGAGCTATATCCATATCTCCGTCATTGTCATAATCATAGGGCAATGCTTCCCATTGGCATAATTCACGTGGAAATACTAATAAATTTGAGGTAGAACCACCAACATCAATATTACCGTACATATTATTTTTTGCAGTATATCCCGATTCTTCATTTGCATTACGAAATGTACCATTCCCCATATTTTTCCACAATGTTCCGTCGGTGCGGCAATATGGCGATGTGAGAATATCTGGATAACGGTCATTATTCCAATCGGTAATGCTTGCGCCGTATAATGGTTCATACACTTCTTCCAAACCTGCATCGAAGGTCATATCTTTAAAAGTACCGTCGCCATTACCTTTCATTAAAAATCCGGGAAGAAAAGAACTACTTTGATGATCGGCAGAAAAATTACCAAAATAAATATCGAGATTACCATCTAAATCATAATCTAAAAAACAAATACCCGTAGCAGGAAATTTGCCTAAATCGGGCAGTCCGCTATTTTGTACAAGTGTAAAACGTCCCGTGCCGTCATTAAGCAATACTTCAGCATAATCACCGACATCATTAAATGTGCTGACATTAAAATAAAATAAACCCGACACAATATCAGGGTAGCCGTCATTATTTATATCGGCAATGCCCCAAATATCCGCCACACGTCCTGTCACACTTTTATCACGATTGGCATATATACCGGAAGAGTCGGTAAAATCAATAAAAATACGATCTGACGGATTACTTGATTGCGGGTCTTGTCTATTAAGATACAACCGTGTTTTCATGCTGCGGTCATACGCCAGCACTTGTAAAAGCAAATCGGGATAATCGTCGCCATTGATATCACAGGAGCTGATTTGCCCCGAGCGCGCACTTCTCAACCCTACCTTTTCCGTAATATCTTTGAACCATGTCTTATCTTGTGCAAAAGAGTGAATCGCACTTACGCAGAGTATGGTAAAAACGGCAAAGT
This sequence comes from Ignavibacteria bacterium UBA2373, assembly GCA_002344005.1. Lineage (GTDB taxonomy): Bacteria > Bacteroidota > Ignavibacteria > Kapaibacteriales > UBA961 > UBA2353. The sequence goes on along the minus strand of DDTD01000011.1, from coordinate 25,149 downwards.
AAAAACGATACATAGATCTCCTTCTTCGAGAATAGTGTGTGAATAATTGTTGCGTAAAATTACACAGTTAGCGCGACGTACAAGCAAATTTCCATCAAAAGAATGGGAAGACAGCACCTTAGCAAAAATCCTAAAAAGTGTTAATCTGCATGGTATATGCGGATTTTCTTGCATATTGCCATCAATAAGTCGAAAGATTCATACCGAAGAATCGTCATCTGCACGCATATATTATGAGGATACTATGGCTTTACACTCAAGAATAAGTATATTTTTCTTTGCAACTGCACTCTCATATACGGCAGTTTTTGCACAACTTCCAAGCAAAGAGCAAGTCACGACACAAGTGCTCGTCGGCGCACTGGAAAACAGTCATTATGCTCCTGTGGGGGTGAACGACACTCTTTCACGCAGAGCGTTCCGACTTTATTTAGACCGTTTGGATTACAACAAGAATTTCCTTTTGCAAAAAGATGTGGATGCCCTGCGCACTTATGAGTTTGCTATTGATAATATGATTGAAGCAGGCACAAGTGAATTGTATCCCTTAGCTGTCAAAATTATGGCAAAGCGTTTGGAGCAAACACAAGCATATTGTGAAGAAATTTTATCCCAACCCTTTGATTTTAATCAAAAAGAGACTATTGAACTTGATGCCAAAAAACGCCCGTATCCTGCAACGGAAGCAGCGCAAAGAGATTGGTGGCGTAAATTGCTCAAGTATCAAACCTTGACACGCGTTGTTGCGGCAATGGAACAACAAGAAAAAGATACATCCGCCAAAGCAGGTAAAAAGTCCTTGGAGCAATTAGAAAAAGAGGCGCGCGAAAAAGTGCTCAAAGCGCAGCGTGATCGCTACAAAAGATCTATGAAAGAAACCGAAACAGAAAAATTAGCTGTCTATCTCAATGCCATAGCTGCAAGTTATGACCCTCATACAGATTTTTATCCGCCCAAAGAGAAAGAAAATTTCGATATTGAAATGAGCGGTACGCTTGAGGGCATAGGTGCTACATTGCAAGAAACCGACGGCTTTATCAAAGTACAATCTCTTGTGCCCGGCGGTCCTGCATGGAAACAAAAAGAGTTACAAGCCGAAGACCTTATCTTACGAGTAAAGCAAGGTACGAAATCATCGCCTACGGTCACTGGCGAATCGGCAACGCAAACAGACGACAATGAATTTGTGGACATAACCGATATGCGCTTAGATGATGCTGTACGGCTTATTCGCGGCAAAAAAGGAACACAGGTCACATTGACAATCAAAAAACCTAGCGGTGTCACAACCGACATTACCATCACACGCGATGTGGTTGTGATTGAAGAAACATTTGCCAAATCGGTAATTCTCAAAGATGAGCAATCCGGTAAAGAATATGCTTATATCAATTTACCGAAATTCTATGCCGATTTTAATCGCAATGGCGGCAGAAGTTGTGCCGAAGATGTACGCAAAGAATTAGAAAAAATTAAAGAAGAAAATGTGGGAGGAGTTATCCTTGATTTGCGCAATAATGGCGGCGGTTCTTTGCAAGATGTGGTAAAAATGTCCGGCTTATTTATCAAAGATGGTCCTATTGTTCAAGTGCTCAGTTCAGACCGCCCGGCGGATGTGCTGCGCGACTATGATAAAAACATTGTCTATGATGGCAATGTTATTGTGTTGGTAAATCAATTTAGTGCATCGGCATCGGAGATTTTATCGGCTGCATTGCAAGATTATGGACGCGCAGTTATTGTGGGAACTCCTCATTCATTTGGCAAAGGCACTGTCCAAACATTTATAGATTTGAATAATTATCTCAACAATGAATTTAAACAATTCGCTCCGCTTGGTTCCTTAAAAATCACATTCCAAAAATTTTACCGTATCACCGGTGAATCAACACAATTCAAAGGTGTAACACCGGATATAATTTTGCCGGATGCTTATGAATTTATTGATGTCGGCGAAAAACAATTAGAATATCCGCTTGCATGGGACACTATCCCGAGACAACAGTTCGCTCCATGGACAAAATCAAAACTCTCCATCAAAGAACTTGCGGAAAAAAGTAAAAAACGCATCAGCGACAATAGCAAATTTGCTTTGGTACGCAAGCAAGCACAAACAATTAAACAGCGTCGCGATGAGACAATAGAACCGGAATCCTTAGACGAATATCGCGCAGAACAAGAGCGCATGAAAGCAGAGAACAAAGAACTTGATGCCCTCAAAACAGAGATTCCGGGCATTGCAACACGTTCTCTCAAAGCCGATGAAAAGACAGAATTGCCGGAGCAAAAAGAAAAAAATGATGATTGGTACAAACAAATTCGCAAAGACATAACCATTGCCGAAGCTATTGCCATACTTAATGATATGAACAATGCATCTGCAAAAAATTGATATAACCCACTGAACTCTTCTCTATACCCAAAGGCAATCTTTTAAGGTTGCCTTTTGTATTTTTGCACACTTTCTTTATCAATCCCGACTATGCAAACAATACAAGCACTCACAGCACACATTGCGGGTTATTATGGTCTAACAGACACGGACGATATTATACGACGTTGGCAAGAACCCCACCGATTCTATCATACGGCGGAACATCTGAAATCTCTCTGTCAGGAATTCAGTAATCATGACAATGAAGAAGAGCGCTGGATACTGTATTGCGCTGCTCTTTTTCATGATATTGTCTATATACCCGGTGCACAAGACAATGAAGAACAATCTGTGGAAATTGTAAAACGATATATTCCCGATTCTCATCCCCATTTTGACACTGTATGCGATATCATCATAGATACCAAACATCATACTCCCCGTACAAGTCTGTCTGCCAAATTTTGTGATGCCGATATGGCTATTGTTACTCGTTCATCTTTAACCGAATTATTGGAATGGGATAAAAAAATATTTCTTGAGTTTCAAAAATATGATTATGATACATATCGTGAACGTCGTCTTGATTTCTTGGAAAAAGCAAAAAAACGCTATCCCACCAATGCCAAAAATCTTACCGCACTCCAAGAAATAGTACGCAACAATACTCCGAAAATAGGTGTGTATGCAGGATCATTTAATCCATTTCATAATGGACATTTAAATATCCTTCATAAAGCAGAAAAAATATTCGACAAAGTAATTATTGCTCAAGGCATAAATCCCGAAAAGCTATCACAGGACAATGATAATATTCACAATGTCAAAGCCGTAGCAATGAGGCAATGTGAGCGATTTACCGGATTACTCACCGACTTTGTTTTATCGAAATCACAGCATGCAAATATCACTATTATTCGTGGATTACGCAATGGTGATGACCTTGCCTATGAAGCCAATCAATTACGATTTATGGAGTATCTTAAACCGGATATACAAATCATGTTTTTGCTGTGTGATATGGAATATGAACATATCAGCTCATCCTCTTTGCGTAATTTAGAAAAAATACAAAAGGGTTTGTCATTGCCATATATTCCTTTTTAATGATAATGAATAGTCACACACATAAAAAAAAACATCCCCTATTGCTTCAGATGCTTCTTCCATTGAGCATCGTGATTATTACTTTATGTATTGGTACCATAGGATATTACATATTGTGGTTAGATAACAATGGAACAGTATTGGATGCCTTGTATATGACTGTTATCACTATTGCGACAATCGGTTTTGGTGAAGTAAAACCTTTATCTTCCGCCGGGCGAATATTTACTATAGTTATTACATTTATTGGTATGGGTGGTTTAATTTACCTGCTTACAACACTCATGGAATATCTTGTTCAAATTCAATTATCCGATACAAAGGAGCAAAAACGCATGAAAACTCGTTTGGAACAATTACATAATCATATTCTTTTAATTGGTGGCGGACGTGTGGGGAAACATGCTGCCAATGAACTTTTGCGCCATAATCAAGAATTTATTCTTATTGACAGTGATGTACGAATTCGGGAATATGCGGACGAGCATGAAATATTGTTTCATATTGGAGATGCAACGGATGATAATATCTTAATAAAAGCAGGAATTGAACGCGCCAGAGGTATTATCATTGCAACACCCAATGATGCCACAAATTTATTTATTGTGTTAAGTGCACGTAGTCTTCATCCAACGATTAAAATTATTGCTCGTGCAGAAGAAGAATCAAGCGTTCGAAAACTATTACGCGCAGGAGCAGATAAAGCGATTACACCCCATACTATCGGTGGACAACAATTAGTGACATTGATGATACATCCGACAATTGTTGATTTTTTAGAAAATACTATCGGCAGTTATGATAATGGATTACGCATCGAATCACTAACCATTGCCCCCGGCAGTCCTATTATCGGTCACTCACTTGATGATATATACTCACAATATAAATCAACGGCAACTGTACTTGTCATAATTAAAGATAAACAGTTTTTTCCCAATCCGGAAAAATATATCCGCATTGAAGAAGGCAATCATATTATTGCTTTCGGTACTGATGAACAATTAACTCTTTTAGAACAGTTAGCAACTATTTCATAAACTATTTTTTTTATACACACCATGAAAGTAATATCATTTATCCTTATCTCGGTTTTAACAACCATTTCTTTATATGCACAATCGAAAGATTATCTGGGTACATGGGAAGGGAAATTAGCAGTCGGAACAATGAATTTACGATTGGTATTTCATATTCAGGAAAAAGACTCGGCATTATCGGCAAGTTTTGATAGCCCCGACCAAGGAGCACGCGCTATACAATTTACCCGTGCAGCGGTCAATGGCAATAAAGTAACTCTCATCTTTGCACCTAATAATTCGCAATTTGAAGGAAGTCTTAATGATCAAAAAACAATAATTGTCGGCACATGGACGCAAGGCGGACAAAGCATACCTCTATCAGTTACGAAAACAGATCAAGTGCAAGGAATTTCTCGCCCTCAAACGCCACAACCCCCATTTACGTATGAATCTGTTGAGGTATCATTCCCCGGTGGCGATAAAGATATAGAATTATCCGGTACACTTACCTTACCGAAAGGTAAAGGACCATTTCCTGCTTTATTATTATTAACGGGTTCAGGTCCGCAAAATAGAAATGAAGAAATCCTTGAGCATGTTCCCTTTGCTGTCATTGCGGATTACTTTACAAAAAAAGGATGGGCTGTGTTGCGTTATGATGATCGCGGAGTGGGTAAATCCAAAGGTAATTTTTCAATGGCAACAACAAAGGATTTCACGAAAGATGCCATACAAGCACTCGAATTTTTGCGTAAAGATTCACGAATTAATACAAAAAAAATAGGTCTTTGCGGACATAGCGAAGGCGGAATAATTGCACAACAAATAGCCGCAGACGGGAAATCCAATCCTAATTTTATTATTATGCTCGCCGGACCTGCTATTAGCGGAGCGGATATTCTTGCATTGCAAAACCAAGCTTTATTGCAAGCTTCCGGCACAGATACCGCATTGGCATCGTGGTATGCACGCTACCTTAGAACAGAAGTGTATCCGACAGTGATGAATAATTTGCCGAAAGAACAAGTACAAAACCGCCTTGCAGAAGCATTAGACCGTATGTTTACAACATTTTCTGAGGATGATCTCAAAAATTTAGGTATTAACCCAACAGTAGTTAAAGCAATGATGTCACAAATGACTATGCCGTGGTTACGTGAATTTTTACAATATGACCCACAAAAAACTTTACAAAAGATACAATGCCCCGTGCTGGCTTTATTTGGAGAAAAAGATTTACAGGTACTGCCGGAAGTAAACAAAAAAATGTTGCAAAAACATTGCCCTAAGGCACAAACAGAGATTGTACCAAAACTTAATCATCTATTTCAAACAGCAGACACAGGTATGCCAATAGAATATGGCAGCATCGAAGAAACCATTGCTCCGGCAGCTTTAAATTCAATAGAAAAATGGCTTAATTCTCTACCAAATTAATTCTCACACATCGGACTGCAGAATTACATGATTAGTCATACACTAGTTGTGATACACCATGATTTATAATAATCATCACTTTGTCACATTATGTCATTAAAGAATCTAAAAGTGTTGTTAATTGTTGATATGTAAATGGTTTAATCAAACGTTCATCAAAGCCGAATTTTTCAGGATTAGTCATTACCGGATCTTCAGAATATCCGCTGCAAGCAACTATTTTTACTAATGGGTTTATGGTTCCGTTTCGTATCTCGGAAGCAACTATTTTTCCTCCTTTTCCACCCGGTATTGTTAAATCGAGAAAAACAATATCGAATGGCTGATGAGTACGATATGCTTCCGAGTACAGTCGTAATGCTTCGTCCCCATGCGATGCGGTTGCCACAGTATATCCCATTTCTGTCAGAATATCAGAAAATATTTCACAAAGAAAATCCTCATCATCCATAATCAAGATTCGAGAAAATTCTTTACTTTTCAATTCCGGAGATTTTAATTCGATATTTTCTCGTGCTTCATTTGCGTGGTGCGCCGGTAAATATACATAAAAGGTCGTTCCTTCATGTTCTTTCGATGCCACTTCAATACGCCCACCATGTTTTTGAACAATCGAACGTACCGTAGATAAGCCCAAACCATGCCCACTTAATTTAGTCGTAAAAAACGGGTCGAAAATTTTCGTGAGCACTGAAGAAGGAATACCACTACCGTTGTCTTTAAATTCGATGCAAATCATATCTGAATCAATCACTTCACCGCAATATGTTGTTGAGTGTGATTCTATATTACGAACGCGCACCAAAAAACAGCCACCTTCCGACATTGATTGCATTGCATTTATTGAAATATTATCAATAACTTGTCCAATCTGATTTTCATCAAAATCGCAATACCATAAATCATTATCAATTTCGACTGAATAAGACACAGATGAACCACTGAACACAAATTTCAATGTTTTTTCCAATAAAGGTACAATAGAGCCAATTGAGCGAACAGGGTCGCCGCCTTTGGCAAAAGTCAATAATTGTTGTGTTAAATCTTTAGCTCTTGTAAATACGGAAACTGCGCTTGCTATTGCTTTGTCAGCACGAGCATAATCTTGCTTATTGAGCATTAAGCGCGATAATTCAAGAAAGCCGAAAACCCCCGCTAATAAATTATTAAAATCGTGAGCAATGCCCCCTGCCAGAACAGCAAGAGAATCTAATTTTGAATTTTGAAGAGCAATTTCGTGTAATTTACTTTCTTGGGTAATATCACGAAATATAATAATAACTCCAATGACATTACTTTCCGCATCACGTATGGGCGCACCGCTTTCGGCTATGATAATTTCTTTTCCGCTACGACTCACTAATGTTATATTTTCTTCAAGCTCTATTATTCTTCCGGTGGTTAAAATTCTATGAAAAAACTCTTCACGAATATTTTTATCATTTTGATTTTTTATACTAAACACCGTTAATATCGGAAGGTCTTTGGCTTCCTGATTCGTCCATCCGGTCAATTCTTCGGCGATGCGATTGATAAATGTTATTTTCCCTTCAACATCGGCAGCAATCACACCATCGCCTATACTTCGTAATGTTATAGCCAAACGTTCTCTTTCTTCTTTTATCTGGCGTTGTATTTCACGTTGTTCGGTAATATCTTGCACTTGTCCAACAATATGTTTTATATTTCCGTCATGAGCACGAACTGCCGACACAGACAAAGACACCCAAACAATAGTCCTATTTTTATGATAATATCTTTTTTCCATGGAATAAGAATCCCTTACCCCCATTGTTAATTCAGAAAGATACATTTGATCCAAAGTAATATCCTCTTCATGAGTAATATCCTGAATGGTCATTTTTTCTAATTCTTCAGCAGAATATCCAATTATATGGCACAATGATGAATTTACACGCAGTATTTTACCTGTAGTATCGGCAAGGACCATACCTATAGGCGCATACTTGAATGCAGAGAAAAACCGTTCTTCACTTTCCTTCAGTACCTCCTGGGCTTTTTTCTTATCAACATTTAATAAACATGCCGCTATTTGATCAGATAATTGATTGCAGAAAGCAATTTCATCCGCTGTCCAGACATGCTCAACCCCAACATGTTCAAAGCATAATGCTCCTAAATTTATACCACCACTTCTAATAATGGCATCAAGCATAGCCGTAATATTATTGGGTTTCAAATAACCTTCAATATACCCTTTAGTGCGCGGATCAGTTAATGGATAGCTTGCATCAACAAATTTTCCATATTTCAGATATTGAAATTCATCATAGAATTCTTTTTCTAATAATTTTGATCCTCGCGTCACACTTTGAGAGCTTGTAGAATATTGATATATACATTCTAATTCAGTAATTTCCTCATTAAATAACCACACGCCTATGCGTTCAATACCGAATGTCACGCCGACTGTTTTGGTTATCAAAGCGCAAAGTTCTTCAATATCTCCCTCAGCAAGTGCAATTGACCCGGCAACCGTGGCAAGAATTTCATTTTGTTGTTGAACTCGTTCAAGTAGCTGCAATTGTTCTTGTTCTCTTTGTTTTCTATCGCTGATATCTTGAGAAACGCCAATAATACCGATAATTATCCCATCTTTATTAAATATTGGCGTGTCTGTGACAAAAGTTAGTACTTCATTACCGTCTTTATGGCGAATCAAAAACTCTCCGCTCCACGATTTTCCTTCTTTTAATTCATTGATTATCTCTGTTGCTTTTTCATGATAACCAATAGCGGGAGTAACATCAACAATATTATTTCCTATAATTTCTTCCGGCTTCCACCCAAAGAGTTTTTCAGTATAATTATTTGCATAAATAATCACACCTTCAGTGTTGGTTGCAATAATAGCTTGACCCACACTATTCAGCATCTCAGCTTGTAAACGTATGTTTTCTTCAGCTTTTACGGATTCGGTTATATCTTGAGCAGCACCGATAATTCCTACCACCTTACCTTTTTCATCAAACAAAGGTCTGGAATGATCCTTTATCCATTTTAGTTCACCACTTTTAGCATAAATTCTTAATATTGTTTCTTCTTCATAACCTTGTGTTAATCGCTCTCTGCGTTTTTTGGCTTTCATAATATCGTCAGGGTGAATAACTTTATTCCACCCTCCAAAATCTTCTATTTCTTCCAAAGTATAACCGAAGATTTTTTCCATGTTACCGACATGCCAATCATGAACAAATTCATCATCGCTGTTTTTCACTATAGAAAAGGCATAATCCGAACTTAACTCCGAAATAATTCGGTAACGTTCTTCATCAATAATCAATGCTTTTTGTTCCTTGCCTCGATCAATAACTATTGCGGTTAATCGCGCTATTTTTAGGAGTAAATCTTGTTTTTGAATTGATGGTGTTGCTTCTTGTTCACTGTAAAGAGCAAAAGTACCGAGCAAAGTATGCGATGAGCCGATAATCGGTGTTGACCAAATTGAATAAATATTGTATTCTTTGGCTAAATCTGTATAATGCCGAGTTAATATATCAGTAAAGCAATTTGCAATTATTACGGTTTCCATTCTATAAGCGGATGTGCCGCAAGCAGCAAATCCTTCACCAACCGGCAATTTGTCAATTATGTCGGTAAAACTTTGTGGCAAACCGTGTGCCGCCGTACTGCGTAAAATATTGAGTTGGGAATCGTAGAGCAAAATTGATGGTTTATGTTCCGGGGTTATCGTGTGTACCAATTCGCATATTTGTTGTAGAATTTCTTTCGTTTCTTTCCCGGAAATCATCATTTCCATGATAATATTCATGGCAAAAGAAAATTCTTCGTCAATTTTTCTTTCTGTGATATCTCTGGCTATCAACAATACTTCATTGTCAGAGTATGGCACAAAATTGCCACTGTACCAAATCGTTGAGCCGCGCACATTAAGTTTATAATCGGCTGTTATGGTTTGTTTATCGGCAAGGCATTGTTGAATTTTTTCAAGAAAAAATAATGCCATTGTTTCATCAAAAATATCTCTAAGATTTCTGCCTGCTAATTCACTAATCGGCAAATACAATAATTCTTCATTCTTAGGAGTAATTTCTTTACAATATCCATCACTGTCTAAAATCATGAAGATATCAGGCAGTGCATCGAACAAAGACTGAAGTTTTTGCTGTGATGCCACAAGTTGCTGTTCTGCGATTTTTTTTTCGGTTATATCTTGTATGGTGCCGATAAATATATGTGTATTATCGTTTTCGCTTTGTGCGAGTACATTACTGACAACATGGCGAATTTTGGCATCTTTACATACTAAACGAAATTCGATGCTATCATAGTGATTGTGATTAATCAGTTGTTTTATTGCACGATATACATTATCTTTATCATCCTCATGCACATACTTGAGAAAAAATTCCGGCGTATTTTCACACTCGTCCTCTGCAATGCCCAGAATTTGTAATAATTCCTTGGAAACTGTTACATTTTGTCTTTCTACATGCCACTTCCAAGTACTGATTTTCGCCATGCGCTCTGTTGTTTCGAGCAATTCCTGACTGTTTTGTACAGCAATTTGTTGATATTTTTGCGCAGCCCGACTGCGATAATGTGCTATAAGCGATGTACAGGCAATAAGTATCGGTTGTAACTCACTGACAAGCGATTCACTAAAACCACCGGGCTTATTGGCAATACCACATAAGCCAATAATCTCATCACCCACAAGGAAAGGAATACCGATAAATGCCGACATGTGAGGATGCCCTTCCGGCAAACCGCCGGCTCGAAGGTCATTGTATGGATCATTGGCAATAAGAACACTTTTGGTCATAATTGCTTTGCCAAACAATGTGTCCATATTATGAAATTCCATCCCCTTTTCCGCGTACTCATCATAGAGTGTTCTCGTTTTTTCATCCCAAGCAATATTCGTGATTGCATATACTCTAAGATAAGGGTTTGAGTCCGGAGTGTAGAGTATTTCGCCGATAAAACCATATTCCCCGTTTGTTGCTTTTAATATAAGTGCAAGCATACGATCAAAAAGGTGCCGCATTTGCTCTAATGTTGTGCAAAGCAAAAAATGTGACTGAATACTACTGATTTCTTGCAACATTTCATTCGCAGATATGGCTAACTGTTGCTCTGAATCCGATGATTCTACGAGCCGGGTTATATACACCTCTTTTTTCATTCCCATTTTCTCCAAGCTATGACGGTATGCGCATGAGATTTATCCTGCAAATTATGATATTTTGCGTTCATAGTTTATATCTCATACGTGAAGAAGACATTACACCCGCTTCGCAGTGCCTGCGTGAACACCGTGAACACACTGTATCGAATACAAAAATGGCGTTAGTTCCGAAGAAATAACGCCACCAAATCATATATTCTTATTGACTAATGTATCAATCGCGGTTTTGCGGCTGAAAAGCAAAATCTGCCGGATATCCTTTTTCCTTAACAAATAGACCACGTATATGAGTAAAGATAAAGTAAATTACCGGTACCAGAATAAGTGTCAGGAACATCGAACCTGTCAAACCACCAATCAATGCAAGCGCTAATCCGGCTTTCCATTCACTGCCCGCACTGTGACTGAAGGCAATCGGGAACATACCAAAAACCATCGCGACTGTTGTCATCACAATAGGACGTAAACGTGTTTCCCCTGCTTCTATGAGTGCATTGCGTAAACCCATACCACGCTCAAATCTGTTCGAGTTCGCTCTGTCCACCAATAAGATAGCATTTTTCATCACAAGACCTATTAACATAATAAGCCCTAACATAGTGAAAATTGACATGGAACGCATACCAAGTGCAAGTGCCAAAAATGCGCCAAAAGGAGCAACAAGCACGGAGAATAAATTCACAAAAGGATAAAAGTAAGAATCGTATAATGCAATCATGATTAAATAGACAAAGACAATGCCGCCAAGCATGGCAATACCCATATCGCCAAACCCTTCGCGGGCATTTTTCACATCGCCTATATAGGTATAACTTGTACCCACCGGTAATTTATCTTTAAGTTTGGTATCAAGGTCAGTAGCAATATCAGCAGCACCTTTTCCAACGGGTTGAGCATAAATAATAAGTGCCGGAATACGATCGCGACGCTCTAATTTTGTTGAACCCGTTGTTTGATAAATCGTGGCAAATTGTTTAATTTCTATCTGTTGCCCCATACGATTTTGAATGGTCATGGAACCAATTTCTGCGGTGCGATTTCTGTCTTGTTCATCGAGGCGGACACGAATATCATATTCTGTGGTTCCTTCACGGAATTTCACATCATCATTACCCTGCAATGCAATACGTAATGCAGCACCTACTTCGCCAATTGTTAATCCAAGAGCAGCTAATTTTTGTCTGTCCACTTCAATGCGAGTTTCTAACTTACCGTCTTCAGATGAAAGACGCACATCGCTTGTGCCATCCATAGAAAGCAATTCTTTTTCCACGAGTTTTGCACCTTGTTTCACTTTTTCACGATCGGCACCGCTCACGACAACTTGTACGGGCGATTCATTCGCTGAGCCAAAAATACCGATAGGATTCACACGAACTTTAGCTCCGGCAATTGCCATAATATTTCTCTTAATATCTGCGCCCACTTGATCTGTTGTTTTTTGGCGTTCTGCTACAGGTTTCAAATACACATTCATCTCTGCAAGATTATTTTGCGATTGTGTACCTGCAAAAGCTGAACTTGACGTACCGACATTTGTCAGTACTCTTTTAATTTCCGGCATTGTAAACAACATACTTTCTATTTCTTGTGCTTTTCGATTTGTTTCTTCCACTTTCATACTTGGCGGAAATTCCACAGTCACCGTAAACTCACCGCGATCCGATTGTGTAATAAATTCAACAGGAATTAATTTCATTAAAAAAAGAGCCCAAACAATAATGAATGTAGAAAGCGACCCTAACACCACTGTTGCTTGTGTCCATTTATTTTTTAATGCCCAGCCGATGATTTTACCATATTCATGCTGAATCCATGCAAACATTTTTTCAAATGCCAATCCGAGACGACCAAATAAAGTATTTTTGGTTAATTCCTGAATTTTAGCAAAACGTGATGCTAAAATAGGAGTAATGGTAAATGAGACAACCAAAGACATCAACGTAGAAACCACAACAACAAGAGCAAATTCACGCATGATATTACCAATAAGCCCTGTGACAAGTGATAATGGTAAAAATACCGCAACATCCACCAATGTAATAGAAAGTGCTGCAAAGCCAATTTCATTTCGACCTTTTATGGAGGCAGTAACTTTATCTTCACCTCTTTCTAAATGATGATAAATATTTTCCAGAACAACAATAGAATCATCCACCAAAATACCGATAACAAGAGACAGTCCCAACAATGTCATAAGGTTTAAGGAAAAACCGAAAGCCCAAATAAATACAAAGGTTGAAATAAGTGATGCCGGTATCGAAATCATCACAATGAGCGAATTACGCAAACTGTGAAGGAATAAAAACATGACCGCTGCAACAATAAGGATAGCTAACATTAAATCGAATTGTACGGCATTGGCGGCTTCAAGAGTAAAATCAGATGAATCTGAAGCAATTTCAATTTGTAAATTGATGTCTTTATGCTTTTCTAAAATTTCATTAAGTTTTTTCTTAACTAATTTCGACATCTCCACAGCATTGGCATCTGATTGTTTTTGCACATAAATACCAACACATTCTCTATTATTAATGCGATTATATGTAGTGCGCTCATTGACGCCGTCAGCAACTTCAGCAATATCGGATAAACGAATATCTCCGCCTTGACGTGAACGTCCAACCACAAGCTGTGATAATTCCTCCACAGATGAATATTTTCCGGCTATACGAACCACAAATTGTGTCGCATTTTCTTTAATACTTCCTGTCGGAAAATCTAGATTTCCTAAATTGATTGATTGTTGAATTTGAGTTAATGACAACCCATAAGAACGAACTTTTGCAGCATCAAGATTGACTTTGATTTCACGCTTTTCACCACCGATTAAAGTAATATTTCCTACGCCTGCTACTTTAGCAAGCTCAGGTTTAACATAATCTTGAAGGAATTGATAAAAATCGCGTTGTTTCAAATTTGATGTTGCTCCCATACGTAAAATGGGTAATTCATCAGGGTTAAATTTTGTTACGACAGGTTGTTTTATCCCCGTCGGCAACTGGCTGTTTACTTGATTTACCATGCGAATGACATCTTGCAAAGCAATATCTGTTTTTGCCGACTGAGTAAATTCAATTTGAACAAAAGATACACCTTCATAAGAGCGTGAAATCACTGAGCTTATTTTATCCACACCGGACACGGCATCTTCAATAATTTTCGTGACCGTTGTTTCCACTTCTTGCGGTGCAGCCCCGGGATATACCGTAGAGATTGAAATAAATGGCGGGCTGAATTTTGGTAATAAATTATAATTTAACTGCGTATAACCAAAAAGCCCTAAGATACCCAAAATGGCAAATAATACCACAATGAGCGATGGTCGTTTTATTGCAAGTTCTGTTAAAGTCATAGTGTTTTTCCTTTTTCTGTGGTAAGAGGTTATTATTGTTGTATTGTGACTTTATAGCCATCACTAATGATGTTTTGTCCTGTGACAATAACATTTTCGCCTTGATTCAAACCTTGCACTACTTCGATTTTGCTACCGCTTTCCACACCGCATACTATTTTTTTCAAAACAGCTTTATTATCTTGTACCACATAGATTTGTGCATTGCGTACCGAACCGATGATTGCTTCACGCGGCACCACTAATGCAGGCGTAGCTTTGACGGAGCTGAAATTTACCCTCGCAAACATGCCCGATTTAAATGCCGCCGGATCGGATAAAAGCACTTCAACGGGATATGTATGGGCTTCATCGGCTTTTGCTCCGATTGATATAATTTTTGCATCAAACGTTTTGCCCGGTAATTGATCATTATAAACAGATACCGAATTACCGACATCAATTTTAAAAATATCGCGTTCAGCAACATTAATTTTAATTTTCATGCGACTGACATCCACAATATTTGCAACGGGCGTATTATTGCCAACATTGGAGCCAAGATTAACCGCACGTGAGGCAACAATGCCCGAAATGGGACTTGTAATTTTAGTATCACGTAATTGGCGTTTTGCCATAATTAATGATGCTTCCGCCGATTTATACCCTAATAATGCAGCATCAAGTTGTGCATCAGGTATTGCTTTTTGTTTTGCCATTTCTTGATAGCGTTCATAATCTTTTTTTGATTTTTCATAATTTGCTTCGGCTTGCATAACAGCCGCACGTTTTAGTTCATCATCAACCTCAAATAAGACACTTCCCGCCGACACTCTGCTGCCTACTTCAATATTCGATTTCAGTATGCGCCCCTGTGTTTCCGATAATACCACCACATCATTATGGGGAATAACCGTACCGACTAAAGATAATTCATCGGAAAGAGTTTCTTGTTGCACAGCAGCCGTTTTTACCGGAAATACTGTTTGAATAACATTTTCATTTAATTTGGCTTCACTTTTCGCTTTATTGTTTACAAGAGTGATAACCATAACCCCGACTATGCCGAGTATAATAACTAATGTGAGAATTTTTTTCATATTATTGTGATATATTTAATCCGAGAAATATTAATTAGATTATTCAAGACCTTGAGCTTTACGCAAACGTGCAAAAGCCATTTCAAAATCCACAAGTGCTTGTGTGTAATTTACTTTTGATTGCATAAGTGTAAAATCGGCATCTAATGCATCAGTGCTTGTAGCAATGCCATTTTTAAATCTTTGTGCCGTCACACGTTGATTTTCTGTGGCTTGTTCCACTGTTTGTTTCGCAACATTTATTTTTTCCGACATTTGGCGCATGGTGAGATATGCTTGCGTCACTTCAACATTAATGGCATCTTGCAATAAACCGAGCGATTCTTTGGCTTGGGCAAATTGAGCTTCTGCTTGTCCTACTTTATTGGCTGTTTGTCCCCAATTCCATAAATCCATAGAAACTTGCACACCCAAATCCCATGTTGCATCAAATTGTTCACGATTCGGTAAAATCCGTTGATTGGGATTATTGTAATACACATTGCCGCCAACAAAAATTTGCGGATAATAATTACTTTGTTGTGCGGATATATTTTCTTGAGCAGCTTTTATTCTATATTCCGTTGCTTGTATGTCAGCACGCGATTTTTTAGCATCAAGAATCATATTATCTAATGTTGCCATTGCTGTTGCATTATCACGCGGTTGTGTTGTAGCGTTTATAACAGTTCCAAGGGGTTGACCTAAAGCATTATTGAGAGCTACTGTTGATAATTGAATATTATTTTCTGCTTCAATAAGCCGTATTTTAGCATCGGAAAGTTGTACTTGAATTTTCAAAATATCATTACGTGTGAGCATACCATTTTTTTCCAAAACCTCAGCATCTTTAATGCGTGCTTTGAGCATTTCTATACTTTCTTCAACCACTTTTTTAAATTCAACCGCCCGATACAATGTCCAATATGAATTTTTAATGGCATAACTGACATCATATTGATCACGACTTTTATCAATTTCAGCTGCTTGCGCGGAATAACGTGCAGCGTCCACCATACTTTCAATTCTATTTCCGGTATAAATGGGTTGCTGTACGGACAATTTTAGCTGATAATTATTAAGAATTACAGGGGCAATGGTAAATTCTTGTTGATTACCGAAAGGAAGAGAAAATGTAAAAGCCGGCACATCGCTTAATCGCGTATAACCACCTTGAAATTTGAGTGTTGGCAAACGATTTGAAGCCGCTTCATCCACCATTTCTTTTGCTTGCACCACTTTACTTTCAGCAATTTTTAATTGTCTGCTGGATTCTTTTCCTTTTTGTAAAGCTTCCTCAAGCGTTAATGTCATTGTCTGGGCTTGCACAATTTGCGATGAGATAATCGCACTAAGTACAAAAATTCCTACTATTTTTTTTCTCATTGAAATACTACTCCGAGATATTTTTATATAATACTTTTTATGGTTGCGGCATGGACAATGCCAATGGCGGACCACCTATTTGCCGAAAAAGATGCTGCCCTTTTTGTGACCATTCCATTCTTCCAACCGTGGTCATTACGCCCTCAAAAAATACTTTGACCAATGCTTGACACATTTGTGCAGGCGATAATGGTGCTTTTGCAAGAACTTCCGGTCTGACTATATTTTCTACTAACACAGTGTACATCAAAATCAGAACTTCATCAGGAATATCATTGCGAAACATACCTTTTTCACGCCCTTCGCGAATGAAAAAACCAAATTCTTCTTCTATTTTTTTTCTGCGCCATTCTTCCATAACACGAAAATGTTCGGGCGCATGGCGACGCATATCTTCCAGTAATACAGGGCTTACCCGCTCAAACTCATTACTGATGAGTGTGGAAACCAGAACCATTTTTTCGATGAAATTAATACTGCTGTCATGGAGGATTGGATTGATTTTACAGTCCATTTCTGAACGACGCATATCCAGCACCGATTTCAACACATCTTCCTTACCGGAAAAATGCTGATATAATGTTTTTTTGCTCATGCCTAATTTAATGGCAAGCTCATCCATAGTGACACGACTAAACCCAAAACGACAAAACTCTTCCAAAGCTGCCTCAACAATACGCTCTTTTGTCTGCTGCTGCTTTGCTTCTTTCTTCTCTGTCATCAAATCTCCTTACTTAATAATACAATGTGGTGTTGCAACACAGAAACCATTAGTGTTTCAAAAGTTTCCGCAAAATTACGCGCTTCCGACGATTCAAAGAAATAAAAGTTGCACAAAGGAAACATCTTTTGTGCTTGAAGTTTCTATTTGTGTGCCCAAGAGTTATAAATATCACATCGAATAATACTTTTGGGGAGGATTTTGATTCATTCAACAATACAGTTTATCTCATATAAATGACAAATATGCCGCTCTGATATTTCAAGTACAAATTTAACGTATTGTTTAATAATTTACAAATTGTAAAAAATGTTTATTATTTTCGTGTACATTATTATTCAAATATGGCATTATTTTGTCTGCTCAAACTGCGGCGAGTGCAATGCACAATGTTCCATATACAATCGTTCATCGGGATACTTTCTCATCCCTTCATTCAATAGCAATACTTTATGAAATATACATTTACGAGTAAGGTTGCATCTTCGGACAATAATCTGTGGATGCGACATTTTTTAGTTCCCGACGATATAGCGCACGCATTGACTTCTGCGGACGGTTCGCGTCGTGTGGTCTGTCGTTTAAACAATCTCATCGAATATCAATGTGCTATTGTGAGTGTTGTGCGTGGTCAATTTGGCTGCACTATTAACAAAACATATTGTAAAAAGTTGGGTGTTGATGTCGGCGACACTCTTTCGGTTGAGTTATGGGCAGATACAAGCGAGTATGGTTTACCCATGCCGGACGAGTTTAAGGAAGTATTGGCAATAGATGAGCAAGCAAATGGCTATTTTCAAGGTTTAACACCGGGCAAAAAGCGCACGCTGCTTCACATGTGTTCTATTCCCGCCACATCGGCAAAACGTATGGCAAAAGCTATTGCAATAGCCAATCATCTTGTGAAAAACAGAGGTACGATTGATTATAAGCAACTGAATGAAGAAATGAAATCGGGGCACCCCGATGCAATGATACGATAATGTTTCTGTCTGCTATGAGAAAGCGTTTACTGTGAGTTATTAGTAATTATAGCATTTTCAAGAAGATGGGAAATCATCAAAGGAGCAGGAAAAGTGGCGAATAAACGCCAAAAGAAAAAAGTTTTCCACAATAAAAAAATTCATTGAATCATGTCGAAATAAACCTGTAATTTGCGTTTAGGATTTGCAGCGCATTTTATGCGACCTACCGCAAGCATTCATACCGATTTCTATGGCTATTATGAGGGATTGTACTTCCTTCATTGGTCATATATCGTTTATTTGCAATACGTTGGTACAATACTTACAGTAGTGGTGCATCAATGGAGTAATCTTCTGTGCAAAACTACATAAAACGTTTATTCTTTTTTTAATACTTTACCTCAAGAGGTACTCATGAATATAGCTCGTCGCTTTACGCAGGCAGGAATCAGCCCGTACAGCCAATTCGACTATACTATACGCGCATCGGTACTGCGCAATACCGACGGTTCAACTGTCTTCAATATGCAAGACATAGAAGTGCCGTCACAGTGGTCGCAAGTAGCGACAGACATTTTAGCTCAAAAATATTTTCGTAAAGCCGGCGTGCCATTAGTTGATAAGGAAGGCAATCCTGTTTTGGACGAAAACGGCAATCAAAAAACGGGGGCAGAGAATTCTGTGCGTCAAGTAGTGCATCGCCTTGCGGGATGTTGGCGGCATTGGGGTGAACAGTATGGTTACTTCGATTCAGCCGAAGATGCTCAAGCTTTTTATGATGAAATAAGTTATATGCTTTTGAAACAAATGGCGGCACCCAATTCGCCCCAATGGTTCAATACAGGTCTTAATTATGCCTATAATATTACCGGTAATCCACAAGGTCATTATTATGTTGATCCCGAAACAAAAGAAATGACAAAATCCGGTGACTCTTATACTCACCCTCAGCCCCATGCTTGTTTTATCCAATCGGTGGATGATGACTTGGTCAATGAAGGCGGTATCTTCGACTTAGTCACACGTGAAGCACGTATTTTCAAATTCGGCAGCGGCACAGGGTCTAATTTCTCTAATTTACGTGGTTCCGGCGAAAAATTAAGCGGCGGCGGTTATTCTTCCGGCTTAATGAGTTTTCTGAAAATTTTCGATCGGGCAGCGGGGGCTATTAAATCCGGCGGAACAACAAGGCGTGCAGCAAAAATGGTGATTGTCAATATTGATCACCCTGATATTGAAGCATTTATCGAATGGAAAGCAAAAGAAGAAGAAAAAGTTGCCGCTTTGGTTTCCGGCTCCAAAATTTGCTCTACATTCTTGAAAGCCATCATGAGCGAAGCTATCGCTAATGGTACAAATAGAAAAACAAATCCTGCTCTCGACAAACTTGTCCATAATGCCGTTCATCGCGGCGTGCCCCTCAATTACATTATGCGGACGCTTGCTCTTGTGGAACAAGGTTATACTTCCTTGGATTTTGATGCCTTCGACACACATTATGAATCAGAGGCATATATCACGGTTTCAGGACAAAACTCGAACAACTCCGTCCGCGTAACCAATGATTTTATGCGTGCTGTTGAGCGCGATGAAATGTGGGAATTACGCTGGCGCACCAATGGCGAAGTTGCTCGCAAAGTTCGTGCACGTGATCTATGGCAAAAAATCAATATGAGTGCATGGAAATCTGCCGATCCGGGCTTGCAATTCGATACCACATTTAATGAATGGCATACATGTCCGGCTGACGGGCGCATCAATGGCACGAACCCATGCTCAGAATATGCATTCCTTGACGATACGGCTTGTAACCTTGCTTCCATCAATCTTAATCACTTTGTGAGCGAAGCCGGTAATTTTCAAACCGATGATTTCCGTCATGCTGTAAAATTATGGACTGTAGTACTTGAAATTTCAGTACTTATGGCACAGTTCCCCTCGAAAAAAATAGCACAATTAAGCTACGAATTCCGCACTCTCGGTTTGGGATATGCCAACTTAGGCACTATTCTTATGGTTGCCGGTATCCCCTATGATTCACCCAAAGCACTTGCCATTGCCGGTGCTATTTCGGCTATCATGACGGGTGAATCCTATGCTACTTCCGCTGAATTGGCGCGTGATGTCGGCACTTTCCCCGGCTATCAACGCAATGCTGAGTCCATGCTTCGTGTTATGCGCAATCATCGCAGAGCCGCTTACAATGCACCAATGGAAGAGTATGAACAACTCACCGTTTATCCTATGGGTATTGATGAAGGGATATGCCCCGCTCGATTAGTTGCAGCAGCACGCAAAGCATGGGACAATGCCCTTGAACTCGGAGAACAATATGGCTATCGTAATGCGCAAGTTTCTGTTATCGCCCCCACAGGCACCATCGGTCTTGTTATGGATTGCGATACCACAGGTATAGAACCGGATTTTGCTATTGTGAAATTCAAAAAACTTGCCGGCGGCGGTTATTTCAAAATTGTCAATCAATCGGTACGCAAAGCACTTGTGAATCTTGGTTATTCCGAAAAAGCCATTGATGATATTGAAAAATATTGCAAAGGGCACGGCACATTGGTAGGATGTCCGACGATTAACCGTAAACGCTTACAAGAAAAAGGATTCCCCGATGATAAAATTGAAATTATCGAAAAACAATTGGATAATGTTTTTGATATAAAATTTGCTTTCAATAAATGGGCTCTCGGCGAAGATTTCTGTCATTCTCTCGGTTTTTCCGATAAACAGCTTGATGATTTCTCTTTCGATATGCTTCGTGAACTTGGCTTTACCAAAGATGAAATAGAAAAAGCAAATGATTATATCTGCGGTACGATGATGATTGAAGGCGCGCCTCATCTTAAAGAAGAGCATTTGCCTATTTTCGATTGTGCCAATAAATGCGGCAAACATGGTAAACGCTATATTGATTATATGGCGCATGTGCGTATGATGGCAGCAGCGCAACCATTCATCAGCGGTTCCATCAGTAAAACAGTCAATATGCCCGCTGATGCAACTGTCACCGATGTGGATAATGTCTATATGCAATCATGGAAACTCATGGTAAAAGCAATTGCGCTTTATCGTGATGGCTCCAAATTATCACAACCACTTAACTCTTCATCCGACGATATGATTGATGAAGTCATTATGCTGGGCGATGAAGACAGTTTGGACGAAACCAAAGGACCGCGTGAAGTGCAGGAACGCATTGTCGAAAGAGTCTATCACCGTGCAGAACGCCGTCGTTTACCGAAAAAACGTACAGGTCATGTGCGCGAAGCAACTGTCGGCGGACATAAAGTCTTTTTGCGTACAGGCGAATATGAAGATGGCTCACTCGGTGAAATTTTCATTGATATGTACAAAGAAGGTGCATCCTTCAAAGGGCTTATGAATTGTTTCGCGGTATTGGCTTCCAAAGCATTGCAATATGGTATGCCGCTTGAAGAACTTGTGGACACATTTACTTTCACACGTTTTGAGCCGGCAGGCAATGTGCAAGGTCATGAAGCAATCAAAAATTCTACGTCTATTCTTGATTATGTCTTCCGTTCCATCGGTTATGATTACTTAAAACGCACGGATTTTGTTCATGTGAAAGCAGTGGATGAAGTGTCCGAAAATGGCAATGGCAGTAAAAAAGCCAAGCCCGTCGAAAGTACATTACCGACATTGCATCTTGACTTCGACAATCCGGTCTTAACCGATTTGGTCGCCGAAACAGTAGAATCCATCAGCAGCACTCATAGCAATGGTGGCACAAAATCCAAAGTCTATGAAGCCAAAGCCAAAGGTTATACGGGCGAACAATGCTCCAACTGTGCATCCATGCGTGTGAAACGTAATGGTAGTTGCACTGTCTGTGATGATTGCGGCACAACCAGCGGTTGCTCATAAATAAAAAACACATAAGTACGAAAAAACCAAGACCTCATGAGAGAAATTTCATGGGGTCTTGTTAAGTTTAGCTTACGTAGATAATCACTACCCGTCGCTAAAAAAGCAAAATGCTCCCTCTGAGCGCGCTGTTCTTATGGGAAGCGGAGGAAGCATGTTGAATGCAAGTTACGGAAAATTGAAATATTCTTGTACTGATTTTTTTTACGAATATTACTCAAGCCAAGTAATAACCTTGTCCCACATAATTTCTAAAATTCTATCTGCTCTTTTAGAAACCAACTCGGCATCCCATTGAGAATTTTCGCCGACCTCTAATATTGGAGTAATATGATTTTGGTAATTACACTTCTGTAAAAGTTCAATAGTGCTTGAATTCAAATTAATCCCTTCTCTTTCAGCTTTGGCTTCTAACTCTTGATTTTTTTGTGGTTCTTTATTCCCTATGTGTTGATAATATAGAAGCTTAGCTTTCCAACTTTTATTACTTACAGATATGTTAAGTGCAGAAGGTAACAGGGTCAGATTTCCAACTGAACCGTACAGTTTGGTATTTAAATCATAACTTTCATCACCCCACTTATTGAAGATCGCCTTGTCATTATATGTCTCAAGGTATGATGCATTGGACATCAGGTAGAGAGGGTCATTTGGTAAAGCAGTTTTTACAATGTACGGTCTTGTCGGATAGTATTCATTGAAAGCAACCATTTTAATTTTTACAGTTTGATTATCAATAAATTTGCGACACATTTTGCCAATAAGAAATTCAGAATTATCAATAATGCTTTGTGCAGTTCTCCAAATACATCTGTCAATATTTGACCATACAAACTTACCCGAATTTCCAAAGACTACCGTATTTATATTTGAAACGTGCATTAACGTAAAGATTTTTATTTATATCCTCCAATGTAATCTTTTGGTAAATTATTTGGGTTACGGAAAGGTTTTTCAATTGCATAAGCAATTGCTTCTTTTTTTGACCAATGTCTTACGGTTATGCTTTCGTCATTATCCTCAAATGAAATCCATTCGGGCAATCTAAAATCGTTATTCTTTTGGATAATTCTTCCATTAAACCACCATTCGTCAATTTCAATTTGAACAGGCTTTTTATTGCCAAATAAATCTTTCATACTTTCAAGTTTAATATTTCTGTTTGTTAGGAATTACAGCACGAACACCACCTCTCGGATTTTCAACATCACCTTTGTATCTTGGTATTAAATGAATATGAACGTGACTTACCGTTTGTCCAGCTGTTTCATTTATATTTATTCCAACATTAAATCCGTTAGGATTAAAACGCTTTTCTACAATTTCTTTGACTTTATTAAGCACAAACCAACAAGCCGATTGCTCTTTGAATGTAAGATCAAAATAATTCGTACAATGTTTTTTAGGAATTATTAAAGCATGTCCGTCATTGACAGGAAACATATCAAACATTGCGTAGGCAGTTGCAGACTCTACAATCAACTCTCTTTCTGTATCGGGATTACAAAAAGGACAATCTAAACTTATCTTGTGTTTTATTTGGTTGTAATGCTTGTATTCATAAATCTCACAGTTTTTATTTTTGAAAAATGATTTTGAATTCAAAACAACATTGCATTGATAAGTTTTCTTTTGATGAGTTTTATGTGTTCTTAAACCTTCAAATTGCAAATCACGTCTAACAGCGATAAATACCTTTCCTGTCGGTTTTACTAATTGTGAAAGTTCCATTAAAACACTTGCTTGTTCTTCGGGAAATAAAACATTTAGAACATAGAAACAAAGAACGGTATCAAATTTCTTTTGCGGATATTCGGGAAAATAATGTTTGTCATACCCTGTAATGTTTACTCCCTTTTCCTTTAACAACTCAACATCTTTTCCCAATCCGCAACCGAAGTCCAGAACATCTCCAACTAATAAATTTTTGTTCAACAAAAACTTGGCAGGAAAGGAAAGTGATTCTCTTTCTTTCGCAGTTAAGTGGCTGTATGTGTTTTGCTGTTGCATCACTTCATAAATTCAAATCCATTGTTAGATGCAATGGTAATTAATGGTTGAATTGTTTCTTTAAATTTATCTTTGGAAAAACTCTTCTTAAAGTCAGGAAAAATTGTCAAATAATCTTCGAGTAACTTACACTTTGGTGACTTCAATGTAACAATTTCAATTGCTGCTTTTTGTATTGAAAAAAACGGATTGAAATATTTTTCAAGTGGTGGAAGTTTATCACTCTTTGAACTATTAAATGATTTATCGGCGGGAATTAAATTCCAAATCAAGTCATGAGAAACAAAAGAGTAAGGAATAAAATGTTCTACAGCATATTTTCCAACTGTGAGATCCTTACCTGTGTAAATACATTTTACTGAACCCAATTCTTTGAGAACCAAATCCCAAAATTGGGTTCGCTGTTGTGTCAAAGAATTTCTTACTGCTGGCTTAATTAACTTATTAGGTATATCAGGAACATTCGGATTTTTTGTTTGGAGAAACAAGGCGAGATTCCAGTAGCAAAAATCTTTCAACACCCTTGTATTTGAAGTCAAATAGTTTTTCCATTCAGGATTAATTTCAATTACATCTTGATATAAACTATACAAACACTTTTCTGTAAAAATTTTTGATTGAGAATAAATTCTTTTCTCTCTTAC
>DDTD01000069.1 GCA_002344005.1 Ignavibacteria bacterium UBA2373 | reverse complement strand
ACTATAGACTGTCCCTCCGGTAACTATTGGCTAATTGCTGGTGATGAGAATAATAGAAGATTCTATTCATATAAAATTACAGAAAAAGGTATTGATTCTTTACCAGTTATTTCTGATTTTAATGAAATATTTACACCGAGTACTCTTGGTCCTAAATATTATGGATCCTACAAATTATCTCCGGATGGAACAAAACTCATTGCTTTGACTGGAAATAATGTTAATAGCGATATTCCTTTGCACTATGAAAAGATTTACTTGTATGACTTTGATAAAAGAACAGGTATTATCAGTAATGGAAGATTAATATTAGACTATTCTGGTGCAAACTCGAGAGCAGATGTAGAAGATTTTAGCTTTTCATCGAATAGTAAAGTATTGTACATAGCTTCCTATGTATCACACGAAATTTTATATCAATATGAAATTCTAAATGACAATATTTTTTTGAGAGACTCATTCTATCTCGGATCCTTTCGAAGTCGGAGCCATTTACAACTTGGTATGGATAAAAAAATATATTATGGAAAATATATTATTCATAATCCTAATACTCTTGGTAGCGGCTGTAATTTGCGTGTATTTGATTCGAGTATTACAACTGCACGTTACCCCAATATGATGGAACATACGATGTCGGATTCTTATGGTCTAGCAGGGATGAAAAGTAATTATTGTATGGAATTTCCGGGTACTATAGATACTGTCTATGGTTGCGTTGGTAAACCAATAAAAGTCTATCACAAAGATGCAGGAAGAGTAT
Organism: Ignavibacteria bacterium UBA2373; assembly: GCA_002344005.1. Classification (GTDB taxonomy): domain Bacteria; phylum Bacteroidota; class Ignavibacteria; order Kapaibacteriales; family UBA961; genus UBA2353. Next base: position 2,774 of record DDTD01000069.1, on the reverse strand, counting down.
TATTTCGTAAATGGACAATTAATAATGCAGATATTATTGAACAGGGGTTAGATTCTATTGTTTTTTCTGTCAAACAAAAAGGAATATATCCGATACAACTTAATTCTGTCAAACAAAGTCGCTCCGATGTGTTACGTACCGTTGCTATTATTGATGATATTCCGAAAGCGGATGCAGGAAAAGATGTGTATGCTTGCGATTCTGTGCAAATCGGTTCAGCTGGTGAAAAAAATGTACAATATTCATGGACACCGACAGAAGGATTAAATAATCCCAATATTCCCAATCCGATAGTTGCTGCACCAAAAAAAGAAATTAAATATACTGTGCGAGCATTCACAAAAGGAGGTTGTGAAAATTATGATGAAATTATTGTACGCCCGGGTATTCCTGTTCAGCCCACAATTAATCGTGACACCACTATTTGTTTTGGAAATTCTGTTCCATTACAAGCAGGCGGCGGCACAAAGTATGAATGGTTTCCGAAAAGCGGATTAAATAATTATTTTATTGCCAATCCGATTGCAATGCCAAGCACAACAACACGCTATAAAGTTATTATTTCCAATGCTACTTGCACAGATTCCGCTTTTGTGACAATTACAATCAAAGAAAATGAAAAAGCAGATGCGGGCAGAGATAAAGAATTATGTGCAGGGCTGTCAGTAAGACTCGGCAGTAATAATAATCCGCAAGTAGAATATTCTTGGTCGCCTGCCGATTATTTGGATAATCCAAAAAGTGCAAACCCACTATGCACGCCCGAAAAAAATATGCAATATATTCTCACAGTAAAAAACAGCAATGGCTGTGAAAATTATGATACCGTCAATGTCACTTTGGGTGGTGAATTATCCGTTTTTGCAGGTGCGGACACAAATGTTTGCAAAGGTGAACAAATACAATTAAATGCAAGCGGTGCAGAAAATTTCTCTTGGTCGCCTGCGGAAGGATTAAGTAATGCTACTATCGCAAATCCACTATTTACAGGAACTTCCACCACACAATATATAGTCACGGGAAAATCAGGAAATTGCGAAGGTAAAGATACGATACTTGTTACTGTGAATGAAAAACCGACAATAATTGCCTCTGAAAATAGAGAAATTTGTGTGGGCGATACAGTGCATTTATCAGCCAAAGGTGCTACAGAATATTCTTGGTCACCTGCCGATGGCTTAAATAATCCGACTATTGCAAACCCTATATTTAACGGCATAAAAACTACAGAATATATAGTCACAGGGAAAAACGGCAATTGTTCTGACAGTAAAAAAGTTCTTATTACAGTAAATGAAAAGCCGACATTGTTGGTGTCAGAAAATAGAGAACTATGTTCGGGCGATACAGTGCATTTATCAGCCAAGGGCGCATTAGAATATTCTTGGTCGCCTGTGGATGGCTTACATAATCCCACAATTGCAAACCCGATATTTACAGGTACAAAAACCACAGAATATATCGTCACAGGAAAAACAGGAAATTGTTTTGATAGTAAAAAAATTCTTATTACAGTAAATGAAAAGCCGACAATATCGGTTTCAGAAAATAGAGAAATCTGTCTTGGCGATACAGTTCATCTTCGTGCAAATAATGCGGATAGTTATTTGTGGACACCGAGTACATATCTCAATAATTCGACTATTGCCAATCCGATAGCGCAACCAACAGAAAATATTACTTATACCGTTCGAGGTACAAATGCTAATGGTTGTTATGAAGAAAAAACAGTTTCCATAACCATTAACAATGATCAAGAAAAAACAATTTCTTTGCAATTATCAGACACAGCGCAGTATGCACCCGGCACTATTGTTCCCGTGAAAATAATTATTCCCGAAGGTCTTGCACAAACGACAATAACCTTGAATTATGATCCATGTTGTGTGCGTTGTGACAGTATTTTTACACCGAACACAGGAATTTCCACCGTATTTCTTCGCAATAATGCACTTCGATTTACAAGTATTTCACCGAATAAACAAGAAAAAGAAATTATTTTGCCTTGTACAATCTATTTACCGCCTGATGGCAGAAAAAGCGAAAAATTCACGCTTTCCGATATTATTCACAGCGAACAATGTCTGATAGTGCGTGGCAATAATGATGAAATTCTTTATGATCCGAGTTGTGCATGGCAATTTCGCGGTGTGCAACAAACGGGGCGTTTCGGCATCGAGTCTGACGGCATTATAGCGCGATTATACACGGGTTATGGCGGTGCAATTACGCTAAAAATATTCGACGTAACAGGCGTGGAAGTATGGCATTATTCATCACTATACAATTCCACCGATATACAAGAAATATCATTACCAACATTATCAAGCGGCATGTATATTATGCAAGCGAGCAATGGCGTTTGGCATGATGAATGTGTGATGATGAAGTAGGGTTTTTTAGAAAAGAAACAGACTCTTTGTAAAAAATATTTGCCATATAACACTTTTTTTGTAAGTTGCACAAGATTGTACGAATATGCGAGTAAAAGTCGTGTCATCTGTCATCTTCGTACCTCATACAAACTCTTATATTCTATCTTCGGAGGCAATATGAAAACAACAGCACTCTTACCATACAGAACATATAGCATCGGCACTTGTTCTACGGAGATAGTCTTAACCGATATTATGGGTCGAAATATTGTTCATGAACGCTTTGATATAGGCAAGGGTGTGCATCATTATATGTATGCAACCGAGAATTTATTGAGTGGTAATTATTTCCTCTCCATCAATATACTCAACAAACGCTATACCTATCCACTCTCAATT